>JAFROL010000023.1 GCA_017429685.1 Bacteroidales bacterium | reverse complement strand
GGCAAAAAGTTCATTGTCAAATGAAAAAATAGTTGTAACTTTGCACTCGTAAATCGAATGTCAAAACACGGTTGTCTGGCAGATTAACGGGTTCTGTCTGTTTGGATGACCAAAAAGTGAATAAATAGAACCCACCTTAATTTCTTTTTGGCCAATAAAACAACAAAAGACAATAGAGTGAACAGTCATTTTAATATGAGTAAACCATATGTTGGATAAATTAATTCAGATAAAGGATCTCCGTCAATTCTGGAAAGATGAGGCACGTGACTTTACTCCTTGGCTTTCAGAAGAAGAGAACCTGATGCAATTGGCCGACACTCTCAATATAGACATTAACTTTATTGAGAGAGAGTCTTCCGTTGGTGGATTCAACGCCGATATTCTTGCTGAGGACAATGAAGGAAACAAGATAATCATTGAAAATCAACTTGAGGATACAGACCACGACCATCTCGGTAAAATTATAACATACGCCTCTGGGAAAGACGCAAAATACATTGTTTGGATAGTCAAAAAAGCCAGAGATGAACACAGGCAAGCCGTAGAATGGCTAAACCAGCATACTGACAACGGACTATTTTTCTTTCTCGTAGAGATAGAATTATGGACGATAGGCAATTCCCGTCCCGCTCCACGTTTCAACATCGTTGTGAGACCCAACGATTGGGTCAAAGAGGAAAAAGCCGCGAAAGCCTATTCCAAGCAGGAAGAACAATTGCTGAGTTTTTGGCGCGGGTTTAACGACTTTGCAGATCAAAACAGCACATTCCAACAGTATTTTAAAACTCGTAAACCTCAAAGCCGACATTCGTACGACATATCTATCGGAACTGGCGTATGCCATATATTCATATTGGTCACAACAAGAAAAAAAGAAATTACAGTCGGCCTTTATTTCAGACAAAAGGACAGACAATCATACTTCACTCTCAAAGACAAGAAAGACATTTGCGAGAAACTGATAAAAGGAAAACTACACTGGCGTGAAGCTAAAAAAGACAGCAAGTTATTTGTTCTAAACCAATTCGACATTGATGACCCATCCTCGTGGGACGAATCGTACGAGTGGATAATCAATCATTTACAGCCACTAAAGAAATGTGCTGAATTGGTCGGGAATTAATAACAAATATGTCTAAAAGAACGTAGGCTCTGGAGGGATGGATAAGCACCATATCACAAGTTTTTTTTAACACATATAAAATTCTAACTTTTTTGGAATCAATTCCGAAAATATTATAATATTTTTGGAGTTAATTCCAAAAAAGTTGTATTTTTGCAGTGATAAATAATTCAGTAATGATAGAGCGTTTTTTGTATAAAATTATTGAGGATAAATTATTTAAAGGTAAAGTTATTGTTCTCGCAGGTGCCCGTCAGGTAGGCAAAACCACTTTGCTGAAACAAATACTTCGCAACAAAGAGGGTGTATTGTGGCTTAATGGGGACGAGATGCAGGTGCAAAATCTCTTCAACAATGCCTCGGCTGACAGACTATTGTCGGAATTCGGGAACAACAAAATAGTGATACTTGACGAGGCCCAGCGCATTAAAGATATCGGCCTTAGGCTGAAGCTGATTGCAGATGCCGACAGCGATATACAAATGATAGCCACAGGAAGTTCTACTTTTGAATTGGCAAACAAGGTAAATGAGCCGCTGACAGGTCGCAAGTGGGAGTATCAGATGTTTCCGCTTTCGTTTGGCGAAATGGTGGCTCACCACGGGAAAATGAAGGAAATGCGAATGTTGCCCAAACGTATCGTTTACGGTTACTATCCCGAAGTGGTGACGAATGAGGGCAACGAGGTGGAGATACTCAAACTACTGACCGACGCCTACCTATATAAAGACATCCTTTCGTGGGAGAACATCAAGCATCCAGACAAGTTGCAGACGCTACTTCGAGCATTGGCTTATCAAGTGGGGTCGCAAGTGTCGTTTAACGAGTTGAGCCAGATGTGTTCGCTCGACAGCAAGACAGTGGAGCGCTATGTCACCCTGCTTGAGCAATGCTATATCATTTTCAGGTTGCCGTCGTTTTCACGCAATCTTCGCCACGAGCTCAAGGCGAGTCGCAAGATATATTTTTACGACAACGGTATTCGTAACGCCCTGATTGCAGATTACTCTGCTCCAGAAATAAGGCAAGACATCGGTGCATTGTGGGAGAACTTTGTTGTCTCGGAGAGAATGAAGTGTAACGAGTACTACCGCCGTTGGGTGAACCGCTATTTCTGGCGTACAACACAGCAACAGGAGATCGACTATTTGGAGGAGGGTGGAGGAAAGCTTCAAGCTTATGAGATAAAATGGAATGCCCGCAAAAAGGCTACTATTACCAAAACATTCACGGATGCCTATCCTGACACCGCTTTTAAAGTGATTACGCCAGACAATATTGCCGAGTTCTTGTTGCCTGAGTGATATTTGATGCAGAAATCGAAGAAAAGGATATCCCGGACCATACCTTCGCTGTGGTTACGCCGGAGAAATATCAGGATTTCGTATGCGGTAGGGGGTGAAAATATTTAATAAAAAGTTTTTACGGAATAAGAAAAAGGGTGTATATTTGCAAAATGCAAGCATTGTGCAATATATCGTCCAAACGATATATTGCCAATTCTTTACATCGATTTATGACAAATAATATTTTACAATGGAAACAAAAAAAATAAAGAACGCTTTAATTTCGGTATTTTACAAGGACGGCCTTGACGAGATTGTGAAGGCTTTGGACAAACAAGGTGTGACAATCTATTCGACAGGCGGAACCTACAAATTCATCAAAGACCTGGGCATCGACGCCGTGACGGTGGAGAGCCTGACGGGCTACCCCTCGATACTTGGCGGCCGCGTCAAAACGCTGCATCCCAAAGTGTTCGGCGGTATCCTGAGTCGCCGCGATATGTTCAGCGACGGTGAGCAGCTGAACGAGTACGAGATTCCCGAAATCGACCTCGTCATCGTCGACCTCTACCCCTTCGAGCAGACCGTGGCCAGCGGCGCCGCCGAGCAGGACATCATCGAGAAAATCGACATCGGAGGCATCAGCCTGATCCGCGCCGCCGCCAAGAACTACAAGGATGTAGTCATCGTGCCGTCGGTGGACCGCTATGCCGAGTTCCTGCAGATTTACAACGAGCAGGACGGCGCCACCACCCTCGAGCAGCGCCACCGCTTTGCCGCCTACGCCTTCGGCGTCAGCAGCCACTACGACACCGCCATCTTCAACCACTTCAACAAGACGGAACATATGCCGGTGTTCAAATGCAGCATCGACAAGTGCTCGGAGCTGCGCTACGGCGAGAATCCGCACCAGAAGGGATACTTCTACGGCGACCTTGAGGCCTGCTTCGACAAGCTGAACGGCAAGGAAATATCATACAACAACCTGGGCGACATCGACGCCGCCTGCTGCCTGATCGACGACATTGAGCAGACGGCTTTCGCCATCCTCAAGCACAACAACGCCTGCGGTATGGCCTGCCGCGACAGCCTGCTCGACGCCTGGAAGGACGCCCTGGCCGGCGACCCCGTCAGCGCCTTTGGCGGCATCATCATCACCAACCGCAAAGTGACCAAAGAGGTGGCCGAAGAGATGCACAAAATATTCTTCGAAGTCTGCATCGCCCCCGACTACGACGACGAGGCCCTCGCCATCCTGCGCGGCAAGAAGAACCGCATCATCCTGCGCCGCAAGGAGTTCAAGATGCCCGGCGTTATGTTCCGCAACGTGCTGAACGGCGCATTGGTCCAGGACCGCGACACCGTTGTCCCGACGGCCGCCGAGCTGACCGAGAGCGTCACCAGCACCAAGGTCACGCCGCAGATGGCAGCCGATATGGCCTTTGCCACCATCCTCGTCAAGCACACCAAGAGCAACGCCATCGTTCTGGCCAAGAACGGACAGCTTCTGGCCAGCGGCACCGGCCAGACCAGCCGTGTCGACGCTCTGCGCCAAGCCATAGCCAAGGCACAGTCGTTCGGTTTCGACCTCAACGACGCCGTGATGGCCAGCGACGCCTTCTTCCCCTTCCCCGACTGCGTCGAGATAGCCCACAAGGCCGGCATCACCGGCGTTGTGCACCCCGGCGGCTCCATCCACGACCAGGACAGCATCGACTACTGCGAGAAGAACAAGATGGCGATGGTCATCACCGGCAAACGCCACTTCAAGCATTGATTTGCGCCAGAAAACAACATTCTGCAAAAATATTTCTGCCAAACGAAACAAAAAGGTCGCTTTTACGTAATAAAAGGGAAAGAAAATTAACAAGAATTAAGGATAAAACTTCATAAGGTTAGGCAATATGGGACTTCTCTCATTGTTCAACAAGGAACTGGCAATGGACCTCGGCACGGCCAACTCCATTGTGATTTATAACGACCAGGTGGTCATCGACGAGCCCTCGATCGTGGCTCTCGACAAGACCACCAACAAGATTATGGCCGTCGGCAAACGCGCTCAGCAGATGGACGGCAAGAACAACAAAACCATCGAGACCATCCGTCCGCTGCGCGGTGGCGTCATCGCCGATTTCGAGATGGCACAGCACCTCATCCGCGAGCTCATCAAGATGACCAACATCAGCCGCTCGTTTATGCCCCCGGCACTGCGTATGGTCATCTGCATCCCCTCGGGCATCACCAACGTCGAGGAGCGTGCCGTGCGCGAAAGTGCCGAACAGGCCGGCGCCAAGGAAATACGTATGATCCACGAGCCTATGGCCGCCGCCATCGGTATCGGAATCGACGTGCTTGAGCCCTACGGCAATATGATTGTCGACATCGGAGGCGGTACGGCCGAAATCGCCGTCATATCGCTGGGCGGCATCGTCTGCAACAAAAGTATCAAGGTGGCAGGCGACGAGTTCAACGAGAACGTCATCGAATATATGCGCAAACAGCACAACATCGTCATCGGTGTCCGCACCGCCGAGAAGGTGAAGATTTCTGTCGGCTCGGCAGTGTCCGAGCTGGAGAATCCACCCGACGACTACGAGACCCTGGGACGCGACCTGCTGACGGGCCTGCCCAAGAACATCCTTGTCAACTACAAGGAGATAGCCCACGCCCTCGACAAATCGATAGCACGCATCGAGAGCGCCATCCTCGAAACCCTGGCCGACACACCGCCAGAACTGGCTGCCGACATCTACAAGAGCGGCATCTACCTGGCCGGCGGCGGAAGCCTGCTGCGCGGACTGGACCAACGCATCGCTTCGAAGACCAAACTCAAAGTGCACATCGCCGAAGACCCCCTGCGCGCTGTGGCCCGCGGTACAGGCATCGCCCTCAAGAATTTCAACAAATTTTCGTTCCTGATCAAATAAGGAAATTGTATACGACACAAAAAAAAGACGACCTCAAACAAGGTCGTCTTTTTTAGGTTTATTCCATCGTTGCAATCTTCATTATTATCTTCTCCAGTTTCGTGCGCATTTGGCTTCCTGTGCAGGTGAAGTCGTTGGCTATGACTGAGAAACAAAGCTGCTCGCCCTTGGCGGTGATGACATAGCCGGCGTATGCACGCACGCCGGTCATCGAGCCCGACTTCATACGTACCTTGACATTCGACGGCAACCCGTTGAGCATATTCTTGACTGTGCCGTTCTCTCCAGCCAACGCCAGCGAATGCCGGAAGTCATCGAAATACGACGTTTTTGAAACTTCGGTGAGGAAACGGCATACGAAATCGGTAGTGACGCGGTTGCGCACCGACAGTCCGCTACCGTCCTCGAGGGCTACGCCCGACGACTGGAGACGCAGACGCTGTATATAGTCGCCGACGACCTTGGCCCCATTGGCACTGCTTCCCAAGCCATATGCCTTATAGCCCAGATAGCGATGGATAGCTTCGGCATAGGTATTGTTGGAGGTCATATTTGCATATTGTGCTATGACATAATATATTGGAGATGTATATTCGAGCAGCGTAACAAGTTTGGACGGACGTTGCATTGCCTCGCTTGCAGCCCCCGACACCGACAGCCTGTGGGCGCGCAGATAGGCAGTGAAAAGGTCGGCACAGGCCTGGCCCGGCTTGGGCAGCGACGCGCGCACCGAGAACGTCCTGGAGTCGATAGGCACCGTGCCGGTACACACCCTGATGGTCGAAGCCGGCTCGCCGTACACCACAACCTGGTCGCCCGACTTGGCAGGGCCCGTCGTCACCTCGTTAATCACGTGCAGACTTATGCCCTTGGGCTCAAGTCGCGACACCGTTGCAGGGTAGCCCAGCTTGCCGCCTGGCGTGAAGTGGATAAAGAACATATTTTCGTGGAAATTGAGTCCACCGACACCGCTGCCGTAATAGTTGCCGATGTCGCCCCATTGCCAGTTGTCGTGAATGGGATGGTTGTCGAAGATGCTGCAGTCATAGTACACGCGACCATCGACAGCCTTGATGCCTGCCGCTACGACGGCTTTATGCCACGCAGCAAAGACGCTGTCCGGCACCGTCTGGCGATAGCGATAGGAGCCCAGAAGCGGGTCGCCGCCACCAATGATGTAAAGGTCGCCGTGCAGCGTGCCGTTCCTTTCGATCTGCCCGCTGTAGGCCAGCAAAGTGCGGAAACGGAAATTCTTGCCCAGTTTTTCAAAGCCCGCGGCGGTGGTGAACATTTTTGTCAACGATGCCGGAATCACCGAGCGCTGTGAATTGTAGGCATATAACTGCGACTTCTTGTTGACATTGTATACGCACACCGACAGCGTACCGTGCTTGACGGCATCTTCGCCGGCAAGCTCGTTGACTGCACGGCTAAGCGCAGCGGTGTTCTGACTGAACGAAACAAGTGTTATCGAAAAAAGGAAAAGTATTACTGTAGATATCTTTTTAGTCATAAATATAAAGTATTATTATAATAAGTATGTTATATTTTATAAGATGCAGCATTTAATACAGAATCCAAGTCACGACTTCTCCCCTGCCATATAGGCATTGCACTGTTCGATATAGCTCAGGATTTTGTCACGTCCCGTGCCCGACACCGACGACGTGAGGAAAATCGGCGGCAGCTCGTCCCACTCCTCGAGCAATGTCTTTTTGAACGTGTTGACGTTGCGTGCCGTCTCGCTTTGATTCTGCTTGTCGACTTTGGTGAATACAATTGCCAGCGGCACACCATTACGTCCTAGGAAAGAAAGAAACTCCAAATCAATGCGCTGAGGCGGAATGCGCGAGTCGATAAGTACAAATGTGTTGACCAACGTTTCGCGCTGCAGCAGGTAGTCGCATATCATCTTCTTCCAAGCCTCGCGCGACGTTTTCGATATGCGTGCATAGCCATAACCCGGCAGGTCGACAAGATACCACTCATTGTTGATTAGAAAGTGGTTGATCAGCTGTGTCTTGCCAGGACGCACACTTGTCTTGGCCAGACTTTTGTTGCGGGTCAGCATATTGATGAGCGATGATTTGCCCACATTGGATCTGCCAATGAAGGCGTACTCGTTGCGCCCGTCATCAGGGCACTTGCGGTAGTCGCTGTTGCTTACTATAAATGTGGCGTTTTTTACTTCCATAATTCCTGTCAATCAATTTTTATTGCGCCGGCGCTGCTGGCGTTCCTGGCGACGTTGCTGACGCTCCTGGCGGCGGCGCTGCACAGGATGCTGACCGTCGTTCAGCACCGAGAGGGCCCGGTCGCGCGCTATCTTGTGCTCGCGAAGGCCCATCAGGTCCTCCGAAGACTCGTCGGCACTGTTATTCTTCCACCAAGGAAGAAGCCGCATATTGATATTGAACATCTTGCGACGTTCGAAAAGGCGGTTGCGAGTTTCGTACGATTCGAAATAGCGGGCTCGTTTGTCGGGATAGATGTCGCGTATGGACACGAGGATGCCCGTCTCGTCGGTCTCGCCAAAGGCGTGGTTGTAGGCCGTGCCAAACGAACGCATCGAGGAGGAAAGGTTCATATAGGCGTTGACCAGCGGTGGCACATACGAGCCCATCTCTCGCACCTTGTGTTGCAGTATCTGATAGTCTTCCTTGTAGTTGCGTCCGTTGAAGAGGGTATGCAACTCGTTGAAATCGGTCTCTATCAGCAGTGGTTCGTTGGGCCATACCAGTCCGTCGCGGTCAGGAAAATGTTTCTGATAGAAATAGAGAATCAGGTCCTTGGCTTTGCGGTTCATCTGCGGATACATCGTAACCTTGCCGAAATAATAGCGTGTTTCGGGAATCTCCACCGCCAGCGACGCCAGCCCGTCCCAAAGGTTGTCGAGCGAGTACATACCCTTTCTCAGGTTATTACCCGGTTGGTACTCAGGCTGGACAAACGAACGTCCCAGTTCGAGCGTATATGGCAGGTAGTTGTGGACAAAATCGTCGGTATAGTGGAACAGTTCGGCCGTGGGGGTATAGATAGCACCGTCGACCGAACGGAACATATTGCTTCCGTGGATGAACCTATAGCCGCCGACAATAGCCTCGTTTTCAGCGTCCCAGACAAACAATTGCTTGAAACAGTAAGGTTCGGGCAGCGTGTCGAACTCGTCGATGTCTACCTCCTTGCCTGTCCCGCCACCTTCGACAGCAAACGAAATCTCCCGCAATCGGCCTATTTCCCGCATAATATTAGGCGAAAGATGCGCCGTGGTGATATAAATCTCCTTGCCGCCATAGTTGGTATGGCGCAGGAAATTCTTTTTGGACAGTTCCGCCCTGATCAGCTCGCGCGGCACGGGCGGGATAATGTAGCTCAAATCAATGTCTTGACTCATAATAACTCATTAGATAATCATAATACAAATTCAGCGTCGGCATCTGTCGACAAACGGTACACATATTCGCGCAAACGGGCAGCACACTCGCGTGCCGACGCGAGACCGGCAAGAGACTGCCACGCTATCGGTTGGCCCACCACCATACGGAATGTCTTGCCTCGTTGTGCGAACATCTCGCCAGGCAATAATGCCATTTCAAAATTAAACTTGATCCCCAGGCGTTTACGCAGGTTGGCAAGTGTATAGAAGCGTCGACGGTTGCGCGCCTCAACGAAAACAGGAACGATGTCGCGATGGAACTCGATGGCTTTCTTGACAACCGTAGGCTTCCATTCAAGATCAACGATACGGCGCTTTATGCGCCGCGAACAGAGGCCGGCAGGGAAATAGAGCAACGTGTTCTGTCCACCGAAAGCCGCTTCCAGGCCTGCCGCCGTGGCACGGTTGCCGTGCACCTTGTCGATAGGCACAAAAACCGACCTTAAATTTGGCAGATGCATCAGGAAATCATTGACAGGAAAGAGGATATCACTCCTCACCTCGCCAACGGCACCAATCAGTGCCATCCCGTCGGGGCCTCCCAAGGGATGGTTGGCGACAACAATCGGTGCCCCGTCGGCAGGAATACGCTCGGCGTGCTCCAATTTGACATTGATTTCCAAATAGTCCAGTATTGCCTTCGCAAATTGCACGCCCTCTTTATCACGGTTTTTGTATATGCCGTCGTTCAATTCGTCGACGTGCAAAAGTCTGTTCAGCAGACGCAACGCGAATTTGGAGACCTTGATGCTTTTGGCATCAAAGATCTTCTGCAAATCTATATATTTCTCCGTTATGTTCTCCATTAGTCGCATTTTGCTTTGGTCGACGGAAATCCTTGTCGCATCCGCCCCGACAGAATCGCCACCGAATGATTAGCACCGTCGGAGGCTCTTCGCTTTTTCATCACTGTAATTTATATTAAGAACCTAATCTATATAGTTTTTGAAAAAACAGGCAATATCCGTTCACTTTGCAAAATTACAAAAAAAAAGGAACAAAACAACTATTAAAGCAAAAAAAAAAACGAAAAGATGCCGGATGGGAACCCTTCTGCACACAAGACCCGACATCTTTAAACAGCAATCGGCCATTAGGATTTATGGACAACAAACAGCCTAATGACCGATTGGGTTTAAAACAAAAAAAGGGTGTCGATTGACACCCTTGTCTGTAGAATTTGACGCGACCGAGCTTATTCGATGGCGATTGTCTGCGCAAGCTGTTTCTGCTCCTCAGTCGTGTATTTCGGCAGTGTTATTGTCAAAACACCGTTCTCCACCTTGGCGCCGATCTGGTCGCGTTTCACATTCTCTGGCAGCGTGAGCATCTGCTTGAACTGCATCTGGCTGAACTCTTTGCGTAGGAAATGACGTTTCTCGTCGTTTTCTTTCTTCTCGTCCTTGTGCTGCATCTCGATAACAAGGTTGTTGTCGGTGTCGACACTCAGATTCAGGTCTTCCTTCTTCATACCAGGGATGCAAACCTCGAGGCGGTAATCTTTTTCGCTTTCGCTGACGTTCATTTTAGGAGTCATCGATTGCTCTTCGGTACTGCACAATCCGTTCCAGCGGTTCCAGTCCAAAAGTTCGTTGAACATTGTGCTCATCAGGTCATTGTTTCTTCTTGCTACTAACATTGTTTTAATCTCCTATATTTAATTTGTTTAACTTTAATTTTGATTTGATTTGTTTTTCTTTTTTCCTGTCTCCGAATCTCTCGCAGACACCTCTCTACAATCAAACTCCGTGCCTTTATCTTTTCAACTGACAAAATGTCAGTTTTGGGCGATTTTAATACTTTTTTAACTGTCATTTTGTCAGTTTTTGATGTTTGTAACCCATTAAAGCATAATCTTGATGGGATAAAATTATCAAAAAAAAGTGTGTGGATTTTATCAAAAAAAGAATAAAACAACGGCAAAAAACAGTAAAACGGTTGATTCTTTATACGAAATTTGAAAATTATACATAACTGATTTACAATATATACAAGAGATTTTAAAATTATTTTAGAAAAAAGTGTTTGTCGAATAAAAAATTAGTAGTACTTTTGCACTCTCAAAAACGTAAAGAAATGGCAAAGAAAAATAAAGACGCAAGAGTTCAGGTTATCCTCGAATGCACAGAGCAGAAGACCAGCGGTGTTCCTGGTATGTCGCGTTATGTCACGACCAAAAACAAAAAGAACACTCCGGAACGTTTAGAGCTTAAGAAATACAATCCGTTCCTGAAGAAAGTAACCGTTCATAAAGAAATCAAATAATAGGAGAGATTAGATTATGGCAAAGAAAGTTGTCGCTACACTGAAAACCAGCACTGGTAAAAGTTTCGCCAAAGTTATCCGTATGGTCCGTTCACCCAAGACCAACGCTTACGTCTTCGCAGAGGAAGTCGTTCCCTCGGACAATGTTCAGGAATATCTGAAGAAGAAATAAGAGATAAAGTGATTGTTTTGATACAACAAAGCCTCGCTCTTTGCGAGGCTTTATTTTTTCCCCACTGAAAAATATTTTGCCTTTTTAACATTCTTATTAAAAAAAATTCATATCTTTGCAAAATATTTCATCGGCAATAACCGCCCGCCGTGGGCATCTATAATCAAGCAAGGATCACTATGGGACTGTTCTCGTTTTTCAGCAAAGAAAAGAAAGAAACCCTCAACAAGGGACTGGACAAAACCAAGCAGAGTTTCTTTTCAAAACTCTCTAAATCAATACTTGGCAAGTCGACTGTCGACGATGAGGTCCTCGACCGTCTCGAGGAAACCCTCATCAGTTCGGACGTCGGAGTTGAGACCACACTCAAGATCATCGGCAACATCCAGGAGCGCGTAAAAAGGGACAAATACATAGGCGTTTCCGAGCTTAACGGCATCCTGAAGGCCGAAATTGCCGAACTGCTGAACCAGCACCACACAGATGAATTCGATGATTTCAATTCCACTCTGCCGAAGAAACCTTACGTAATCCTTGTTGTCGGCGTCAACGGCGTGGGCAAGACCACCACCATCGGCAAACTGGCCTACCAGTTCAAGCAAGCCGGCAAGAGCGTGATGCTTGGTGCCTCCGACACGTTCCGTGCTGCCGCCGTCGACCAGCTGACCATCTGGTCCGAACGCGTGGGTGTGCCCATCGTTTCGCAGGGTATGAATGCCGACCCGGCATCGGTGGCCTACGACACGCTGCAGTCGGCCCTGGCCAAGGGCACCGACGTGGTGCTGATCGACACCGCCGGACGACTGCACAACAAGGTTGGCCTGATGAACGAGCTGTCGAAAATCAAAAAGGTGATGCAGAAACTCATCCCCGACGCGCCCCACGAAGTGCTGCTGGTCCTCGACGCCTCGACGGGTCAGAACGCCATTGAGCAGGCCCGCCAGTTCACCGCCGCGACTGAAGTCAACGCGCTGGCGCTCACCAAACTGGACGGCACTGCCAAGGGCGGCGTCATCATCGGCATCAGTGACCAGTTCAAGGTGCCCGTGCGCTATATCGGATTAGGCGAGAAAATGACAGACCTGCAGATCTTCAACGCCGAGGAGTTTGTCGATTCGCTGTTCACCAACTGATTATAAGAGACTTCTGTCAATGAAAGTCAACATTATTACCCTCGGATGCTCAAAAAACACTGCCGATTCGGAGCATCTGGCTGGCCATCTGGCAAAGGCAGGATTTGAAGTACATTTCGACCGCGGCCGCAACGACTGCGACATCATCATCGTCAACACCTGCGGCTTCATCGGCGACGCCAAAGAGGAGTCGGTCAACACACTGCTGGAACAAATCGAAGTCAAGAAGCGCGGACGCAAGGCACGGCGCGTCATCGCCGTCGGATGCCTCGTGGAACGCTATCGCGACGAGCTTCGCGCAGAGCTGCCTGAAATCGACGGCTTCTACGGCGTGAGCGAATGGAAAGAGCTGGTCAACTCGCTGAAAGCCGAATTCCGCGAAAGCCTCGAGGCCGAACGAATCCAAAGCACGCCAAAACACTACGCATTCCTGAAGATTGCCGAAGGCTGCAACCGCAGCTGCTCTTACTGTGCCATTCCAATGATTCGCGGCCGCCACAAGTCGCGCCCCATCGAGGAGATTCTGGACGAAGCCAAACGGATGGTTGCCGAGGGCGTCAAAGAGCTGATTGTCATTGCGCAGGACACTACCTACTACGGTCTGGACCTCTATGGCGAACGCCGTCTGGGCACGCTGCTCGACTGGCTGGCCGCCGAGTCCGGCGCTGAATGGATACGCCTGCACTACACCTACCCGTCCTCCTTCCCCGACGACGCCATCGATGCCATTGCACGCAACAGCAACATCTGCAACTACATCGACATACCGCTCCAGCACATCAACAGCCGCCTGCTCGGCTCAATGCAGCGCGGCATCGACCGCGAAGGCACATTGGCGCTGCTGCGCAAATTCCGCGAGCGCATCCCCAATGTAGCTGTACGCACCACACTCATAGTGGGTTATCCCGGCGAGACCGAGGCCGACTTCGAAGAGCTGAAGGAATTTGTACGCACGGCGCGCTTCAGCCGTATGGGTGTCTTCGCCTACTCGCCCGAAGAGGGCACCGCCGCCTACGCCCTCGGCGACCCCGTCAGCGACGACGAAAAACAGCGGCGCATCGACGAGCTGATGGCCGTACAGGAGCAGATATCGCTGGAAATAAACGAGCAGAAAGTCGGCAAGCAGTTCCGCGTGCTCATCGACCGCCGCGAAGGCGACTACTTTGTCGGCCGCACCGAGTTCGACTCGCCCGAAGTGGACGACGAGGTGCTGGTCCTCCCCCATCCCTCGCTGCACATAGGCCACTTTGCCACCGTCACCATCACCGAAGCGATGGAACACGACCTCCTGGCCAAAGTGGCACAATGAATTGGATGTATTTAACATAGGACTGGTTTTTGACATTTACTATTGGACTGGTTTTTCCTAAATTCCAGTTACAAGTGCAACACTGAGTAGAAAAAAAGAGCACCAAAAATTTGGTACTCTCAGGTAAAGTGACTACTTTTGTGTTGCATATGAAAAAATATAAACACCTTACCAAAGAGCAAAGATACACAATTTCTGCGTGTCTGAGAAAAAAAATGTCAGTGTCGGACATCGCGAAATTCATAGATGTCAGCAAATCAACGGTCAGCAGGGAGATAAAAAGGAACCTGAATATGTACCGGCACTACGTCTGGATAGATGCGCAGCAGTTCTCCGATATGAGGAAGCACATCCCCAGAAGAACGCGGCGTATGACAAAGGACCTGTGGGGGGAGATCGTCCCGCTCCTCAAGAGACATTGGTCCCCGGAGACTATTGTCGGCGTAATGCGCCGCAATGGCAGGGACTGCGTGTCGGCAGAGTGGATTTACCACTTTGTCAGGCTGGACAGGGAACGTGGCGGCAGACTGTACACCTACCTGCCTCACCACCTCAAGCACCGGCGACGGCCAGTGAGCGCGCGCCTCCCCATCAGGGACCGTGTCAGCATCGACGAAAGGCCTGCCGTGGTGGATGCAAAGGCTCGCTTCGGCGACTGGGAGATGGACACCATCGTCGGCAAGGACGGCAAGGGGGCCATCGTCACCCTCGTCGAGCGCACCACAAAGAAGATGCTTATGGCAAAATCACCTAAAGGCAAGAACGCCAAGGCCATCGCCCGGCTCGTTGTGCAGATGCTCCGCCCTTTCGAGCATCACGTCCTCTCCATCACCACCGACAACGGCACCGAATTCGCCGAACACAAATACATCGCCAAGAAGCTCAATACAAAGGTCTATTTCGCCCACCCTTACTCCTCCTGGGAGAAAGGTCTCATCGAAAACACCAACAAACTCGTACGGCAGTACATACCTAACGGCACCGATTTCTCCTCTCTCTCTGACGATTACATCCTACACGTCCAAACTGAGATCAACCTCCGTCCCAGAAAACTTTTGAACTTTTCTTCCCCTAAACAAAAATTCTTACTATCTTTGCACAACTGTGTTGCACTTGGTAGTTGAGTCTACGAAGCAGTTTTATTGCCGGCAGACAAAATAAATTATGCCTTAGTGCGTTACGATAAGTGCTTTATATTGTTATTAAATATTCGCTATGTTTCTGGAAACGCAACATATAGAGAAATCATTCGGCACCTATCGCGCCCTCGACGACATCAACATCGGGGTGCGCGAGGGGACGGTTTTCGGCCTGTTGGGGCCCAACGGGGCGGGCAAGACGACGCTGATACGCCTCATCAACCGCATCGCGCGTCCCGACGGCGGGCGCATTCTGCTCGGCGGGCACGAGATGACGGACGACGACGTGCGCCAAATCGGCTACCTGCCAGAGGAACGCGGCCTGTACAAGAAGATGCGCGTGGGCGAGCAGGCGGTCTATCTGGCTCGCCTGAAGGGACTTTCGCGCGCCGAGGCCGAACGCAGGCTGATACGTTGGTTCGAGCGGTTCGGCATCGAAAGCTGGTGGAAACGTCCCGTAGAGGAGCTGTCGAAGGGTATGCAGCAGAAGGTGCAGTTCATCGTCACCGTGGTGCACGAGCCGCGCCTGCTGATTTTCGACGAGCCCTTCAGCGGCTTCGACCCCGTCAACGCCACCCTACTTCGCGACGAGATACTGCGGCTGAAGACCGGCGGCGCCACGGTGATACTGTCGACGCACAATATGGCCTCGGTCGAGGAACTGTGCGACGACATAGCGCTGATTGACAAGTCGCACGTGGTGCTGAGCGGCGGCGTGGGCGAGATACGCCGCTCGTTCGGCAAAGGCGAGTACGAAGCCGTGGTCGACGACGGACAGACGCTGCGCCTCGCGCTGCAGGAGGGCCAGAACGCCAACGAGTTGCTGCGACAACTGATGACGAGCCACATCATCTGCTCGTTCCGCGAGCTGCTGCCGTCGATGAACGACATCTTTGTCGAAGCCGTCGAGAAAGGAGGCCAGCGATGAACAAGACTCTCCTCGTCATCGGACGCGAATACCTGACGCGCGTGCGCAAGCCTTCGTTCTGGCTGCTGACGCTGCTGGTGCCCATACTCTTCGCCGCGCTCTATGCCATACCTATCTATCTGGCCCTGAAGCCCGCCGAGCGGTCGGCGGTGCTCGTCGTCGACGAGTCGGGCCTCTTCGGCGGACTGGACCGCGACGACACGCTGCGTGCTGACAGCCGCTTTGTTTCGACCGACAACATCGAATACCGCTACGCGGCGACGATGGACTATGCCCGCCGCCAGCTGGACAGCGACGCCGACGCCACGGCCATAGTCTATGTGCGCCGCCGCGCCAGCGAGGCCATCCCCACCGACGCCTGCCTGTACTACAAGAGCGACCTGCCGCCCCAGCAGGTGCGCTACGATGTGGACCGTCAGCTGCAGCGCATTCTGCGCAACCGGCTGCTGCAGGCCCACGGCATCAGCGACGACGAGTATGCGCTGATAACCAACACGCGCGTCAACCTGCGCACTGAGGACCTGACAACGGGCCGCGAGGCTTTCCTTGAGGTCAAGAGCGGCCTGGGACTGGTGCTGTCGATACTTATCTATTTCGTAATCTTTATGTTCGGCGCGCAGGTGATGCGCGGCGTGGTCGAGGAGAAATCGAACCGCGTCGTCGAGGTCATCGTCTGCTCGGTGCGCCCGTTCCAGCTGATGATGGGCAAAGTGGTGGGCATCGCCCTGGTGGGCCTGACGCAGTTCCTGCTGTGGGTGGCGCTGACGGGCGTGGCCCTGGTGGGCATCCAGGCCGCCAACGGCGACCTGTTCAGCGCCGCAGCGCAGAAGCACGACCTGACCGAGCTGGCCACTAAGGGCAGCGACGCCACCCTGCAGATGCAGCAAGCCGACCAGATGGCCGACCTGCCGAGCATCGTCGAGGGCATCGCATCGATCGACTTTGGCCTCATCGTGCCGCTATTCCTCTTCTTCTTCATCTTCGGCTATCTGCTCTACGCCACACTGTTTGCCGCCGCCGGCGCGATGAGCGACAACGACACCGACACGCAGATCGTGTCGCTGCCGCTGACCATACCACTGCTGGCCACCTTGCTCTGTATGCCGGCGATGATAGACGCCCCGTCGGGCGTGCTGAGCCAGGTGCTGTCGCTGGTGCCATTCACGTCGCCCGTAGCGATGATGCTGCGCATCCCCTTCGGCGTGCCCACGGTCGAGGTGGTAGTCTCGATGCTGTTGCTACTCGTGTCCATCCCGCTGTGCACGTGGCTGTCGGCCCGCATCTACCGTGGCTCCATCCTACGCTACGGCCTGCTGGCCAACTGGAGGAAGAAAAAGGGAGTTAAGGGAAGTTAAGGGAGTTAAGGGAAGTTAGGGGAAGTTAAGGGAAGTTAAAGGACAAATGTACTTGCTGGATACTATTGTCCTTTAACTTCCCTTAACTTCTTTAACTTACCTTACCATTAACTTCAACAAGTGACCTGTGAAACGAGCGCGTTCGTGTCACTTGTCACTTATCACAGGTCACTCACATTCATCACTCGAAGTACTCGTTCCGAGCCTGTGCAATCATCGGCTTGAACGACTCGATAATTGCGTCGATGTTGGGTGTATTTGTCTTTATGCTCACCACGTACCAGCCGCTATTCTCCATATAGCGGCCGCCCAGCCGCGCAATAACGTTTTGGTCGTACTCATCGGAACGTGTCACCCTGAAACCCAAGTTCACGTCCTTGCGTCTTGGCACAACAGACATAAAGTTGGAGATCTTTCCGTCCTCGATAAAACCAAGATAATTTTTATTGAACTTGAATTGATAGGACCGTCCGGTGGCCTCATTGACAGCAACCAGCATCTTGTCGGCAAAAGACATATTGGTTTCATTGGAGCGCTCCAGGAAGTACTGGCGGCTGTAGACCTGTTTCTGTGTGGGTGTGTCGAAGGCCTTGAGGTTGGTCACGGCCGACATCTCGAGCGTGGCGGCAACCACCTCGCCCAGGTCGGCCTTCTCACCCACTATGGCGGCAATCTTGTTCAGCAATCCCGACACCTGGAACGCTCTCATACTGAGGTAGGTTTCTTTCTGGCACATACGGAAGACCACCTTCTCCCACTCCTCGTCGAACTCCTCGGACGAGTTCAGGGTCTTGCTTTCTTCGTCGCTCAGCGGGCGCAGCTTCAGGCGCGAGGCAATCTTATCGTTCCACCCTTTGAAGTCGGGTTCCTCTGCCAGTTGGTTGTAGATGAAGGGATAGGCAATCTGCATACAGACCAGCGCGAAGTTCAACACTTTGTGCCCTTCGTTCACCGCCTCGCCTTCCGACAGACGGCGGTTGATGATGGAGATGAGCGACAGCGTGTTTGTCAGTCGCTTCAGCGAGCGCGGATTGCAGCCCACCGAGAGGCGCGCAATCTCCGAGAGGTTGGTGGCCACGTCGGGGTCCTGCAGCTCCTTGTCGGAGAAAAACTCTATCTGCTTCAGCGCGTCGATAAGGAAAGTGTCGATATTGTATGAGGCCACGGGCATCGAGAAGGGCAGCTGGATGATTTTGTCGAAGAAGGAGCGGAACTCGCGCTCATTCTTGTCCGTCAGCTCTCCGAACTTGGGCTTCAGGCCCTTGATGACCACGTCGTAGTCGATGGCCAGTATGAACACGCAATGCTTCAGGTCGAAGATGTTCTTCAGCAACTCTAGTATCTCCACTGCCACCGGCGGGTCGATGCGGTCGAGGTCGTCGATGTAGAAAGTAAAGCCTTTCTTGGCTGGATTGTGCTGGAGGGCGTCGGCGATGAGTGTCTCTATCTCGTCCTTCAGCTGGCTGATGTCGCTCTGCGGTGCCGATTCCTCGCCGTCGAACAGTTCGCCCACCAGTCCGCCGTCCAGCCCCACGGTATTGGCGGCCATCTGCGTTCCCACTTTGGCCATCTTCTTGAACAGCTTGCCAATCTTCCTCTTGCTGTCGTTCCATTTCTGGGTGCTGGGATTGAGGGCGCCAATCTGGTTGATGATGCCGTCCAGTATGCTTATGATGGCTTGGCCCGGGGTCTTCATCAGCGAGTACTGCCAGGTGTTGATCCATATCGGGTAGAACGGTGCGCCATCTTCATCACAAAGATTCCATCGCAGCAGGTTCATCAGCGAAGTCTTGCCGCTGCCCCACTCGCCCTGCAGGGCGATGGTGATGGGCGTGTCTGTATATTTTACAAAATCAATCAGGGCATCCTGGTACACCTTGATGCCAAACAAGTCGTTCTGGTCGTGCTGACGCGGTACGTCGATAATGCTTGAAATCATTTTTTATTAGTTTTATTTTCTTCCAAATTACAATCGCGCATTCGTAGAATCAACACCGGTATTCCTCCCTGTGCATCAGCTCACCCGTGGTGTTGTTAAATATCTCGCAGGTGAAGCTGTGGGTATTGAGGTCTTCGCGGGCCATAGCTATCGTCCAGCCGATGCCGCGCACCGCATCCTCATAGTCGTCGGTATACGACACCTGCCCGTCCTCGACCACCTTGTATTTCGGCGCCCTCTGCGTCGTCTTCAGCTGCCATTTACGCTCGCCGTCGAACATCTCGATACTCTCTATCGTCTCGGCAGCGATAACCTCAGCGAGGGCTGTGCAGTGGTGGAAGGCGTCGGATGCCACCTTGGTGACGGACGCCGGCAGAATGATGCTGCGCAGGTTGCGGCAGTCGTAGAAGCAGCCGGTCGGTATCTCGGTGACTTTGTCGGGCAATGTCACTTCGACCACACCGCTGTCGTACAGCAGACCCTCGGGCAATACATCAAGCCATCGCGGCAGCTCCACATTCTTCAGCTTCAGGCTTCCTTCGAGGGCACCTTTGCCGATATGCTTGATGCTTTCGGGAAGCACAATGTCTTCGAGGTTGCTGCAGAGGCCGAAGGCTTCGTCGCCAATGATGTGCACCGACGGCGGCAGGATGACGTGGCGCAGACGGCTGCACTCGTAGAAGGCTTTCTTGCCCACTTCGGCCACGCGGTAACCATCGACGTGCGGTGGTATGACGAGGCGCGTCTTCTCTTCGCTGCGCGGGTAGAACCCGACAACTTTCACATCGTATTCATTCACAACGCTGAACGAAAGCCCAAACTGATGTATTGTCATAATTCCGATGCTTTAATTTAATAGTTTATCATTTCCACTTTTTTGACATTCGATGCAGTCTGGCTCTTCAGATATTTTTTTGCTTCGTCTGCGTGCTGGAAACATTTTCCCGGATTGCTTGAACTCGCTTGCCCGACATATTTCACAATATATGTCGAACCAAAGACAGGTATAGCCAATCCGTACACATAATTACCTATCTTTTCAGTATTGGTTTTCTTGTTCCACATATAATTCATAGTTTTTTATTTGGTAAAACGACTAAGAGCTGCTGCAAATCGAGGTCGCCGCGGCGCACATAGTCGCTGTTTAGGCTGACGAGGTTCACACACAAGCGCGCCTGTGCAGCAGGGTCTACCTCCGCAGCAAGCTCCGGATGGTAGACCCTAAACCACAGGTTCTTCGGACACTGGCAATAGGCCGTGTACCGCGATTTGGAGAAGCTCATTTAACAATTTCCCAATTGCCAGTAGACGTCATTTGCTTGAGTTTTTTCATATCATATCCCATTTGCTCTAATTTCAAGCGTATTTTTTCCATTCCAGGAAATACATTGGGACTGTTTGTTTCAACAACAACTTCTGTTCCTGCAGGGATGTAGTTGTTGATGTTTGTTTTTGCTCTTAATTTTGTAAATGCCATAATAATATTTGTTTTAGTTTTGCCTACTCTTTTTCAGGATTTTCAGCATCCTCCTTTATTTTGACATTGCATCAAACTTTCCAAATCGCAAATTTCTCGTGCTCGCCGCGGGCTGCCTGCCCGACGACGATATTGTTGTTAAATTGTTTTGTTTTCTGTGTGCAAAATTACATATTTTTCACTTTGACTGCTTATTTCTAATTTGGTTCTTTTTATAAACACCTACATATCAATCTCGTTCCAGCGCGCACAGCACCGGATTGCAACCACAGGACATACAAAAAAAAAGCGCGGGTCTATGCTGTCTTGCCTACCACGTGCAGCGAGGCTCTCGCGCCGATGTATCGCCTCCACATACCAATGTGAAAAACAGGTTTTTCTCTGCCCGTTGTACGGTATATGTACGCTATATGTACGGTATTTGTACGCTTCGGAAGCGTACAAATACCGTACATATAGCGTACATATACCGTACAACGGGCAGTGCTGGTGCTGAGAAACAGCGAGTTGTATCCTGCGATGCGGGGTGTTTCGCATCGGGACATATTTGCAACTGTGCAGACGGTCGTCGTCGTCAGTAGCCTTTGATGTTCAGCTTGGCGAAATTGGTGTCGGCTTTGTAGCGTTCCAGGGCTTCGGCAGGGACAAGCACCAAGGGGTTGGGTCTTTCCTTGACGAAGCTGAAGGTGGTGGCGGTCACCTTGGGCGGCTGCGGCGAGCGGAAGCGGATGGTGTCGAGGTTGCCGTAGCCATAGAGGTTGCCCGAGCCCAAATACTTCAGTCCCAGTCCGAACTCCACGTATCGGCAGTTGAAGAGCACGCCGATGCCGAAGTTGTCGATTTCCTCTATCTGGTCGGGGATGACCAGGCGGTGGATGCCGCAGCCGTAGAAGCAGCTGGGGTCTATCTTGCGCATCGTCGAGGGGAAGTGTATGCGCTCCAGGTTATACAGCTCCGCGAGGGAGCACTCGCCCAGATGCGTCAGCCCCTCCTCTATCCAGATGTCCTTCACGCCCCAATAGGCCCACTGGAAGAGGTACTCGCAAAGGGTGTCGACGGTGTTGGCGACGATGATGTCCTTCATCGACACCGTGTTGCCGAAACGGCCGTACTTGTCGGGCTCCTTCTTGACGTGCAGCCGGCGGCTTTCGACACGGCAAGCGCTGATATGCTCGCAGTTGTCGAAGACGTGGTCGCCAATGTATTCAAGGCCTTCGGTGAGCAGCATGGTGTCGCCCAGGTTGGTGCAGCCCGAAAAGGCCTCGTCGCCGATGCGGCGCAACGTGGACGGGAAGCTGACCCGGGTCATAGCCTGGCATTGGAAGAAGGCGCGGTCGTCAATCTCCCTGAGCGGATAGCGAAACAGTCCGTGCTTTATTTTTTCGGGCAGGACAAGGTCGCCGGCGATGGTGTCGTAGCCCACCACGTGCGCTTCCGAATCCACTATCTGCACCCTCAATTCCTGTCCGTCGCCAAGCGCATAGCTGAATGGCTTGCTGGTGAAATCGAATGCCATCATATAAATAAGGTATAGCACGACGGCGACGGCCAATGCGATTGGCACGCCGGCCCAATTGCGGCGTTTCAAGGCCTTCGCGACGGCTTCGGCCGAATGGTAGCGGCTGTCGCGGTCGTGCCGGCAGCAGCGCTTTGCAATTTTGCCATAGCGGTGTGGCACAACCCGTTGCAGGATGCGGCCGAAACTGTATATGTCTGAACGGCAATCGAGCGGACCGCCCTGCAACTGCTCGGGCGACGCATAGCTCAATGTGTAGGCCGGCTCTTTGAAAACGGCATAATGGTCGGTGTCCGACAGGCCGAAATCGATAACGCGGACGTTGTCGCCATTGCGGGTGACGAGGATGTTGCTGGGCTTTAGGTCGCGGTGCACGACCTGCAGCGAGTGCCAATGGCCCATTGCGTCGAGGAGCTGGGTCAGCACCCGTTTGCGCAGAGCCAGCGAGGGCTTGCGCTGCACCAGCCATTCGTCAAGCCTGTAGCCCTCAACATATTCCATCACTATGCACAACCCGATATCAGACACATCCTCAATAGAATAGACGCGCACGATATTAGGATGGTTCAGCTGGACCATTATCTCGAACTCTTTGCGCAGCAAGGAGAGGCACAATTCATTGTCGGCATACTGAGGTTTCAAGCCTTTGAGCAAGAAATGCTTCCCATAGCGGACCGCGTGCACCAGGCGGTTGTAGCCCTCCGACGGGATTTCCTCGCGGTTGGTGAAAGAATCCTCGAGCGCATAGCGCTCTGAATTGTTGTCGATTACCCTGCCCGAACTATCGTTAACGGCTTCTGTTTTCATAGTGCAAATATACTTTATTTTTGGCAAGCATACAACACCAAAACAAAAAGAAACAGAAAAGAAATGATTTTTACACGTAACTTTGCACTCTGAATCACACTTCTACAATGAACACCAACAAGCAGAATATCACTATCTTGTGCTCACTTGTCGAGCAGGCTGCCGACCATCGGATCAGCACATCTTCCGATTTTGCATTCCTTTCGGGATGCATTCAGGGACGGCTGAAGCAGACCGTCAGCGTCAGCACCCTCGAACGGATATGGGGCTATGTCGACAGCTACCAAAACGTCCGCGAAAGCACCCTCGACATACTGGCGCGGTTTGCCGGTTTCCCTGACTGGAAGACCTTTGTGGCCGACTACTGCAACGTGCCGTCGGCGCAAAGCAGCCACCGCATCGCGGCAACGTCATACAGCGCCGACCAGATACCCAAAGGCACGCTCATCGCCATCGAGTGGAACCCCAACCGGCACTGCCTGCTGCTCCATCTCGGCGACGGGCGCTGGCGTGTGGAGCAAAGCGTCAACTCAAAACTCTCTATCGGCGACACTTTCTGCTGTCAGCGGTTCATTCTCAACGAGCCCCTCTATTTGAACGACTTCAAACACGGAGACGACGATTCGGCGCTGTTCGTCGTCGGCAACCGCGGCGGTCTGACAAAAATCGCCTTCGTCAAAGAAGCATAGCGCACGGGCAACGCGTCGGCACGCTGGCACGCCGACGCACCACGAACCGCCACGCACGCAAAAACATACGATATCAACATTTTACACACAATAAGAAATATTTTATTTAAAAAATTTTAAAATAAATTTTTCCATTATCCAAAAAGTTCGTAATTTTACACCCAGTAAAAAATGAAAGAAAAACGTTGGATAATAAGGAAAGATTATGATTTAGAGGTTGTTGAAAAACTTGCGGATTCATTGGGTGTGGACAAAATTATTGCCACACTGCTCGTAGAACGTGGTGTCACTACTTTCGAAGAAGCCAAGCACTTCTTCCGTCCGAGTTTAGACCAACTTCACGATCCATTCTTGATGAAAGATATGGATCGTGCCATTGCGCGCATAAACGACGCCATCCGCAAAAAGGAACGTATGCTCATCTACGGCGACTACGACGTCGACGGCACTTCGGCTGTGGCACTGGTCTACTCGTATTTCCACACGCTCCACTACAACATCGACTTCTATATTCCTGATCGCGATACCGAAGGATATGGCATATCCTTCCAAGGTATCGACTACGCCAAAAACACTGGCGTCAAACTGATTATAGCCCTCGACTGCGGCATCAAGGCCGTCGAGCAGGCTGAATACGCCAACCAGTTCGGCATCGACATCATCGTCGGCGACCACCACCTGCCGGGCGAGGTGCTGCCAGCCTGCTGCGCCGTGCTCGACCCCAAGCGCGAGGACTGCCCCTACCCCTACAAGGAGCTGTCGGGCTGCGGCATAGGCTTCAAAATCGTCGAGGCCTATATGGAACAGAAAATCGGCGTGCGCCTTTGCGATTCGGCATCGGAACTGAGCGACACGCAGCGCAAGAACCTGGAGATGCTGAAACTGAAGCTACTGCGCTATCTCGACCTGGTGGCCGTCAGCATTGCGTCGGACATTGTGCCGATGACCGGCGAGAACCGCGTGCTGGCCTCGTTCGGCCTCAAGGTCATCAACACCTGCCCGCGGCCGGGTCTTGAAGCCATACTGACCTACGGCCACATCGAGCCACGCTCGAAGGAGGACCGTGCCGGACATCCCGAAAAGGAGTCATACTTCGTCAAAGACCTGAACATCAGCGACCTCGTCTTTCTCGTCGGACCGCGCATCAACGCCGCCGGACGCATCCACAGCGCCTTCGACTCGGTGCGCCTGCTGCTGGCCGAAAACCGCGAGGTGGCGTCGCGACTGGCCGAGGAGATAAACAAATACAACACCGAACGCAAAGACCTCGATACCCTGGCCACCGAAGAGGCCAAACGACGTCTCGACTCCGACTCGACGCTTGCCAGCCGCCATACCATAGTGCTCTTTGGCGAAGACTGGCACCGCGGCGTGGTGGGCATCGTTGCTTCGCGACTGGTCGAGGCCTACTATCGGCCCACCATCGTGCTGACCCGCTCGACCGACGACCTCTATGTCGGCTCGGCACGCAGCATCAAGGAGTTCGACGTCCACGCCGCCCTCGAGGAGTGCAGCGACCTGCTGGAACACTTCGGAGGCCACAAAAGCGCCGCCGGCGTGTCGCTACGCCCCGAGAACTTCGAGCGTTTCGTGAAACGTTTCGAAGAGGTCGTAAGCCATACCATACCGCCCGAGGCCACAACCCCCGAAATCGAAATCGATGCCGTTGTGCGCTTCTCGGACATCACGCCCAAGTTCCTGCGCATCCTCAAGCAATTCTCGCCTTTCGGACCCGACAACAACGTACCCGTATTCCGCACCAACCACTTGGAGAGCAACCCCTTGCAGCCACCGCGCATCGTCGGCAGCAACCACCTGAAGTTCTCGGTACTTTCGTCCGACAGCCCCAACTCCTACCCCGCCATCGGCTTCCAGCTGGGCGAGTACTACAGCCGCGTCAGCCGCCAGGAGATGTTCGACGTCTGCTACCAGCTCGAAGAAAACTTCTGGCGCGGCAAGACCGAGATACAGCTCAACGTGAAGGATATAAAGTTTGGCAACTGAGGCTATTTGTAAAAAAACGAATCAGCAATAACAAAGGTCGGCGGAGCTGCGCTCCGCCGACTATCGTTTAGTTAAGTAAGTGTTTGATTTTAAGCGATCGGTTTTTTAAACAGGAATTGCCAGTAATTTGCCAGTAATTACGAGAAATTATATTCAGAACGTGAATACCCATAAATGTCCGCGAATTGCCATAAATGTCAAATAAATTTGACCAATTAATTACAATTAATTTACGGATAATTCACGGTCATTTATGGTAATTCGTGTTATAAGAGAATTGCGTCATTTTCGACTGTTCATTCCTCTTTTTATTATTTAATTTTCAATCACTTTACAAGTATTATTCTTTTCAATTGTATAATTTGGCCGTTTTTTGACAATAAATTTGGCTACAAGAGCAAAACGACAAAAAATGTCGGATTGCAAAATCCGACACATTAGATTAACTATTTAGTTTACAGCACAATAACCTTATATGCATACATATTTCCTATTTTAACCAAATACACGCCCGATTCAAATTCTCCAATTCGTTGTGTGCCACACTCTGATATTTTTTCAGTTTTTAATTGTCTTCCCATCAAATCATATACACAAATATAATCTTTCGATAATAAACAGTTGCCGCTATAATCCACATAAATCTGTTTGTTTGAACTCCAAACATTCACATTATTATTATCAAATTGATTAATGCTTTCGTTTCCATCATCGGGAACAAATACAGCCTCAATAGAAGTATCCTTTAACACTACGATATATCGTGGATTATCATTGTTTCCATCAGTCCAGTGAGAAAAACGGTAATTATGATAAGGGTTCGCTTGCACTACAGCTTCTAAATTGTCACAGGATGGAGCATTTACAATCTCAACAGTCCCGCAATATGGATCACTTGATTTCACTTCAAAACGATACATAATATCCTCTTGTATATCAAACCTGTGCCAGTAAGCAGCATTTTCATATACACTTGCACTTCCACACGGAACATTAACAATAACATTATCACTCATTCCACTAAAGGTGGCACTTTGCACCGTTGGAGCTTCTGTCCCAAATGACTTTATACGTACCACTTCAGTACAATTTTCGAATGCTTTGTCACCAATATTCCGCAATCCGTTGCCAAAAATAATATTTGTAATATGATCACAGCCATAGAACGAAGCACTACCTATATTGGTTACTGCATCAGGTATAGTTATTGATGTAAGACCACTGCAATTATAAAAAGCACGTTCTCCAATGTTGATTACCGAGTCAGGTATTGTCACAGATCTTAGATTGTTCATACCGTAACATAAATATGACGGTATATTTTTTACATTATCTCCAAATGAGAAGGTTTCGATTTCTGTACATCCTTCGAAAGAAGTACTACTAAAGGCAATGCAACTGTCGGCGTTAATTACAACTTCTCTCAAACCAGTACAATTACTAAAAGATCCAATGCCTATTCTCTCAACGGATTTTGGTATTGTCACTGAGGTCAATCCGGTCAATCCTTTACATATATTTGATGGAATATACTTAACGTTTTCACCAAAAACAAAGTTTGTTATATTATTGCAATATTTAAAACATTCTAAAGAGCCAGAGTAAGAATAATTAAAAATTACACAGTTATCTGCAAGGAAAAGTACATCCGTTAGGCTATCACAAGAGGAAAAAGCATAAGCACCCAAACTATCAAGCGTTTTTGGAATTGTTATTGATGTCAAACTATTGCAATTAGAAAATGCGTCATTCCCTATTTTGGTTACAGAATCGGGTATTGTTAACGAAATTAATCCATTGCTGTCCACTAAAAATCAGTGAAAGTTCTTTGAAATTATTGTGAGTTAGTTATTTGTAGAGATTTTTCGTGCGCGACGATTTGAATTTGTATCTTTGCAGGATAATCCCTGCATATGAATCAAGACAAATACGTTTT
>JAFROL010000022.1 GCA_017429685.1 Bacteroidales bacterium | reverse complement strand
GGCAAAAAGTTCATTGTCAAATGAAAAAATAGTTGTAACTTTGCACTCGTAAATCGAATGTCAAAACACGGTTGTCTGGCAGATTAACGGGTTCTGTCTGTTTGGATGACCAAAAAGTGAATAAATAGAACCCACCTTAATAACACAGCGCCTATAGTTGGTTTTGTTCTGTGGCACTTCATTCTATGTGTTAATCAGAAAAAATACAAACATATGTGGATTGATATTACTCTCATTATTAGCGGCATCGTAATAATATTCATCATTTGCTCTTCGTTTTATTTATTTAAAGCTGGATGGGGTGGCATATATGAGATGATTTATGGAACCTTTATATTTAATTACATATATTATCTTAGTTTATACAATATTCACAATCCCACACTTATCAACATATTACTTTTTTACTTAGCTCCAATTGTTTTTGGAATAATTACTATAATCTGCCTTCTTCATAAAAAAGAGACCCGGCACCTTGGCATCCCAGTAATTATCTCATATTTTATTACTATATTTGCTATTGGATACTCCATTTTCTATCATTATCTTATGGTTTTCATACCGCTCCTTGTATTAACAACAAGTTATATATTTTTCACAAAAACCAAATTCACTTATATTTTGGGGATGGCAATGGTTTTGTATTTTTTCCATACTGGATACGATGCAATAGACCATTTGGCATTTCGAATGATGGGGAAACAAGCTAACACCAAAATCAACGATGGATTCCATCGTTTTGTCTCTTCTTTACCTCTAAATGAACGAGGTTCCATCTATAATGAAGGAATGTCACACAATATTGGACCAGGATTATTTGCAAGCGAAAACATATGTCAATGTAACAGAATCCTATATAAAAGACATTTAGACTATTCAAGTAACTTGCGCGAATATGAGGCAACCCACGGCATCAAAGACCTCCAACCCACTTGGGTTCTGACCCAAAGTCCTAATCCAAAAACATCCGACGATTATATGGCACAAAACTATACCCTGGCCGACTCAATCCCAGGCGGCGAATTCGACCCAATATGGTGCTGGAAGAAAAACAACGAACACTAATCTCTCGAATCAAACGAATAAGTATCCGTATAAATTGGTCGCTTCGCTCATATGTAAAAAAATATTTGAAAATCTAACAAAAATATCATTCGTGCAATTTGTGTTCAAAAAAACTTCAACCATTAACCACAGAAATCTTACTTCAAATATCTTTAACCGTTAAACTATAACCGTTAACCTTTACCCACGCACATCATACATCATACATCATACATCAAAACCGTTAAACTCTATAATGCAACCCGTAATTAGATTTGAAAACGTCGGCAAACTTTACCGCCTCGGGACGGTTGGCACCGGGTGGCTTAGCCACGACATCAAACGATGGTGGATAACCAGTATACGACATAAGGAAGACCCTTATTTGTTAGTAGGCGAGACAAACGACCGCAGCACTAAAGGCCGTTCTGAATATGTATATGCTTTAAAGGATATAAACCTTGAAGTCCAAGAAGGCGATGTACTCGGCATAATAGGTAAAAACGGTGCTGGCAAAAGCACATTACTCAAACTTCTAAGTCGAGTCACCACACCAACCACCGGCAAAATATATACCAAAGGCCGCATAGCTTCATTGCTTGAAGTCGGCACCGGATTCCACCCCGAACTCACCGGCCGCGAAAACATCTATATGAATGGCTGCATTCTTGGAATGAAACGATGGGAGATTGACAAAAAAATTGACGAGATAGTTGACTTCAGCGGCTGTGAGCGATACATCGACACCCCTGTCAAGCGCTATAGTAGCGGTATGATGGTACGACTCGGATTCTCCGTCGCCGCCCACCTAAATCCTGAAATTCTCGTTGTCGACGAAGTTCTCGCAGTAGGAGATGCTGAATTCCAAAAAAAAGCCATCGGTAAAATGCAGGACGTCAGCAAAGGACAAGGGAGAACAGTATTATTTGTTAGTCACAACTTAGACTCCATAAGGAAACTCTGCAATAGAAGCATTTTGTTAGAAAATGGTATGATTTCTTTTGATGGGGCAACTGAATCCTGCATTAATCAATACCTGAGTAATAGTTATAGAAACCAGGAATCTTCTTTTTCTTTCGATATACATAAAGACATTATCATCAATAGTCCATTTATTAAGATATCATCAGTATCTGTAAATGGGGAGAGACCGACAACAATTCACCTTCCTAATGACAACTTCAAGTTGTCAATTGACATCGAAGGTGAATTAGAGATACCGTTCAACTTTGAAACCATAATACAATTAATACGTTCAGATAACACGATAGTTGGCACTTTTGTTTCAACTCATATAAATGGTGTATCTCATTTTTGTAATGAAGGCCATTTTCATATTAACGAATCAATAAACATACCTAAGGACCTAACAAATTCCGAATACTATATCGCATTACAACTCACGCTACAGAACCAAATGTATCTGGTTAAAATACCATATCTTACTGAAATAATCAAAAAAACCAATATTAGTGAACACACAGGTGTCAGTTTTGATGATAATTATGGATACTACATTTTATCGACCAATTAAAATAACAAGTTAACAATTTCAATAATGGCGAAAAAATGAATATAATAATGACGACTTGAATTTGTATTCGAACGCACGATACAATTCCTTCCCAGAATCGTTTGAAAATAAGACGAAGTATGATTCTGTTGACATTATTTCAAGTAGCTTTCCTTTGTTGTCTCCATAACTTCAAGCAGTACATTGGTCCAGATGACTGCCTAGCCCGCAATTGAAGTTTGCATTCACATCTTTATGTTCCACGCAAACTCTGCCCCAATGTCTATAATGCAATATTATCTTACTTATTGCCAATCTCAAGACCCTGTTGTACAAAAGCCACTTAATAAAAGTCTTTTGGTATATATAGTTTTCGACCAACAATTCAATAAATGCCACGGTTTTCAAAAAGTTCTATGATATTGCGTCTTATTTTGCCTAATATGTTTTATTTTTTGAACCACTAATAACTAATAAACCATGAATAGATGAAATTCATGAATAAACATTGAGTACTGCTGATTGACAACAATCATTCGGAAGGCGCTGAGATTGTTGATAATATCTTTTTAGTAATAAAACACTAATATGTTAGCACCTATTGTCTTATTTGTATATAACCGTCCATTGCATACCAAACAAACGGTTGAGGCTCTATTGAAAAATGAATTAGCATCTGATAGTGAATTATATATTTTTGCAGATGGGCCTAAAAACGATACGACGGAAGATTCTATAATAAAAATAAAAGAAGTTCGGGATTATATTCATACAATCAAAGGATTTAAAAAAATCTATATCACTGAATCCGATTACAATATTGGACTTGACAATTCTGTCATTCAAGCAGTAACAAAAGTAATTGAATTGCACGAAAAAGTCATTGTTGTTGAAGATGACATTGTAACTCACCCATTTTTTTTGAGATTTATTAACCAAGCTTTAGATACATATAAAAACCAAACTAATATTTATATGATATCTGGATTTAGTTATAACATTACATTCCCTAATTATTATAAGAATGATGTCTATTGTGTGCATAGATGTTGTTCATGGGGATGGGGAATGTGGGCTGATCGATGGGAACAAGCCGATTGGAAACTATCCAACTATAAAAAGCTTGTCGGCAATAAAAATGAGATAAAAAAATTTAATAGAGGAGGTAATGATTTATTTAATATGTTACAAATTTTAATAGAACAGCCGGTCTGTGCCTGGGATATTCGATGGACTTTCTGTATGTATGAACATAATGGGTTATGCATTAATCCCACAAAATCATTAGTTAATAATATAGGTTTAGATGGTTCTGGAACACATAAAGACCATATTACTAACGATAATTACATTGCATCCTTTCCTAATACAGACACCTACAATTATGTCTTCCCATTTCCCATTAGAAACAACACTATTATGGATAAACAAATACGTTCTTTCCTTGACGGTTCACCTTCTTTTATTCAAAGAATCAAATATTCTATAAAAAAAAGGCTTATAAAGCTTAACCATATTTAATCTAATAGTTTCATTAGAGATCTTTTAACATTTGAACAATTTGTACTTATATTCACATCGTTAGGAGAATAGTCTATGTGAAGTAAGCTGAACGTTTTATACTCCATTGATGTATTTTTAAGAAAATATGTGAAATCTACATTTACGTACTAATTAGAATTTAATAATGATGGTTTTTTTTGACTTTCAAGCCTTCGAGATGCAGCGTTTCGGCGGTATATCTCGATCGTATGCAGAGCTCATCTCTCATCTTCAAAAAGATGGCGTTTGTTGCAAAGTGGGATTAAAAGAAAGTGATAACGTTTATATTAATATGTTCGGAGCAAAAGTAAAACCATTATATTCTGCACATCACCATTTTTTTAGTGAACGAAACAATATTATTGGACAAAGATCTTTATTAAATATTATAACCAAGGCATTGGGGCATCAAAACTATTTACGTAATCTAAACCAGGAATATTGTATAAAACTACTTAAGAAACAGATATTCGACATTTTTGAACCCACTTTTTTTGATTCCTATTTCTTACCATTCTTAAAAGGGAAGCCGTTTGTGATTACTGTTCACGATATGATTCCAGAGCTATTTCCACAATACTTTGCAAGGGATGATTTTCAAATTGTCAATAAAAAAATTTTATGTCCTTTAGCCGCTGCTATTCATGTACCGTCATCAAAAACAAAAGATGACCTTGTAAACATTCTAAAGATTGATCCCCAAAAAATCACAGTCATCCATCATGGCACACCAAAAATTGTCAAACCTTACAATAAAACACAGAGACCAATTAATAGCCCATATTTACTATTTGTTGGGGCTCGATGGGAATACAAGAATTTCGATTTAATGCTTCACGAGTTTGCTATTATTGCAAAATCCAACATTGATTTACATCTTATTTGTACGGGAGCATCATTTAATTCGGAAGAGAAACGTCTTATTTCGGCACTTCATTTAACTGAACGAGTTCATCATATTTTTGCCACTGATGAAAATCTTTATTCCATTTATCATCATGCTGTTGCATTCGTTTTTCCTTCAGCTTATGAAGGGTTTGGACTCCCAATTCTTGAAGCTTATTACTGTGGCTGCCCAGTTTTATTAAACAAAGCAAGTTGCTTTCCTGAAATCGGCGGAGATGCTGCCATTTTTTTCGACATAAACCAAAGAGGCAATTTGGCAGAACATATTAACTCTATTTACAAACTTTCATCAGAAGGCAGGAATGCGCTAATAGCCAAAGGGAAAGAGCGATTGACTTATTTCAGTTGGGATAAATCGGCTAAACAATTGAAACAACTTTACAATAGTTTATTATAACATATCATTAGCGTCCACTAAAAAATAACAGTTTGAAGGTTTAACAATAAATGTCCATTAGAATGGTCGAGTTTCAATTTAGAAAATCAAGCAACTGAACAAAAATGCATTTGTCTTGATTCATATGCAGGAGTATATCCTGCAAAGATACAAAATCAAATCCGTTGATTCGAAAAACCTCTGCAAATTATTAACTCACAATAATTTCAAAGAACTTTTACTAATTTTTAGTGGACAGCAATGATAACATATTCATTAGTATTGGTACATCAACCCATAATAATAAAGTAATTAGGTAAACATAACCTCAAATAACAGCAATATACCAACACATTAATTAGATCAACAATAAAACAACCCTTGCATATATTCAACATATAAAAGTCCTAATCAATACATTGATCAATTGCAATCCGACACCCATCCTTTACATTTATTTCACAAACTTTTGTCCTATTCTATTGATATAACTGAAGACTTTAATAGAAACTACATCAAACACGTTATGCTAAAGAGACTCATCTCACCTATTTCGTACCGTTTCATAAAAAGCTATAGGGATAAATTTATTATGCGTCCTGTTACCAGAGACCAGTGGTTCTCCGATTCTATTGATGACCCAGACCAAGCCGCAATTATTATTAAAGATGCACTGATGTCTGACAAGCCTTGTATGATTACCAGATTTGGATACATTGAATTAGAGGCCGCTTTAAGCTATAGGAAAAACGCTCCATTATCTTTTCTGCGCACTTTATATCCTTTCTGGATTGGTCAAGGAACAAAAATCAAAATGCAAGACAACACTGGTTTTTTCCCAACCACAAACAAACACTTGTCTCGTTTTTCTGATTTAATGTTTAAAATTGCATCTGATATTGACATTCTAACAATATTCCGCCCAGAAGAAAGTCTGATGCCTAATGTACATTGTATAAAAATCAAAGCACCCTATTTAGAGCCCTTTTGGAGCAAAGAGCCTTGGACTGCCTGCCTAAAAGGCAAGAAAGTCCTCGTGGTTCATCCCTTCGCTGAAAGTATACAAAAGCAATATAAGAAACGTGAATTGTTATTTGAGAACCCTAAGATACTACCAGAGTTTGATTCTTTATTAATAATCAAAGCGGTACAATCAATTGGAGGAGTGAACAATGGCTTTGATTCTTGGTTTGATGCTCTAAATTATATGGAGCAACAGATTGATAATTGCGAATACGATATAGCCCTAATCGGCTGTGGCGCTTACGGTATGCCATTAGCAGCCCATTGCAAGAAAATGGGGAAAAAAGCGGTTCACATCGGTGGCGCTCTTCAACTATTGTTTGGTATACGTGGTAATCGATGGGAAACTGAACAGGATATTTATATGCAATTTATGAACAAACATTGGGTCCGTCCGCTGGAAAGCGAACGTCCTAAAGCAGCACATAATGTAGAAAACGCTTGTTATTGGTAATTAAAAGTTAATAGCTACAATTTTGAGCTCTATAAAAAAGAACTATTTTTCATTATTACTCCTCCAATGAGAGTCCTTCATATTTCCACCCATCTGACAGGAGGGGCTGCACTGGCGGCTCTTCGACTTGATCAAGCCTTGCTTGAGAATGGTGTGGATACACGTGTACTAACACTTGATGATAAGATTGGTAAAAAGCATACCGTACAATACAAACCATTATTGGATTTTTGCCGTCCTAAAAGATTGGCAAAGGTAATAAAAAGTTTACTCTATAAACTCAATCTAGGAATGGGACGATATTGGCATATACACGACGAAGCTCGCAAACACGGTGAATGCCAATACACCTACCCTATATCACTTTACAGAGTAGAACGACATCCGCTAGTAAAATGGGCAGATATCATACATCTTCATTTCTGTGATGACTTTATCAACTATCCAACATTTTTCAAGAATGTAAAGAAGCCAATTGTATGGACACTACACGATATAGGAATCGGATACGGTGGATTCCACTATAAAAACGATTACGAGAGACTTCTCCCCTATTTCAGACAGATTGAGTATAATTTTATTAAGATAAAAAAAACAACACTTCTCAAGAATCAACACATCCATCTTGTATCACTATCGCAAGAGATGTATGACTTTACAAAAGACGTAGACTACCTTAAAGAGAAGCCAAACACAATTATTCCCAACAGTGTGGATACTAAACGGTTCCTATCTTTAGACAAATACAAGTCTCGTGATGACCTGGGGCTGCCTAAAGAAAAGACCATATTCCTTTTTGTCAGTGAATATGTTGAAACGCTCAGCAAGGGGCTTGATTTACTAAAACAGGTAATAGCATCTATTAACAATACAAATATACTACTTGGAATCGTAGGTAATTACAACAAAGAATTACCTATGAAAGATACCATTGACACTCGCTATTTTGGAAAAATATCCGATTCCGAAACTATGAGTAAGCTTTATTCGGCTTCTGATCTACTGGTTGTTCCTTCCTTTCAAGAGTCTTTTGGGCAAACACCTTTAGAGTCTATGGCCTGCGGTACTCCCGTTGTTGTTTTTCCAACTGGAGCAATGAAAGATTACGTACACAAAGAACAGGGCATTGTCTGTTCTGATTGTACTGTCGAAGCACTACAACAAGGCATTATAGATGCACTTGCAAACAAATATGACCATTCTGCTTTAAGACAATACGTTAAGCAAAACTTTTCACCAGAGTTTGTCGCCAAACAGTACTCAAACCTTTATCATTCTCTATTATAATTATGACACTCTCAATAATAACCATCAATTATAATAACTGTAACGGCCTCCAACACACAATTAACAGCGTTATCAATCAGACATTCAATGATTATGAATGGATTGTGGTTGACGGCGGAAGCAATGATGGTAGCAAAGAAGTGCTCGAACAATATGCCAACTGTTTTTCTTGGTGGGTAAGCGAACCAGACAAAGGTATATACAATGCGATGAACAAAGGTATATCTGTAGCAAAAGGAGAGTGGTTGTTATTCCTGAATAGTGGCGATTGGTTATACAATGAAGACATCCTAAAAAAAGTATTCTCAACCGCCCACGATGCTGATATTCTTTACGGTGACGTAATGTATCATTGGCCGGACAAACGAGGGATGGAATTAGTGGAAAAACCAGACTCGTTGAGTTTATACTATTTCTACAAAGACACATTGTGCCATCAGTCCACATTTTACAATCAACGAATCTTCACAAATCACCGATACAACGAAAATTTATGCATTTGCTCTGACTGGGCACTGTATATTCAACTTCTCATCGAAAATTATAAGTTTGAACATCTTCATTTTTGCATCTCAAATTTCTCCCAAGATGGTATTAGTACCCACCTCAATGAGGCACATTTGAAAGAACGTCAATGGGTATACGACAATTGTTTCCCTAACTGGATCAAACCCGATATGGAAACAATAAAACATATTGAAGAGTACAACAAACATATTGAAAGTCACAAATCTTTCAAACGCATAATAAATAATGCAAACAAACGAGTAGTTTTTCTTGGTAAATTAATAAACCGTTTAGAAAAATTCAGAAAAAATCAATAATCGCAATGCAAAAGACAGTTTCTATAATTGTTCCTTGTTATCAACAAGCAGAATTTCTATCAGATGCATTGAACAGCATTGTCGCTCAAACATATTGCAACTGGGAATGTATTATCGTTAATGATGGTTCTACTGACAACACACCCAGTGTTGCTTCTAACTACTGCCAAAAAGATGCCCGGTTCAAATACGTTGAGCAAGATAATCAGGGGTTAGCAACAGCTCGTAATAACGGAATAAAGGCTTCTATTGGAGAATATATCTTACCATTAGATGCTGACGACTTGATTGACCCAACTTATATAGAAAAAGCAATCAATCACTTTCAAGATTACCCTGAGACTTCTATTGTATACTGTCGCGCAAAGCTTTTCGGAGCAGTAAATCAAGACTGGGATTTACCCAAATACAACTACGAATCCTTTATTTGGCAAAATTGCATTTTTTGTTCTGCGATCTATAAACGATCTGATTACAACAAAACAATCGGATATAACCCTAATATGAAATATGGGTTTGAGGATTGGGATTTATGGCTTTCCATTTTATCAAAGGGTTCAATTGTATTCCAAATAGACGAGCCATTATTCTTTTACCGAAAGAAAAGCCAGTCTATGACCACAACGACTCACGAGCAAATGAGAGCATTATACTCCATTATTTACAACAACCATAAGGAAATCTACGAACCCTATTGTAGTCATTTGTTAGAATACAAAAACGCCAGTTTGCTACTTGAAGAAGAGGCTCACAATGCAATTCTAAAGGTAAAAGAATCAAAATCATACAGATTAGGGTATTTCATTCTACATCCGATCTACAAATTATTAAGTATATTCAAAAGAAACAGCTATGAATGATAATCCTCTGTTCTCAATAATGATAGCCAACCATAACGATGGTAAGTATATACGAGAAGCCCTTGCAAGCGTTGAAAAACAGACCTACAAGAATTACGAAGTTGTCATTGTTGACGATGGGTCGAATGATGATTCAAACGACATTTTAAAAGAATTGGAATCAAAATCAAACTATCGTGTTTTTTTTAATGACAAAAACTATGGGTGCGGATATACTAAAAGGAAATGTGTAGAACTGGCGAAAGGAGATATATGCGGTTTTTTGGATGCCGATGACGCTTTAACCAAGGATGCTCTTGAAGTGATGGTTGAAAGCCATATGCAACATCCTGAAGTTAGTATTGCATATTCTCAGTATTATGCTTGTGACAAGGGACTCAACACCTTATATATATCCACACACCAATGCGATATTCCAGAAGGGCAAACTTTTCTTAATTATAAACGTGGAGCCATATCTCAATTCGCCACTTTCAAGAAGTCACTATATAACAACACCTTGGGAATTAATGCCGAATACCGAATCGCTGAAGATTTGGACTTATATTTAAAAATGGAGGAAGTGGGGAAAACATTATTCATTGACAGACCGCTATATTATTATAGGTGTGGCACAGGAAACAATACATCGCTTGACGACAATCTGATAAAAGCAGCACATTGGGAGATAATTGCGAAAACGGAAGCATGTCATCGGCGGAACGCCAATCCAAACTCTATAGAGATGCCTATAATTAAAGAAATTACAGATTCTATTGTGTTTCTTAATACTAAAAAGATTCTTCAATCTAAGGAATATAAACTGGGATACTATTTACTTCATCCTTCAAAAATAGCCAAAAACATTTTATTTCATTGCAAGTAAAGGAAGATACTATGAATATATTTCAAACAAAAAAAGCCATTCAATTCAGGACCTTCACATATTCTATTCTTCATCCATATCACTTTTCCAAAAACAAATATCAAAATACATTCTTAAGCAATAATCCTTCTTACAATAACGATATCAATTTTAATTGCATAGTTGATAAAGTTATATATTGTTTTTGGACAGGTGATAACACAATGTCCGAGAATCGTGCAGAATGCCTACAATCAATCATAAATAATTCTGGTGTCACGGTGAAACTAATCACACCTAAAGAACTCACCAACTACATTAAAAGTGAGTCTCCTCTTCACCCTTCATACCAATACCTTTCTGCCGTACACAAAGCTGATTATTTAAGATGTTACTTTATGCATCACTACGGTGGTGGCTATTGCGACATAAAGATGATTTTTCACTCTTGGAATGAAGCTTTTGACAAACTAAATTCCTCAAAAGCCTACTTTATTGGTTACCCTGAGATAGGATGGTATGGTGCTGCATACCAAAACATATACAATCAACAATTAGCATACGATTTAAAAAACCACTGGAGATTATTAGCTGGTAACTGTGCATATATTTTTCGACCACACACACCCTTTACTGAAGAATGGTTTAAAGAACTGAATAACCGTCTTGATTTTTACTATCCCTTATTATTAGATCATCCGGCCACAGATCCTTGGGGGAAAGAAAACGGATACCCTATTCCATGGGCTAATATTTTAGGAAACATATTCCACCCATTATGTTTAAAATACCATAAAGATATTCTATTCAGTAAAAGGATTAAACCTTCCTTTAAGGACTACCGCTAATATCTTTATAATACTTAAAAATGGTTTCTGTCGCTTTATGCACATACAATGGTGAGAAATACATCACCAAACAAATCAAATCTATTCTGGAACAATCCACACCTGTGGATGAAATAGTCATTTGTGATGATGGTTCAACAGATAATACAATTGCGATTCTGGAGGAATTAAAGCAGAACTGTTCCACTAACATTATTATTCATAGAAACACACATAATCTTGGTGTTTGTGCCAACTTTGAATTTGCTATTTCACTCTGTAAAGGGGACATTATTTTCCTATCCGACCAAGATGATATTTGGAATCCTGACAAAGTAAAAACCACTGTATCGTGGTTTGAAACACATCCACAGAAATCGGTTGTTTTTACTGACGCAACGCTTATTACTGAGGACGACAAAGAGTTTTCTAACAAATCATTGTGGGATTGTATCGGATTCAATAAAAAAATGCGGAGATTCTTTGATAATGGTCTTTCTTTGGAATCTTTTTTCATCAACAAGGCAACAGGTGCCACTATGGCTATACGAAAAGACATTTGCTTTCCGTTTACCCGTTATTGTAATAACGACAATGTGCTACACGATTACTGTATTGCTCTAAAAGCGCTGGATAATGATGGGTTAGGTTATATCGACAAGCCATTAATAAAATATCGTTTACACGGCAATCAACAAGCTGGAATCAGTCACCAACTACAACATCCAGAAATTTTCAGCAACATCCATCGCCCATTATGCAATATTCCTAACAATTTTCCTTTCAACAACCAGACAACAAAACAACACGTATCATTGGGACATCTTCGAACCAATACCAATGTGTTACAAACAATAATTTATGTTTTTAAGTATATACACATTTATAAACATAATTTTCTTCATTTCTTCTTATACGATATCATCTATAAAGCCAAACTCTTTGGTTGTAAATACAGAAAAACAAACTGTTTTTAATTTGCAACATATAATAAGGCATAATGGAAACTTCTATATACCATACTAATAATAGACGAATAGATTACATTGACCTTGTTAAAGGGTTTGCCATTCTTTGGATTGTATGGTGGCACGCTGGTGTTCCTGTATTTGCTCAACCTTATTACCACGTCCCAATTTTTTTCTTTCTTTCTGGTATGTTCTTTAATAAAAATGACTCCTTTGTCTCTTCTTCACGGAAAACGATTCAACGAATTGGCGTACCATTTCTCTTTTTTTACATTATATCATATCCTTATAGGATGATAGTTTATCTATGGGACCACAAGACACTAGTTGGTTTCCGATGGAATTGCATCCTTGATTTATTTAAAATTGAATGGCGCGCCGATTACCTATATGTGAATGTTCCATTGTGGTTCTTGGTTTGCCTATTCGTTTTGCAACTATCCTATTACTTTATAAACAAATTACCACAGTGGAGTATTTGGTTTATAGCGATAGCCTGTGCTGTTTGCTTTGTCTTTACACAATATATACCGACACCGCTTATGATAAATAATGCCTTACATTACCTTACATACTTTGCAATTGGTTCTTTGGTCGGCAAAAAACTAATTAATTATATCGAAACAAATAAAAAAAGAATTATTGTTATACTCGTTTCTATCACTGTCTATTTGATAGCCACATTTTTTTCAAATCTTCATATAACAAATACTTTCATTAGCAACATTATTTTACACATCAAAACTTTTTCTTTCATTTTCTTTATAATAACCATTTTCTCTTTTTTTGACAACAATAAGCCATTATCCATTCTTCGTTTTTATGGTAATAATTCCATTGTCGTTTTGGGTTTGCACGTACCTGTATTGATTATTTTTCAAAGAATCGGCCATAAATTATATGGGGATTTTGGTTTATGGGGGGCATTTATATGTACTTTATGCACAATAATTACCCTTTTCCCGATCATATTACTATTAAACAGGTATGTACCATTATTAATTGGGAAAACAACAAAAAATTAAAAATATAAAAAAGTACTATTATATTTATATGCTATTCAACTCCAAAGAATTTCTGATATATTTTCCAAGCATAGGTGGCCGATTCTGTTGAAAGAGCAACAAAACTATTTCCTCAATTTCTACAGAAACGTTCTTTCGATTCTAACACATGTCAATCTAACACCCGCTCTTCTTTCTGCAAGAAACCGCACAATGTTTATTTCCATTTTACGCCACTTTATCCTATTATACCTATAACCACTATAATTATCGAACACAAGGGTTATCTCTATTAATGAAAAGATTCATTATACATTCTTCGTTTTTCTTTATTGTTTCTTTTGTACTTGCATTAATCCCTGATATAATTATCACAAACAAAATTAAGCATTTTGCATACAACGATTACTCTGTTTGGGATAAGATCCTTTCGGGAAAGATGGACAACGACTTGTTGATTATAGGCTCTTCTCGTGCTTTCCATCATTATAATCCTATTATTCTTGATAGTATATTAAACACAAATTGTTACAATTTGGGCCGTGATGGGAAAAACCTTGATATTAGTATCTTTATCTATAACCTATATATTAAACACAATCCCAAACCTAAAACTATTTTATGCGACATTTTTTATGGTTCAATGAATAAAAGCAACCTCTATGCTAGAGAACAATTTTATCCTTATTTATTCAACAAAGAAATATATAATAACATTAAGGAAAATCAGCAACTAAGTATGATCGACAAATATGTTCCATTGATTAAATACAGGGGTATTCTTAAAGATGTTATTAAACACTCTCTTATTAAAGATACCACCTATAAAGGATACTATGGTTGCGATATTTCATACAATAAAAATAATGAAGACATACCAAACACAATACCTTATGCTCACGACCCTACTGTATTTAAAATGATTGAGAAATGGTTGCAACAATGTCAAGAAGACAGTGTGAATGTGATTTTCATTCATTCTCCAATATATATTGAAGCTACAAATAAGATTGAAGATACTGCAGCAATGTGGACTATGTATCGAAACATAGCAAATAAATACAAAATACCTATTCTTGACTACACACGCGATTCTATTTGTTTTGACACAAACTATTTCTATGGGGCTTTGCACCTTAATCGTAAAGGTTCTGAATTATTCACACAAAGACTAGCTTATGAACTTGAGTCTTTAGGTTATAAATAAAAAGCTGACTTAATACATACCCTATTTCACAAGTGTCCACTAAAAGTTATAATAAAGCCAAATGCGATCATTCGGATTTCTAATAGCCTAAAAAACAGGTACGATTTATTGTAAAGAATTGATAATTAATAACAAGACTATTTGAAATCGTCGCGCATTAGAAACCATTCAAAATTGCTAATAATTATATGATTACATTTGGTTTTTGTTTATTTAATGGACATTAATGACCCTTTTTAAAAAATAGCGAAAACAATTCAAATTACTCATTAAAAAAAATACTATGCTGTTTAATTCCATAGAATTCCTCGTATTTCTTCCTATTGCCTTTGCATTTTACTGGCTGCTGAAAGACAGGCTAAAACTTCAAAATGCTTTTGTCGTTATTTCCTCATACTTTTTTTACGGGTGGTGGGATTGGCGTTTTCTGATTCTTATTGCTTTTACCTCAGCCTGCAGTTATGCTTCAGGACTTTTGATAGAAAAGGTCAGAACAAAAGAAAACCATAACGAAAACGAAGATATCTACTGCAAACGATGGACTCGACGTATCACTGCGATAAATATTGTCATCAATCTGCTGATACTTGGTGTGTTTAAATACTACAACTTTTTTGTTGAATCAATTGTTGCATTATTTCCGACTCTTAATGCCGACAGGTTGTTGATCAACATCATTCTACCTGTTGGCATTAGTTTCTACACCTTCCAGGCGTTAAGCTATAGCATTGATGTCTACCGTCGAAAAATAGAGCCTAATAATGACATCATTGCATTCTTTGCTTTTGTCAGTTTCTTTCCCCAGCTGGTAGCTGGTCCTATCGAAAGAGCGACAAACCTTCTACCTCAATTCCAACAAAAAAGGACATTTGACTATGCGACTGCTGTCGACGGATGTCGTCAAATGTTATGGGGGTTTTTCAAAAAAATGGTCGTCGCTGACAACTGTGCAGTATTTGTTGACCAAGTTTGGAGTGATATTCCATCATTCAATGGCAGCACATTATTAGTTGCCGCTATTCTATTCTCATTCCAAATATATTGTGATTTCTCAGGATATTCCGACATTGCTATTGGTTGTGCAAAATTGTTTGGCATCAAACTAAAACGCAACTTTAATGTACCGTATTTCAGCCGCGACATAGCTGAATTTTGGCGTCGCTGGCACATTTCATTGACCACCTGGTTTCGCGACTACATATATATTCCCCTTGGAGGAAGTCGCGTTTCAAAAGCCAAAATAATTCGAAACACTTTTATCATTTTCCTCGTCAGTGGTTTCTGGCACGGAGCGAACTGGACGTTTATTGTTTGGGGTGCATTTCACGCTATTCTATTCTTACCTTTAATCTTAAGAGGGAAAAACAGGAAATATACAGACATTGTGGCTATGAACCGGAAAATGCCGACTTTTAAAGAATTATTACAAATGTCATTTACATTCCTTCTTGCCGCTTTGGGTTGGATTATCTTTCGGTCAGACAACATTTCACAAACGATACTTATATTCAGCAGTATCTTTAGCTCAAGTCTATTTCAAGTACCATTATTATCAAAATCCTTTATATTTATCATAGTGATGCTTGTAGTAGAATGGATTAACCGTGATAAGGATCATCCTTTTCAAATCACCATTAAATCAAAATTATTGCGATACGTAATATATTATGCGATTATGTTGACCATAGTCTTGTTTTCAGGAAACCAAGAAACATTCATTTATTTCCAGTTCTGATTCATTGTTTTAATGTTGGCTATACTCTTTTTTATATTACTGGACTTTCCCCAGTATTCAAATAATATACACTCGCGGAATTAATAATGTTAGTATTTATAAAAAGGATTTCGTTTTTTTTACTACTTTGGATTCTAATTACTGGGATTGTTGACATCTGTATTACAAAGATGATTCGACAAAGTGTGGTACGTGAATTTATTATTTGGGATGACATTTTTAATAGCCGGATAACAGCCAATATGATTGTTCTGGGTAGTTCCAAAGCTTATGCACATTACAACCCTATCGTGTTCGACAGTGTCCTCCATACTGACTTTTATAATCTTGGCCTAAATGGGAAACGTATTGATATGGATATATTCCGGTACCATCAATACAAGAAATACAAAAACCATCAACCAGAATACATAATCTGGGATATTATGCAACAATCATTTGACTGTTCTGGAGGATATGGCGACGAGCAGTTTATGCCATATATTTACGATGAAGACGTTTGGAATGCTATTCATAACCCATCTCATAATATTACGATTATAGAAAGATACCTCCCTTTATTAAGATATTGGAAAAGAGATATGATTAAATCATATCCTCAATCTGGCAATCTAACACACAAAGGATATATTAAAGAATATACAAAATTTGATTCAAAAGATTTACGCAAAATAAACAATCATTCTATTCATTGCTCTTACAATCATAGTATCATCAATGATTTTATTAAAACAATTAGAGAAATGAAATCTGACGGTTCCAAAGTAATAATTGTTTTCTCTCCTTTCTATTATCTTGGGCAGGAGAAAATAATAGACAATTATAAACTAATTGATACTGTTAGCTGGATAGCTCAAAATGAACATTGTTATCTTTTGAACTATATGAACCATCCAATTAACAACGATTCTACACTTTTCAAAAATGCCTACCATCTGAACTGCTATGGGGCCGATGTTTTCTCTGAAATATTGGCACACGATTTGGATTCAATCTTTAACATTGATTTATGATTGACATCGGTGAAAGTGGGCTCCTTGAATTAATTATTATAGTATAAAATACAAGTTAAACATTATTAATAGCACTATATTATTCTGAAATCGAGATATTTATTTATTTCCAATTCTAACAATAGTGATACACTTTCTTAAAAGAATTTGTTTATTTCTTACAATCTGGTTTTTCATTATACTTGTAACAGATATTATTGTAACAAGGATAATAAGACATTCCAAAACAAGAATCATTGTAGTTTGGGAAGATATTGTCAAATCGAATATTAACGCAGATATAATTATCTTGGGTAGTTCACGCGCAGATTGCGGCTATAATCCTGCTATTTTTGAGAAAATACTAGAAAAAAAATGTTACAACTTGGCAATGTACGGAAAAACTGTGGATATGGATTTATTGCGTTACAATTTATATAAGCACAACGCGCAGAACAAGCCAACTATTATAATATGGGATGTATTTCATAATACATTTTGTTATTCCGGAAGGTGGATGGATGAACAATTCACACCATATATTTTTCATAAAGATGTTTGGAATTCTATCTGCAATAAACGACATAAATATAGTTATTCTGACAGACTTATTCCGATTCTAAGATATTGGAAACGAACAGGCATATTTAAATATGCATTGCATAATACTTTTGACACTTGTGTTAATAATGGATACTGTGCCCAGTCATATTTATGGGACCAAAACACTTTAACAGACTTAGAAGGGATAGAAGACAACTCCATAGAATGTTCTTATAACGACACTTTAATAAACGATTTTTGCATTACGCTAAATGAAATAAAAAAAGAATGTGGGAAAGTGATTCTTGTTTATTCTCCCCTATATTACAAAGGAAAATCAAAAATAAAAGATTTAGACAATCTTGTTTCGTTTTACGAACAATTAGCAGAAAAGAGTAACTGTGTGTTTTTAAACTATCTTGATCATCCGATTTGTAAAGATTCAACTATGTTTCACAATGCTGAACATTTAAACAGTAATGGTGCAGACGTTTTTTCTGAAATATTGGCCCACGACTTAGATTCAATCTTAATCATTAATAGATGACTATTTTCCTAATGGACACTAATGTCATAATAGGTTTTGCAATAATCTCATTTGTGTTATTATATCATAAATATTTTCAATTTAACAATTATCTAAATTGATATTGCTTTTTTTACTAGTAATGCTTTTTAGTAAACACCAGACAAGCACATAAGAACACTTCATTTATATAGAAAGAATAAAACAAGATAGTTTAGGATGACCATTAACCACTCACCGATAAGCCAAACAAAACAATATTTATCTGGAAAATAGACTTTTATACTCTACCAACACTGAACGATGAAGAAATTTGTGACTCACACTATACTCTTTTTTATTGTTTTTTTAACTATCTCGTTAGTTATTGATATTGCTCTTGCCAATAGGATAAAAAAAACACACGAACGTCCTTGGAGTCATCTGCTTTCAGGTAAAATGAATAACGACATAATTATTCTCGGTAGTTCTCGTGCGTGGGTCCAATATAGTCCAAGAATAATTGACAGCGTTCTACATACAAATTGTTATAATTTGGGGTGCGACGGAAAGAAATTAGATATCAGTATTTTATGTTATAACCTATATAGAAAATACAATAATAAGCCCAAATTAGTTCTTTGTGACATCTATTTTATGTCTATGTGTAAGAGCGACCCTCTAGACAGAGAACAGTTTTATCCTTATCTTTTAAACAAAGATATATGGGATTGTGTGAAAAACACTCATCATTTTAATATATTTGACCGTTATTTGCCACTTGCCAAGTATTATGGGCACTTCAAGGGGTATCTTTTCAAACCCGAAACAATGGTTTTATACAAAGGATATTATAGCAAAGTCGAAGATTGGGATGGAACGGAATTAAGAAAAATAAAAAACATTCCTTATGAGCACGATTCCACCATTTTTGTAATGACAGAACAATGGTTGAAGGAATGCCAAGATGATAGAGTGAAAGTAATATTTGTCCATTCTCCAATGTATATCGAAGCCACCAACAAAATCGATGACACTGCAGCTATGTGGACTATGTATCGCAACCTTGCCAATAAATACGACATTCCTATTCTCAATTACTCTCACGATTCGATTTGTTACGACACATCTTTGTTCTACAATGCTCAACATCTAAACAGAAAAGGTGCAGAACGTTTCAGTAGAATGTTGGCAAAAGATTTAGACTCAATGAGTTTTCTAAAACAATAAATATCTCATAATGCTTCTTTGCCCAATGAAAATATTTATAAAAAAAACTCTTATTTTCTTCATACCTGTATTCTTACCTGTCTTATACTACCTCATACAACTTACAACTCGAGAAGGATCCGGAGATATCGGGACTATGGCAAAATTATTTTTTGAAAAAGGATATCACAATAATCTTGAAATCAATCCCGATACATTATTAGTCCAAAATGTTGAGATACAAGATGTCCCGGATAGTACTACCATACTCTGTTTTGGAGACTCTTTTTCTCAACAAAAACCATTTTCTTATCTTCAGCCACTAAGCGAGCACTACAATAAACCCATAATTAATGTATTATACAATATTGATTATTCACCGGAAGAGGCTGCAACAGGTTTTTTAGTTAATGCACCTAAATCACAAAAACCACAGATAATAATAGTTGAATCAGTTGAACGCTCTTGCCCTGTACGACTATCTAAATTAGATACAACACGAAATTATCCTTTAGAACAACTGAGTCAAGGGAAAAAACAAACAACAAATACTCCCCTACAATCTATTGATAAAGAAATTATTCTATTTTACAAGTTACGATTAGGTTGGAATAACAAAACTGTTTTCTCAAAACTAAATAAGCCGTGCTTTACTTCAAAAGGAAATGAAGACGAACTTTATAGTTACTACGAAGACACAAATCATTATAATGATTATAATATTGAATGTGCTGCCAATAAACTATGCCAGTTATACGAATTGGCAGAATCTCGAAATGTTAAACTGATTTATGTAATAGCACCTAATAAATCCAGTCTATATGCACCTTACACAGACAATAAAAACAGATATTTTACCATCGAAAACAATCCTGCATTTGACACTCTAGCATTCTATTTTAACCCTATAAAATGGTTACGTGAACTTGATAAAAAAGGTGAGAAAGATATTTATTTCTGCGATGATACTCACTGGACCTCTAAAACCGCTAAAGTAGTAGGGGATAATTTAACAAAAATGATTATTGATAAATATGGCAATCTCGTCAATTAATACTTTATCTCAGTCTCATAATAGAAATATTATCTTCTGGATGGTTGCCATCCTTGTCCTGACACTCTATAACCTCACTCCGGCACTTAATAGTTTCGACACGGAGTATTACATTCTTGCAGGGCAAAACATTCTTGATGGAAAGATAGATTGTTTGCGTACGCCGGTCTACCCTCTTATGTGCCAAGCTTTCATCAAACTATTTGGTGCTGAAGGACTACCAACAGCGATGACCATTTTCCAGAGCATCATCTATCTTATTTCACTTATTTCTCTTCAGCATATTGCTACATATACCATCAAGAACAATGCAATTCGCAACATAACACTGATTTGTTATATTATATGCATAGCTCCTGGTTGGTGTAATGAGATTCTGACCGAGTCTCTTAGCATTTCTGGTTGCATTATTATGAGCGACCTTGTTCTTTCATTTGTTTACAAACCGTCGTGGATAAAGAGCATTGGATTACACATTTTTCTAATCCTACTTGTTTTTTTACGGCCAACTTTTATCATCTTTTTCGCAATATTGCCTGTAGTTTGGCTTTTCCATCGAACTATGCTTAAGTATAAAGCTGTTTCTATTGCTCTGACATTTATCTGTATCGTATGCTATGGAGCTTACTGTTCCGCCTATAAAAATGTATATGGTAGATTTGGTTCATCTGCTACTCTCGTATTCAACAAAATATACGATGCTCATCGTGGAGGATACTGGGACACATCAGCAGTCAAAACTCCTGAAAGCAAGAAATGGATTGACTACATTGACGAGAACTATTCAGGAAACTACGATATCTTTTATCGCACCTTTATGGACCATCCTGAATCAATGGTACCCATATTGAATGGATGCGATGAAATCATTCAAGCTCACAAAAGCGAATGGCAACAATACCGAATCCGACTCTTTGCTTCTAGTTGCGACAAGCGTATGCTGGCCGCTGTCAACACACATACGCCATTATCGTCGGTTCTATTCTTTTCTTCTCTATTTTTGTCGTTCCCCGTGTCACTTTTCTACCTCATCTCTATCATAGCCGTCATTGCTCTATTTATTTACTTTATAATTCATAAAACTATACCCATAGGGCATTTTTTGATAATCGCAGCTATCATTGCTTATACAGTAGGAATAGTGTTATATACTAGTGATTCTCACGAGCGGTCACTCCTCCCCGTCTATCCGCTATTCATTATTATGCTCGGATCTGCATTCGAAAAGGCAACACATTTCTTTCGCTCGAATTGACACTAATTGAATGACATTCTTTTAACACTAATCACGCGAATAACACGAATTATTATACCAATACAACACACTCTACACATTTATACCATCCTTAATCTATACCAAATGGATACAAAAAATAGCACTTCCCCCAACGAACAGGAACAATGGACCGCGATACTTGAACCGCGGAAGAAGTTTATGCAGTTCAACCTCAAGGAGATGTGGGACTATCGCGACCTTTACTCAATCTACGTGCGGCGCAACATCGTGACGGTCTACAAACAAACGGTGCTGGGTCTGGCGTGGTTCTTCATCAGTCCCATTTTCACAACGATAATGTATATGTTCGTCTTTGGCGGACTGGCGGGCATCTCGACCGGAGGCGTGCCGCAGGCTGTCTTCTACTTGAGCGGCATCCTGATGTGGAACTACTTCAATGCCTGTTTCGGTCAGAACAGCAACGTACTGGCTGCCAATGCGGGCATCTTCGGCAAAGTCTACTTCCCAAGACTTATTATACCTCTGGCGGGAATGACGTCGTCGCTGGTAACGTTTGGCATTCAGCTACTGCTGCTTATTGTTGTATATGTGTATTATATAATCACGGGCGCGCCGCTCTGTCCGCGATGGGAGTTACTGCTATTCCCCGTCTATCTGTTGCTGATAGCACTGACGGCTATGTCGTGGGGTATGATAGTAAGCTCGATGACAGTCAAATACCGCGACCTGAATATGCTTGTGGGTTTCGGAATCAGCCTGTTGATGTACGCCACGCCTATCATCTACCCGATGAGCCTGACCGAGGCCAAGAGCTACGGCTGGATCGTGCGCCTTAACCCACTCAGCGGCGTCTTCGAATCGTGGCGCTATTCGCTGACAGGCATCGGCGGAATGGACTGGACCGGTCTGCTCTATTGCCTTGGTTGTCTAATGGTAACAATGTTTATCGGCCTGCTGATGTTCTCGAAAGCCGAACGCAACTTCATCGACACAGTTTGAAAACTCGCTTCGCGAGGAAATTTTTCAATTTCAAATTGAATATAATTTATATAAGTAATTGTCCAAATTTAATTTACATATAAGTAAATGGCAAAAATAACTTTCATTTTCTTTTTACAGGAAATACCATAAATTGACCAGGAATTAATCAGAAATTGTTTTTTTGAACGTGAATGACCGTAAATGTCCGTGAATTACCATAAATGTCAAATAAATTTAACTAATTACTTAATTTCTCGCCGTAGGCGATTTTAAAATGGCTATAAAACAAGCAAAGAAAACCAATAACAATAATCGTCTGGTTCGCGTCGATATGATGATTGGATTGGCGATGATTATGGTCGTATTGGGCCATTTTACTGTGGGACACGAACCTCAGTGGTACCATACGCTCCACAACTGGATCTACTCGTTCCATATGCAATTGTTCCTCTTTCTGTCGGCATTCCTGGTGCGATACACCTACAAACCCGTCGGGAACGCCTCAGGCTACTTCAAATACATCTGGCGCAAATTCGTCAAATTCTTCCTGCCCTTCCTGATTGTCGGTATTGCAGTGTCACTACTGGCCTGCGTGTTCAAGGATGCGGAATTGTCGTGGACCCACGTGGGACGCTCATTGAAAACGCTGCTGCTCTATCCGCGCTGGAGCGAAACCTCGTTCCTGTGGTACATCTACATCCTCTTTGGCTACTACCTCATCTCGCCGCTCTTCTTCCGCCTGCCACAGTGGGGCCGCGTGCTGTGCTGCGTCGGGGCTATGTTCCTGCCGATGCTCGATGCCGGACAAACCCTTGCCGCCTACGACTTCTGCCGCTACACCTTTTTCTATTGCCTCGGAGTTCTATGCGCCGAATGGATTGACGAAATCCGCAGCGTCAAACCTTGGATGTGGGGCCTAATGTCCGTACCGTTCCTTGCCTACACCTACTGGGTCTTTGCCCAAAGCGGAGCCATCGGATTCGAACACACGCAACTCGACTGGTGGTACATCGTCACCGGAACAGCCTCAATACCATTTTTCTATCTGCTGGCAATGGCTATAGAAAAAACAATCGTCACCAGCAAAGCGCTCACCCTAATCTCCAAAGATTGCTACTGGATATACCTGCTGCAGATGTTCATCATCTGGGGATTAGATATCTTCGCCATAGAAAATGGTATTTCGTTTACAGCATTTTTCATTACAACCACAATCCTGGCCATCGGCTTGCCAATCCTGCTTGCCGAAACATTGCGACGGATGACAAAGCCTAAAGCACAATAAATTAAACCCAATCGGCCATTAGTATTACGCTATCCTACAAAACAAAAAAAGCGGGACCACAGTCTCTGTTGTCCCGCCAAAAATACATCTTTGAAATAAGTAAGCACGCCTTTGTTTACGCTTTTTGCAAAAAAAAGTTTCATTTCGCATATTTTTTTTTCAAAAATGCAGTTATTTAACGTATGAAAAAAATACTATTTCTCCTTTCGCTGACTGCCACGATGGCTTTTTTTGCATCCTGTGGCACCGTGTCGACCGACAACCTGGCACCCGAAGATGCAATTAAAGTACTCGATGCCAAGATAAAAAAAGATTCCGAAAATGCTGAACTCTATTTCCAACGCGCCACAATCCTTATCGAACTTGGCAAGGAAAAACAACAGCAGCAGTATTTCCGCGACGCCATTAGCGACCTCGAAAAAGCCACACGAATTGATGACAGCAAGGTAGAGTACTATATCGCTCTCGGCAACGCCCATTTCAGCCTTGGCAACGTGGGCGACAGCTACTCGGCTCTGCAAAAGGCTCTTAAGATTGACGACAACAATTTCGAAGCCTGCCTGAAAATGGGCGAAATAGCTTTCTACAGCAAGGACTACGACCGTGCTATGGAAAGCCTGTCGAAAGTAACCGAGCAGGACAAAAACAACCAGACCGCCTTGTTTATGAAAGGTTTCATCTGCAAGGAAACAGGCGATACAGCCAATGCCGTCAACTATTTCCGACACATCATTGAACTCTATCCAGACTATGAGCCTGCCTACGAAGAACTGGGTATGCTCTATGCACAACACCGCAACAAGCTTGGTCTCGAATACCTTACCACCGCCCTTCAGCTCGAACCAAACAACATCAATGTTCTCTATGGACTTGCTATGCTATATCAGGATGTTGAGGATGCCGACAAAGCCAACGAGTACTATGTGAAAATTCTTGAAATCGACCCAACTTACAAATATGCCTGGTTCAACCGCGGTTGGATGGAAATGGTGCTCTACGAAGACTATAATGCTGCCATCGACTTTTTCAACAAGGCTATTGAATGCGACCCAAACTATGCCGATGCATTCTACAATCAAGGCCTTGCCTACCAGCAATTAGGTGAAAACAGCCAGGCTGAGACCTGTTTCCAAACCGCCAAAAACTTAGGTTATAATATAGACCAGAAAAACTAGTACTACTAGTAAAGCTATAACTACTAGTCATACTCCCCCCACTCAGAAATCAAAAAAAACACGATATATGAAAGACGTAAAACAATACATCGAAGCTAACAAGGATCGTTTCCTTGAAGAACTTTTCTCTCTTATCCGTATCCCTTCCATCTCGTCCGAAAGCGAGCACAAGGAGGATATGGTGCGCTGCGCCAACCGCTGGAAAGAGCTGTTGCTGGCCTCAGGTGCCGACAAGGCCGAGGTAATGCCCTCTGAAGGCAATCCCGTTGTCTATGGCGAAAAGACTATCGACCCGTCAAAACCAACAGTCCTTGTCTATGGCCACTACGACGTAATGCCTGTGGCTCCGCTCGATCTGTGGAAAACCAGTCCCTTCGAACCTGTCGTAAAGGACGGACATATCTGGGCTCGCGGCGCCGACGACGACAAAGGTCAGAGCTTTATGCACGCCAAAGCTTTCGAGTTTATGGTCAAGACCGGACAACTGCCCTGCAATGTGAAGTTTATGTTTGAAGGCGAAGAGGAAATCGGAAGTCCAAGCCTCTATGGCTTCTGCGAGAAGCACAAAGAGATGCTACGCGCCGACATCATCCTGGTGAGCGACACCAGTATGCTGGGACTCGATACGCCAAGCATCTGCGCCGGACTGCGCGGTCTCGACTATTGGGAGGTCGAAGTCACCGGTCCCAACAGCGACCTGCATAGCGGCATCTACGGCGGCGCCGTAGCCAATCCCATCATCATTCTCAGCAAGATGATTGCCAGCCTGCACGACGAAAACAACCACATCACCATTCCTGGTTTCTACGACGACGTCGTGGAACTCTCGCGCGAGGAACGCGACCTGATGGCTCAGGCTCCTTTCAACCTCGACGAATACCAGAAAGCTCTCGACATCAAGACCGTTCACGGCGAAAATGGCTATTCGACCATCGAGCGCACCGGCATCCGTCCCTGCCTCGATGTCTGCGGCATCTGGGGCGGCTATCAGGGCGAAGGCAGCAAGACTGTTCTGCCCTCAAAGGCCTTCGCCAAAATATCGACCCGACTCGTCGCCAATCAGGACTATGAGAAGATTGCCAAGCAATTCCAGCAGTATTTCGAGTCGATAGCCCCCGACTGTGTGAAAGTGAAGGTCACTCCGCTCCACGGCGGCGCTCCTTACGCCTCTCCTATGGACCTCTCTGCCTACAAGGCTGCCGAAAAAGCTATGACCACCGTCCTTGGCAAGCGTCCAATCCCCACACGAAGCGGCGGAAGCATCCCCATCATCTCGGGCTTCGAGCGCATACTTGGCATCAAGAGCATCCTGATGGGCTTCGGTCTGCAAAGCGATGCCATCCACGCTCCTAACGAGAACTATCCGCTCGACAACTTCTTCAAAGGTATCGAGACGATCCCCTATTTCTACGAATACTTCACCGAATTAGAGAGCAAGTGAGGCATCCACTACTCCCTGTCTCAGCCCTCGTTGCACTTGTCATACTTGTGTGCGAGGGCTTTTTTGGTCTGTTCTCCAAACTGGCCGACCCGATGCGCTCGCCGACGCACTATGCCCATTATGTCGACGGCAGCGAGCAGTGGATACACCTGCGTGTCAGCGACATCCCCGAGCCGCGCGAGAAGACACTGCGGATGGTCGCCGAAGTGCTCGACATTGCCGACAGCGACGGCGCAACATATTCTTCTCACGGCAAGATGCTGATTTATATCGAGATGCCCAGCAGCATTGCCGTCGGCGACGAGCTGCTGGTACTGGCGCAGCCACGTCTGCCCAGCGGAGCCGAAAACCCTCACCAGTTCGACTATCGCCGTCATCTATTCCGAAAGGGAATTCTATACACCTGCTACATACCTTCCGATACCTATCGCATCATAGCCCACAACAACCGGGGACTTAAGGCGAAAGCCACCACACTGCGGAAGCGGCTTGTCGACGTAATACACTTCAGCGCTCTCACTCCCTCGCAACAAGGCATAGCCGAAGCACTTATACTTGGTTGGGACGGCGACCTCGACGGCAACACACAGGCACAATTCCGCAGCGCGGGCATCAGCCACCTGCTCTGTGTCAGCGGATTGCACGTAGGCATCGTGGCGCTGCTGGTCGGATGGTGCCTCTTCTTTATGAGCAACAGGCGGGCAATGCGCATCGTCAAGGGATTAATCCAGATTTTCTCCATCTGGGCTTTTGTTGTCATTACCGGTATGGCTCCCGCCACGATGCGTGCCGGTCTGATGTTCACTTTCATCGTTATAGGCCAAATGTTCTTCAGCCGTCCGCCAACGCTTAACGCCATTGCCGCATCTGCACTTGTCCTGATGGTTTACAAGCCATTGCTGTTATTCGATGCCGGATTCCAGCTTTCGTATGTCGCCATTATTTCTATTGTTGTCCTCGAAAAGCCACTCGAGTCGCTTATGCCAATTCCCGATGGTGAGAACCTGGTAGCCAAAACGCTTTTCGGTATCCTGAAAAAAATACGCAGCCTGTTGTGTGTCAGCATTGTTGCGCAGCTGGCGACAACACCGCTGACCCTCTTCTACTTCCATTCCTTTGCACCCTATTTCCTTGTCGCCAATATAACGGTGATACCTTTTGCCACACTGATGCTTGGCTCTGTGATGCTTATGCTCGCCGTCTGCTGGTGGCCGTTGGCTTTCAAGGCTGCGGGCGCACTCGCTTCGTTCTTCCTCGGCGCAACCGAACGCATTACCGAAACCATATCGCTTTGGCCTTTCGCACTGGTCGAAGGTGTATATTTCGACGGGACGATGCTCCTGCTCTTTTTTTCCATCATCCTGCTGCTGGGCTGGACGCTGGCAAAAAAAAACTGGTATACGGCAATCGCCGCGCTTGTCATTTCCATTTCGTTTGTCATCTACGCACGACGTGTCGAAACACGTTGTGCAACACAGCTTCACAGCGACATATACCGCGTAGGGAACCGTACCGCCATCGAGTATTTTGTCGGTCACGAGAGCTATCTGCTGTGCGATACCGCCACAGCAAAGAATCCCGACAGAATCGACTACCAAACGTCGAACAACCTTGTATGGCATCAGGTCCGCCATCGTCACATCCTGCCGCTCGACACCTCGTACAATGACGGACATCTATTTGTAAAAGACCGCTTTGTAGGCTTCGACGGACATCGGATGCGTATCGTCGACCGAAGCAACTACCGCTATCAGTCGCAACAGCGCATCAAACTCGACTACATCCTGCTGCGGGAAAGCCCGTATATCACAATTGCAGAGCTGCAGCATCAATACGATTTTGACACGCTGATTATCAGCAGTCAAAACAGCCAGCACCGAATCAAGGAGTGGCAGCGACAATGCGACTCGCTCGGTGTGCCATATCGGCATTAGGAGCGATTACGCCTCTGCAACAATTCACAAAAGTATCAATTTCTTGACCTCTTCACGACCCAGTTTCTGATTTATGGCGCTGATTAGGTCGGTGACCTTGTAGGTCAATTCGTTTTTCAAAGCAGGGGCACTCAGCGTCACTCGCAGCGTATGGCTCATCGGGTCATATTTCACAGAGCGTGTCAGCTGAACGATGAACTGCCCCACCACATCGCGATAGGCCTGTTCAACCTGTCCGCGCGTGATGCTGCCGTCGAAATTGTAACGTCGCAGGGCGGCATCTACAAGGTCCTTTATAGTGAATTCGTGACTCATCTTCTTACTCCTTGATTTCAATCAGTTTACCGTCGGCCACAGTAAAAATCTTGTGCGGCATAGCCGGCGCCTGGCTGAATATCGCTTCGACGCGCCCCTGCTGAGTATCGGTGATGAAAACCTGCCCGAAGCGGTCGCTTCCGACAAGCAGCACCAGCTGGCGCACACGCTGCATATCCAGTTTGTCGAAAATGTCGTCGAGCAAAAGGATAGGCTTGGTCGACAGGTGAGCACGGATATATTCAAACTGGGCCAGTTTCAAGGCCAGCAGGAAAGTCTTCTGTTGTCCCTGTGAGCCAAAACGCTTGACGGCAAACTCGCCGATAGTGAACTCCAGGTCGTCCTTGTGCGGTCCGACCGTTGTATACTGTACCTGCGCGTCGCGACGCTGCGCCTCTGAAAGCAGCCTGCCGAAATCCGTTGCCGCCTCATCCATCTGTGTAATGTAGGCGATGCCTGGCTTTTCCGTGATGTTGGCATCGGGATGGATAAGCAGGTAATACTCTTCGAACAGTGGCATAAACTCCTTTAGGAACTGGCGTCGTGCCTCGACGATAGGCTGGCCGTAGCGTATCAGCTGCTCATCCCATATCGCTATTGAATCTGTTTCAAAATACTGGTTCTCATAGAATTGTTTTAACAGACGGTTGCGCTGCTCCAAAGCCTTCTGATAGGCCATAAGGTTCTGCAGATAGCCGCGGTCGGCTTGCGAGATGATACCGTCGATAAACTTGCGGCGAACGTCGCTGCCGCCAAGTATCAGGCTTTGGTCCGACGGAGTGACAATGACCAATGGCAGACGGCCTATATGTTCAGCAAGGGTCGTACAGGCTTTCTTGTTGAATTTCATCTTCTTCGACTGGCCGCGCTGCAGGGTGCAGGACACCGCCACCGCGTTGTCGCCATTGTCGCCGGGCTCGTCGATATGATACTGGCCGTGGATGGCAAAAAAATCAGCCTCGCCACGTATATTCATACTGTCCACAGGGTTGAAATAGCTCTTGCAGAACGACAGATAGTAGAGAGCATCGAGCAGGTTGGTCTTGCCCACCCCGTTGTTGCCGACAAGGCAATTGACGTTGTTCGAAAAAGTCACGTCAAGGTCGTCGTAGTTCTTGAAATTGGATAACAGTAGGCGCGAGATATACATTGTGACGTTCGATATTGAAAGATTAGTAGACCATCAGTTTTCGATTTGCTTTTTCACCTGCTCCATCAGCCACCGCGGCGTCGATGTGGCGCCGGTGATACCCACGCGCTCCATACCCTCGAGCCAGCGGCGGTCCAACTCGTCGGGCGACGAGAGCATACGCGTGTTGGGTTGCACCTTGCGACAGTATTCGTAGAGGTAGTGTCCGTTCGACGAGTTGACTCCCGACACGAAAATCACGAGGTCGACTCTGCGGGCAAACTCCTCGAGCTGCGTGGCACGATTGGCAACACGGCTGCAGATAGTGTTGTAAGCCACAAAATCGGTCGCAAGGCCACAGGATTTTATTTTGGACTGTATGTTGGATATCAGCCTATTGTAATCCTCACGGCTCTTGGTGGTCTGCGAATAGAGGCGAATGGGCTTCTGAACATCAATTGCTCCGACATCGTCGGGGTCGGAGACGATGACTGCCGTATTCCGCGTCTGACCGTTAAGGCCAATGACTTCGGCGTGGCCCTGCTTGCCGAAAATGACCACCTGGCCACCCACAGCCTGCATCGAATCATACCCTTCGCGGATTTTCTTTTGTAGCGCCAGCACTATCGGGCAGGTGGCGTCGATTAGGGTTATGTCGCGCTGTTGCGCCATCTGATAGGTCGACGGCGGCTCGCCGTGAGCACGAATCAGCACGGTCGATGACGGCAACGACGCCATCTGGGCGTGGTCGATCACACACAGACCCATCTTGGCCAGACGCTGCACCTCCTCGTTGTTGTGGACAATATCGCCCAGACAATAGAGCTGATGGGCCTCGCCAAGCTGACGCTCGGCGGCATCGATGGCTTTGACAACGCCAAAGCAGAAACCGGCATTGGGATCGATTACGACAGACATTGGTTCTCCTGGTTGGCAGCCTCGATCACCTGCTCGTATTCCTGAGGTGTGAGGTCGTTATAGAAATAGTATACCGGATTGACTTTCTTGCCGCCGAGCCACACCTCGTAGTGGCAGTGGGGACCCGAAGCAAGACCCGTCGAACCAACGTGGCCTATCAGCTCGCCGCGACGCACCTTCTGGCCGTTACGTACCTTGACGTCGCTCATATGGCCATAGAGGGTCTTGTAGCCATAGCCGTGGTTAATCAGCACAGCTACACCGTAGCCGCTCAGGCTCGCATCGCCACGGCCGGCCACCTCGACAGTGCCGTCGCCTGTGGCATAGATCGGCGTGCCCTTCTTGGCCGAAAGGTCTACACCGGTATGCATCCGGCGATAGTGAAGAATAGGATGATAGCGGGTGCCAAAGCCCGAAATGACGCTACATTTGTTCTTTTCGATGGGCATAATGGCAGGGATGTGCTCCTGGCGTTCCTTCTTGGTGCTGACCATCTTATACACCTCGTCGAACGACTTGGACTGGACATATAGACGCTTGGTAAAATCGTCTATCTGCTTGGTCGTCTGAATGATGAGGTCGCTGTGGTCGTAGCCTTCCAGTTCGGAATACTGCTGGTCCATCATTCCCGACGTGCGTTCCTCGCTACTGATGGGCTCCGCCTCGAGCAGAGTGCGATAGATACTGTTGTCTCGGTTTTCGAGGTCGGCAAGCACCGCCTCGTTGCGACGCACAATGTCTTTCATCTTGGTCATCTGACGCTCCATAACGGCAATTTCGCGCTTCAGCTGACGTTCGCGAGGCGAGTCGAAGACGTGGAGACCGACCACAAGCAGCACCACACCAAGCACAATGCCGAAAGCTATCGAGAATGAAATCTTCTTGAGCTTGTCGACAAACGAAGTCTTCACCTTCTCGTACGATAGGGTGTGCGGATTGAACTTATATGTATGGTGCTTCTTCATCCAGCTGAAAGTTGAAACCATCTATGACCGCGTCAGCCCACTAACACATTAACAAATTAACGAATTAACACATTCACAAAAGACCGCGTCAGCCCACTAACACATTAACAAATTAACGAATTAACACATTCTTTCCATTCATTGATTGCCTTGACGAAATCCTCGGCAGGACCCGTATGGTTGACATAGAAGCGGCAGTCGACTTGCGGGATAAACACCTCGCCCACCACCTGGGCACGCGTGGTGCCGTAGAGGGTGCTGAGGGCATCGGTACCCGAATGTTTGCGCTTGCCCTGCTTGTGCGAGTTGAACTGCGGACGCACGGCAAGGGTCGAGATGTCGACAACACTGAACCTGACATCCAGCGTTTTCCACGGATGGAAGTCGAAATCGACCGACGACCGTGCCGCCACCAATCCGTCGGGCAGCGCATAGTAGCGCATACCGCGGTGGTCGCGCATCAGAGGTATGTTGCCCGGCGACTTGATATAGTCGAACACTCCCATATCGAAAAACACCTGCTGGTAGGCCGGAGTGCCGCCGTCGTCGAAAACCGACCACACTCGGCGCGAGTTCACAAGCAGATGGAACGCATCGACGAGCTTGCCCCACTCGCGCTTCTGCTCCTCGTCGAGCAGTTTGTCGTAGTTGAGCTGCGCCGAATAGACATCACGTTCCAGACTTGCAATGCTCGACTTGTAGTGCGACAGCACACTGACGAGCGACTTCGTCGGATGGTTGCCCATCTTGTCCTTGATGGCACGCACGATGCGCTGCAGCTGTTCCTCGTCGCGTGCCAGGCTGATAACATTCTGATAGCTCGACAGAATGCGTCGTTCCTGGTCGTTCTTGACCTTGGCGAAAGCCTCGCCGACGCGGTTGTATTCCTTGCCAAAGTCAGGCTCCTTGCCAAGCAGCAGCGTCATAAAGTTCTGCTGAGTTTTCTTCTGCGCCGCGACTACGAAACGCCTGTAGCTGTGGCTTTCGCTGTTGCGGACAAAGAATCCCGTTCCCGGCGTGCCCTCGACAACAAAAGTCGACAGGCCCGCGCCGTTGTCATAACGGCCCTTGACCGCAAAAGTGGAATAGTAGAAATGACGCGAGACGGGGAGCCTCAGCCCCTCGGCGACTGTCATACGCTTGGCAAATATGTTCTTGAGTTTCATTGTTAATTCGTTAATTTGTTAATAAGGGGAGTTAAGGGAAGTTAAGGGGAGTTAAGGGAGTTAAGGGAAGTTAAGGGAAGTTAAAGGAAGTTAAGGGACAATACATAGTGAATTGTGAATAGACCGCGGCAGCCTCGCTTTCCGCTCTCCGTTTTCCGCTTTCCGCTTTCCGCTTTCCGCTCTCCGTTTTCCGCTTATCCGTGTATCGCTTTTCCGTAGGCTGCTTCGATGGCTTCCATAATGGCCTCCGACATCGTGGGATGCGGATGGATAGAGGCTGCCACCTGCTTGGCCGTCAGGCCGTTCTGGCGGGCGCTGACCAAGCCGGCAATCATCTCCGTGACGTTGTCGCCACACAGGTGGGCTCCAAGGATAAGGTCAGTCTTCTTGTCGACAATCACCTTGACAAAACCGTCGTTGTTGCCTGCCGCCGTAGCCTTGCCGCTGGCTTTGAAGAAGAACTTGCCGACCAGGATTTCGTATCCCGCCTCGACGGCTTTCTTCTCCGTCAGGCCCACGCTGGCCACCTCGGGGGTGGTGTAGGTACAGCCCGGTATGTTGCTGTAGTTCACCTTCTCGGGATTGCCGCCGGCAATCTTCTCGACACAGCAGATAGCCTCTGCGCTGGCCACGTGAGCCAGTGCCGGTCCGTGCACCACGTCGCCGATGGCATAGTAGCCCGGCACATTGGTCTGATAGTAGTCGTCGACCACAATCTTGGTGCGCTCAACGCTGATGCCAGTTTCCTCAAGACCAAGGTTTTCGAGGTTGGTGATAACACCAACGGCCGACAGCACCACATCGCAGTCCACCAGCACCTCGGCACCCTTCTTGTCCTTGATGTGAACGTGGCAGACGTCGCCGTCGATGTCGACCTTCTCGACCGAGGCGCTCATCATCACCTTCATACCCATCTTCTTGAAGCTGCGGGCCACGTTGGCCGACGTGTCCTCGTCCTCGTTGGGCAGGATGGTGGGCATAAACTCGACCAGCGTCACCTGCACGCCGATGCTCTGGTAGAAGAAAGCGAACTCGCTGCCTATGGCACCGCTGCCGACGACCACCATCGACTGCGGCTTGCTGGGCATCGTCATAGCCTCGCGGTAGCCGATGATGTGCTTGCCGTCCTGGGGCAGGTTGGGCAGGTTACGGCTGCGGGCACCTGTGGCGATGATGATGTGGGGAGCCTCATACACAGCCACATTGCCCTCGGCGTCGGTCACTTCGACCTGATGGCCGGGCTTCACCTTGGCCGAGCCCATAATGACGTCGACACCGTTCTTCTTGAGCAGGAACTGCACACCCTTGCTCATCGTCTCGGCCACGCCGCGCGAACGCTGTACCATAGCCGCAATGTCGGCTTCGGCAGGCTGGGCGCTGACGCCATAGCTGGCAGCGTGGTTGATATAGTTGTACACCTGGGCCGACTTCAGAAGGGCCTTCGTGGGAATGCATCCCCAGTTCAAACAAATGCCGCCAAGGTTTTCGCGCTCCACAACGGCGGTTTTCATACCGCACTGGGCGGCTTTGACTGCGGCCACATAGCCTCCGGGACCGCTGCCTATGACGATAAGATCGTAATTCATAATTATATTATTTTAATTGAATACTATAATATTATATCTGTCAACACTTTGCGCCATCGGCACAAAGAACTGGCATTTTGCAAAGTTATGCATTTTCCGCAGAATGGCAAAATATTTTTCACAACTGTGATGCATTTTCTGCCCCGAACACCATTTCGGCCATAAAAAACAGCCCCCTGACGGCACGCCCTCCAAGTGCAACCATCGCCGCCTTTTCCCATTCCGTTTCTATGCAGTTCTTATATCGTTCTTATATCGGCGATATAAGAACGATATAAGAACTGAGTTCCTTCGGTATGCCAAAAGGCTGTGCAAACGGCCCTTTGGTGCACGGGATTTGCCGAGTTCAAAAAAAATGGTTATCTTTGTGCGCTAAAACAATGTGTGATGATTAAGCCTAACAGACTGACAACTATCATTTTGGGCGTGATATGGCTCTGCAGCTGCAATGTCGCCGAGGGGCAAAGTGTGCGTTTGGCTCGACTCAAGAACCGCACGGACATCAGCCTCGACCTCGACAGGCTGTACAACTACAACAACTACGAGCGCAACCGTTGGGGTCTGGGGGTCGACGTAACGGTTCCGCTGAAATATGACGACCGCTACGGGACGCTGTTCCAGAACCTTGCCATCGTGTCGGCCTACGCCGGCTACGGCACGGGCGACCACGCGTGGAAGTTCGGCGGCTCGGCCGGGATGCTGTTTCCGCGGTCGGTGGTGCGCAGCTTTCACGTGATGTACCAGCACGACCTGCTTCGCGTCGGCAGCCACAGTTTCGACGACTATAACCTCTTCAACACCAGCAACAACAGCTCGTATTTCAGTTCGCACTATGCCGGCGTCGACGTCGCCAGCGCCGTCCTGCAGGTCGACATCCCCGGGCCGGGCGAGCTGCTGCTCGAATACAGCCACTCGCGCGAGCGCTATCTCTTTGATGCCCACGGGCTTCTGTACCCCTCGCGATACGATGGCGACACGATGCCCTACCACGTTTTCAACGAGGTGGGCCTGGACCTGTACTGGGGCAAACACTGGAAACTGGGGCTGCTGGCCAATCTGCGCCGCGAGGACCCCGACAGGAATCTCTACAACATCCTCCCCGGCATACACTACGTGCGCCTGCTGGTGCAATACAACAACAAGATAGAGCTGAAAAAAAACCGCGGCAGGCTTTCGCTCTTCGCCCAGGGCGGCGCGGTTCTGGACGACGTGCCCCTCTCGCGGCGCTTCGACCTGGGCGGCACCGGCGGCGGCCGCTACTACTTCAACAACACCCTGCTCACCGTGAGGCCCAACACCTTTATGGCCGATGCCTTCGCGCTGGCCAACGTGCGCTATACGGCAGGATTCAGCCTTTGGAAATCAACGATTTCCAATCCGCAACCATTCGTACAGCTGGGTGCCGTGTGGGGTACGCTCTACGGCAAGGATGTCATCGGCGGCACCAAAATCGTCAACCTCGCACCCGGCTCGCAAATTGCCATCACGGCCCCGTTCCAGGGGCTGCTCGAACCCGGCGCGGGCATAGACAAACTGCTGCATTGGGGCGTGCTGGATATGGGCGTCGCTGCGGCCTACCAGCTGACAAAGAAAAATTCTCCTTACCATCTGGACAATTTTTTTGACAAGTTCGCCGTTATGGTGGTTGCAAATCTCGTAATCGACAAGCCCTGAACAGGAACTGTCGCTAACAAAAAATGAAAACGAATATGAACAAAAAGGTATTTTTCAGCATTTTGTCGCTGTTGATGCTGGCTTCGATGCCGACCGCTGCGGCGCAGAACGGATACAAGCTGACGTTCAAATCCACGTCGATGCCGGACGGCAAATACTTCATCGGACAACATTTCCGCGACGAATTCCGCGTCGTCGACTCGGCAACGGCAACAGACGGCAAAGTGCTCTTTGCCGGAAAGAAAAAGCTGGACAGCGGCGTATACGTGCTACTTAAAGACAAGAAAACCAAGATGTTCGATTTTATGGTCGACGACAGCCGCACCTTCACTGTCACCTTCGACGAAAAATACTCCAACAGCGGAATGAAAGTCGAAGGCTCGAAAGCCAACACTCTGATGTACGCCTATATGGCCAAGATGGACTGGGCCCACGACCGTTCAAAAGCCATCGGAAACGACAAGGCCGCCAAGGAATCGCTCTCGAACGAGATGGAAGAATTCGAGGACAAATACCTGAAACAGAATGCACAATACCGCTTCACGAAGTTGATTTCGATGTTCGGCAACATCGATGTGCCCGAAGCCATCCCCGCCGGCAGCGCCGACACCAACCTGCACGAATGGCAGGCCCGCTACTACCGCACCCACTATTGGGACAATGTCGACCTGAAGGACCACAGCCTGATATACACGCCTATGCTGTTCGACAAGACGAACATCTATTTCTTTGGCGTGCTCTACTATCAGGATGCCGACACGATAACAAAATACGCCGAGCTCCTGCTCGACCGCGTGGCCGACGACAGCACTATGCTGCGCTATTTTATGGACTTCGCGCTGCCAAAATATGAACGCAGCACGAAAAACATCGGCTGGGACCAGGTCTTCGTCAACCTTGTCGAGGACTATTACCTGAAAGGCAAATGCACCTGGGCCACAAAAGCCGAGGTCTACAACAAGCGACAGACGGTCGACTTCCTCAAACAGTCGCTCATTGGAGCTATGGGTCAGGAACTTATAATGGCCGACACCAACCAGTCCGAGGACCCCAAGGACTGGATTTCGAGCCACGCGCTGCCACAAAAGTACGTGATGCTGTGGTTCTGGGACCCCGACTGCAACCACTGCAAGAAGCAGACAGCTGAACTCATCACTCTCTACGACTCGCTGACCCGCGCCAACAACAAGGTGTTCGAAGTCTATGCCGTTGGCTATGAGAGCGATGTGGACAAATGGAAAAGCTATGTGCGCAAACACAAGCTGCCTTTCATCAACGTCGGCGGGCCCAACGTCAACATCGACTATCAGGAGGCCTACAACGTGCACGGTGCCCCAACGATGATACTGCTCAACGCCGACCGCCAAATCATTATGAACAAAACACTTGCAACCAAAAACGTGCTGCCCTTCATCGAGCAATACGAAAAGAAACACCCCGAGCAGGCCAACCGCACACCGTCCAAATGGCAGCTCGAAGGCATCAGGAGAGCAAAAGTGGAGCACTGAGAACGGAGAACGGAGAGCGGAGAACGGAGAGCGGAAAACGGAAAGCGGAAAGCGGAAAGCGAGGCTGTCGCGGTCTATTCACAATTCACTAATCACAATTCATTATGTATTGTCCCTTAACTCCCCTTAACTTCCCTTAACTTCCCTTAACTTCCCTTATTAACGAATTAACAAATAAAATAATATTATTAACATTAAAAACAACACAGCTATGAGAAAAAACATTGTAGCAGGAAACTGGAAAATGAACAAGAAATTCGACGAGGCTGACGAACTTGTCGATAGTATAATGACCAAACTGGAAGAGACCAAACTGGGCGACAACACACTGATGATCATCTGCCCGCCTTTCCCCTACCTCGAAATGTGCAGCGACTACAGCAACGACTCCTATTTTGAGGTCGGCGCACAGAACGTCAACGACAACGAGAAAGGCGCCTACACCGGCGAGGTCAGCGCCGAAATGCTCGAGTCGATGGACATCCCCTACTGCATCGTAGGCCACAGCGAGCGCCGCGCCTACTATGGCGAGACCGACGCCACGGTAGCCCGCAAGGTCGACCAGCTGCTGCAGCACGACATCAAGCCCATCGTGTGCTGCGGCGAGGTGCTCGAAGAGCGTGAAGCCGGCAAGCAGTTCGACGTCGTCAAACGCCAGATCACCGACGGACTCTTCCACCTCAGCGCCGAGCAGTTCGCCAATGTCATCATCGCCTACGAACCTGTCTGGGCCATCGGCACCGGCAAGACCGCCACACCGCAGCAGGCACAGGAAATCCACGCCTACATCCGTGGCCTCATAGCCGAAAAATACGGCAAAGCCGTGGCCGACGAGACCAGTATCCTCTATGGCGGCAGCTGCAAGCCTTCGAACGCCAAGGAGCTGTTTGCCAACCCCGATGTCGACGGTGGCCTGATAGGCGGTGCTTCGCTCCAAGCCGACGACTTCATCAACATCGCTCTGGCATTCTGATAATGCGTTATTATTGCGTTATTGCGTTAGTGCGTTATTGTGTAAGTACTACTACGACAGCCACTAACGCATTAACGCAATAACACACTAACGCAATCGCTACTCCCATCACCTTGAAGTACGAACGTCTGATAGCACGACGGTTCCTGCAACGCGACAAGAGCAACTTCTCGCGTCCGTTGGTCAACATTGCCACCTACACCATAGCCCTCGGTGTAGTGGTGATGATTATGGCTATCTGTATCCTGCGTGGTTTCCAACGCGAAATCACCGAAAAGGTCATCGGCTTCGGTGCACATATCAATGTTCGCAGCTATGCGTGGGTCAACGACTACGACGATGCCGTTGTCGCAATCAGCGACGACGAGCTGCGCCAGATCGCCACACTGCCACAGGTGTCGCACGTGCAGCCCACGGCCAGCAAAGGCGGTATGCTGAAAACCGACGACCAGATACAAGGTATTGTCTTCAAAGGTGTTGACACCTCGTTTGACACTGCCTTCTTTGCCGGCAACCTGGTGCGCGGACGTTTTGCCCACACCTCCGACAGCTCTGCCAGCAATGAGATAATCGTCTCGCAGCGGCTGGCACAGAAGATGCACCTCGACACCGGCGACAAGGCGCGCACCTATTTCTGGGCTGGCAACACCTACAGGGCCCGCGCCTTCAGCATCGTGGGCATCTATAACACCGACCTCAGCGAGTTCGACGACCACTACATCATTGGCGACATCGGCCAGCTGCGCAACCTCAACGGATGGGACGGCAACGCCGCGTCGACATACGAAGTGCTTATCACCGATTTCAAACGCCTCGACGAGGCCCTCGACGCAGTCAAAGGCGCCACGCGTCCCGACCTGGCGGTGACGTCGGTCGTCGAAGAACAGCCGTCGATGTTCGCCTGGCTGCAATTGCTCAATTCCAACATCGCACTGATTCTCATCATTATGGCCATCGTCTGCTCCGCCTCGGTGGTATCGGCCTTGCTGATAATGATTTTCGAGAAGACCTCGATGATCGGACTTCTCAAAACCCTTGGCAGCACCAACCGCTCCATACGCCGCATCTTCATCCTCAAAGCTACCACCATTGTGGGTAAAGGCCTGATTGTCGGCAACCTGCTGGCGGCACTGCTATGCTTTGTGCAGGTGCATTTCCGTTTGGTCAGGCTCGACAGCGAGAGCTATTCGATGTCGTTCGTCCCCATCGATGCCAACCCGATGATTTTCATCCTCGTAAGCATCGGCACCTTCGCCATCGCCACCGCGGCACTCCTCGTCCCAGCCACCTACATTTCGCACATCGACCCCGCCAAAACAACACGTCAAGAATGAGTCCGAAACCAAAAGCCCATAATCCCAAATTCAAAAAGCCCCGCAAAGGCAAATGGGCCATCCTGTCCATAACCATCATTTTGGGTCTGGCCGCCCTGTGGATCATCAACACCTTCGTGCAGCAGATACGCAAATCGGAAGAAGAGAAAGTGCGCATCTGGGCCAGCGCCATCAGCCAGAAAGCCGAGCTGATGACCTCGACCGAGACCTTCTTCAACGAAGTGGCCATCGACGAACGCCGCAAGGTGAAACTCTACATCGACGTGCTTCAGTCGTTCAACAACAAGGACTTGGGCTCCGACGCCGAATTCTACCTCTCCTACGTCTCCTACATCGTCGACAGCAGTCGCACACCCTTTATGATCATCAACCGCGACTCGGTCATAACCAGTTGTGGCAACATCAAACCCACCATCCAGGAAGACGGACAGCTGATAGGCACCAAGGTGACCGACGAAATGCTTCAGAACTTCAGCGACAACCCTCCGTTCCACTACTCAGTGTGGGGCATACCACTCACGCTCATCTACCGCGAATCGCAGATATACAGCGATATGCGTGCCACTCTCGACAACCTGAACCGCTCGTTCCTGTCTGAAGTGACTAACAACAGCGTCTTCGTCCCCGTCATCGTCGTCGACAGCAGCAAGCAGAACATCCTCGGATCGGGCAACATCAACCCACACGACTTTGACACGCCGCAAAAACTGAGCAACAAACTGAGACTGATGGCCAACGAAAACCAGCCCATCACCCTCCAGCTGGCCAACAACCAGACGGCATTCGTCTACTATGAGCCCACACCTATGCTCAAACTGCTGCGCATCATTCCGCTTATCTATCTCTTCCTGGCGCTGGTACTGCTGCTCGTTTCATACAACCTGTTCCGCACTGCCCGCAGCGAAGAGGAAAACCGCGTATGGGTGGGTATGGCCAAGGAAACGGCACACCAACTCGGCACCCCTATCTCCTCACTGTCGGGATGGGCTGACTATCTGGAAGGCAAAACCCTTGAAGAACCCTACCTTGGCGAAATCCGAAAGGATATCGACCGCCTCGACACCATAGCGCGCCGATTTTCAAAAATCGGTAGCGTCCCCGAGCTGAAACCCGAAGATGTTTGCGAAGTCATTCGCCACACTATCAGCTATATGGAAAAACGCAGCCCCCGCAAGGTCAACTTTGTCACCACCCTGCCCGACCGGCCTGTTATGGCTCCCCTCAACCGATATCTCTTCGAATGGGTAATCGAAAACATCTGCAAGAACGCCATCGACGCTATGGAAGGCAAAGGCACTTTCTCCACAATCCTGACCCTCGAAAGCAACCATATCTACATCGACCTCTGCGACACCGGCAAGGGCATCCCCGCCTCGCAGCAGAAATACATCTTCGAGTCGGGCTACTCCACCAAGCAGCGCGGATGGGGACTGGGTCTCTCGCTGGCACGCCGCATCATACAGGAATATCACAACGGCCGCATAGCCCTCAAATATTCCGTCCCCGGCCAGGGCAGCGTGTTCCGCATAACCCTCACACAATCATAAAACACTGCCGTCCATCTCCATCCCCATCAGCATCACCCTTTCCTCGCGGCGGAATCCGTATTTCGCGTAGAAATCCTTCAGCCAGCCGTCTGCAGCAGTAATCAGATGCACTCCGACAATGCCCATCTCTTTCAGATCCTTCATTGCCCTGTCCATAAGGCGCTTGGCAATGCCAGAACCTTGACATTGAGGGTCTACAGCAAGGTCGTTGATCTCGAATGTGCGTCCGTAGTGGAACAGCATAGATGTCCCCAGTAGGAATCCCACCACCTTGCCGTCAGCCACGCATTCGATGCCGTACGACTGCGGCGATTCAATGATTTCCTTCACGTGGACAGTTGCGTCCTCTTCGCTCCAAGGGTCATTCCACGGCTCACCCGAAAACGCGGCGGCGTATATCCTGCCGTATTCCCGCAGGTGTCCAATATCGCATTTCTGAATTTTCATCTCCATTTTTGGCTCTGTTTGGTTTTACACCGCCAGCCGACGAATCGGTCATTTCAGCCTGTTTTTCAACGCCTGCACAAAGTTGCGTATGTCGTCCTCCGTCGTGTCGAACGAGCACATCCAGCGCACCACATTAGCATCCTCGTCCCAGTCGTAGAAGAAATAATCCTCCTGCAACGATGTCCACACCTCGCGGGGCAGCTGCACGAAGACGCTGTTGACCTGGACAGGGTACATCACTCGGACCGTCGGCACATCGCGCAATTCGTTGTACAGCAGTTGCGCCATACGGTTGCTGTGCTCGGCATTGCGGCGCCACATACCACTTTCGATATAGCATTCCATCTGGGCGGCCATAAAGCGCATCTTGCTTCCCAGCTGGGTCATCTGCTTGCGACGATATAGCATATAGTTGTCCAGAGCCGGATTCAGTATCACGCAGCTCTCGCCCATAATCAGCCCGTTCTTGGTGCCGCCAAAGCTCAGCACGTCAACGCCCTGGTCGGTGGTCATCTCCTTGAACGAACAGCCCAATGCTACAGCCGCGTTGGCCAGACGCGCTCCGTCGATATGCAGATACATATTGTAGCTGTGCGCCAGGTCGGCAAGGGCACGGATTTCGTCGAGCGTATAGAGCGTTCCCAGTTCCGTGGGCTGGCTGATGCTTATGGCCTTAGGTTGCGAATGATGCTCAAAGCCAAAGCCGTGCAGACGCGTCTTGACCAGCGCGGGCGTCAGCTTGCCGTCGGGGGTGTCCACAGTCAGCAGGCGACAGCCGACTACACGCTGCGGCGCACCGCATTCGTCGACGTTGATGTGGGCCGTTTCGGCACATACCACAGCTTCATATGAGCGGCACATAGCATCGATGCTCAACACATTGGCGCCCGTACCGTTGAAAACAAGGTAGATACTGGCCTGCGGGCCGAAAGTGTCCTTGATCAGCACTCTCAGTCGTTCCGTGACCTCGTCGTCGCCGTATGCCAACGCGTGGCGGTCGTTAGCCCGCACAAGGGCATCAATTACCTCGGGACTGAACCCCGAATGGTTGTCGCTACCGAATCCTCTTTTCATTTATTTTAATACTTTATAATTTCGTTATATCGTTATCGCGTTATAACGTTATAACGAAATAACGCGATAACACGATAACACGATAACACAACAATTATACAACTCTCCTACTTGTCCATCGAGAAGATGAACTCTTCGTTGTTTTTGGTGTTGGACATAAAGCGTTTCAGCATCTCCATCGCCTCGACGGGGTTGAGGTCGGTCAGCTGGTTGCGAAGCACGAGCATACGTGACAGCACATCCTGCTTTACCAACAGGTCGTCGCGACGTGTCGACGAGCTGACGATGTCGATGGCTGGCCATATGCGCTTGTTGGCCAGACGGCGGTCGAGCTGCAGCTCCATATTGCCGGTACCCTTGAACTCTTCAAAGATGACGTCGTCCATCTTCGAACCCGTCTCGGTCAGTGCCGTGGCTATGATAGTCAGCGAGCCGCCATTCTCAATCTTGCGGGCTGCACCGAAGAAGCGCTTGGGCTTCTGCAGGGCATTGGCCTCGACACCGCCCGACAGCACCTTGCCCGAAGCGGGCTGCACGGTATTGTAGGCTCGCGCCAGACGCGTAATGGAGTCGAGCACAATGACCACATCGTGACCGCATTCGGTCATTCGCTTGGCCTTTTCGAGAACGATGTTGGCGATGCGCACGTGGCGTTCAGCAGGCTCGTCGAAGGTCGAGGCGATGACTTCTGCATTGACGCTGCGCTGCATATCGGTCACCTCTTCGGGACGCTCGTCAATGAGCAGCACCATCAGGTACACATCCGGATGGTTATAAGCTATGGCATTGGCTATCTCCTTGAGCAGCGTGGTCTTACCTGTCTTTGGCTGGGCCACGATAAGGCCGCGCTGACCCTTTCCGATAGGGGTGAAAAGGTCTATGATTCGCGTCGAGAGAGTCTCCTGCGGATGACCCGTCAGGTTGAACTTCTCCTGCGGGAAAAGGGGTGTCAACGATTCGAAGGGCACGCGGTCGCGAATCTCTTCGGGGTTGAGACCGTTGATTTTAAGAATCTTGACTACGGGGAAATATTTTTCCACGTCGCGCGGCGGACGGATGGTGCAGCGCACCGTGTCGCCGGGCTTGAGGCCATAGTTCTTTATCTGCTGCTGTGTCAGGAAGATATCGTCGGGCGAAGCCAGATAGTTGTAGTCCGACGAACGGAGGAAACCGAAACCGTCGGGCGACAGTTCCAGCACTCCCTCAGCCTCAACAAAACCGTCGACCTCATAGGGGAACTCCTGACGGCGCGGGTTGCCGCCGTTCTGGTTGTTTTTCTGCTTGTGCTGGAAAGACTGGCCTTGGTTTTGACCCTGACCGTTCTGTTGGCGTTGCTCCGAACGGTGCTGGTCGCGTCCGTTATCATTCTTTTCTCCGTTCGGCACAGGCTGCGACGGCTGTTCGGCGACGGGTTCGGCGCCTTCGGCAACGTTTTCTCCACTTTTGGCTTCGCCATCGGAGTTCGCCTCGCCATTTTTCTGTTTTTTCGACTTGCGGCCGCGGCGTTTTGACGGCTCGGCGGCAACATCCTGCTGCACAGCTTCTGCCGGTGCTGCCGTTGCGGCATCCGCTTCTTCCGGAGCGGTTGTGTCGCCGGCCTCTACGGCTGCGCGGTTTCGGGCCTCGAGTTCCTTGCGCGAGGGGCGTCCACGATGGCGCTTCGGTTGGACAACGGCCTCGACACCAGCGGCATCCGTCTGGTCGGCGCCAGCGGGCTCGTCGTCACGTACACTGTTGTCGACCGTGCTCTCTTGGCTGCGCTTCTGGAAATATTCTTTGGGACTTGCCACTTCGGGGACCATCGGCACAACGGGAATTTCCAAGTCACTGATATTCAAATTGAATTCCGGCTCATACTTCTCATCGGCAACACTGGTCGGTTCCGGACTTGCAGGTACCGCTGCGGCATACTGGCTGGCAGCCTTGGCAGCGCGGGCAGCCTTTTCCTTGTGGGCTTTATAGTTTTTGGCATTCGACTCAGCTACCGGCACGGGTTTAATACGTGCGTGGCGTTGGCGCTGGTGCGGCTGGTCGTCGCCCTGCTGGTTTTTATCGGAAGGGGTATTGGCTTGAACATCAAGGATTTTGTATATCAGTTCCTGTGCGTCCAAACGGTCGGCACGGTGCACGCCTAGTTCTTTTGCAATGTCAATCAGTTCGATTTGAGCTTTTGCAGAGAGTTCAGATTTATTGTACATCTATGATTACTATTAACTGTGCAAAATCAACATTTTCTTGATTTTTTGCAACCAGTCAGTGAAAACTAATTTTTACTATAACTATCTATTAATAAGTGGATTTATTTGAAAAGAAGCGTCGTTGGCGTTCTTCTTTCGTTTCGCAAAAGTAGAAAAAAAAATCCACATCACAAAAAAAATTTTGCCATACGGACTAAAAAGTGTATTTTTGAATTTTGAAAACAATGCGCCATCCTCCGCAAAAGAAGATGCAACACATTGCAAACCAATAAATAAAACAGAATTAATAATCATTTAATAAAACAGAAAATTATGAACATTCCCGAAAATTTGAAGTATACCCAGGATGACGAATGGGTAAGAATGGAAGGCGACATCGCTGTTGTTGGCATCACCGACTATGCACAGCACGAACTTGGCGACATCGTTTTTGTTGATGTCGACTGCGAAGGCGACACCGTTGAGGCTGGCGAGGCTTTCGGCTCGATTGAGGCCGTCAAGACCGTTGCCGACCTGCTGATGCCCTGCACCGGCGAGGTTGTCGAGTTCAACAGCGCCCTCGAGGACGCTTCGTCCATCAACAACGACCCCTATGGCGAAGGCTGGATCATCAAGTTCAAACCCGCCAACGCTGCCGATGTCGACGCTCTGCTCGACGCCGCTGCCTACAAGGCCAAAATCGGTGCCTAAGCCATAGCATCCCTTAACGGAAAAACTGCCCACGGCAGTGACAACAAAAGCGCCCCACAGCGGGCGCTTTTCTTTTGCACCACGGTGCCGTTCCGGACCATAACGCCCGGCTGCAAAAACCGCAACCAAAAGGCCGGCTCACCAAGCCCCCTACCAGGTACTATGCAGGCATAGTGTTTTGGCTATGGAAAATGTCGGTCATTTTCCGCCGAAATCGAAAAAAAATGTGTAAATTTGCAATTCGAAACACTACAACATACCACTATGGCCAACGAACGTATCTTCATCAGTTACAAGCGAGTAAACAAAGAGCCTGTCTTTGCCCTCATCGACCGGATTGAGCGCGAGCTGGGCGTGAAATGCTGGGTGGACCTCGACGGAATCGAGACCTCGGCGCAGTTCGCATCCAAGATATGCACCGCCATTGACCGCGCCGAAGTGGTGCTCTTTATGCATTCGTCGGCACATCTGGGCATCGACTACGACAACGATTGGACCGTCCGCGAACTCAACTACGCCCACGACGAGAACAAACACGTGGTGCTCGTCAAGCTCGACGACGCGCCGCTCAAGAACATCTTCAAGCTCGTCTACGGCACCCGCAACAATATCGACTCACGCAACCCCGACCAGTGGAACATCCTGATGCGCGACCTGCGCAAATGGCTCAACCTCGAGGCACCACAAACACAACCCGCACCGCCCCACCCCAAACCACAACCAACCCCGTCCAAAACTCCGCTTCAAGAACTCGAAGAACGCCTGGCAAGACTGGATAAAGAGGTGGGGTTTTTGAGTCCATTCAAGGATTATCTCACTGGAAAATATGGCTTTAAGGACAAGACCTACAAGGTGGTCATCCCCTGCACGTGGAATTTGGCTGAACCCTTCAGCGAAGGGCTGGCTCGGGTTAAAGATTCCAACGGCAAGTGGGGCTATATCGACAAGACCGGCAAGGTGGTCATCCCCTGCACGTGGAATGACGTTGATATTTTCCGCAAAGGCCTGGCTCGGGTTAAAGATTCCAACGACAAGTGGGGCTATATTGACAAGACCGGTAAGGTAGCCATCCCCTGCACGTGGAATTACGCTTGGGGCTTCCAGGAAGGCCTGGCTGCGGTTAAAGATTTCAACGGTAAATGGGGTTATATCGACAAGACCGGCAAAGTGATTATCCCCTGCACGTGGGAGTTTGCTGGTTCTTTCGCAAACGGCAAGGCAGAAGTATATGGCAAAGTCGGCTTGTTTAAAAAAGACACTTGGCACAAAATTGACAAGACCGGCAAGGTGATTGACTGAAAAGATAATTGTTCCAATTAAACAAAAACCTTCCAAAGAGGTGATCTCCGGAAGGTTTTCTTTTTATGCGGCCTTCGCGGTGGCGACGCCACGCGCGGGCGCTGTTTGGGTTATCAGTCGACGATGACGTTCCAGTTGTGCTTGTCTTCGGCTTCGCCCAGCTGGATGGCACGCAGGTGCTCGTAGAGCTTGGTGCTGATGGGGCCAGGTTTCTTGCCGAACTCGTAGCTCTTGCCGGCCTCGGGGTCGTCAATGCGCTCGATGGGGCTGATGACGGCGGCGGTACCGCAGGCACCGGCCTCCTGGCAGTCAGCCAGTTCTTCGACGGCGATGGGACGACGCTCAACCTTGATACCCATATCCTCGGCCAGCTGCATCAGGCTCTTGTTTGTGATGCTGGGCAGGATAGAGGTAGACTTCGGGGTGATGTAGACACCGTCCTTGATTGCGAAGAAGTTGGCAGCGCCAGCCTCGTCGACATATTTCTTCTCCTTGGCGTCAAGATAGAACTCGCAGGCGTACTGGCCGCCGTGGCAGGCCTCGACGTGGGCGCGCAGCGAAGCAGCGTAGTTGCCACCGACCTTGTAGATACCGGTGCCGAGGGGGGCGCTGCGGTCGTACTTGCGGGTGATGACGTAGGGGTTGGCCTGGAAGCCGCCCTTGAAGTAGGGTCCCACGGGGGTGACGAAGATGAGGAAGAGGTACTCGTTGGCGGGTTTCACGCCGACGGTGATGCCAGTACCGATGAGCAGGGGGCGCAGGTAGAGGCTGGCGCCGGTGCCGTAGGGCGGGATGAAGCGCTCGTTCATCTTGACGACGAGCTTGCACATCTCGACAAAGCGCTCGGTAGGCAGTTCGGGCATCATAATGCCGCGGCAGGTGCTCTGCAGACGGGCGGCGTTCTCGTCGGGACGGAACATACGGATCTTGCCGTCTTTGCAGCGGTAAGCCTTGAGGCCTTCGAAAGCTTCCTGACCGTAGTGGAGGCTCGAAGCAGCCATATGGATGTTGATGCTCTCTTCGGAGGAGATTTCTATCTCGCCCCATTTTCCGTCGCGATACCAGCAGCGTACGTTATAATCCGTTTTCAGGTAACCAAACGGAAGGTTTTGCCAATCTATATTCATAATTGTTAGTTTTTTATTAATGTTTTACATTTTATTATGAGACTGCAAAGATAAGCCAAAAAAACGATATAAAAAAATAAATTTCACTTTTTTTCGGCATTTTTATTCTTTGCACCGCTCCAAAGGCGAAAACAGAGACAAAAACCAATACGAATATCCCATTCGCCCAACTTGCCTAACTTGCCCAATTCGCCTAATTCGGATACAAAAAAAAACTCCGGACATAATCCGGAGCAACATTGATTCTGGGGTGGTCCCTCTTGGGCTCGAACCAAGGACCCGCTGATTATGAGTCAGCTGCTCTAACCGACTGAGCTAAGGGACCAGAGAACCGAAGCCGCTTGCGAAAGAAAGGAATAAAACAATCAGCATCGGTTTTCGAGGTGCAAAAGTACTAACTTTTCGCGATGTGGACAAAAAAAATTCGTTTTTCTTTAATCTTTTCCCGTAACACACTTATTTTCAAAACAGATTTTCTGGCGCCGAAAAAAGATTTTTTCGTGCAAAAATGTCGCTGTTTGCAAAAAAAGATGTAATTTTGCACCTCGAAAACACGACAAAAAATATGGGCAGAATAATGGCAATTGACTATGGCAGAAAGCGTACGGGCCTTGCGGTGACCGACGAATTGCAGCTGATTGCGACGGGATTGACCACCGTCGAGACCCACAAACTGATGCCATTCCTCGACGACTACCTGAAAAAAGAGACGGTGGACCGCTTCGTCGTCGGCGAAGCCAAGCACCTCGACAACACCCCTTCCGAGTCGGCCCAATACATCGAGCCTTTCGTCGCCGAGCTGGGCAAGCGCCATCCCGCCATCCCCGTCGAGCGCATCGACGAGCGTTTCACGTCGAAAATGGCCTTCCAGGCTATGATCGACGGCGGCCTGTCGCGCAAGCAACGCCAGAACAAAGCCCTTATCGACACCGTAAGTGCCGTGCTCATCCTGCAGAACTATATGCAGAAACGCGAATTCGAAAAAAATAGAAAAAATAGTGACCAGTAACAATTGACCTGTAACACGTATTGTCCCTTAACTCCCCTTTAACTTCCCTTAACTTCCCTTAACTTCTCTTAACTCCCCAAAAAAAATAACCCTTAAACCCTAAAAAAAATGATCCTTCCCATTGTAGGCTACGGCGACCCCATACTGCGCAAAGAGACGCAACCCATCACGGCCGACTACCCCGGCTTGAAACAACTCATCGACGATATGTTCGAGACAATGTACAACGCCGACGGCGTAGGCCTGGCGGCACCACAAATCGACCGCTCCATCCAGCTGGTAGTCATCGGCTTCCGCCCCTACGACGAAGCCACCGACACCTACGGCGAAGAAGAGGAGCGCCACGTGCTCATCAACCCCGAGATACTGGAAGAGGTCGGCGAGAAACAGTACTTCAACGAAGGATGCCTCAGCATTCCCGACATCCACGAGGATGTGCTGCGCCCCGAAAGCATTGTGCTGCACTGGTTTGACGAAAACTTCGAAGAGCACAACGAGCAAATCGACGGTATGTTTGCACGCGTGGCACAGCACGAAATCGACCACCTGCACGGCAAGGTCTTCACCGACCGCCTCAGCCAGCTGCGCAAAACAATGATCAAACGGCGCCTCAACGACGTCGCCGCAGGCAAGGTTCACCCCAAATACAAGATGAAAAGGACCAACAAACGTTAGGCCCCAAACCAATAACCACAATCCAAGACAAACAACGCAACAGCAATGAAAAAAAGCATCCTGACCATAGCAATCGCCACAATAGCCCTGACGGCCTGCAACAACGGCCCAAAAGCACCGAACCACGACGAGCTGGTGCAAGAAATCAAGGCCATCGAAACACCACTTATGGAAGCCGCACAGATCGAAAGCATCGACACCGCCAAAGGCAACGAACTGCTGGTGCTCTACACCCAGTTTGCCGACGCCTTCCCCGACGACTCGATGTCGGCAACCTACCTGCACCGCGCCGCACAGGTGGCGGGAGGAATGGACCGCATCGACGATATGACGGCCTACTACAACCGCGTCATCAACAACTATCCCGACTATGCCAAGCTCGACGAATGCTACTACGAGAAAGGCATAGCCCTCGACAACGCAGGCCGCAAAGAAGAGGCCCGCAAGGCCTACCAGGAATTCCTCGACGAATATCCCGACCACTTCCTGGCCGAGGACATCCGCAAGGCCCTGCCCCTGCTCGATATGAGCGACGAACTGCTGCTCAAGCACTTGCAGGAAATGGAACACTGAGATTAATAGGGAAGTTAAAAGGGAAGTTAAAAGGGAAGTTAAGAGGAGTTAAGGGACAATAGCAACCAGCAGGTTCTATTGTCCCTTAACTTATTTAACTCCACTTAACTTCACTTAACTCCACTTAACTTCACCTAACAGTCCCCACCCCGTCCCCTCCGACGCATTTTCCCACACCGTTAGTATGCAGTTCTTATATCGTTCTTATATTCCAGATATAAGAACGATATAAGAACTGAGTTCGAAAACTTGGCGAAAATGCGGCATTGGTGTCCGCCGTCGGCGAAGGGAAACGCACACCGTTTCTGCGCCAACAAAAGCAGCCACTACCGACCTCCGTAAGCAAACAGCGATGGCTTACTCCGGGTAATATTCTGAAAACGAATGGTCGTCGTAAAGAATTACCATCTTCACGATACGCTTCCTCGCCTGAGTGCGATTTTCCGCACCGACGCCCGAAGGCTTGTCGTATACGCGATTCTCGACGGGTTGAGGCTTGTCGTCCTTATGCGGCAACACGGAATCGTCGACCGTCGGCACCGACACCGGCGCCGGTTCCACAGCCTCCGCCCGTGGCGCGACAGCCGCTTCAGGCAACGAGTCGGAAGGCACGACCGCCTCCGTCTCTTTCGGCACACTCTCCGCTACGGGGTCCGCAGCAGCGCCAAAACCGACCGAGCTGAACAGATCCGGCTCGCCCTGCGCAGGCGTCTCGACCCGCTCCGTCGCCGGAGCCGCTACCGACGACGACGCTTCGGGCGACACAAAAAGATCGCCTAAGCCACGCTCGGCAGGAGCCACCTCCTCAGCCGGCACTCCGCCCACGGCCGGCGACGCAGCAGCCGGAGCTGCCTTGTGGGCAATAGGCATAGAATAGGGTGCAGCATACATTTCACCTTTGCCAAACATCAGCCAGTTGATGTCGATCTCCGGATAACGGTTGATAACCTTCATCACAAAATCAAGACTCGGGCGATTGCGTCCCGACAAAATATGCGACATTCCCGAAGGCTGGATTCCTATTTCTTCGGCAAACTGTCGTGAGGTGAGATTTTTGGCCTTTAAAATGAGATTTATCCTGTCAACCATAAATTTACATTTATAACGTTATTCTGAAAAGATTTACAAAAGTACAACTAATTTTTGAAACATTTGTAATTTATATGAAATTTATTTTTGTAATCATTCGATTTACAAAAGTATATATTTAGATAATCAATTATATTATCATATAATTCAAGTATTTGTATTGTAAAATTGACTTTATTGACAAGTTTTCCACATTCTGCCAATTAATTATACTAATACTTTAATTAAAACATTTTTTGTGTATTCAATCAATAAGTTAATATATTTAATTTTTCACATAATACATTTTTGGCCTGTTTTACAAATATTCTCCAAAAACATTTGTAAATCTTACAAAAGTCACTACTTTTACAAAAGTAATCTTCTGTTCACTTCTGTATATGATTACAAAAGTGAATTTACAAAAATCACGCCTGTTCGACTATCTCCTCGCTCTGCATATAAAGATATGTCGCGACACAAAATCGTGGCTTAAAAGGCAAATTTTTTAAAACCTCGATTGGACGTTTGGATTAATGTCAAACGGCCTAAAAAATGATTTGGATTAAACTCCCCTACCGGAGCCTGTGCGCTGTCGGTCCTGCTGCAAAAGTGTTTTACGACTCGCGAAAAAAGCACTTTTGCGGATTGCGAAAAAATGCGAAAAAACGAAAATAAGTAATTAGTCAAATTTAATTGACATTTATGGCATCACGTTCTAAAAAAGAATTGCTGATAATTGCTGTAAAAAAAATATAATTTCTGGTTAATTCCTGACCAATTTATGGTAATTCCTGTTAAAAGAAAACAATGCGGATAATCATTAAAATAATAAGGTATAACGATAACTGCTCCAGCATTACCGCCGAAGGCGGAATCAATCTACAAGATTTACAAGATTTCGCTCGCCTGCGAGCAGGAGATTTATTTTACTTATATCTTAATGCGAAAATGTTTTTTCGTCAGCTTTCGTTTTTTCGCATTCTTTTCGCAATCGAAAACCGGATATGCTGAACAAAAAATCTGCCTATCCTCCCCTGCCGGACAAAAATCTTCGCCCGGCGACGACACTGTCCGTCGACACGGCTTCGCAAATCTGCCTTCTGAGAGCAAACTTTTTTTTCATCCGCACATACCACAAAAATGCTTTTTGCGTTATGCAAAAAATAAGAACAAAAACACAATAAATAATTTCCACAAAAATGAAAAAACAGATAGCCATCTTTTCAATCGTTCTGCTTTTTGCAGCAATGGCAGCATCGTGTTCACACAAAACCTGCCCGGCCTATCGCGGCTCGGTTGCGGAAAACGTCATCGCCGAATAACAGCAGCAAAGCACCTCACTCCTACCACCACCAATATTGACGGAGAAGCGTCTCGGTGCACAAAAACAAAAAAGGACCTGTTCAGTCAGGTCCTTTTTTTTGTTTGCACGAGAATCGGATAATCCGACCCTCGGCCCTACCCCATTTCAAATACGCGATTCTCGTGGGGGAATGTTTTATAAAAAAGAGTTAACGTTCGACGTTAAACAACCTCCATTAAAGTCCAATCTTTTGATTCACAATAGCCAAAATCTCGGCTTCCTCCTTGATGGCTGCAGCTTCGATGGCGGCGGCTTTGGCGAGGATATCGTTCTTGAAGGCCTCGTCTTTCAGGCTGCTGGCGTTGATCTTGACGTTGAGGTGGGCACCCATCACGGCACTGCGTGCAGCCAAGGCTCCCACACCGCCGTCGGTGACGCTGGCGGGGTTGCCCCATTCCACCATCGCGCGGCAGACCTGGAAAGACTCGAAAGCTTTCTGCATCGTCTGGAAGGGTACCTCGGTGGCGAACTTGGTGGCCTCCTGGATGGCGGCGCTGCGTGCGGCCTTCTCTTCGTCGGTCTTCTTGGGCAGACCGAAAGCATTCATAATCTTGTTGAAAGCGTTGGTATCCTCGTCGACCAGATGGAGCAGGTCGTTCTTGAGCTGCTGACCGTGGACGGCGACGTCGCTGAATTTCTCCCACTCGTCGTCGTAGGCAGCCTTGCCGCCGGTGAGGTTGGCAACCATAGTGCCCAGCGAAGCAGCCAGTGCACCCATATAGGCACTGACGCTGCCGCCACCGGGGGCGGGACTTTCGCTGGCGGTTTCGTCGCAGAAGCCCGTGCAGGTCAGGTCGACCAGCTTCTTCTGGCTGTGGTCCTCGATCAGGAATTCGATGACTTTCTCCTTGGGATCGAAGGGTTTAAGGTCGTCGAGACCCATCGACTTGATGGCCACCTTCATAATCTCCTCTTCGCTGACGCCCAGCGAGCGGCGCTGTTTGGCCAGATAGTATTTGCCGGCATCGATCAGGACGCTCTTGGGGATGAGACCCACAATCTCGCAACCCGTGACGCGCAAACCGCGGTTGGCGGCGCAGCGGCACACCTCGTCGAAGCAGAGGTGGACGGGAGCCACCTTGATGCTAGTGATGTTCATCGACACCTGTGCGATGCCGTAGTCTTCTATATACCAACCGATTGCCTTGGTACCCTTGAGCGTACCGGGAATCATAATGGTCTTGCCGTTCTCGTCCTTCATCGGCTTGCCGCTGGGCTTGCCGCCTTCGCGCATCGGACGGCCTTTTTCGCGCACGTCGAAAGCGATGGCGTTGGCGCGGCGCGTCGAAGTGGTGTTCAGGTTGTAGTTGATGGCGACGAGGAAATCGCGTGCGCCGACCTGCGTTGCGCCGGTCTGTGCTGTGTGGTCGTTCCAGGCGTTGGGGCCGTAGTCGGGCTTCCACTGTTCGGTGCCGAGGCGGGTCGAGAGGCTCTCGTATTCGCCTGTGCGACAGTAGGCCAGGTTGCGGCGTTCGGGCAGCTTGGCGGCATTTTCGTAGCAGTAGATGGGTATCTGCAGCTCGTTGCCGATGCGTTCAGCAAGGCGATGTGCATACTGGACGGTCTCCTCCATCGTGATGTTGCTGACGGGGATGAGGGGGCACACGTCGGTGGCACCCTGGCGCGGATGGGCGCCGTGATGCTGGCGCATATCTATCAGTTCGGCAGCCTTCTTGACCACGCGGTAGGCGGCTTCGCAGGCCTGCTCGGGTTCACCGACGAAGGTGATGACCGTGCGGTTGGTGGTTTGGCCCGGATCGACATCCAGCAGTTTCACGCCTTCAACTTTTTCGATCTCGGCGGTGACCTGGTTTATGATGTTCATATCGCGCCCTTCGCTGATATTGGGCACGCATTCGATAAGTTGTTTCATCGTTATTTATTTTAAGTCAATTAATTATTCGCGTTGAAGCATATTTTAAGAAGATACAAAAATAATAAAAAAGTCTGAATCGTGAACTACAATGTGTATTTTTCTGACTAAAAAGACACTCGCCTTTATCTCCCGCTCGCAAGCGAGCGAAATCTTGTAAATCTTGTAACTTAATATTTCTGGTAATTCCTGGCTGATTTCTGGTAATTCCTGTTTATGAAAACCTGCTCGCTTCGCGAGCGAAATCTTGTAGATCTTGTAGATTTTCCGCTCGCAAGCGAGCGAATTGCTGATAATTGCTGTTCAATTGCTGGTAATTGCTGTTAAAATTAAAAAAATATTTCTGATAATTACTGGTTAATTACTGGTAATTCCTGTTTAAGAACCTCCTGCTCGCTTCGCGAGCAAAAACTTGTAATTCTTGTTAATAATTATTATTTCTGGTAATTCCTGGCTGATTTCTGGCAATTCCTGTTTATGAAAACCTGCTCGCTTCGCGAGCGAAAAGCAGAAAACACATCTTCCATTGACTTCGCCTCGCAACACAATTGATGCACAGCATATTACGCTCATTACAAAAATAGTTTAAAACTCTTGCAAAGTATTGCGCTACATTTGACAAAAAATATGTAATTTTGCACTCGAAAACAATCAATTATGTTATTAATGATTTAGGCCGGATTGGAAGAATGTCGTTCCGTGCAACACGACATAACCCGCAAGATGTTTACAAAAATGGCAGAAAGCATCGACATCAAAGAGCAAACGACGAAGCCCCATACACATACGACAGAGGCCGACAATGTGCGTTCGAACGCGCAGGAATACCTGCGTCTGCTCATTGACCGTGAAGGCAAGATCGAGGCGATGCTTTCGACCCTGCAGGCCAAGGACCTCGAGATACAAGACCTTCGTAGCCGCCTCGACGAGAAAGACAAGGCCATCGAAAGTCTGCGCAACGAAATTGACGAATTGCGCACAGCGCTGCACGACGCCAAAAGCCACGACAACAAGACGTTCAACAGGATTCTGCCACTTATGCCGCACGACGCTCGCGACGGCGACCAGGAGCTCTCGACACCCTCTGCCCCTGCAGCCGCCAAACAGCGCCGCAAGCCTGTCCGCATCGACGACGAGGTCATAGCCCGTATGAAGAACGACCGCAAGGCCTATCCTGTCGTGTGCGACAAAGCATTGCATTACTGGACGTTGCTAATAGATGCCGACCTTATCGACCACCGCCTCAAGCCCACCTCGCGCTGCGGCGTATCGGTAATGGCACGCATCGTCAGCCGTATGCAGACCGAAGTGGACCCAGCCATCAGCTGGGCCTTCTTCGAACGCTATTGGAAATGCGACCATATACAAAGCAACCTGCACCGCGAAACTTATAAACACAGAAAATATTATGCCACGGTGAACCGCATTTTCGGCCTCGCCGACGACGCCCCCTACCTCACCAAGAGCAGCCAGGCGGTATGACGTGATATTGGCAACGATATTTATTTCAGCAAGCGTTTCTTTACAAACATAGTTCTCTGAACGACAACATATTGCCGCAATACGATACACCATTGCGGCAGTGTTGCGCAATGCTCTTGCCAACTCTTGCCAAGTTCTTGCAGAAAACCGTCGCAAGAATTGGCACATATCCCTATATATCATTAATATGCAACGCCAATAATAACCTTTTCATCCGTTCAACAACGGTTTGGAAAGGTGCTTTTATTTTGTCATATTTTTGCATTCGGAAACAGGAAAAAACGAAAACAATGACAAAAATCTACAGGAAAAACAGGAAATGGTTCGCAAAGCGAACAGGATTTTCTTCATTCACATTCCCAAAAATAATTGCTGATAATTGCTGTAAAATTGCTGATAAGTAATTGGTCAAATTTATTTTACATATAATTATCATCTAATTAACCATTAATTTATGGATAATTCGTGGCAATTCGTGTTATAAAATATGTACATTAATTCTGATTAGTAACTTAATTGCTGTTAAAAGAAAAAACTAGAGCCAAATTAATTTTTGGTTAATTCCTGTCCAATTTATGGTAATTCCTGTTAAAAGAAAATGAAAGTTATTTTTGACCATTTACTTAACCAAATACCACTAAACCCTTAAACCCTAAATAATATGAACAAAGAAACCGCGGCAAATGCCGGAAAAAGAGACTGCAACTGGCTAACAGTTACCGAATTGCAAGACAAGCTGCAAATTTCGCGAAGCACCGTCAACCGATGGATGAAACTTGGCGTGATACGCGCCTATCGCTTCAGCGGTTCGCGTACACTCTATTTTCTCGACTCGGAGGTCAACGACTTCCTGAGCAAAAACCCCATAGCCCCGTCAGGACGGCTCGACAAGCTGGGACTGAACCTCGCAGCAACCTAAATCATCATATACACTCCACTCTTTCAGCAGAATAGAGCTTCTTGCATCACCAAGTCCGTTCAAAGGCAACAGATTTTTCAAAAATCGGCCCCCGAACGGGCTTTTTTTCGTCCCAAAGGCGTTTGTGCCATTATGTGCCACAATGTTCCGTATCGCTTCACAATGCTGAATATCAAGTCTTTTTCTTAAAGTCGGTATTTTTTTGCCCTATCTTTGCATCGTCTTTCAAAGGAGAAGCGGCGCAAAGCGGAAGAGGCCGGCACGAGGACAAAAAAAAGTAAACAGCCGGCGAGTGAGTCAAGAGGATGCGCGCGACCTTGCGACACCGCCCCACCAGGTCACTCCGATGCCCGCCACCGCCGGCGCGGCTTCTCCGGACGAAAGGCAAAAGAAAACAAAATCATTTTTCAAACCTTAAAAAACAACAACTATGGGTAAAATTAGAAAAGGAATCCTCGGCGGATTCAGCGGAAAAGTCGGAAATGTCGTCGGTGCTTATTGGAAAGGCATAGCGTATATGCGCAGCCTTTCGGGCAGCAAGCCTTCGAGCAAGAGTGTCAAACAGATGCAGCAGCAACTCAAGTTCGCCTTGATGTCCCAGTTCTTGGGTCGCATCTTGGGCTTCGTAAAGCTGGGCTTCCACGACCAGGCCAAGGGTATGACCGAGGCCGATGCGGCCTTCAAGCACAACTTTGCCGACGTCATCGGCGGCACCTACCCCGCCTACGAGCTGCTCTACAACAAGTTCCTCGTGTCCAAAGGCAACCTCGAGCTGCCCTACAGCCCCAGCGCCGTCGTCGACAGCCAGAGCCTCAATGTGAGCTGGACCGACAACAGCGGCATCGGCAAGGCGCAGGACACTGACCAGGCAATGATTCTCGTCTACAACTCGGCCAAAGGCCAGGCCGTCTACACGCTCACTGCCGGCGCACGCGGCGACCGTCAAGGTACAATAACCCTGCCAACGGCCTGGAGCGGCGACAGCGTCGATGTCTGGATGGCGATGAACCGCGTCGACACCTCGCTCACTAGCGACAGCGTCTACCTCGGCAATTTCTCGATCTGATAGCAGTTGCAACACCCCTTGTCAGGAATGTGGCGCACCCGCGCGGGTGCGCCACATTTTTTTCGATTTCCCACGATTTTCCATTCCACACACACCGCCGACAGCACCGTTCCACCCTGCCCCGAAAAAAATATCAGCCTGACACATCATCGGTTACGGCGTATGGGCAAAAAAAAATTTGCCAGTAACGGAAAAAGTAGTACTTTTGCATTCGGGTAAGTCTTATACGGTCAGCTCCCAATGAATCCCCCCAGGGCAGGAATGCAGCAAGGGTGTTTGGTTGTAGCGACGCGATATAAACAGCTTACCCTTTTTTTGTGCCCGATTGATGGGAGCACGAAACAAAGATATAATAATAATAATCAACCACTTAAGACTGAATCAACATTTTCATCACCGAATTTGATGTTTTTTTAGTATTTTTGCAAATTTGACCGCATATTATTGTATAATTATAAATATATATTAATTTCCTATATATCATACACTTAGCGGTCAGAAAACGGATAACGCCCTAACGAAAAAACATCAAAAAAAAGATAGAATGCGCCTGTCGGTAGTCATAGTGAACTATAATGTGAAGCACTTTCTGGAGCAGTGCCTGCGGTCGGTGATGGCCGCGGCCGAGGAGGTGCGCGCACGCTATGGCGAGTCGGCAGAAACGAAAATCTGGGTGGTGGACAACAACTCGACTGATGGCTCGGTGGCGATGGTGCGCGAGGTGTTTCCGAAGGTGCACCTTATAGCCAACAGCGACAACCCGGGTTTTGCCAAAGCCAACAACCAGGCGCTGAGGGAGGTTCTTGGAGCGGAAAGCGGAAAGCGGAAAGCGGAAAGCGAGGGTGCGGAAAACGGAGAACGGAAAACGGAGAACGGAGAACGGGCTGCCGCGTCAAAGTTCTCACATCTTACTTCTCACATCTCAGATCTCACTTCTCATTATGTTCTTTTGCTTAATCCTGACACGCTGGTGCAGCGGGATACGTTTACGACTTGTATTGATTTCTTTGAGAGCCACCCCGATTGTGGTGGACTCAGTGTGAAGATGGTGGACGGCGAGGGCCGTTATCTGAAGGAGAGCAAACGTGGATTCCCCTCCCCTGCTACGTCGTTCTTCAAAATCAGCGGTCTGATAAAGCTTTTTCCGCACAACCGCAAAGTGGGGGCCTACTATATGGGCCACCTCGACGACAATGAGGTCAACGAGGTCGATGTGTTGCCGGGCGCTTTCCTGATGCTGAGCCGCGAGGCTTTGGAAAAGACTGGTTTGCTGGACGAAAGCTATTTTATGTATGGCGAGGACATTGATTTCTCGTGGCGCATACGCCTGGCGGGCTACAAGAACTATTACCTGCCCACAACGCGCATACTGCACTACAAGGGCGAAAGCACGCGCAAGTCGTCGATGAACTACGTCTACACCTTCTATAATGCTATGGCCATCTTTGCCCGCAAATATTTCAGCCAAGGGGGTGCCAAAACCTACACCCTGCTGATACAGTGTGCCATATGGCTGCGAGCCTCGGTCGACTTTGTGAAGCGTATGCTTGGCTGGCTGGCTGTGCCGCTGGCCGACTTTGCGGTGTCGCTGGCGGGATTCCTTGCCATCAAGCAGGTGTGGGCCACTTTCTGGGCTGCAAATGTGAACTACTATCCCGACATATATACCTACCTCGTCCTACCGGCATACGTCCTAATCCTCCTGATAACATCCTGGCTGGCAGGAGGCTACGACAAGCCAATCCGACCAGGACGCATCGTGCAGGGTATGGGCACCGGTGCCCTGCTGCTGCTGGTGTTCTATTCGCTGCTGAGCGAAGAGTTGCGTTTCTCGCGCGCCATCGTGCTGCTGGGCTCTGTCTGGAGCATCGTCGCGGCCCTGGGCATCAGGGGACTGCTGGGGCTATGCGGTGTCGAGGGCTACCGCCAACGACCCAGAGGCAGACGCCGCTATATGGTGGTAGGATCGGACAAGGAAACCAAAAGACTGGAAGCCCTGTTCGACCAGCTGGGAATAGAGCACGACGGCATAATGGTGGCTCACGACCCCGACGACGCAGCGCTGCACGGCGTTCTGCCAAAGGTGGACGAAGTCATCTTCTGTTCGCACGACATACAGATTGACAAGATAATAGATATACTCGAAGCACAATCGGGCAAAGGCGTCGACTTCCGAATCCTGCCCGACGGAATGGAGGTGCTGATCGGCAGCAACTATATCGGCAGTCCCGACAGTCTCTACACTCCCGATTTCGGAAGCATCGACAGCACCACAAACCGGCGCACCAAACGCCTGTTCGACATTGCCAGCGCGCTGCTGATAATCGTCCTCTCCCCCATCCTGTTCTGGCCACAGAAGCGCAAACGCCGCTTTTTCGCCGACTGCTTTGCCGTCCTCTTTGGCCGCAAAAGCTGGGTGGGATACTGCGGAGGTGCGGAAAGCGGAAAGCGGAAAGCGGAAAGCGAGGGTACGGAGAGCTTCGAACCCCTGCCGAACATACGCCGCGGTGTGTTCCGCACACGCGACCTGATGCCGCGCGTGAAGGACCCGGACTGCAAACGGCTGGACCGCAATTATGCCACTGACTATCGAGTGGCAACCGATATAACGATATTAATGATAAACATTTTTAAAATATAGTGAACTGTGACCTGTGACCAGTGACACGAGCGCATCCGAGTTCGTATCACAGGTCACAGGTCACAATTCACTAATCACAATTCACAACTCACAAATAGATTATGACTATTCCCGAAACGATAAAAGAACTGGAACAGAGGAAGGACGCCTTGAAAAAATTCCTCGACATCGACAAACTGAAGTCCGAAATCGAAGAAGAAGAAAAGAAGACCGAAGCTGCCGACTTCTGGAACGACCCAAAGGAAGCCAAGAAGGTGATGCTCGAAATCAAAAGCAAAAAGACCTGGACTACAGCCTACAAGGCCGTCAGCGACAGTTGCGACGATATGCAGGTTATGAGCGAATTCTTCGAGGCTGGCGACGCCACCGAAGAGGAGATGATGAAACAGCTCGAAACCACTACCAAGCTGGTGGAGGAGCTGGAATTCAAGAATATGCTGCGCGGCGACAGCGACCGCTTCGATGCTGTGCTGAGCATCAACGCCGGCGCCGGCGGCGTCGAGGCTCAGGACTGGGCCGAGATGCTGATGCGTATGTACATACGCTATGCCGAGCGCAACGGATACAAGGTGGCCATCAGCAACTCGCTGGACGGCGACGGTGCCGGCATCAAGAGCTGCACGATGCAGATTGAGGGCGACTTCGCCTACGGCTACCTCAAGAGCGAGACGGGAGTGCACCGCCTGGTGCGCGTCAGCCCCTTCAACGCCCAAGGCAAACGTATGACCAGCTTCGCCTCGGTCAGCGTCACGCCCCTGGTCGACGACACCATCGAGGTCGTTGTCGACAACTCGCGCCTGAGCTGGGACACCTTCCGCAGCGGCGGTGCCGGCGGTCAGAACGTCAACAAGGTGGAATCGGGCGTGCGTCTGCGCTATCAGTACAAGGACCCCTATACCGGCGAGGAGGAGGAGATACTGATAGAGAACACCGAGACGCGCGACCAGCCCAAGAACAAGGAGAATGCCCTGCGACTGCTGCGCTCGCAACTCTACGACCGCGAGATGAAGCACCGTATGGAAGAGCAGGCTAAAATCAAGGCCAGCCAAAAGAAGATTGAGTGGGGCAGCCAGATACGCAGCTACGTTATGGACGACCGTCGCGTCAAGGACCACCGCACAGGCTATCAGACGGGCGACGTCACTGGTGTGATGGACGGCAAGATCGACGAATTCATCAAGGCCTACCTGATGCAGTTCGGCGCCGAAGCTTGACGAGCGGAAAACTGAGAACGGAGAACGGAGAACTGAGAACTGAGAACAGAGAGCGGAGAACGGAGAACGGAGAGCGAGAAAAAAGGCTGCCGCATCTCTGCGACAGCCTTTCCTTTTCATAGTCCAAATGTCTGAGCAGCGACTATTCGTTCTCGCACTTTGTCTCGTTGACCATACCCATAACTTCCTGCTTGACATCCAGTTTTGAGCAGTTGCCCTTAGCTTCGGCTGTTGTCGTGCCAACCAGTTCGCCGTTCACATAGCTTTTGCAGGTGCAGTTCTTGGTGCACGAATTGAGACTTGCGAGCATTGCGATAACGCCCATTACTAAAAAGATCTTTTTCATAATGTTGTATTGTTTTAAAATTGCGCAGACCTGATGTTTTTATCCGTTCCGACCGCTGCGTCAGGTCCGCAAAAACCACAACGCGCCGAAAGAGAAAAACGTCTTCCAAACCTTTCTCGCTACTATATGTAGCATTTTCGGCACGTTTTTTACACACATTTGAATTTTTTTTTTATTTTTTTTGAAAAAAAAACGGCAAAAATACATAATCGTATGTTTTTCAACAAATTTACAAAAGAACATTCCCCCTGCCCCGCCACCGCAGCGACACGCACCCGACAGGGCCGTTCCTATATCGTTCTTATATCGTTCTTATATCGTTCTTATATTTTTATATAGGAACGATATAAGAACGATATAAGAACGATATAGGAACGGGCGTAGCGGGTTCACCCCGAAGGCAGGGAAGCCCGTGCCGCGCCCAAGGCAAAAAAAAAGGACCCCTCGAAAGGGATCCCTTATAAGACAAGCTTAACGCTTAACTTTTTATTTCTCCTTCGGAGCAACGCATTTGTAGAAGAGGCCTGCAGCGGCAGCACCTACAAGCGGGGCGACGATGAAGAGCCACAGCTGGCCGCAAGCACTCCAAGTGGCGCAGTCGCTGAAGATAGCCTGGCTGATGCTGCGGGCAGGGTTGACGCTGGTGTTGGTCAGCGGGATGCTGATGAGGTGGATGAGCACCAGGGTGAGGCCGATGGCCAGACCTGCAAATTTGCCGTTCTGGTGGCGGTCGTCGGTGATGCCGAGGATGACCATCAGGAAGACGAAGGTCAGCAGGGCCTCGATGAGGAATGCACCACCGCAGCTGACGTTGAGGTAACCCTCGCCGGCGGCAGCCTGGAATTCAGCACCATAACCATTGGCGGCAAAAACACCTGTGCTGCCCAATCCGGCAGCCTTCCACACGCAGAGCAGGACAGCTCCGGCGATGATGGCACCGACAATCTGGGCACCCCAGTAGCAGAGCATATCCTTCAGGCTCATACGGCCGTTGACCCACACGCCAAACGAAACGGCGGGGTTGAGGTGGGCACCACTGACGTGGCCGATACCGTAAGCCATAGCAATAACAGTGAGACCAAAGGCAATGGCCACACCGAGGAAACCGACGTGTCCGAACAGCGCTGTGCCGCAGCCACCGAACACAAGCACGAATGTACCCAGACATTCGGCCAACATTTTGTTACAAAGTTCCATAAACGTATTTTTTAAAAGTTTAACATTTGTGGGAACTAACGTATTTTGCAGAATAATATTGCGCAAAAGTACATTTTTTTTAAAGCACATCTGATAATTACCTTTTCAAGCGGCGAATTTTACAATAGACAGCCCCCATATGCTGTTCGGCGAACCCTCTTTTATGTACGGGGGTGAAATAAATTTTGCCAATCCGAATAAAAGTCGTAATTTTGCAAAATGAAATCAGACAAGAAAAACTATGAGCACTGAAGCGATGACCAAAATAATAGCCGACTATTTCAAGACTCAGCCCGTCTTGAAAGCGTGGCTGTTCGGCTCCTTCGCCCGCGGCGAAGAGACGCCGCTGAGCGACGTGGACCTTCTTGTGCAATACAATGAGGGAGGGATCAGCCTGCTTAAACACGCTGCTATGCTTAATGAGTTGGAGAGAATTCTTGATCGCCCCGTGGATCTGGTTGAGGAGGGCACGTTACGTCCCCGAATAAACGATAGTGTTAATCAAGAAAGGCTGTTAATCTATGAGAGAGTACGTTAGAGACCGCGAGAGGCTGGAGCATATGGTGGAAGCCATTGACCGCATTCTCGATTTTGCAAAAGGGAAGACAAAAGAAGAATTAGAATCAGACAACCTGAGATATTATGGTATTGTCAAGAATATTGAGATTGTGGGAGAGGCAGCCTATAAGTTAACCAACGCTTTTTGCTGCCAACATCCAGAAACTCCCTGGAATCACATCACCAAGATGCGCCACGTGTTGGTGCACGATTATTTTCAGATAAATCCAATTGAGGTATGGAAGGTAATAGAAGAAGACCTGCAACCTTTGCACGACCAGATAGCCGTTTACCTGACAGACACCGACTGGGAAGCCTGGGAAAAGAACGAGGCCGTCATCGTTGAGACAACCACCAATAAGAACCTCGAACAAACTGCCCGCCGTATGAAAACCAAAGGCTTTGCCGTTGCCGACATCTCCGACATCACCGGTCTGACGGCAGACGAGATTGAAAGACTTTGAATATGTGATTGAAAATATGATTAGGAACCAAAACAGGAAACAATGATATAAAACAAAGAATTAGAATAGACATAAAGACATATTGAAGCGTATTCGCTTTTCTTTACACAACTGAAATCGGCAAATTTCAAATTATCTGCAAAAGAAAAGGAAACGTTCACGGTATCCGTGAACTTTCTTGTTGCAGATAAGGTTTTGCCGAACCTCAGTTGTAGACAATAGGAATTCACGGATTTTTTATATGATTTTCAAATAGGATTTATAAATGAAAAAAATACTCCAAAAAACCAACTGGGAACGCTATAAGAATAGTTCGGAAGGGCAAGAAACAATTGCCTTATTCAACCATATATGCACTCCAGAGTGTACCTCAAAGGATATGCTTGAAGCCATAAAACGTTTCAACTCTTTTTTTACCCAAAATTGGGGTAAAAAAGAAGACAGCTGGGCAATTAAAGGCCTTGATTTTTTCGACAATATAGTAAAGGAAGATATTCCTCGTGACGAAATTGAGTTGAGGGCTTTTGATTGTGAGGAATATTATATGTGGCTAACCCTCGGATTGGTTACAGATAATGAGGATGCAGACCTCTACGAAGTACCTCAGGTTAATTTCAAGCGGATGCTAAGCGATAGTATGCTGCTGTCTATCGTTTTATACAAATATATGCCAGAGTACTATATTCCAAATTTGTATGCAATGCAATTCGTATATTTCCAAAGATTTGCCAAGAAATACGATTTGGTTTTGCCAGAAATCCCACATAGGTCGGATTACCGCAAACGTTGGTTATTTTATTTGGATATGTGTAATGTCATTATCGAATTCGCACATTTAAACGAATTCCAAGACTCTGGAGAATTATGTGCTTTTCTGTTCGATTATGAATTCACGAATATTAAAGACGAAATGGATGCAGAATTTGCAAAACCGATGCCTACTGTCCCCGAGCAAGCGTGGATTCTTGTTGGCAATTATGGGGACGGCGAGAAAAATATGGAATATGGGTTCTGGCAATCCAACCAACTCACCTGCAAGGGGGACATTATGCTTTTTTATGAGAAATCGCCAGTAAAAAAGCTAAATGCAGTTTGGACCGCGCTGGACGATGGCTTTATAGATCCATTCGGACTTTATTACTCCTATTCTATCATCGGAAAGAAAATAGAAATACCGGAGGACAAAGCTATTTCATTTGAGGATTTCAAAAACAGCGACTATTTCAAGAATCGAACAAAAGAAGGTAATTATGTAAGCAAAAACTTTCAGGATGTAAGTGGCTGGCCAGTCACATCTGAAGATTATACAGAGATAAAGCGGATGCTTAGACAGAAAGGCTATGACACCTCCCTGTTGCCGTCATTATATGAGCCAGAGGTTCGGACTGACGTAACAATCATCAACGAGAAAAACGTTGAGGATCTTTTACTGAAGCCACTTCTCGAAGAAATGGGCTGGACGCGTGATGTGGACTATTTCCAGCAAGTTGAGTTTCCAACAGGAAGGGGAACAACAAAAAGACCTGATTTCTGCCTTCATTTGACCAAATCAGGAAGTAACATAAATGCCAAGGTGGTTATTGAGGTCAAGCACTATATGAAAAACAATAGAGAAATAGTAGCTGCTTTCACTCAAGGAGTCTCATATGCCAAATGGGGCAAGGCGCAGGTTTTTGTTTTATGCGATGAAAAACAAATACGGGTATATGAACAAAACCGAAACGGAGATTTTGACGAAGACAAATGGACACGCTTCAGATGGGAAGAAATGAGGTTTCTTGAAAAATTCAACGAATTGAAACGTCTACTCTCTTAATACATTATTCAATGAAAACCTTTATCCTTTTCTGGAATCCTGACATATCCAACTACAAACTAAAAGACTTGCAAAATGCCTTGCAGGAAGACTGTCACGTTGATAATTGGGCAATATGGGATTATAAGGAAGCACATCGCGGAGACCGATTCTTTTGGGTGCGTTGCGGTAATGGTAAGACTGGCGTTTGTATGAGTGGATAGATTGAAGGGTGAGAATGTCGGGAATCTGTAACTAGCCGCCCCGCGCTGTAAGCGCGGGGCGGCTTGGAATATTAACGAAATGAAGAAAGTTTATCCGTAGTTCTCAATGAGGTGCTTGACGAACTGGGGGTCGCCGGCTCACCGCATTTGATTGATTTATCGGTGCTCATAGGCATACCACACTCGGGAATGGGGCACCGTGCTACGACATCGGCTTAACCGACAAGGTGCTTGTATGCTTCACAAGTAGTATCAGAATCCGAAGTGCCACATCCGATTTTCTATTAAAATCCGAAGTAGCGTTTCCATTTTTTTGTACTATATCAAAAAAAATTACTATCTTTGCAGCAACAAATACATTACAGAAATGCTTGAAAGAATATTGAAATTAAATGAGTTAGAAGACGACAGCCTTTTCCTTTGGGGTAGTCGTCAGACAGGGAAAAGCACTTTGCTTAAAGCACTTTTTCCAAATGCTCGGTTCTATGACCTGTTGCAGTCCGATGTACGAGCTACGTTTCAAATGCGTCCTGCCCAACTACGCGAAGAGTGTCTACTACTAGACGAGGGAGATATCGTGATTATTGATGAGGTGCAGAAGGTTCCTGCATTGCTTGACGAGGTACATTGGCTAATTGAAAATAGGGGCCTACGTTTTGTCCTAAGTGGTTCCAGTGCACGCAAACTGCGCAGAAGCGGTGCCAACCTGCTAGGGGGCAGAGCTTTAAGACGGGTTCTCTTTCCGTTGGTGAGTGCTGAAATACCCGACTTCAACCTCGACAGGGCTCTGAATAATGGTATGTTGCCGCGTCACTATCTGGTGTCAGATCCCTCCCGGCGTATCAAGGCCTACATTGGAGACTACCTGCAACAGGAGATTGTGGAAGAGGCTGTAGTACGCCAATTAGAAGCCTTCACTCGTTTTTTGCAAGTTGCCGCCGTCTGCAATACTGAAATCGTGAATTATACTAATATTGCCCAGGACTGCGGTGTCTCGGCAAAGACAGTAAAAGAGTATTTCTCAATTTTAGAAGAAACAATGTTGGGCTTCTATTTGCCCGCATATACACGAGTTGTCAAAAGGAAACTGATGCAATCTCCAAAGTTCTATTATTTCGATGTGGCTCTCCCCAACCATCTGTTAAAACGGGTACCTTTGAAGCGTGGCACCGACATTTACGGTCACGCTCTTGAGCATTTTGTCATACAAGAACTACGGGCCTTTCTGTCATATAACTTTTACGACGACAAAACACTTTGTTATTGGCGTACTTTGGACAATAAGTACGAAGTTGATGCCATAATAGGAGATGCCGAGGTCGCAATAGAAGTTAAATCGTCGGACAATGTGACATCAAGAGACACGAAAGGACTTAAGGCTTTCGCTGAGGAACATCCCGATGCCAAACTGATAATTCTCTCTTTGGAAGAGAAACCCCGCCTGCTTAACGGGGTTGAGGTATGGCCTATAACACAGTTTCTCGAACGATTGTGGAGCCGGGAGGTGATATGAACTGACGACATCACGTCCGCCGTGTTCGGGCTACCGAACGTGGTAGGAGCAACCATCACCGAAGTATTACTCTTGCAATCTTGGAGGTATACAGAAGATGATTATTATTTCAGCGAAATTGAGAGAAAAAAATCATATAAAGGTTGGCATCAAGAATCCACAGATATACCACACGGGAGGGTCGCATAAAATAGCCGCCCCGCGCTTACAGCGCGGGGCGGCTTCGAGATATGAAGGAATGAAGAAAGTTTATCCGTAGTTTTCGATGAGGTGCTTGACAAACTGGGGGTCGCCGAAGTTGATGGTGCCGGTGTCGTGCTGGTTGAGCTTGGCGATGGCGGCCATTTCGCTGTCGGTGAGGCGGAAGTCGAAGACGTCGAGGTTCTGTGCCATACGCTCCTTGTGGGTGCTCTTGGGGATGGCAACGATGCCGCGCTGCGTCAGCCAGCGCAGGGCCACCTGCGCGGCGCTTTTGCCGTACTTGCTGCCGATGGCGGCAAGCTCGGGGCTCTTGACGATGCCGTCCACGCCCTGTCCGCCCAGCGGCCCCCAGGCCATCATCCGCGTGCCGAACTGGGCGTGCAGCGGCTCGATGGCGGTCTGCTGCACAAGGGTGTTGCACTGCAGCTGATTGACCATCGGCTTGACCTCCACATAGTGGGCGAAGTCGAAGAAACGGCCCGCCTGGAAGTTGCTCACGCCGATGGCGCGCACCTTGCCGTCGCGGTAAGCACGCTCCATAGCGCGCCAGGTGCCGAAGACGTCGCCGTAGGCCTGATGGATAAGCAGCAGGTCGATATAGTCGGTCTGCAACTTGCGCAGGCTCTCGTCGATGCTGCGGGCGGCACGCTCCTCGCCGGCGTTGCTGATCCACACTTTGGTGACGAGGAAAAGGTCCTCGCGCCGCAGGCCACTCTTGCGCCAGGCGTTGCCCACGCCCTCCTCGTTGGCGTAGGCCTGTGCGGTGTCGACGAGGCGGTAGCCCACGCTCAGCGCGTCGCTCACGCAGCGTTCACATTCGTTCGGGCTCACTAGGAAAACTCCGTAGCCCAGGGTCGGCATTTCCACGCCGTTATTTAATTTAATGTATTCCATAACGTAAAGTGATTTTTACATATAATTGCCATCTAATTGACCATCAATTAATGGATAATCCGTGGCAATTCGTGTTAAACTTGGTAGTTTACTTAGTCTATTTTGACAATGTGATACTTACGGCTACCGAGACCGATCTTTTCGGCGTGCTCGACGGTGTGGATGCCGTGTTGCTTCTCGATGCGTGCCTTAAGGCTGGTGGCGTCGTCGCCCTCGGCATTCTGGTGCTGGTAGACAAGGTCGAGGCAGGCCTGGTCGAGGGCAACGGGGTCGGTGGAGGCCAGGATGCCCATATCCTTCAGCTCAGGAGCGGCAGGATTGCCGTTGCAGTCGCAGTCGATGCTCATATTGTTCATCACGTTGATATAGATAACCTTGCCATTGAAGTAGTCGTGCACGGCGGCAGCGGCGTTGGCCATACATTCGAGGAACTTGTCCTGGTTTTCAGGCTGGATGAAGTCCCACAGGTGTGTGTAGTCCTCGCTCTGGCCGTTGGTGTGGATATAGGTCTTGCCGTTGCGCGAGGCCACGCCGATGCTGGCGTTCTTCAGCACGCCGCCGAAGCCGCCCATCTGGTGTCCTTTGAAATGGGCCAAGTTGATCATACAGTCGTAGTTCTGCAGGTTCTTTCCGACGATATTGTAGCGCATATATGTGGTGTCGCGCACCGGAATCTTGATTTCGCCATCGGCATCCATAATATCGACGCCACCGATGGCATTGAAACCGTGGTCGTCGATGACGGCCAGATGGTCGGTGGTGTTCATACGCTTGCCGGCGTAGGCGGTGTTGCATTCCACCAGCTTGCCGTTCACGTGTTTAACGAAATCGCCGATCAGCTCGGGCTTGAGGTAGTTGTGGCCGCCGGCCTCGCCTGTGCTGATTTTCACGGCCACACGTCCCTCGGCCTTCACGCCCAGGGCATCGTAAATCTTGATCAGCGCTTCGGGGCTAATGCTCTCGGTCATATAGACAGCGGCGCCCTCCTCGGCGACAGGCTGCGCCTCGACCTTCTCGTTGTTTCCTTTGCAGCCGCAGAACATCAGTGTGGCGGCTGCCAACATCAAAAATATATTCTTCATTATTTTATGTATTAAATATTTAGACCTTTCGATTATTTAACCACACTATTAATCCACTTTTCCACCTTGGCCTTGCCCGAACGGACTTCGTGGCCATAGATGCTGAAGGCACCCGTGACGGTGGCTTTGGGGAAAGCCTTTTTGACGTCGCTGACGCAGCTGGCCAGGCCGCTGCCCTCGTGGGTGGTGAAGGGGATGACAGTCTTGCCGGCAAGGTCGATGTTCTTGAACAGAGTGAACATCACCTGCGGATAGGTGCCCCACCACACAGGGCCGCCTATGAAGACGGTGTCGTACTGGCTCAGGTCGGGTGCCTGACCCTCGTAGGGAGGCAGCTCGCCGGCGTTGGCCTCTTCCTGTGCCAGCTTGATAAGTGGATTGTAGGCCATTCCGTCGTACTTGTGGGTGACGATTTCGTACTGGTCGGCACCAGTCAGCTCGCTGATATAGTCAGCCACAATTTTGGTGTTGCCCACGGCGATGTTGCCCACGGCGTAATTGTCTCCAGCGTGGGAGAAGAAAATGACGATCTTGTTCATTGCGTTATCTTTTTTTGATTTGTTTTCGTTCGTTTCACTGTTCACTTTTTCACTTTTCGCCACTTGATTCGGTTGCCCCGAGCAGCTGACGCAAGTTAGCAAAGCAATGATTGCAAGGATGATACGTTTCATAGCCATTATTGTTTTTTACGCTGCAAAAATACGCACCTCTCCGCACATAGCCACTATGCAGAATGCGTCCAAAAGTTCACATTTTTCAAAAAATGACTTATGAGAGAAAAAGCGAGAGATAAATGCCAACTAAAAGAAGACAGTAGGTTTGCTTGCGCTGCGTCAATCCTGGCCGTAATATTGCTTGCGGTCCGACACGATGTCGTGCAGGTTGTTGTAGGCCCAATCGATGAGCTGGCGCATCAGGGGCAGGAACGAGCGGCCGCGCTCGGTGAGAGCGTATTCGACACGCGGCGGCATCTCGGGATAGACGGTGCGGCACACCAGACCGTCGGCCTCCAGACCGCGCAGGGTCTGCGTGAGCATCTTCTGCGAGCAGTCGGGGTTCTGCCGTTCTATGTCCTTGAAGCGCATCGGGGCATCGCTGCCGCCAAGGGTGTAGATGACAGCCATCGTCCACTTGTTGCCGATGCGTGCCAGCACGTTACGTATTGGGCACTCGGGGAATACGGGGTCTTGTATGAAGTCTTTTTGCATAAATCTGATATGTTGATATGCTTGATGTTGTGGATTTAAAGGTTTTTTATCGCTTATATTCGGGGTCGATGTCGACATCGGGGCCGCATTGCAGGTCTGTCAGGCTGTCGCAGCCTCGGAAGGCGTGGGCGTAGATTTTCTTCATCCCGCTGCCGCAGACCACCTGCCGCAGCGACTTGCAGTCGAGGAATGTAAATGGGATGATCTGACTATAGCGGTCGGGCAACGTGATGCTCTCCACTCCGCAACGGGCAAAGGCATACTGCCACATACTCTCGAGCGACGCAGGCAACTCTACGTGTTTCAGGTTGTTGCAGCCGTCGAAGACGAAACCTCCAATTTCGGTCACCGTGTCTGGTATGCTGACCGAACGTATTTCGCTGTGGCCCTTGAAGAGGTCGTCGAAGAGTATGGTCACCGGCTTGCCCCAATGCACTGGCGGCACGATGACATCGGCTTCGTCGCCCTGATAGTGTATGGCGCAGAAACTGTCGGTTTCTTCTACGTATTTGAACAGGAATTCTTGCATATTGCTATTTGACTATATCGTTCAATATCTGACTAATATCCTCTGTAAAGGCAACAAATCGCGGCATATCCTGAAGGTACGGCTCGGGGTCGGCAGGGTTGAAACGGACAAGGGTGGTGTGCGGGAACTTCTGGGCAAACTGTTCGAATGGCAAACGGATGATGCCGGGTGTATTGTAGCCGATGCCGAATTCGAGGAGCAGCAGGTTTTCCTGCGAGGCATTGCCGACAAAGTCGCTGTAGCGGCGCGCCTGCTGCTGCCAATGAAAGTCTTCGACGAAGGTGTCGTCGACGCGCAGGTTCAACGCCGCGGGCTGTCCATCGGGCATAGTGGGCAACATCTCCGTCGGAATTCGGCAATCTTCGACGAGTGGCAGCGCCCGTTCCACCCATTCACGGTTGCTTATCAGTTTTTTAGGCGTTCCGCTTGCGGACTGAAAACAACCATAGTCGCCCTGCGTGGCGAAGATGTTCTCTGCCGCGAATCCGGCCAGCTCGAACTGTGCATCGACGTTGGTGGTGACGACGAAAGCGTTGGGAAACAGCGCCAGCAGCTTGCGGTAGAGCGGCAACGCGCCCGTACGGTAGCGGCAGAACCAGATGTGTTTGGCCCAGAAGGCCCAGTATTCTTCTTGGCTCTCGAAAGGGTGGAAACCGCCGGTGTAGAGGTCGGTGATGCCGTAGCGCTCAATCCACGGCGCGAACTCGCGGCGGAAATCCTCGCCTGCGTAGTCTAAACCCGCGGCGGTGCTGAGACCCGCACCGGCGCCGATGATGATATGGTCGGCCTCGGCGATGGCCTGACGCAACGATTCAATCCTTTGAGAGTAGCTGTCGGTAGATGTCATAGTCTATATCTTTGAAAACGTTGAAAACCACAGTAAAACTCTGGTCTTTAAACTCATAATTCCTAACCGTCTCGATGGCAATTTCGGCGGCACGGCGGTTGGGGAAACGGAACTCGCCCGTGGAAATGCAGCAGAAGGCGATGCTGCGGCAGCCGTTGGCCTCTGCCAAACCCAGGCAATTGCGGTAGCAGTTGGCCAGCTGCGCTTCTTGTTCTTTTGTGGGTACGCCATTGGGGATGATGGGGCCCACGGTGTGAAGGATATGGCGGCACGGCAGGTTGTAGGCCTCGGTGATGAGGGCCTCGGAGGTGAAGGCATGCCGATAGGTGGTGCCATTGAACGTGTATTCCGGATGCACCGGCGGACACTCGGCGCCGCTCATAGCCTTGGCGCATTCGGCACGCAGCTGCAGTCCAGCGGCGCTGTGGATGCAGTTGTCGATGCAGGCGTGCAGCGGATGCCAGCAGCCCATCATCCTGCTGTTGGCAGCGTTGACGATGGCATCGACACGCAGCCGTGTGATGTCGCCCTGCCAGAGGCGCAGTGTGTCGGCTGTCGCGGCGATGTCTTCCAAGTTCACAACTCCCTTGTCCTGCAGCTGCGCCTGCAACTCGACGTCCTGCGCACGGAGGAACGCCTCGCTCAGCGGCTGCGGTTCCCAGACATTCATCAGGGCCCGCAGCAGGCGTTGCTTGCCTTCGAGCGTCGTCGGCACATCGGCCTCTACGCCGTCCTGACGCATCAGGTAGCGTATACAAAAGTCTAAGTTTTCCAGTCGGTCCATAATGCTTGCTGTCATTTGGTGAATCGTGCGCCAACGAAACCGTCGCGACTCTCGCCGGTGGCAAGGTCGAACGATTTGTGGATGGGCGGCGTAGGCCGCAGGTCGTAATAGTCCATCCTTTCGATAGGAAGCTTGAAATAAGCCATCGTGTCATAACTCGGATATAGGCGGCGCAGCACCTCGTTGTGGTCGTATATCCAGCGCTTGTCGCTGTCGGCCACGTCAAAGTCGGCCCGTCCTGAGCAACGCACCGACACACGGTCGTACATCACGAGAAACTCCACCTTCGGGTTCTGCTGCAGCTGGCGGTAGACCTCCTTGCGCTCTGAAGTGGCAAAATAGAGGGTCGTGCCCTCCTGCTTCATTATTTGGAAAGCCCGCAGACAGGGACGGTCGCCGTCGACCGTGGCCAACACGCCTTCAATGTGGTTGTTAAGAAATTCCAATGCAAGTTCAATCATAGTGCAAAGGTGCGATTTTTTTTGCAAACAGGCAGGCATCTTGCGAAACCCGCCTGTAGTGCAACTGCTTAGGTGAAGAAAGTATTATTTGTAGAGGGCTTCAGCCAGCGGGGCGATGTCGCCAGGCATATCGGGATAGGCTGCCTTGAGGGCTTCGGCAAAAGCGTTGGCATCCTTCTTCTCGGCGCGGAGTTTCTTCAGGCATTCCAAGTAGGCGATACGCGCTTCGACGGCAGGCTTCTCGACCAAACCGCCGTGACCACCGATGAAATACTTGGCACCCGTAGCCAACTCAGCCTTGGTGGCTGCCAACTCAGCGTCGATAGCCTCCTTGCTGCCCAGCTGCAGGGGGCTCATATGCATCTGATAGGGAGCCCAGTGGGTGTAGCACACCTGGCTGCCGATGAGGATCATCGAACCAGGGAAGTCGCTGGCGGCGCCGCGGTCGAAACGGAAGTCTACACCGGCATACTGCTGGGTGCTGCCAAAGGGCACCTCGGTGGCCTGTTGCGTGGGCAGGTCGACCATCGTCTCGCCGAACTGTTCGGCGAAGCCTTTCATCATACCACCGTAGATGGGGCCTTCGATAAACTGAGGCATACCCTCGGGCATAACGATGGGCAGCTGGTCGCTGCCGCCCAGATGATAGTCGGTGATATCGGTCACCACGGGCTTGCCGAGGGCCTTGATGTATTCGGCAAACTCTGCGGCATTCACCTTGAAGAGGGGGTATTCCATCACCACCAGGCCGTCCTGGCCTTCGATGATGTAGCTGGCATCGAACATAACGTCGTTCGAGTTGTAGACGTGCAGCTTGAATCCGTCAAGCTGGTAGGCCTGGAACTGGCCAACGGCTTCTTTCTGCGCATTCATTGTCGTGTCGTTTTGGTTTGTGTTTTCATTGTTGTTTTTGCAGCCTACGGCAAGGATGGCGGCTGCGGCCATCAGGACGATTGACTTTTTCATTTCTATATCGTTTTTGTTAGAATTATCGTTTTCGTTAAAGTTAGCGTTTACCACACCAGCGGGTCGCCAAGGATATTGCCGTCGGTCATCGGGCTGTCGGCCTCGGTGAAGTTGTTGGCCTTGTACTGGATGCAAAGCATCGTCAGGTTCTCCTTGCCGGTGTTCTTCAAGGCACGACGGCCGTTGGGGCTGACGCGCACGATGGTGCCTTCGCTGACGGGAAACTGCTCACCGTCGACCTGATAGGTACCCTTGCCGCGCAGGATGATATAAAGCTCCTCGTGGGTCTTGTGGGTGTGGAGGAAGCCGCTGTCCTGACCCGGCACCAGCGTCTGGAACGACAGCTCGCTACCCGTGGTGCCAACGGTCTGACCGACAAAAACTTTGCCTTTAATGACATTCGGCCCCATCGGCAGTTCGTGCTCGATAATCTGGTTGATGTTTCCTACGCTGACGGCCTTGTAGTTGCGGCCTTCTTTAATTGTTTCAATTGTTCTCATTGCTGTATTGATTTTAAAGATTATTTTTTTAAGTGGATGAATTTTCGTTATCGTTTTCGTTCTAAATTCGGTTGCAAAAGTACAACACTTTCCAAAACCCCGCAAGAGGGTACCCGACGGTAAGCCACTTACCTTTTGGTATGCAATGCCGCCACACCGACAACTGTCGAAACCACTTTTAACGTTTTTTAAATAATCCCCAAAAGCAATCCAAATACCGATTTCGGCACAATATTGACCGATTTTTGCGTTAATTGGCAACTATGATTACATCGACTTCAATGTAGAACTCTATGGAGAGCGGAACGTAAGCACCAAGCAGGCGCTGCTGATGGAGCAGTTTATGTCGCTGCTGGCCCGCGGCGAGTACGTACAAAACGAGGACGTCTTAGATGTCAAGGACGCCCTCGTTTCATTTAACCATTAGTTTTTTAGGATGGTCCATAAGCAAGTCTCATTAGGGGATTAATGCTTATGAGACGCGCTTGTGTGTGTGTCAGTTCATCAGCCGGCTTTCGCCCCAGTTGTATTGCGGATAGGCGTTTTTGAGGTCTTTGGCCGAGCCAGCCACGCCGCTGCCACCGCTGGTGGCGAAGACCTTGAGCACCTTACCGCTCAGGTCGTGGGCCTCGATGAAGGTGTTGACGATGGTGGGTGCTGTGTACCACCAGATAGGGAACCCGATCCATATGGTGTCGTAGTCGGCGATGTTGGGGCAAGTGCCTTTGATGGCCGGGCGCGAGGTCTTGTCCTGCATCTCCTTGGTGGAGCGGCTCTGCTTGTCGCGCCAGTCGAGGTCTGCCGAAGTGTAAGGCACCTCGGGTGCAATCTCGAAGAGGTCGGCGTTCATCTCTTTGGCCAGCCGTTGTGCGGCAGCCTTGGTGGTTCCGGTGGCCGAGAAGTAGGCCACAAGCGTCTTCTTCATTTCTTTATTCTCCTTTCGGTTTTGTGCACAGGCGGTGCTTCCGAAAAGCATTACCGCTGCGCAGATGATTGTTACGATGTGTTTCATTTTTTTAGTCGATGCTGACAATGTGGTACTTGCGGCTTCCGAGACCGATCTTCTCGGCGTGCTCGATGGTGTGGATGCCGTGCTGCTTGTCGATGCGCTCGGTGAGGGTCGTGGCATCGTTGTCGGGCGTGACTTCCATATTGTTGATGATGTCGATGCAGGCCTGGTCGAGGGCCACGGGGTCGGTGGAGGCCAGGATGCCGTAGTCCTGCAGTTTTACGGGGGTGGGATGGTCCACGCAGTCACAGTCGATGCTCATATTGTTCATCACGCTGATGTAGATGATGCCCTTTTTGCCGTTGAAGTGGTTGACCACAGCCTGTGCGGCGGCGGCCATACTCTCGAGGAAGCCGTCCTGGTTGCCGATGAACTCGGGTGTCCAGAGCTTGGCGATGTCGAGCTTCTCCATCTTGCCGCTCGAGTGGATGTAGGCCTTGCCGTTGGGGCTGGCGCAGCCGATGCTGAGGTTCTTCAGAGCTCCGCCGTAGCCTCCCATAGGATGACCCTTGAAGTGGTTGAGGGCGATGAGGAAGTCGTAGTTGTCGATGTGGCTGCCCACGATGTCGTACTTGATGTGGGTGCTGTCGTTGACGGGGATGCGGATTTCACCCTCTTCGTCCATAATGTCGACCTTGAACATAGGGATGAAGCCGTGGCGCTCAATGATTTTCCAGTGGTTGGCGGAGGTGGTGCGCTCGTCTTTCTTGTCCTCGGGGGCATTGCCGTAGGCGGTGTTGCACTCCACGATGGTGCCGTGCACGGTGTCGACGAGCAGGCGGATAAGCTCGGGCTTCAGGTAGTTAGGGTTGGAGCCTTCGCCGGTGCTGATCTTGACGGCTACGCGGCCTTGGGCCTTGACGCCAAGGGCTTCGTAGATTTTGACGAGAGCCTCGGGACTGATGTCGCGGGTCATATAGACGGCGGCGCCCTCCTGTACGGGTTCCTGATCCTCGACGGGCTGGTTGTTGTTCTTGCAGCCGACCATAAATATGGCGGCAGCGGCAATAAAAAGAAATGCTTTTTTCATTTTCGATATTATTAAAGATTGTTTGTGATTATTTCGGCTATGTCTGTCATCCACGGCGTCAACGGATAAAGTTGGTGTAGACGGTCTCTTCCGGCATAGGCAGTCCATTGCGCTCACGCTCGGCGGCGATGGCGCGGAGGAGGAAAGCCATATTGCGGCCAAGAATACGCATACATTGTATGCCTTCTTCATCTTTCAAAACGTCTTCAGCATTGTGTCCGTGCACCATATTCCAGTAGCGGCTGCTGGAAATGGGCATTTCGCTGATGGTGAAATATTTGTTCAGACGGTCGAGGGTAGCCGTGGTGCCTCCGCGACGGGCGGAGCAGACGGCGGCGCCGACCTTCATACGCTTGCTGAAGGGAGTGGAGAAGAAGAGGCGGTCCAGGAGGTTGGTCAGCGTGCCGTTGGGGCCGGCATAGTAGGTGGGCGAACCGACGACCAGGCCGTCGGCAGCCTCGAACTTGGGCGCCAGCTCGTTGACGGCATCGTTGAAGACGCAATGGCCCTGTTCGGCACACTTGTAGCAGGCTATGCAGCCACGGATGTCGCGGTTGCCGATATGCACCAGTTCGGTGGCGATGCCCTCGGCGTTGAGGGTGCGTTCCACTTCGCTGAGGGCCGTATAGGTACAGCCCTTGGCATTGGGGCTGCCGTTGATTAACAATACGTTCAGTTTATGTTCCATAATTGTTTCTTATAACATTTTCACTTTGGGCTAGTTCTATAAATCTCAATTCTCCTGCTCGCCTACGGCATCGCGAAATCTTGTAAATCTTGTAGATTTTTCGCCTTCGGCGTTACGCGAAGCGCTCGGCGTCGATGGTACGAGTAAGGCTTACCTACTTACAGTTTGCTGTACTGTTTGTCGTCGACGGGTTCGAGCCATTCGTTGCGGAAGCCGGGCTGCTGGGCGGTGAAGTAGGCCAGGTGCTGCATCCAGCTGTCGGCGGCGGCGCCGTGCCAGTGCTTGGTGCCGGCGGGGACGGTGACCACGGTGCCAGGCTTTAGCTCCACGGGTTCCTTGCCCCATTCCTGGTACCAGCCGCGACCGCTGACGCAGACCAGCACCTGTACGGCGTGGTGATGAATGTGCCAGTTGTTGCGGCAGCAAGGCTCGAAGGTGACGTTGCATAGGCCGCTGACGGTGTCGAGCACGGCAAGGTAGCTCTGGCCGATGAAGTATTGAGCATAGGCGTCGTTGGGCTGGCCCAGCGGGAACGACGAGGGCGACACCACCTGCGGGGAGCCATTTACGGCAGCGATGGCGGCCTCGCAGCGCAGCGCTTCTGCTTCGAGTCCTGCGGCTTTCAGTGCTATGGGGATGGCGGCAAGCTGCTCGTCGGTGACGCCCATATTCAGGGCTCCGCGCACGTGGGCCTGCAGCTGCGGCATCACGTCCTCAAGGCCGCTCAGCGCGCTGACGGTCACCAGCTCGCGGTCGGCATACGTCAGCACGTCGCGAGCAAAGATGTCGCCAAAGAGGTGTGCCTTGAGGTAGTAGTCCTCGGCGGGGCAGAAGTCGTAGTTGAAGGGCTGTCCGCTGAGGCGAGTCTGCACCTCGGTGCCCTGCTTAAGGGCATCGTAGCCGTGTGGCAGCGGCGATGATTCGGGACCCATATCCACGTCGCCACGCTGTTCCATAACCTTTTGCAGGGTGCCCAAGGCGTTGAGCGAACGGGGAAAGCCGGTGTAGGCATAGAGTTGCGAGAGGGCCTCCTTCATCTGGTTGGCTGTGAGGCCGGCCTCGAAGCCCTCGTGGATGGCGCCAGCGAGTGACGACTGGTCGCCGCGCGCCTCGTTGCAGGCGATGACGGTCATTGCCGCCGCCTGCTTGGTAGTAAATGTGAGTGTATTCATATCCTTGTCCGTTTTGGTCGTTTTTGTGCCGCAGGCGACCATCGCCAGGGCCATCGCAGCCACCACAAGTGGCATCAGTATTCGTTTCATATCGTATAAAATATTAATATTCATTATTCAAAGTCCCGTTGGACTATTGTTGCTTTGGATTGCAAAAATACACCATTTCCGCCAAACAGACCAAACACAGAATGCCGCTTGTTGTGCACAAATCGCGCATAGTACGACACAATAAATGGGTTATTTCAACGTTATCTGTCAGTTATGAGTACGTTGAACGAAGATATCATCATTGCCACAAGCCTTGACCAGACGGCAGCTATGCAGCAGCAGGGCTACATCACCCACGCGCTGTGCCGGGCGGGCAGCTGCACCTTCCGCCTCGGGGCGCGGGAGCACAGGGTGGCCGCAGGCGACTGCCTCATCATTCCGCAGCAGTCGCTCCTGCTGCACGACTACGCGCCCAGCGCGGTTTTCCGCATTGAGGTCATCTACGTCTCAGCCCCCTTCACCGAAGTGGCAACGCCGCAAAGCAACTACGGTATGCGCGGCCACCTGGCGCTGTTCGAGGACCCGGTGATGCACCTCACCGCACAGCAGCAGGAGGTCTGCGCGCTGAACTTCGACTACATACGCCGCCGCCTGGCCCTGCCGCAGCACAATTTCCACCGCGACGCGATGCTCAACGCCGTGCAATGTATGATCATCGACTTCTTTGACTTCCACGTGGAACTCTACGGCGAGCGGCACGTCACCAACCAGCAGGCACTTCTGATGCAGCATTTTATGTCGCTGCTCGACCGAGGCGAGTTTGTGCAGCACCGCGACGTGGCGTGGTATGCCGACGCGCTGTGCGTCACGCCAAAACACCTGAGCGAGGTGTGCCGCGAGGTGAGCGGACAGTCGGCAATGTACTGGATCACGCGCTACACGGCCCTCGACATCAGCCGCACGTTGCGCAACCGAGCCCTCACTATCGACGAAATATCGGACTACTACGGTTTCTCCTCCACCAACTATTTTGTCCGCTACGTGCAGAAACACCTCGGCGCCTCGCCAAGCGCCCTGAGGGAGTGACCAACGGTCCCGAACTCCGTAAAGAAACGAAGACGCGAATTGAACAATTTTTTTGAGGGTGCCTAAAATAAAACACATCCCAAATGAGTAAATTTTAGTCCGGCGACGGAAATCCCGTTCCGCCGCAACGCGATTTTTCGCCCACAAGCGAACGAAGTCATATAAACCCCTGGAAATCTTTTTATTATTACGCCATAGACAAATCCAGAAAAAAACAATAAGTTTTTGGAACAATTTGCCCATTTTTGCCCATTTTTTCCATTCCGCAAAAGACTGATTTCCATATACCATCTTCTTATCAAATTCTACTGAAATTCTTACCAACTTTTTACCATCTTTTACTTCAGTAGAAGATGACAAGAAGAAGGGTAATCTATGGTAGGAAAAAAATGAAGAAGAGGGGGGTGACGAGGGTGATGGTTATGAAGGTGATGACTGGATTATCGTTTTAGTATGCGTTGTATCGGATTTGTAATCCGACGTTACGCAAGATTGCAAATCCGACGCAACGCAACCATAAAGGAAAACGTTCAACTGTGCGTACAGTTGAACGTTTTCAAATAAAGTTTTAGTTTCGTACGAAGTTTTCGTTTTCGTACGAAGTCCCATCAATAGCTGCGGGCGAAGACTACGCGGCGGTGGCTTGGCTTGCCGCTGTAGATGCACTTGCCTTCCTCTTCGGGTGCGTCGAAGGGGATGCAGCGGATGGTGGCCTTGGTCTCTTCCTTGATGCGCTCTTCGGTCTCGGCAGTGCCGTCCCAGTGGCAGAGCAGGAAGCCGCTCTTCTCGATTTCGGTCTTGAAATCCTCCCAGGTGTCGACCTTGCGGGTCATCGAGGCGCGGAAGTCGGCAGCTTTATTGAAGAGGTTCTGCTGGATGGTCTCCATCAGTTCGTAGACGTGGTCGGCGATGCCTTCGATGGGCATAGTGATCTTCTCGAGTGTGTCGCGGCGGCAGACTTCGCAGGTGCCGTTCTCGAGGTCGCGCGGTCCGATGGCCAGGCGCACGGGAACGCCCTTGAATTCGTATTCGTTGAACTTCCAGCCGGGCTTGTACTCGGTACGGTTGTCGTATTTCACCACCAGGCCCTTGGCTTCGAGAGCCTTGACGATGGGCGCGATGTGCTCGTCGAGCTGTGCCATCTGTTCGTCGCTCTTGGCGATAGGCACTATGGCGACGTGGATGGGTGCCAGACGCGGCGGCAGCACAAGGCCGTTGTCGTCGCTGTGGGTCATAATGAGGGCTCCCATCATACGGGTAGACACGCCCCACGAGGTGGCCCAGACGTATTCGAGCTGGTTCTGCTTGTTGAGGAACTGCACCTCGAAGGCCTTGGCGAAGTTCTGGCCCAGGAAGTGGCTGGTGCCGGCCTGCAGGGCCTTGCCGTCCTGCATCATAGCCTCGATGCAGAGGGTGTCGAGGGCACCGGCGAAACGCTCGTTGGGGCTCTTATGGCCTTTGATGACGGGCATTGCCAGATACTGCTCGGCAAAGTCGGCATAGACGTCGAGCATCTTGCGGGTTTCCTCCTCGGCCTCCTCGCGGGTGGCGTGGGCGGTGTGGCCCTCCTGCCACAGGAACTCGGCGGTGCGGAGGAACATACGCGTGCGCATTTCCCAACGCACCACGTTGGCCCACTGGTTGCAGAGGATGGGCAGGTCGCGGTAGGACTTGATCCAGTTCTTATAGGTGCTCCAGATGATGGTCTCGGAGGTGGGGCGTACAATGAGTTCTTCTTCCAGTTTGGCGCTGGGGTCGACGACGACGCCGTTGCCGTTGGGGTCGTTCATCAGGCGGTGGTGGGTCACCACGGCGCACTCCTTGGCGAAACCTTCCACGTGCTCGGCCTCGCGGCTCAGGAAGCTCTTGGGGATAAACAGGGGGAAGTAGGCGTTCTGGTGGCCTGTCTCTTTGAACATCTTGTCCAGCTGGTGCTGCATCTTCTCCCAGATGGCGTAGCCGTAGGGTTTGATGACCATACATCCGCGCACCGCGCTCTGTTCGGCCAGGTCGGCGCGAACCACCAGTTCGTTGTACCATTCGGAGTAGTTCTCACTGCGTTTCGGAAAATCTTTTGCCATTTTTTATATCTTTTTATAATTTTTTTGACACTTAAACGTTATTGTTTCAGAAAAAATGCGTACTTTTGCACGCAATATTTCGGTTTGCAAAAATACTAAATAAAAGTGAAATCGTAATAAAATAACATAGACTATAAAGGTTTATCAACAATGAAAAAACTAACTGTCAGCTTTTTATGCACAGCATTTTTATTTGCCGCAGGCATCGGAAACCTGTATGCCCAATCGAATGGCGAGGGCGAAAATTACTATTCCAACCCTAAAAATGGCATAAAACCGACCGCTCCGAAGGTATATAGCGACACCGCCATTGCCAGCAAGAGCGACGACATCGTCGTAGAGCTCACAGGCACCGTGCCCGACACCGCTACCGCCAAGGACACGAGCCGTCTGAAGCTGAAATCGCTCTCCGAATACTCGCGTGCCGAGAATCCCCGCTATTGGGGCACCAACATAATCTACTCGTGGGACCCCTGGTACAGTCCCTACTGGAACACGTGGTACTATCCCGGATGGGGCGGCAGCCACTGGATGCTGACCTATAGCTGGGGTGTGGGCCCCTACTGGAGCTTCGGCCTGGGCTGGAGCTGGGGATGGGGTTCGCCCTGGTGGTACTGGGACCCCTGGTATAGTCCCTACTACTATGGCTATTATGGCTACTACGGATGGGGCGGATACGCCTACTGGGGCCACTACCACCACCACGGATACGACTACGCCTACAACTATGGCCACAACTATCTGGGTGGCGGCAACCACGGTGCTGCCGTAAGTCCCACATTCCGCGGTTCTAACGCCAGCCCCTCGCCTGCCCGACCAGTGCGTCGCGGAGGTGTCGACCTGAACAATGGCGGACGTGCTCCGCGCGGCAGCATCAGCGGCACCGGCACACGCGGCAATGCGTCGGCCACGACCGGAACGCCTACCTCGCGCGGCATCAACGCCATAACGGGCGGCCGCTATGCCAAGCCTGCCAGCGTGGCCAACAACCGCGCCGCCAGCAACGCAGCACGCAGTAGTCAGCGCGGCAACGTGCGCCAGTCTACAAACGGCACCCGCGGCAGCTACGGCACCGCCAACAGCCGCAACACTGGCAACCGCTTCGAGAGCAGCCGCTCATCCAGCAGCCGTTTCGAAGGTGGCCGCAGCACCAGCAGTCGCTTTGAGAGCAGCCGCTCGTCGAGCACATTCAGCACGGGCCGCAGCAGCTCGTCGAGCACATTCAGCTCGGGCCGCAGCAGCTCGTCGTCGAGCCGCAGCAGCAGCTTCGGAGGCGGATCGTCGAGCCGTGGCGGCGGCTACAGCGGAGGCCATTCGTCAGGACACAGCGGCGGCTCAAGTTCCAGAAGATAACAATATCGTTATATAGGGAAACGATATAACGATATATCGAAACACCGAAACATCGCAAAAATAAAAACTAATGATAAAAAAAAGAATCATATTCGTTGCGGCTCTGGCTGTGCTGTGTTCCGCTCCTGCTAACGCACAGCAAAGTCTGAAAGCCGGCACCGACAAAATAGTACAATCTGAAAGCACCGGCACCTGGCTCGACACCCCGGCACCAAAAGGCAAGAAAGCCAAGAACGTCATAGTCATCATCGGCGACGGTATGGGCACCGCCCAGGTCTACGCCTCCGTCGTGGCCCAGAAAGGAGCCTCGAACTTTCTGCGCTTCCCCTTCTCCGGTTTCTCGCGCACTTATTCCAACAACAAATACACCACCGACAGCGGCGCCGGCGGCACAGCCATCGTCACCGGCTGCAAGACCGACAACCGCCACATCGGCGTGCTTGCCGACAACACTCCCGTGCAGTCCATACTGTCTAAAGCCAAAGGATGGGGACTGTCGACGGGATTCGTCGTCACCAGCAGCGTGCTCGACGCCACACCTGCCAGCACCTACGCCCACGTGCCCGACCGCAAGATGTACGACTCCATAAGCCTGCATATGTCGCAGTGTGGCTTCGACGTGATGATTGGCGGCGGACTCTCCAACTTCCGTCCCGAAAACCGCCACGACGGACTCAACCCCCTCGACACACTGACCAAGAAAGGCTACGAGATCACCTACAGCATTGAGGAGATGAAGAAGGCCAAGAGCGACAGGCTCGTCACCTTCTTCTGCGAAAACTACTATGGCCCTGTGGCTCCTGGCCGCGACCCCATCCTCGCCGAAGGCACCAAAAAAGCTCTCGACATACTCACCAAGAACCCAAAAGGCTTTGTGATGATGATCGAAGGGTCGCAGATCGACTGGGCCTGCCACAACAACGACGCCCCCTATATGGAAGCCGAGCTGGCTGACTTTGAAAAGATGCTCAAGATAGTCCTCGACTTCGCCGAGAAAGACGGCAACACCCTCGTCGTCGTCACGGCCGACCACGAAACCGGCGGACTGGTGCTGCTGAGCGGCAATATCGAGAAAGGCAAAAACGAATGCAAATACATCACTGACGGCCATTCGGGCGTGATGGTGCCCGTCTTCGCCTACGGTCCCGGAGCCGAGACCTTCTCAGGCATTCAGAACAACATCGACCTGATGCCCAAAATGCTGAAAGCTATGGGTAGAAAATAAAAGGATTCACCTATCACAATTCACTAATCACCGATCACTGATGAGACTCAAACACATACTGCTCACCGTCTGCCTGATGGCAGCACTAATGCCGAAGACCGCCGCACAGGTGAAGCTGACGCAGGACACGCTGGCCACGCCGATCATAGGGTTCAACTTCGGCACCGTATTCCCTTCCGACAAACTTTCGACCGAAAACGGTATGTACGACCTATACGAGTCGCCATTCCTGAACTTCGGCCTTGAAGCCGGATACAAGTTCAAATCCAACTGGATAGTTTCTGTCGAAGGCAACCTTACCTTCGGGGCAAAAGAGGACAACCTTCGCAACAAAGCCGAACGTATGCCGGCTGCATTCAGCCACGACACAGTGCCAATCGTCATCGGCGCCAACGGCGCCGACGCCACGGCGTCGTGCTACAATCGTATGCTGTCCCTGCGTGTCGGCGGTGGCAAGATAATCACACTTGGGCACAAGAACCCCAATTCGGGCATAATGGTCGGACTCTACGGTGGCATAATGCAGCAGAAAACCATCTTCAAGATGAACGACGAAAAGGCGCCTCAGCTGCAGGACGACTATGCACGCCTCTATGACCACAAACGCCGCGGCTTCACGCTGACCGAAAGCGTTGGATACTGGTTTATGAGCAACAAGGCCAACTTCCTCAACTTCCACGTCACATTCGAAGTGACGCAATGCTGGAACCATTCCGTGCGCGACTATGTCATCGACGAGGTGATGAACCTCCACGGTCCCGACGACACCAAGTATTTCGACCTTTTCTATTCCTTCAAAATCACCTGGATGTTCCCACTGAAAGGCAAGACCGCCTACGACTACTATTTCTTCTAAACTGAAAAACAGCACATTTCCCCGACTTTCCGACATCCTTGTCTAAACGCTAAGTTTTTCTATTGTCTTTACAATTATTAACTCATAAAATATCACTCCATTTTTTCGTGCGGATACTATACAGTTTGGCCATAAGCATCTACGCCCTCGGGGTTCGCTGCGCAGCTCCGTTCAACGAGAAGGCAGCTCTGATGCGCAAAGGATGGAAGCGCTGGGCAGCCAAGTTCCCCAACGAGCGTCTGGGCAACGCCAAGACGGCGTGGTTCCACGCCTCGTCGCTGGGCGAGTTCGAACAGGCGCGTCCCGTGATGGAGCAGTTTCGCCGGCAACATTCTGAATACAAAATCGTCCTCACCTTCTTCTCGCCATCGGGCTACGAGATACGCAAAGACTACGACGGGGCCGACATAGTCTGCTACCTGCCTCCCGACACACAACGCAACGCGCGACGCCTGATGCAGCTGATGCACCCCGACATAGCGATGTTTGTCAAATACGACTTCTGGTTCAACTACCTTACGGCGCTGCAGCGACGCGGCACACCGACCTATCTGTTCTCTTCCATCTTCAGGCCCTCGCAGTATTTCTTCAAATGGTACGGCTCCTGGTTCGCAAAGCAGCTTCAGTGCTACCGCCACATCTTCGTCCAGAACGACGAGTCGATAAAACTGCTCCGCAGCATCTGCGTAAGTCGCTGTTCCATTGCCGGCGACACCCGTTTCGACCGCGTCAACCAGATAGCACAGCAGGCCAAGAGCTTCGACGCCGTGCAGCGATTTGCCGACACCCTGCCGGTACTGATGGCAGGCAGTTCGTGGGAACCCGACGAGGCCAACATCAAACATTTCGTCGACAGCTACAACAAACCGCTGAAGGTGATACTGGCACCCCACGTGATCAGCCAGAGCCATCTGGAGCATATCGAGCGCCTCTTCACACCACAGTGCTGCGTGCGCTATTCGCAACTGGCGGCACCCGACGCCGACACGGCGCTGGCCCAACGCCAGGTGCTTATTATCGACAATATCGGTATGCTCTCGTCGCTCTACCGATACGCCACAGTGGCCTACATCGGAGGCGGCTTCGGCAAAGGCATCCACAACACGCTCGAGGCGGCCATCTACGGATGCCCCGTCTGCTTCGGACCCAACTACCTCAAATTCCAGGAAGCCCGCGAACTGATCGACTGCGGCGGAGCAATGAGCTACGACAACGCCGACGCGCTCATAGCCATACTCGCAGCCTGGCTCGACGACCCACAGCAGTATGCCAAGGCGGCACAAGCCTGCAACAGCTATATGCAAAGCCATCTTGGTGCAACAGAAACAATACTTCAAACCATAGAAAGACGATGAAACGGAAAGGCTCGACACGACACTTTGCCACATCAGCAGCCACGGCGCTCCTCACCGTGCTCTTTGCCGCCTGCGTCAGCGTGGACAAATTCGTCAAGCCCGACGAGCTGGTACTTAACCACAACCACTACGAAATCGTCACCGCCGACGGCAAAAAGCCCTCCAAGGAAATCGACGACGCCCTCAGCGATATGAAGAAATTCACACGGCAGAAACCCAACACACACCTGCTGGGCATAGGCCCACGCCTGCCGATGCGAATCTACTGCCTCTCCAACCCCGACAAAGACAATTTCTGGCACAGTTACCTGCGCCGCAAGGGGCAAGCTCCCGTCATCTACGACGAGGCCGCGACCATCCACACCTGCCAGCAGCTGACAGGACTGCTCGAGTCGAAAGGATGCTTCCACTCGACGGTGAGCTACGACACCGTCCGAAGCGGACGCCACGACATCGACATCATCTATAAGATCCATCCTGCCACACGCTACCGTATCGACGACGTCACTTTCCGCTCCGAGACCGTCGAGGTCGACAAGCTGCTGAAAAGCTGGCGCGCCGAAAGCCTACTCCAGCCTGGCGACTACTACGACCAGGACAAGATGGACGAGGAGCGCACACGCATCATCGAACGACTGCGCAACGAAGGCTACTACCACGCCTCGACCGAGCTCGTCTCCTACCTCGTCGACACTTCCTTCGAAGACCACAAGCTGACGATTCGGATGAACATCCGCAACCCGCGCATCATCGACGCACAACGGCACGCAACGACAGTGCCGCTCCAAAAATTCCGCATCGACAACATCTTCGTCTATCCCAATTCGTCGGCAGCCAACAGCGGCGTCGGCAGCACCTACGACACCGTCGTCGAGTCGATGCATTTCCGCCATTTCACCACCGACTACCATTACCTTTTCAACCAGCCGATGACCCTCAAGCCTCACGTCATCAACCGCGCGCTATTCCTCTTCCACAACCAGACATACCGCCCCAACAACATCAACCGAACATACAACTCGCTGCTCAGCCTGCGCAACTTCAAGTATATCAACATCGAATTCGTCGAGTCGCCCAACAGCAGCGACACCAACCGCCTGCTCGACGCCAAAGTGCGACTCCTCACCGCCAAGCGGCAGAGGCTGACGGCATCGGTAGAGCTCAACAACTCTTCGCCCTTCGGCGACAACGACAATGGACTGATGAGCGGCAACTTCGGACTCGAAACCAAGCTGGCCTACCAGAACAAGAACCTGCTGGGCGGCGCCGAACTCTTCAAAGCCGAAGGGTCTCTCCTCGTCGAACTGCCCAAGCTCATCTTCAAAAACCGCGACAGCGAGAACATACGCAACAATGTCAGCAACTTCGAAAGCGGCATCAACCTCTCGCTCGACCTGCCTACGTTTCTCTTCCCCTTCACAAAGGACATCCTTTGGCAGCGTATGCGCCCCCACACAGTCCTCACCGTCGGCGGCAACTACCAGCTGCACAGCTATTTCGAACGCCTGCTCGGCAACATAGGCTTCGGCTACAGCTGGAGCCACAACAAACACGGCCACCAGCTGCTGCCACTTGAGCTCACCTTCGTGCGCTTCTTCAATATCGACAGCGCTTTCCGCAGCCGTATGGAACGCATCAGCGACGCACGCGTCAAATACCAGTACAGCGACCACTTCATTATGAACGCCCGCTACGACTACGTCTACAACACACAGCAATACGGCACACGCAGCAACTTCAACTACCTGCACCTCTCGCTCGAAAGCGCCGGCAACCTGCTCAGCGGACTTGCATCGATGGCCGGCAATGCCGAGGACGAGAACGGAATCAAACAGATCTTCGGCGTGCCATTCTCGCAGTACGTAAGGCTCAACGCTGAATTCAAGCGCTATTTCTACATCGGCAAACACAGCACCTTCATAGCACGCATTATGACAGGCATCGGACTCCCCTACGCCAACTCGAAGGCTATGCCCTACGAGAAAAGCTTCTTCGGAGGAGGCCCCACCACCATCCGCGCCTGGCATCTGCGCTACCTGGGGCCCGGCAATTTCCAGGCCTCCGAAAACGATATGCTCGAACGCATAGGCGATATTCAGCTCGTGACCAACCTCGAATACCGCTTCCCGATAGTGTCCATTTTCGAAGGAGCCCTCTTCGCCGACCTCGGCAACGTATGGCTTGCCAACGAGTCCGAGGAGTTCCCCGACGGACAACTCGACTTCAAGAAACTGCCGCAGAGCATCGCCACAGGCATCGGCTTCGGTCTGCGTGCCAACATTTCCATTCTGACACTGCGCTGCGACCTCGCCATACCCCTCTACGACCCCGGCGCAGCCGAAAACCGGCGCTGGCGACCACCCTACTGGAAATTCTCGCAGATAACAGCCAACTTCGGAATCGACTACCCATTCTAAAACGGAAAACGGAAAACGGAAAACGGAAAGCGGAAAACGGAAAACGGAAAGCGGAAAACGGAAAGCGGAAAACGGAAAGCGAGGCTGACGCGGTAGCCACTAACGCAATAACACAATAACGCAATAACACAATAACGCAATAACACAACAACACACTAACGCAATAAAATAATGTATTCATTAAAAGAATTGCAAACAATAGTCGGACAGATTTTCGCCGACGAAAACTTTGGCGGCACACCCAGCGGCCTATACGACCCCATCGTCTACACCCTCGCACAGGGCGGCAAACGCATCAGGCCCTTGATGCTCCTCGCCGCCACCGACCTCTTCGGCGGCGACATCGAGCAGGCTCGCTATGCAGCCATCGGCATCGAAACATTCCACAATTTCACCCTGCTCCACGACGACCTTATGGACCGCTCGCCGGTGCGGCGCGGCCAGCCCACCGTCTACCGCAAATGGAACGAGAATACGGCAATCCTCTCGGGCGACGCAATGCACATCCTCGCCTGGCGCTACTTCATCAGGCAGCCACACAAAAACCTGCAGCCCATCCTGCAGACCTTCGGCGACACCTGCCTGCAAATCCACGAGGGGCAACAATTCGATATGAATTTCGAAAGCCGCAACGACGTCACCATCGATGAATATATGGAGATGATCCGGCTCAAGACCGCCGTGCTCCTCGCCGGAGCACTCAAAATCGGCGCGCTCTATGCCGACGCCGACAAGGACGATATCGAAGCACTCTACAACTTCGGCATCGACACCGGCCTCGCATTCCAGCTGCGCGACGACCTTCTCGACGCCTATGGCGACACCGCCACCTTCGGCAAACAGACAGGCACCGACATCAAAGACAACAAAAAAACCTTCCTGCTGCTCACCGCCCTCGAGCAGGGCAACAGCAACCAGCAGCAACGGCTTCGCGAACTCTTCGCCACAACACCGCAGGACCCGACAGCCAAAATCAACGAAGTGCTTGACATATACAACAGCCTCGACATACGCCACTCCGTCGAACAGCGCATTGCGCAACTCCACGACAAAGCTATGCAGCACCTCGACAGAATCCAACGACCCGACGACGCAAAGCAGCCGCTGAGGCAACTGGCCTGCAACCTGCTCGACCGTAATGTGTAATGCAAAAAACATCAACAAATATATCATTGTAAGACAAACCATTACACATAATGACGAATATTAATTCGAAAAAAAAACAAAAAAAACTTTTGCAGTTGCAAACTTCTTGCTAAATTTGCAAACATATTGTGAAATACGAAAATTGAACTAACTAATTAATAATTAACACAATCTAAATCAAAATGAAAAAAGTTATTGCATTAATGTCAGTAATTGGATTATTGGCATTCACCAATCTCAACAGTGTTATGGCTCAGGACGCCGCCGCTACAGACCCGGCCGCCCAGACCGAAGTCACCGATGACAGCGCCGCCGTCGCCGAAGAGGCCGTCGCCGCCGAACCCGTTGCCGCTGTGGCCGACGAGGTCGAAGAAAGCAAATCGTTCCACGAAGTGCTGAAAGAAAAGTATATTCAGGGTGGTGCAGGCTGGATGACCCCCGTGCTCCTCTGCCTCATCCTCGGTATGGCTCTCGTCATCGAGCGCATCATCTACCTGAATATGGCTACCACCAATGTCGACGCCCTGCTCGGCGGCATTGAAGACAACGTCAAGAAAGGCGACTACAACGCAGCTAAAGAACTGTGCCGCAACACCCGCGGTCCCGTCGCCAGCATCTTCTATCAGGGTCTCGACCGCATCGACGAAGGCCTTGAAAACGTCGAAAAATCCCTCACCTCCTACGGTGGTGTCCAGATGGCTCGCCTCGAGGCCAACCTCACCTGGATTGCCCTGTTCATCGCTCTGGCTCCCTCGTTCGGATTCCTCGGTACCGTTATCGGTATGGTCCAGGCATTCGATGACATCGAAAAAGCCGGTGATATCAGCCCGACCGTCGTCGCTGGTGGTATGAAAGTCGCTCTGTTAACGACCATCTTCGGTCTTATCGTCGCTATCATCCTTCAGATTTTCTACAACTACATCCTTACCAAAATCGAAAGCCTCGTTGCCCAGATGGAAGATGGTACCATAACCTTTATGGACATCCTCGTCAAGAACAAGAAATAATAGTGCAAGGATACCTGTAAACTAATTATTAACCTTAAAAAATCCTTTACTATTATGTTAGAAAAATTGAGAAAAACCATAATGTGGGCCAGCATCTGCGTGGCAATCGTCGTATCCGTCATCGCCATCCTCTTCGCGGCCAACCAGACCAAGTTCGGTTGGGCCTTCGACGTGGCATTCTGGGTACTGATCTGCTACATTGTGCTGAGCCTCCTCGTATGGCTGTTCTACGGCATCATCAGCCTTAAGGACAAGCCCAAAAAGACAATCATTTTTGCCGGAGCAATAGTCGTTGTTGTCGTCGCTTCCATCCTTTTGGCACTGGGCGATACTATGCCTCAGGATATGCTGATGAAATACAACACATCCGAAAAGACCGCGAAACTCATCGCCATAGCCTGCTACGCCACCTACATCACCGTGATTGGCGCCGTGGTTCTGATGATCTACTCCGCAATTTCGAAATCATTTAAAAAGTAAGTATCACTATGAGTAAAAAATCAACTCCTGGCTTGAATACCAGCGCGATGTCCGACATCTCGTTTCTGTTGTTGGCCTTCTTCCTGATGGTCTCCAACATCAACACGGATATGGGTATCGCTCGGCGTCTGCCCCCGCCGCTGCCGCCGGACTTCACTCCGCCAGAAGTTCGTGAACGTAACATCTTCCAGGTCAAGATCAACCGCAACGACCGCATCCTCTTCAACAAAGAGGTCGGCGACATCAGCCTGCTGAAGGAGCGTGCCAAGGAATTCCTGGGCAACCCCCAAGACCTCCCCAACCTCCCGCAGAAAGAAATGATTGACATTGAATTCCTGGGCACATACCCTGTGTCGAAAGGTGTTATCTCGCTGCAGAACGACCGTGGTACTTCGTACGACACCTACTTCCGTGTCCAGAACGAACTCACCGCCGCCATCAACGAGATGCGTGACGAACTCTCGCGACAGAAATTCAGTAGACCTTACAAAGACTTAGACCAGGCTCATATGGACGCTATCGACAAGGCTATACCTGTCGCTATCTCCGAGGCTGAGCCCAAAAATACAGGAGGAGCAAAATAATGGCACGTTTTAAACAAAAAAATGACAAAGGCACACCCGGCCTCAATATGGGCTCGATGTCGGACATTATCTTTATGCTCCTGTTCTTCTTTATGGTCATCACCACGATGCGCGAAAGCTCGCTCTTCGTCAAAATCACTCCCCCAAGGGGTTCCGAGGTGACCAAGCTCGAAAAGAAGAGCCTTGTAAGCTACATCAACGTCGGTGTTCCTCAGGATGCCTACACAGCCAAATACGGTACTGAACCCCGTATCCAGCTCAACGACCAGATAGCCGATGTCAGCGACATCCGCCTCTTTGTCGAAGAAGAGAAGAACCAGCGCTCGGAAGAGGAAAGCAAGCTGCTCACCTTCGCCATCAAGGCCGACGGAAAGGTCAAAATGGGTATGATCAGCGACATCAAACAGGAACTCCGTGCCGCAAGCGCACTCAAGATCTTCTACAACGCCGCAAAAGACGTCAAGAAGTAACTCTAATATCGAAAAACCAAAAAGAGTTGCTGCCTCCCAGTAGCAACTCTTTTTTTTATCAAATAACCGATATAACGATATAACGTTATATCGTCATATCGAAACCACGTTATAACGAAATAACGTTATAACGTCATAACGAAAAAACACTAACGCAATAACGCAATCCCACACTAACGCAATCCCCCCTCCCCTTGTTCCACTGCAAGCAATTCTCACTCGACGACAACGGCGCCACAATGAAAATCGGCACCGACGCAGTGCTGCTCGGAGCCCTGGCCGACACAGACGGCGTCCACGGTGCCGAAACAGCACATATGCCGGCACCGCCGCGCCATATCCTCGACATCGGCACCGGATGCGGCATACTGGCCCTGATGATGGCGCAGCGCTTTGCCAACGCCACCGTCGACGCCATCGACATCGACCGCCAGACCGTCGCCGTGGCGGCAGCCAACTTCGACCTGTCGCCGTGGAGCAACCGCCTCCACGCCGAACACATCAGCCTGCAGGATTTCACCCTTCGCCACACCGACGCACAGCGCGCCGCCTACGACCTCATCGTCAGCAATCCGCCCTATTTCACCAACTCGCTCAAAAACAACGACCCGCGCCGACAGATGGCACGCCACAGCGACAACCTCGACCTCGAGCAACTCTTCGGCTGCACCGCGCAGCTGACGGCCCGCGACGGACGGCTGGCCATCATCCTGCCCGCCACCGACTCCGACAAAGCCATCGGCGAAGCGCAGCTTTGCGGACTGCAATGCACCTCGTTGGTCGACATATCAAACAAACACGGCGACCAGCCCAAGCGCAGCATCCTGCAATTTGCCCACAGGGCCGACAATGCACCGGAAATGGAACATTATTCGATTGCGCTGCGAAACAACGACAACACCTATTCCAACGAATACAAAAGCCTCACGCAGCCCTTCCTGCTTTAAAGCCCTACCCCATCATCGCGGCGGAGGTGTGGCAGAAGAAACACCTGAAACCGAACCCCTTACAGCGCCTTCCGTCAAGGCAGAAACGCCATAATCGCCTCCTTCGGCAGGTGCGTCATCGAGGTCGACAGGCGCATTGTCGTCGCCATCCTGCTGAGCCACAGCACAGTCGAGCACACCGCTGCCAATATAGGTGCTCTGCGACGCGCGGCCGGCACGGTCCACGACAAAGCCCCACAGGTGCACCTCCTTGCCGACCCAGCCAACGTTGAGGCTCATTGTCAGGCGCTTGCTGCGACGCATAATACCGTCCGAAAAGTCGAATGCATCCAGCTCAGGGCAGTAGGCCACCAGGCGCACCTCGTCGTCCTGACTGCAGTTGCGATGCTCGGGATTCTTCTCGAAGGCAATGCTAATCGTCGTGTCGTCAAGCAGTTGCGGCTCATCGAAAGCCACCGGGGCCACAGGTCCGTCGCTGAAACGCAGTGCCCCGTAGTCCACCGTCAGCACCCCGTCGGCACGGCTGAAACAGCCCTTATTGAGGCGGACGAAATAATTGCTTTCCGTAATATGCTCATTGCGAGCCACTACACGCATCGAGATGCCCAGCACCCGCTTGGCGCGTCCCGCAAAGCGCACCATATCGGCAAAAAGTCCGCGCTGCTCGAGCTGACGCTCCGTGCGCGCATCGTGGAAATCGGCCGGCAGCGACCGCACGCACCACTGGCCACGCCAGTTGTAGCCGACCACACTGCCCAGCTTTCCGCTGAAACCACCATTGAAACCATCTTGTTGTTTTCCCATAGACGTAAGAATTTAAAGGTTTAAAAAACTGATATACATCGCGTTGAGACCGCCAGACGCCATCGTCCGCGCCGTCTCGCCGCTTTCTTGCACTATACATAACGTAACCTTCTTCTTATTATTGCCTACCGAAGTAAATTTTGATTAAATGTTAATAAAAATTTCAGTAGAAGATGATAAGAAGATGGTATATGGAAATCAACGTTTTATGAAGGCGAAACAAAAGCGTCAAAATCGGTCACTGGACTTGAAATACATTTGCCTTTGTTGTCGCATTCCTCCGGAACGCATATCGCCGCAGCATAGACACACCGCACTGCGCTTCGCTTGTACGGTGTTACGTGCACTTCGTGCGTCACGTCCCTCTGGGACGCATATCGCTGCAGCATAGACACACCGCACTGCGCTTCGCTTGTACGGTGTTATGTGCACTTCGTGCGTCACGTCCCTCCGGGACGCAGATCGACGCAGCATAGACACACCGCACTGCGCTACGCTTGTACGGTGTTACGTGCACTTCGTGCGTCGCGTTCCTCCGGAACGCATATCGCCGCAGCATAGACACACCGCACTGCGCTACGCTTGTACGGTGTTATGTGCACTTTGTGCGTCACGTCCCTCCGGGACGATTTGCTGATACAACAGCCTCGGAGAGGCTGAATCTTAATAACCGCACACAAGGAACGCAGTGTGGGGTAAAAGAATTCTCGACCAACCAGCGTCTCGGAGAGACGCTACTTAAACCATATTATTGATAATCAACCAAACACAAATGGGACAAAAAAAAGGATGGAGCTTGTGGCTCCATCCTTTTTTTGCGTACCGGCGGATCAGCGACGGCGTCAGTTTTTCATATTGGCGTTGTAGAAGACGAACTGGTCGTCGATGACGTCGATGATGATGTTTTCGCCGGTGTGGACCTTGTCTTCCAGTATCTGGCGCGACAGTTCGTTGAGTATCTGGCGCTGAATGACTCGCTTGACGGGTCGTGCTCCCATAGCGGGGTCGTAGCCGATGTCGGCCAGATGGTTGACGGCCTCGTCAGTGGCGCTGATGAGTATCTCGTTCTTTTCGAGCATTTTGGCCACGTTGGCGAGCTGTATGCGCACCACTTCGCGTATCTGCTTCTTGCTGAGCGGGCGGAACATTATGATTTCGTCGATACGGTTGAGGAACTCGGGACGCATATTCTGCTTGAGGAGATCGAGGACTTCGTTCTTGGTCTTCTCGATGGTGTAGTCGTTGATGTTCATTGCGTCGCTCATCCGCTCCTGGATGATGTTGCTGCCGAGGTTGGAGGTCATAATGATGATGGTGTTCTTGAAGTCGGCGACGCGCCCCTTGTTGTCGGTGAGCCGTCCGTCCTCGAGCACCTGCAGCAGCGTGTTGAAGACGTCGGGGTGCGCCTTCTCGATTTCGTCGAAGAGGACGATGCTGTAAGGTTTGCGCCGCACGGCCTCGGTGAGCTGGCCGCTCTCGTCGTAGCCGACGTAGCCCGGAGGTGCTCCGATGAGTCGGCTGACGCTGTGGCGCTCCTGATATTCAGACATATCGATACGCACCATCATATTCTCGTCGTCGAACAGCACCTCGGCCAGTGCCTTGGCCAGCTCGGTCTTGCCGACGCCGGTGGTGCCGAGGAAGATGAAGCTGCCTATGGGTCGCTTGCCGTCGCTGAGGCCTGTACGGCTGCGGCGTATGGCGTTGGCGATGGTTTCGATGGCCTCGTCCTGGCCCACGACGCGTTTGTGGAGCTCCTCTTCGAGGTGGAGCAGCTTTTCGCGTTCGCTCTGCATCATTCTGGTGACGGGGATGCCGGTCCACTTGCTGACCACTTCGGCGATCTGCTCGCTGTCGACCTCCTCGTTGATCATTGCGTTGTCGGCCTGCATCGTGCGCAGCTGCAGCTTGAGGTCGTCGACCTTGCGTTCGGCCTCCTTGATGCGTCCGTAGCGCAGTTCGGCCACCTTGCCGTAGTCGCCCTGACGCTCGGCCTGTTCGGCTTCGAACTTAAAGCTTTCGATGTTCTTGACCTCGGTCTGGATGGCCTCGACGATGCTTTTCTCGTTCTGCCAGCGGGCCTTCATCTGGTCGCGCTGCTCGGTCAGTTCGCCTATTTCGTGGCCGATACGTGCCAGCTTGTCGCTGTTGGCCTGCATCTCGTCGCTGCGCAGGGTGTCGCTGTGGGTGTTTTCGCGGCTGATGGCTTCGCGTTCGATTTCGAGCTGGCGAATTTTGCGCTCAATCTCGTCGAGCTCTTCGGGGACAGAGTCAATCTCCATACGCAGCTTGGCCGACGCCTCGTCGATGAGGTCGATGGCCTTGTCGGGCAGGAAGCGGTCGCTGATGTAGCGGTTGCTGAGCTCGGCGGCGGCAATGAGGGCCTCGTCCTTGATACGCACCTTGTGGTGCACCTCGTAGCGCTCCTTGAGGCCACGCAGTATGCTGATGGTGTCGACCACGCTGGGCTCGTCGATGAGCACGCTCTGGAAGCGGCGTTCGAGGGCTTTGTCCTTCTCGAAATATTTCTGGTATTCGGCCAGCGTCGTTGCGCCGATGGCACGAAGTTCGCCACGCGCCAGGGCGGGCTTCAGAATGTTGGCGGCATCCATAGCTCCCTCGCCGCCGCCGGCACCCACGAGGGTGTGGATTTCGTCGATGAAGAGGATGATTTCGCCGTCGGCCTCGTTGATTTCGCGGATGACGCTCTTGAGACGCTCCTCGAACTCGCCCTTGTACTTGGCTCCAGCGATAAGTGCACCCATATCAAGCGAATAGATGGTTTTGGACTTGAGGTTTTCGGGCACGTCGCCGCTAACGATGCGGTGTGCCAGGCCCTCGGCGATGGCGGTCTTGCCCACGCCTGGCTCGCCGATAAGGATGGGGTT
>JAFROL010000021.1 GCA_017429685.1 Bacteroidales bacterium | reverse complement strand
GCGTTCATCCTTAGCCAGGATCAAACTCTTCATTGTAAGAATTTCTTCGTTTTTCTACCTTTGACTCTTCCGTGTCCTCAGTCCCACCCAAGGCAGGACCTCCGACACACGCTATCTCTTGTTTCAACCTTTTCAATGTCCTTGCGCTTCCCTTTTCAACATCCCCTTCTCGGGGCGAAAGCGAGTGCAAAAATACAACCATTTTCCAAACTACCAAAATTTTTTTTCGCTTTTTTCCGACTTTTTCAATGCCACGATTGGTTGACAGCAAGTTAGTGACAAAAAAAAATTACACTTTCTTACATTTTCGCTGCAAATTGACGCAATAAAAAATGGAAAACACACCAAAAAATCAAAAAAATGCACTACGAATACATAAAATAGGTAAAAAATCAAATTACAAACTGACAAACAATACCTTAAGTGCATATTATACCCTATAAACAGAGATGTTTTCAACAATTTGAAAAAAACGAACCAGTCAAAAAAAAGACTACATCGTGTATATTTGGAGATCCATAATAACATTACCTATTCCTTTATTCCTCCTGTTCGCAAGCGAACTAAATCCTGTAAATCTTTTAGATATATTCCATCTTTAGTGAAATGACGTGCAGCTATCGATACAGCTATCATTCTACTATACTATTTTATAGTTACTTTAAATTTTTATAGTAAAATATTCCTCAACCAAATAATAAAAAAAACATTTTATCGTTTTAGTCAAAAACAAATAATATATGTGTATATGAAAAAAATTTTGACTTTATTTTTTGCCGTATCATTGTTCTTTGTAGCATCGGCACAGAAAAACATTTACGATTTTGCAGTCAAAGGACAGGACGGCAAAGATGTTAAATTGAGCGAATATCGCGGAAGGGTTCTTTTGATTGTAAACACAGCAACGCAGTGCGGATTCACCCCGCAATACAATGATCTGCAACATTTATACTTGAAATTTGCAGATAGCGGGTTTGTGGTACTCGACTTCCCTTGCAATCAGTTCGGCGAACAAGCTCCCGGCAGCATCGAGGAGATACACTCTTTCTGCACCAGCAATTACAACATTACATTCCCTCAGTTCAACAAAATCGACGTAAATGGCAAAAATGCCGACCCTCTCTTTGTGTGGCTGAAGTCGCAAAAGGGATTTCAAGGTTTCGATCAAAACGACAGAATTGGGAAATACCTACACAATGCTTTTCTAAAAGAAGATCCGAACTATGCCGAAAATCCTGACATCAAATGGAATTTCACAAAATTCTTGGTCGACCAAAACGGCAATGTCGTCAAACGTTACGAACCGACAACGAATATAGACATCATTTTTCAGGATGTTTATGATTTAATATATAAATAAAGAATTATACAATAAAGAATCGGGTAATCGTACCACACAATACGAAATCAATCCTGCTGCAAAGCATAAACCGTCCGTTTCAAAGCGGACGGTTTTTTTTTATCACAGGAAACATTTTTTTTGCCTATATCGCTGCCGAATACAGGAAAAGTAGTATTTTTGCAGTCGTAAATGTGGATAGATTTGTAATGATTGCAACCACTGTAAAAAATGCTAAAGCAATATTCTACAGCACTTTCATTCTCAAATCTGTTACATTTGGAACAATTATTAATTAATCAAAATGTAACAAAATGAGTTATTTTTTCACTTCAGAATCAGTAAGCGAAGGCCATCCCGACAAGGTGGCCGACCAAATTTCAGATGCCCTTTTGGACGAATTCCTGCGCCACGACCCCGAGTCGAAAGTGGCGTGCGAAACGCTGGTGACGACAGGCCTTGCTGTGGTGAGCGGCGAGGTGCGCACCGAGGGATGGGTCGACATACAGCAGACGGTTCGCGATGTCATTAAAAGCATCGGTTATACCAAGGGCGAGTACAAGTTCGAGTCTGAGAGTTGCGGCGTGCTGAGCGCCATACACGAGCAGAGTCAGGACATCAACCAAGGCGTAGTACGCAAGTCCAAGAAAGACCAAGGTGCCGGCGACCAAGGTATGATGTTCGGATACGCCTGCCGCGAGACCGACGAGCTGATGCCATTACCTATCACACTGGCACACATCATTTTGATTGAGCTTGGCAAAATACGCCGCGAGGGCAAGCAAATGCGCTATTTGCGTCCCGACGCCAAAAGCCAGGTCACAGTGCAGTACAGCGACAGCGGCAAACCGGAGAGAATAGACACCATCGTCGTCAGCACACAGCACGACCCCGATGTCGAGCAGGAACAAATACGCAAGGATGTGGAGAAGATACTGCTTCCGCGCGTAGTGAAACGCCTGCCCAAGGCCACGCAGAAGCTTTTTGCGACCGGCAGCGGAAAGCAGGCCGCCTTCAAGCTGCACGTCAACCCTACCGGCAAGTTCGTCATCGGCGGTCCCCACGGCGACACGGGTCTGACGGGCCGCAAGATTATTGTCGACACCTACGGCGGTCGCGGTGCCCACGGTGGCGGAGCCTTCAGCGGCAAGGACTCGTCGAAGGTTGACCGCTCCGCAGCATATGCCACGCGCCATATTGCCAAGAATCTGGTGGCCGCCGGTCTTTGCGACGAATGCCTCGTGCAGGTGGCCTATGCCATCGGCGTGGCCGAACCCGTAGGACTATACGTCAACACCTACGGCACGGCGAAAGTGGATATGACCGACGGCGAAATCGCATTGCACGTCAAGAAGTTGTTCGATCTTCGCCCCTACGCCATCGTGGAACGGTTCGGCCTGAAGAACCCCATCTTCCGCCCCACCGCCGCCTATGGCCATATGGGCCGCGACCCCTACGAGGACGTAGTCACGGTCTTCAAGAACGACAAGCCACAGCAAAAGAAGGTTCAGTTCTTCGGATGGGAGAAGCTTGATATGGTCGACAGCATCAAGAAAGAATTCAAGATATGACCCTTACAGGAGTTATCATAGGCGCCGCTACGTTTCTGACTATCGGCGCCTTTCATCCTTTGGTAATCAAGGCCGAATATCATCTTGGCGTCAGCTGCTGGTGGATGTTCCTTTTGGTGGGGATTGCCTGCATCGCCGGGTCACTCGTCGTTTCAGACCTCACAGCCTCCACCCTGCTTGGCGTGGTCGGTTTTTCAAGCCTGTGGTCTATACTGGAGCTTTTTAAGCAAAAAGAGCGCGTCGAAAAAGGGTGGTTTCCAAAGAATCCAAAAAGAGAGGAACGACAGAAAAGATAAAAAAATCACATTCCGTCGCCACCAAGACGGTATTTTATGCTGGTCCACCGCACACCGTCGTCGCGGTCGACAAGAAAGTATCGGCATAGTCCGTCATACTTACGAAATTCCCGAAATGTTGTCCTCAAATTGCCCATAACAAGAACAAATTTCTGAATATCTGCTGTATCGAGGCGCTCGCACATCTCCGTGGAGACAGATAGCTGAACGCTGGTATAACGGCTGAAGCCGCCATCGCCATTTGCCGAGGCGGTAGTGCGGACAATTATATCGGCCGACGCCTGAGAGAGGAGAATTGTGTCGTTTGGGGTGTAAACATAAACGAGTGTGTCGCGGTTTGACTGCGCAACGGCAAAAAAAGCCGGACATACAAACATCAATAGAATTAAGAAGTTACGCATACTGTTCATTTGTTTTCGAATACGCAAAGATACAAAAAAAATTCATTTCGAAAAAAAATGTTACTTTTGCAACTTCAAATAAATCCAAATCCGTTACAATGACTAAACTGAGTGTCAATATCAACAAAGTGGCCACCATACGCAATGCTCGCGGTGGCAACACGCCCGATGTGCTGCGTTTTGCGCAGGATTGCGAACGCTTTGGCGCACAGGGCATCACCGTCCATCCTCGTCCCGACGAGCGGCACATCCGCTACGCCGACGCACTGGCTATCAAGCCTTTGATTGGGGTGGAGTACAACATAGAAGGGAATCCGAAAGGGATTTCGAAAAGCCGTCCATACGGCTTCATCGACTTGGTGAAAGAAATTGTTCCCGCGCAGGTCACACTGGTGCCCGACGCCGACGGCGTGCTGACCAGCAATGCTGGCTGGGACACCGTCAAAAACCAGGACTATCTGTGCGACATCGTCAAGGAATTCAAACAGTGCGGCATCCGCGTAAGCATCTTTATCGACGCCAACCCAAAAATGATTGAAATGGCAGCCAAGACCGGCACCGACCGCGTGGAACTCTACACCGAGAGCTATGCCAGCCAATATGCCGCCGGCCGCGAAGAGGCCATAAAGCCGTTTGTCGAAGCTGCACGCGTAGCCCGCGAATGCGGACTGGGCTTGAACGCCGGCCACGACCTGTCGCTGCAGAACCTGGCATATTTCCATCAGCAGATACCCTGGTGCGACGAAGTCTCGATAGGCCACGCCCTCATCAGCGATGCGTTGTATTTAGGAATAGAAGAGACCATCCATCAGTACCTGAACTGCTTGAAATAAAACCAGTTCAACTATAGTTGTGGTCGAGGACGATGCTGAAATTGTAATCAGGGAAACTGCGTGCCAGCAAGTCGCTGATGCTCTGCACAAAAGCCTTTTCGTCCTTAACGCTGTCGTCGGGCACAACATCGATTGTGACGAGGTTGCGGTCCGCGTAGTAGTAGAAGGCGTGGGTTTGCAGGACGCCCTTTTGGCTATTGACCGTGCGAATCACATCGTTCTGCAGATGCGCCATAGGCGTGTCGCCCGTATATAGGGCATAGATGCCGATGGTCATAATGACACCGAATTCCTTGTACAGTTCGGCAGCCATCGTCCTCGAAAGCAGATGGATCTGTCGCGCCGTCATCGATTCGGGCACGCTGACGTGCATCGAGCCGATAAGCACGTTGGGGCCGTAGTTGTTGACAATGATATCGTAAACACCGTTTACTTCTTCGAACGACATAGCCTTCTCTTTCAATGCACTGACAAATTCGGGTGATATGCGACGTCCTAGCAGCTCCCCTATCGGCGAGGCCAGCATTTCCAAGCCGGCCTTGATAATGACCAGCGATATTATTGTTCCGATTATGCCGTCGAGGTTCACACCCCACAGCAGCATAATGCCGGCCGAGACGAGAGTGGACAGCGTCACGATGGCATCGAACAGCGCATCGGCGCCGCTGGCAATCAGGGCATCACTTTTAAGCTTCTCGCCCTGTTTTTTCACATAGCGTCCCAAAACGAGTTTTACTGCTATGGCCACAATGATGACAACAAGCGTAACCGTCGAATAGGACGGAACGCTGGGATTGAACAGTTTCTGCACCGACTCCACCAGCGAGGTGACGCCTGCCGCCGAGACGATAAGGGCTATAACGATGGCCGTAAGGTATTCCACACGTCCGTGTCCGAACGGATGTTCTCGGTCGGCCGGGCGTGCCGAAAGCTTTGTGCCCACAATGGTGATTACCGACGACAGCGCGTCGCTCAGGTTGTTGACGGCATCCATCACGATGGCAATGGAGCCTGCCACCAAGCCAACTGCAGCCTTAAAAGCCGCCAAAAGCACATTGGCAGCAATGCCAACGATGCTGACTCTGATTATTCTCTGGTTTCTTTCCATAACTTGTTTTTAACGACAATATCCGCCTCAAATTGTATCATATCGCAAAAACATTCCGCCAGATGAAAAAAAAATCGTATTTTTGCAATTTGTTTCACGAATCAAGTTCTAAGAATATGAAGCGAATACTATTGGTTATGCTGCTGGCTATGTGCGGGTCGGCAATGGCACAGAAAGCCGTCAACATCGGCGTGATACCCACACCGCAGCGGGTCGAAATGCACAACGGCGTATGCGCCATTGGCAGCAAGCAGTACTATTTCGAAATCCACGATTCGGCCTATGTGGCCAAAAATCCGAAAACGCATAAGCAATCTGTAACCGACGACGGAATTAGCGACATTATAAAGTATTATCGTACTGTCGACAGAATCGAAGGAGCGGAAAACCAGCGTGAAGCCTACCGAATTGACGTCTTCCCCGACAGGATAATCATCACGTCGACCACCGACGAAGGACGCCGCTGGGCAAACCAGACCCTCTTCCAGATGCGTGGCCACTACCGCGACAGCATACCCTGTATGACCGTGACCGACTGGCCCGCCTACCAGTGGCGCGGATGGATGGACGACATCAGCCGCGGGCCTATCACCAATTCCTATTTTGCAGGTGAACAAAAATCACTTCTTTCGCGCGTCAAGATGAACTACTACACCTACTACACCGAACATACGCTCTACAATAGCGAATACCCCGACCTGGTGCCGCCCGACTTTCCGCGGTTCGCTGCCAATCGTAGCCTGATGGCCAATCTCCAATGCTTTGGCCATTTTGAGGAAACGCTGAAAATACCTTTCTACGACGACATCAAAGATAGCCCTTTCAACATCGACCCATCGAAAGAAAAGAGCTACGACTTCCTGCGTAGCCAGATAGCCAATACATTGAAGATGTATCCAAATGCACTTTTCTTCAACATCAACTGCGACGAAACCGAAAGCCTCGGCAGCGGACACGCCAAGGATTATGTCGAGCAGCGCGGCGCCGACCAAGTCTACTGCCAGCATATCAACCGCATATACGACATTGTTCAGGACGAATACCGCAAGCAGTACCCCCACGGCGATGGACTCGAAGTGCTGATGTGGGGCGACATTGTAGCCAAAAATCCCGCTATGCTCAAGAGGCTGCCCCGCGAGATGAATTATATTGTCTGGGCCTACACCGCGCAGGAGTGCTACGACAATATGATAGCGCCGTTCCGCAAACTCTACGAGGAGCAGGGGTCGCCCTTCTGGGTCGCGCCGGGCGTAAGCCATTGGAGCAGCACACCACAGGTACACAACTACATACGCAACATCGCCCATCTGGCCCGCGACGGTCATCGTGCCGGTGCTCGCGGCCTGATGAACACCGCTTGGGACGACAGTGGCGAGAGCCTCTTCGGCGACAGCTGGCACGCTATGTTCTGGGCCGCCGAGATGGCCTGGCATCCGCTGACAGAAACCGACCCCAAGAAGGCAGAAGCCGAACTGGCGGAACGCGAACGGATATTCAACGAGATTTACAACGAGCAGTTTGTCGACAACTTCATCTATGGCTGGGAATGCGTCACCGAGCGGGCTTTCCCCGACCGCAACCCAAAGCGTTACACTGATATGATTTACGCCGTCGGCGACCTGAACCACGATGCCGACGTAGGCGACTGGTTCAACACCTCTGCACTGATGCTGCCGCTCTTCGACTTCTATCCCACATACGTCGACAGCGCCACCCTCGGGCGTTGCAGCCGCGTGGACGACAAGGTGCGGCGTGTCCTCGCCACCATCGACAGCAGCGCTCTGCCCCATTTTGCCTACGCCTGCCACCGCATACTGACCGTCAGCGAAAAGAGCCGGCTCCGCGTTCTGCTCTACCGCATTCTGCAAGAATCAGACGTCAGTGTCATTCCCGTAGCCCGGCAACTAGCCGACCAATACTTCCGCGACCTGCACAACCTGAAGCGCGAATACCTGCGCCTTTGGGACCTCGAGGCCGGCTCCTACTGCCGCGATGTGGTTTGCGACCGCTACGACCACCTTGGGCGCGAAGCGATGGAGGCCTTCGACCATATCGTAATCGATGTCCGCAAATTCAACGACGGCTCGCTGAAACTGATGCTCAGCAAGATAAACCCCGACAACGAGATTCACTACACCCTCGACGGCGAGAAACCCAACGAAGGCTCGCCTGTCTATAAGGAGCCCATCAACATTGTACAATCGGGGCTGGTACGAGCCGTGACCTTCAACCGCTGGGGCGACCGCATCGAGAGCCAGCGCTACGTAACGATGCACAAAGGTGTGGGCAACCTCAAGAAACTCAACAGCCGCTACAGCGACTATAATGCAGCCTACAGCGGCGGAGGCGACCAGGCTCTGGCCGACGCCACACTGGCCGACGACCTCAACTACAAGGATGGCCACTGGCAGGGATATTGGGGGCAGGACATTGACGTCGAATACGATTTCGGCAAGAAACAGCCCATTGAGCGCATCTCGATGCGCTTCCTGCAAAACAGCACCGACTGGATTCTGGCGCCACAGCGCATAGAAGTTTATTCGTCGAAAGACGGCAAAACGTGGCAACTGATGTTCATTTTCGAATCCAACCCCGATTTCCGCGAAAGCGGCAACATCGTCCGCACCGACGCCATTCCAACGCCCGGATTGAAAACACGCTACCTCCGCATCGTCGCCAAGAACCCCGGTCCCCTACCCTCTTGGCATATGTCGGCCGGGCAACCCAGTTACCTCTTCACCGACGAAATCGTCATAAAGTAGTGACCTGTAACAAGTGACCTGTGACACGAACGCGCTCGCATCACAGGTCACTGATCACAGGTCACTAAACACTGGGCCCCATCAGCCTGTGGTAGTGGCAGAAAAGCAGATCCTCGTTGTCGTCGTAGAGGTGCATTCCGCTGCCCTCGCAGTATTTCCACAGGTCGCAGTCGGAACAGCTTCCTTTCCTTGCCCAGTCGCGGTCGCGGTACTTCTGGAAGCGGTTTTGCCACACGTCCCAAAGGTTGTCCTTGTAGATATTGCCCTGATGGAAATTGGAACGAATTGAAGTGCAGCCCGATATGGAGCCGTCGCACAGCACCGAGGCCACCTCGACGCCCGCACGGCAATGGAAATAGTAGTCGCGCACCTCGCCCTCGTAGGGACCCAGAAAGCCTTCGCAGCCATAGCTGGCGCGGATGCGGCCCTCTTCGCGTGTGCGCTTTATGAAGTCGAACAGTCCGCGGAACTGCTCGTCGCTGAGCTGCAGTTCGGGGTTGTCGGCAGCGCGCCCCATCGGGAAAATCGAAAACAGGCGCCAATTCTGCACGCCAATGGAAATCAGATATTCCTTGAATTCCTCCAAACGGCTGTAGTTGCGCGGATTGACGCAGGTGACGATGTCCCAAACGATGTCGGGTGTGCGCACCAGCATCTTGATGGCAGCATCGGCGCGCTCAAAACTGCGCTCGTTGCGGCGTATCCAGTTATGGTCGTCCGCAAAGCCGTCGAAAGACACTGTAATCGAATGCATTCCAGCACGCAGCAGGCTGTCAAGTCTGCGCTCGTCAAGTAAGAGGCCATTGGTCACCACCCCCCACGGGAAACCGCGACGGTACAGCTCCAGTCCCACTTCCTCAAGGTCCTGGCGCACAAGGGCTTCGCCGCCAGTGAAGGTAATGAACGTCTTGTGGGGGTCCACGTGCGGAGTGATGTCGTCGATGGCCTTCAGGAAATCCTTGGCCGGCATATCCTCCACCGCCGGAGCCTGCTTGCAGTCGCTGCCGCAGTGGCGGCAATTCATATTGCATCGCAGCGTGCACTCCCAGAACAGGTTGCGCAGCTCGTGAATCTCGGCCTTGTTGCGGCAGATGCGCCGATGCAGCCCCAGCGCCATTCGCTGGCGCATAGTCAATGACTTACGTTCGTTCATACAGACTATTTCTTGCGTTTCATCTTAACCGTGACCTCAGCCTTTCGCTCGCCCAGTTTCCAGTTGCCACTGCCACCTTCCGGTTCGCCAAACTCAACATCAACAACCTGATTCTCAAACTTTCCGTTCTTGGCACCGTCGATGTCGCGCACAATCACGCGCACCTGCTCCCAGGGGCGGTCGGTGTTGCGCACCTCAAAGTTGCCCTGCGCGTCGGTGGTGTCGGCAATGCGCTTCAGCTGCTCGTCCCAATAGGGCGACTCGGGCAGGTTCTCAGGATCTATTTCGCTGTTTATCAGCATCACCTGAACACCCTTGACAGGCTTGCCAGCCGGATCGACCACACGGCCTTTGACGGCATAGTCCACCGTCGGGACGCCGTATACCGTCACCTGCGGCTCGCGCGGAGGCTCCTGCTCGACCACCTTGGGCGCCACAGGCTGCTCAACTTGCTGGCGATAGTCCGTCGCCGGCACGCCGTACATCGGCCGCATCACTGTGTCGGGAGCTTCGATGTTGCCGTCTTTTGGATTGTCCGAAACCACCTGCTTGTGGCATTTGCAAGCCGAAAGGCCAAAAAGACTCATCGCACTGACCAACAGCCAGTTCTTAAGTTTCAGATATTTGATTTTCATCGTTCTTTGGGTTTTCTGCATCAACTAACGCTGGCATATCTGCATCAAGCACAGCCTTCTCGCAATACCTTGATGTAGGCACGCCATACAGCTCAACGATATCAGGTTCCTTTTTGCAAGCCGACAGCCCGAGCAGCGACATCAACCCCACAACGACCAAATTGTTCAATTTCAAAAACTTGACTTTCATAATCCAATATTTTTCAAGAAATGTTCTACCTATATAACGATTGAGTGGGCAAAATGTCACACCAGCAGGAAATATTTTCAGAACCAATAACGGAAAAAAAGAAAAAATATTGCAAAAAAACTCAATCAAACACAAAACACTGACTATCAATTAATAAACCCAAAAACAACAACCCCACCCTAACACACTGTAAACCAGACCTTCAAGCCACCTTCTTTGCCCGTTGTACGGTATATGTACGGTATTTGTACGGTATTTGTACGCTTTCGAAGCGTACAAATACCGTACATATACCGTACATATACCGTACAACGGGCAGAGGAAACGAGGTGCGCGTCGGGCGGAAACGGATGGATTTTTTTTCAGGCCGAGGTCGATTAACGAAAAAAATCGTAAATTTGCTGTCGCAAAACAAAAGCACGACAATGTCTAAACTGTTTGCTATCAACGACAAACCGACAATCATCGCAGGTCCCTGCAGCGCCGAAAGCCGACAGCAGCTTCTGGCGGAGGCCGAAAGTGTGGTCCAAGAGCCGCGCATATCGATGATGCGCTTTGGCGTTTGGAAGCCGCGCACCCGGCCCGGCGGCTTCGAGGGTATGGGCGAGCCCGCCCTGCAGTGGGCCAAAGAGCTGAAAGACAAATACCCTTCACTTCGTTTATGCTGCGAGGTGGCGCGTCCCGAACACATCGAACTGTGCCTGCAATACGGCATCGACGCCGTATGGATCGGGGCACGCACCAGCGTCAACCCCTTCATCGTCGGCGAATTGGCCGAGGCACTCCGCGGAACGCCACTTGCCGTGATGGTCAAAAACCCCATAACGCCCGACATATCGCTGTGGCTCGGCGCCATCGAGCGCATCCAGCAGGCCGGCGTCGACGACATTGCCGCCATCCACCGGGGCTTTTCCACATACAACAACTTCGGCTACCGCAACAATCCGCTTTGGGAAATCCCCATCGAGCTGAAGCGGCGCCTGCCCGAGATGCCCCTGCTCTGCGACCCCAGCCACATCGGTGGCCGCCGCGACCTGGTGGCGCCGTTGGCGCAGATGGCCCTCGACCTACACTACGACGGCCTGATTGTCGAGTGCCACCCCGACCCCGACAAAGCCCTCACCGACAGCGCTCAACAGATTACGCCCGACGAGCTGAAAGTCCTGCTCGACAACCTGAAGCCGCGCACCTACAACGAAACGGGCCCCAGCGACCTGCAGCGTATGCGCGAGCAGCTCGACGTCATTGATGCCGAAATACTGCGCCTGCTCGGGCAGCGGATGAACATTTCGAAAGACATCGGCACCATCAAGCGCGCCCACAATATGCCCATCTTCCAGCCCCACCGCTGGCAGCAGGTGCTCGACCGTCAGATGCAGGCAGCCACCGACATCGGGCTCGACCCCGAGTTTGTCCGCGAACTGACCGAAAAAATACACAGCGAGAGTCTGCGAGTACAGAAATAAAAGGACATTCCGAGATCGTCATTTTAAATACAACAAAAAAGGCATCCTGCTCGGATGCCTTAACTGTTTCATTTAAATTTCGTTGGGTTTATTCGGCGCAGGGGACTACCGAAACATACGAGCGATCTTCACGACCTTTGTGGAACTTCACAACGCCATCGCACAGAGCGAAGAGCGTGTGGTCCTTACCCATTCCAACATTCTGGCCAGGGTTGTGGACAGTGCCGCGCTGACGAACCAAAATGTTGCCAGCGATGCAGGGCTGACCGCCAAAAATCTTAACACCCAAACGTTTGCTTTCGGATTCACGACCGTTACTGGAACTACCGACACCTTTTTTATGAGCCATAATATATACGTTTTAAAAGGTTAGTTACTTGATTTAGTTAATGCTATTGATTTGAATCTGGGTCAGATAGTCGCGGTGACCGTTCATCTTCTGATATCCTTTGCGGCGGATTTTCTTGAAGACGAGCACTTTCTTACCCTTCAAATGTTTCACCACGGTGGCTTTCACGCTGGAGCCGCTGATGTAGGGCTGGCCAACGGTAATGTTACCATCATTGTCTTTGAGCATCACGGTGTCAAAAGAGACCTCGCTACCTTCCTCATTCTTAAGGCGGTTGACGAAGATCTTCTGATCTTGGGCTACCTTGAATTGCTTTCCTGCGATTTCAACTATTGCGTACATTTTTAACTATTTATTATTTATTGATTTTTCACAAAATGGAGTGCAAAAGTACTACATTTTTCCGATATGGCAAAAATATTTTTCAATAAAATTTTTTAACTATTATTTTTCAACTAATTACAGTTCTAAAAATACTCTTTTACTTCACCATCGTCAATACATTCTTCCAGAAGTTGGCGCACCGTTTTCCCGAATTTGGGGTGCTTCAGGTCGGGCACAATCTGTGCCAACGGCTGCAGTACAAAACGGCGCAAGTGCATTCGCGGATGCGGCAGCTGCAACGACGGTGTTTCGACAATGTCGTTGTTGAAGAAAATCAGGTCGATATCGATTGGGCGGGAAGTGTAATTCCGAATATTGGATTTTGAATTTTGAGAATCCGACGATTCCGACCGTACACGTCCCAGCTCTTTTTCGATTTCGAGCGCAATGTCGAGCACCGTCTGCGCATCAAGGTCGGTGTCGACCACCAACGCCTGGTTGAGGAAATCCTGCTCCGCCTCGAAGCCCCACGGGGCCGTCTCATAGATTGACGACACCACCGAAACGGTACCTATACGCTGAGCAATCAGCGCAATGGCCTGCATCAGCAGCGCTACGCGTTCGCCCTGGTTGCCACCAATCAGCATCACCACGCTGTTGTTTTTCCATCGGCCACGATAGGTCTTGTCGATGTTGTTGTGCTCGAGCAGGGCGAGGAACTCTTCGCGCGGCATCTTCCTGGCGCCAAGCGACTCCAGGTGACGCGTTGGCTGCTGCGCATCGATAAAGCGGAATCCGTGCATAGATGCGAAGTTGACCATCCGTGCGAAGGCCACCTTCGAGGCGTCGCGCACGATGTGGAACATCGACTCGCCGCTGAAATAGTCGCACAGGCTGACGCCATACAATCCGCCGACCAGACGGCCGTCCTGAAACGTCTCGAATGAGTGGGCAAACCCGAGCCTGTGCAGCTCGCAGTAGGCATCGATAAAATGGCGGCTGATCCACGTATCGTCCTGACCCGGACGCTGCACGCTGGCACAGGCCTCCATCACCTGGCGGAAGCAAGTGTCAATGCGTACCTCGAAGCCTCCCGACCGCAGCAGGCGCGTCAGCGACTTGGAGCAGCGGAATTCGCCGGGCAGCAGCACCATACGCGGGTCCAACGAGTACCAGTAGGGCGAACCTTCGTCGTCGTCATACCACGGGAAGATGCCCATATAGTAGGCATTCAGCAGCCATTCGGGACCCATACCGCCACCCACGGCAAGGAAACCGTCTTCCTCGCTAAGCCGCGGATCGGGAAAACCAACCTGTTCGTCGTCAAGAAGATATGCCATACAATCTAAAAAAGAGCCCCGACCACGCGGCCGGAGCTCATATCGTTGCGGTTAAAAAACATTATTTCTGTTTGGTCAGAACGACAGAATGGCCTTCCTCTGTGATGGTCATCTTGTCGTCATCGATGGTGAAATCGATCGAGGTCGTTTCGCCATCTTCGTCCGTCGAGGTCATAGTGCCCTTGCCCTCACCGTCATAGGTGTAGGTAAAGTCGACTGTGCTGTTATCAGCGTTCATCATTTCGGCAATTTCCTCGTCGGTCATACCGAGAGCGGCAAACAACTCGCGCAGTTCGTCGGTCATTACAAACACAACACTCATCTTGCCAGCAGTCTCGGTGGTAAACTCGATCGTGACGTCGGCAGTCATAGTGATACCACTGTCAGTTTCAGAGAATTGACCAACCCACTTGGTACCAGTCAGGTCCTTGTCCTTCGAGCAAGCGCTCACACCTATCATTACGAAAGTCATCAGGGCAACATAGAGAAACTTTTTCATAATATTTGTTTTCGAATTAAATTATTGTTTGACAATTACTTATTTTTAAAGGATGCGAGGCAGGCATTTTTCATCCGCAGTGCATAAAGCGCTGCACCAGTTCGAGGGTCTTCTCGGGGTCGTTGCCTATCTCGGCGCGCAGGTTGCGGTCGTTGTACGAGCGCAGGTCCTTGATAATGCCGTCGATAAGCTGCGGAGCGAACACGCCCTCAGCCTCGTAGATGGCGCGGTCGCGCTCCAGGATGTCAGCGCTGGCGGCGCAGCTGTCGGGCAGCACGTCGAGGCGTTTCAGCACATCCTCGTGCTCGAAGATGTTGACGCTAACGTAGCGGTCCTTGGCATACTGGACGGCGTTCTCCATTTCGAAACCGTGGCGGGCGGCGACGGTCATACCGGCCAGCAGCAGGTAGACGTTGGCGCTGCCGTCGGGGGTGCGCAGCTCGATGGTCTGCTTGTGGCTGAAGTCGACAGAGTCGTTGGCTTCGAGCGGGTTGCAGTGAGCCATCATATTGCCGCTGCCTTTGGTCCATCCCAGCGGGACGCGCACCATAGCGCTGCGGTTGCGGTCGCCCCAGCAGATGTTGGTCGGGGCCTCCTGATGGGGCACCAGGCGGAAATAGCTCGTCGGGTTGGTGTCGCCAAAGGCGGTCAGCGAACCGGCCAGGCTCAGGATGCCGGCAATGGTCTTGTGGGCCACCTCGGTGAGACCATTCTCACCAACGTACATATTCTTGCCGTCCTTGCTGACGCGCGTGTGGATGTGCATACCGCTGCCAGCCTTACCGACGGTGATTTTCGGAGCGAAGGTGACGGTGATGCCATAGCGATAGCCCAGGGCACGCATAATCCATTTGGCTATAACCAGCTGGTCGGCAGCATCTTCGAGTGTCGTAGGCAGGAACTCGATTTCGTTCTGCTCATACATTGTGTCGCCCACGGTGAAGTTGCCCACCTCGCTGTGGCCGTACTTGATCAGGCCACCGCATTCAGCGATGAGCTTCATAGCCTCGACGCGGAAATCCTCGAACTTGCAGAAGGGGCGCGAAGCGTGGTAGCCGCGCTGGTCGGCAGGCAGATAGTCCTCCTCCTTGGGGGCCACGACATAGTATTCCAGCTCGCCCATCACCTCGAACTCCATACCGCCCGTAGCCTTGCGGAAAGCCTGGCCGGCCTTGTGCAGCGTGTACTCAGGAGCCATCTCGAAGGGCTGGCCGTCCTTGGTGTAGAAGTTGCACAGTATGTCGAGTGTCGGTATTTCGCTGAAGGGGTTGATGAACGCCGTGCGGAAACGCGGAATGACGTAGAGGTCCGAGCTGCCGGCCTCGAGGAAGGGGAACAGGCTCGAGCCGTCGACGCGCTCGCCCGAGGCAAGCACTTCGCGGATGTGGTCGTAGCTGTTGATGACGAAATTCAGCGTCTTCAGGCGGCCATCGTTAGCCATATAGCGGAAGTTGACCATTTCGATGTCCATTTCCTCGATGACGCGCATAATGTCGTCGCGGGTGAACTCGCTTGCGGGTTTCTGCAGAAACGCCACAAGGCGGTTAGGGTTTAATTTATAGCAATTTGTGTTCATTTTTATATCAGATTTTTTGTTTTTGGGGTTGCAAAGATACGAACAAAAAGCCAAACAGCAACAAAAAAGGCTGAAAAATATTTTATTAACTGTCCGACATATCGGCGAAGGGCACATTTTTCATCGGCTATGCACAATAATAGACCATTCTGTACGTTAAATCATACCGACAAAGGAAACGACATACTACGGATTTAAGAAAAAAAGTAAAAATATAAAAACCAAATAGTTATGTTCAAAAAAGAGACTTATATCGCACGCCGCGAGCAGCTCCGCAAGGATGTCGGCCACGGCCTGATTATCATCCAGGGCAACCACGAGGCTCCCTGCAACTACACCGACAACACCTACTGGTTCCGTCAGGACAGCACGTTCCTCTATTTCTTTGGCCTTCAGCGCGAAGACCTGGTCGGCGTGCTCGACTGCGACAACGGCAAGGACTACGTTTTCGCCAACGACTACGATATCGACGACATCATCTGGACGGGTCCCCTGCCCAGCGTCAAGGAGCTGGCCGCCAGCGTGGGCGTCGCCAACAGCGGCGACCTCAAGGCGCTGCAGACCCTCTGCACCAAGACCGTCGGCGAGGGTCGCAAGATTCACTACTTGCCGCCCTACCGCGCCGACAACACGCACCAGATGAGCGAGTTGCTGGGTATCAGCTACAACGCCGTCTGCCGCTACGCCTCGATGGATCTCATCAAGGCCTGCGTCAAGCAGCGCAGCATCAAGAGCGACGAGGAAATCGCTGAAATCGAGAAAGCTATCGCCACGGCCTACAATATGCACGTGGGCGCGATGAAAATGGCTATGCCGGGCCGCTACGAGTACGAGCTGGCTGGATTTATGGAGGGCGAAGCCTGGAAGGGCAACGGCCCCGTCAGTTTCCCCGTCATTATGACCATCCACGGCGAGACGCTGCACAACCACGGCCACAACAACCAGCTGGTCGAGGGACGTATGCTCGTTATGGACGCCGGCTGCGAGACGGCGATGAACTACTGCAGCGACATCACGCGTTCGGTGCCCGTCGGAGGCCGATTCAACGAGCGCCAGAAGGCTATCTATGAGATCGTCCTCAACGCCAACCTCGAGGCCATCCGCTGCGCCCGTCCCGGCATCACCTACCAGGAGGTGCACACCGCCGCAAGCCGCATCCTGGCACAGGGCTACAAGGACCTGGGCATACTGCGCGGCAACCTCGACGACATCGTGGCCAACGGTGCCCACAGCCTGCTGATGCCTCACGGCCTGGGCCATATGATGGGTCTCGACGTGCACGATATGGAGAACTACGGCCAGATTAATGTTGGTTACGACGACGAGACGCGCCCCAGCGACCAGTTCGGCCTGGGCAGCCTGCGCTGCGGACGCCGTCTGCAGAAGGGCTTCGTCATCACCGACGAGCCCGGTTGCTACTTCATCCCCGCCCTCATCGACAAGTGGCGCGCCGAAGGCACCAACAAGGACTACATAAACTTCGACGAGTTGGAGAAATGGAAGGACTTTGGCGGCATCCGCATCGAGGACGACATCCTCATCACCGACAACGGCTGCCGCGTGCTGGGCAAGCCCATCCCCAAGACCGTCACCGAAATCGAGGCAACGATGAACGAATAAAAGAAGCTTTATATTTGGAAATACAGGGACACCTCTACAGGGTGTCCCTGTTCCAAATTATCACAACGGCCTGTTTTTCACATCACAAAATCAATATTTTATATTTTTTAAAACATATTATTTGCCATTCTCTGAATAATTCGTATCTTTGCAAAAAAATAAGAATATGTCAACTACACTTTATAGCATCGGTCACTCAAACCAAACGCAAGAAGAATTTCTTGCGTTGCTAAAGACTTTTGGGATAAACTGTATTGTTGACGTAAGAAGCGTGCCTGCAAGCAAATACTCTCCACAATTCAACCAGGAAAACATAAAAAGACTTTTAGAATCGAACAATATACAATATTTACATTTCGGGAAAGAGTTTGGCGCAAGAAGGACCGACAGCATTGACGAGAACGGGCAGGTGAACTTCGAAAAAGCCGTAAAGACACAAGCATTTACAGCGGGAGCTTTGCGCATTATGCGCGGATTGACACGCGGATACAAAATAGCACTTATGTGCTCTGAGTCCGAGCCACTTGAATGTCATCGTTTTTCTTTAGTATCCAGATACTTCCACGACAACAATGTCGATGTTCAACACATTCTGAAAGATGCCACCCTGGCTTCGCACGAATCACTTGAACAAGAAATGATTAACACATACCTGCACTCAAGGAAATATCATCTTTCAGAGGTTGATCTGATGTTTGGCACCTACACACAAGAAGACCAGAGAAGAGATGCCTATAGACTGAAAAACAAAGAAATAGGATACAGATTCCAAGAAGAAACAGTTAATGTCGATTAAATAATAATGATTTCATTGTACACAATAGGGTTCACGAAAAAAAGCGCAGAGCGTTTCTTCAATTTGATTCGTGACAACGGAGTAAAGCAACTTGTTGATATTCGCATAAGCAACAGCAGCCAACTGTCAGGCTTTGCAAAAGGTAGCGATTTGGATTTTTTTGTTAAAGAGATATGCCATATTCCATACACGCATATCACAGACTTTGCGCCGACTAAAGACCTACTTGACCGTTGGCATAAGAAAGAGGTGACCTGGGAACAATACGAACAAGAATATCGCTCGATACTAAAAGAAAGGAACATACTGAAAAACCATAGTATCAAGAAACTAAACGGTGCCTGTTTTTTATGTAGCGAGGACACGCCCGATTATTGCCACAGAAGATTGCTGGCAGAATACATAAAACAGCACTCCAAAGAAGAAGTTACAATCAAGCACCTGATATAATCAGCTATGGACAAGCACATTATTTGTCTTGCCAACTCATACAAGCGCGGTGGACGTTGCATCGCTGGAATTGAAATCACATTCAACTCTTCCGACGATTGGGCTGTTGTACGCGACAACGTTGGTCTGCCCAAATGGATTAGACCTATTGCGATGACAACCTACGGCGAAATCCCAAACAATGTAGCATCCAGGATTGACTGTTTCTCTGTTATCAAATTGACAGACATAACACTATGTCCAAAACAGTTTCACGTAGAGGATGTTTATTATTCAACGATGGAATACTGTTGTCAAATCCAACCCACATTTGAAATCCTCAACCAGTTTATTGACAATATCCACGATAAAATATTCTACAATCAAGGAAGGGCAATTTCAACAAATTCGACAGAGCCCAGTCCATATTCTTTAATGATTATCCGTCCGGACAACGTCAGCACATACGTAAACGACTCGTGGGAAAAACCCAAAACGCGAATGCTGATAACATATCGTGATGTGACGTATGACCTGCCTGTAACCGACCCAGTATTTCTTGACCATTACAAAGCCAACCCAAATCTTATCCAGGATAGCAAAAATGTTTATTTAACCCTGTCATTAGGTCTGGAGTTTGAAGGATGGCATCACAAACTGGTTGCCTCTGTTTTTCATAGCATTAGTGAAAACGAAGCGAGGACATCAGCCAGCGGACCCTCTTCAAACAAATGGATTGTAAAAGAAGAAAGGTCCTTTACCGAGGAGGAGATTGGCTCAATTCTGAATGCTGTCGTCGTTGCAAATCAGTACGGGAAATCACTTTGCTTCTATATGAAAGCAGGAGGACAATCATATATACCCCTTTCACCAAATTGTGATATCGGGACGGGTGAAACCGTCGACATCAGACGCTGCAAATTAGTCACATTGGGCAAAGCCGGACACAACGATATTTTTAGAGTCTGCCTCGAAACAGACAATACAACAAAACCTTCGTACATAGAGCAACAGAAGCAACTGCACAGAAATGCTTACGCAAAATGGACCAAAGAAGAAGATACTATGCTTTTGAGATTGCACTCAGAAGGGAAAAGCATAAATCAATTAATGGAATATTTTGGGCGAAATCAAGGCTCAATAATATCCAGGCTTAACAAATTAGAGGGTATGGAATCCCAAACGGCTGCAACACACGAAACTACGGAACACAAATCCCTATGGACAAGACTATTTGATTTAGTCAATAAAAAAAGGACAAATTAGAGTTCCCTATCTTTTATTATTATCATTATTCAAGTACCAGTTATACAGACGGTTGATGCCGTCGGGGAGAGAGACGGTGTGGTGCCATCCGAGGCGGTGGAGCCGCGAGGGGTCGGTGAGCTTGCGGGGGGTGCCGTCGGGCTTGGAGGGGTCGAAATGGATTTCGCCCTGGTAGCCAACAGCATCGGCAACCATCCGCGCAACGTCGGCGATGGTGTGTTCGATGCCGGTGCCGACATTGACGAAGTTGGTGTTGAGCACACGGACATCGCCAGCCACAAGGTCAGAGCCGTCGGCATCGACATTTTCAAGCATATAGACGCAGGCAGAGGCCATATCCTCGCTCCACAGGAATTCACGCAGCGGTGTGCCTGTGCCCCAGAGCGTCAAGGAAGAGTTGAAAATTGAGAATTGAGAATTGAAAAAGCCAGCAATTTTATCATAACTGTCATCCGGCAAAATTCCATCGACCGGACGGTGGCGTAGGTCGGCACGAAGTGCCCCTTCGTCGTTCTCCATCAGGCATTTGGCCAGATGCACCTTGCGAATCATTGCCGGCAGGACGTGCGAGCCGACGAGGTCGAAGTTGTCGTTGGGACCATAGAGGTTGGTGGGCATCACGGCGACGTAGTTGGTGCCATACTGGCGGTTGAAGGCGTGGCACATCTTCATTCCGGCAATCTTAGCCAGAGCGTATGACTCGTTGGTGGCCTCGAGCGGCGAGGTGAGCAGGCACTCTTCGGGCATCGGCTGCGGTGCCATACGGGGATAGATACAGGTGCTGCCAAGGAAGAGCAACTTCTTGACTTTATGACGATAGGCTTCGCCGATGACGTTCTGCTGTATCTGCAGGTTCTGGTAGATAAAGTCGGCTGGGCGTGTCGAGTTGGCCATAATGCCACCCACAAGCGCGGCGGCAAGCACGACAACATCGGGCTGCTCGCGGTCGAAAAAGTCACGCACCGCAACGGGATCCATCAAATCCATCTCGGCGTGGGAACGGCCGACAAGGTTGCCGTAGCCTTTCTGCTGCAGTATGTTCCAGATGGCCGAGCCCACCAGGCCGTGGTGACCGGCGACGTATATTTTGTCAGATTTTTCCATCGCGCACTTTCGTTAAGTCGTTTTCCACCATTATGCGGACAAGTTCGGTGAAACTGGTTTTCTGCGGATTCCACCCCAAACGCGTGCGAGCCTTGGTGGGGTCGCCGAGCAGCTGTTCGACCTCGGCAGGACGGAAAAAGCGGGGATCGACAGCGACAAGAGTGCGTCCCGTCTTGGTGTCGATGCCTTTCTCGTCGATGCCGTGACCTTCCCACCGCAGCTCGATGCCAGCAAATCGGAAAGCCAACGTCACGAACTCGCGGACGCTGTGGTTTTCGCCAGTGGCGATGACATAATCCTCCGGCTCAGGCTGTTGCAGCATAAGCCACATACATTCGATATAATCCTTGGCATAGCCCCAGTCGCGCAGGGCGTCGAGGTTGCCGAGGTAGAGGCAATCCTGTACACCACAGGCGATGCGTGCCGCGGCGAGGCTGATTTTGCGCGTGACGAAATTTTCGCCGCGCCGTTCGCTCTCGTGATTGAACAGGATACCGTTGACAGCATACATATCGTACGATTCGCGGTAGTTTTTCACTATCCAGAAACCGTACTGCTTGGCGACACCATATGGTGAGCGCGGATAGAACGGTGTCGTTTCGCTCTGCGGAATTTCCTGCACTTTGCCGTAAAGCTCGGAAGTCGAGGCCTGGTAGATGCGGCAGGTTTGGGTCATTCCAAGAATACGCACGGCTTCGAGCAGACGCAGTACGCCAGTTGCATCGACCTCGGCAGTATATTCAGGCACATCGAAACTGACCTTGACGTGGCTTTGAGCAGCGAGGTTGTATACCTCGTCGGGATGCACTTCCTGAAGGATGCGTATCAACGAGCTTGAGTCAGTCATATCGGCATAATGGAGGTTGACAAGACGTTTTTTGTGCATATCGCGCACCCACTCGTCGAGGTAGAGGTGCTCGATGCGGCCGGTGTTGAACGACGACGAACGACGCAGCAGGCCGTGTACTTCGTAGCCTTTTTCGAGCAGGAACTCAGCAAGAAAAGAGCCGTCCTGACCAGTTATTCCTGTTATAAGAGCCTTTTTCATTCTTTACTTTAACCTTAATTCAGAATGTTTATATCGCGACTTTCACTTCTCCGTTCTCACTTCTCTGCTTTCTTGTCGAGGTCGCAGTAGATGGAGTTGTTGCTAATGAACTCGGGAACGATGGATTTCATTTTGGCAACGATCTGACGGTCGTCGAGGGTGTAGAGAATATCCTGCAGTTCGCCATATTCGCGGTCGATGTCTTCGAGTTTGTACTTGCGCACTTCGGCACGAAGGATCTTGGGGTGGTAGGTGGGGATATTGTTCTCTTTGGTGGCCAGCAGCTCCTCATAGAGCTTTTCGCCAGGACGGAGACCTATCTCTTTGATCTCAATACCTTTCAGTCCTGAAAGCTGAATCATTCGGTGGGCTAGGTCGTAGATCTTGACCGGCTTGCCCATATCGAAGACGAAGATGTCGCCGCCTTCACCCATAGCGCCGGCTTCGAGCACCAGGTTGCAGGCCTCGGGGATGGTCATAAAGTAGCGGATGATATCCTTGTGGGTCACCGTCAGCGGGCCACCGGCGGCGAGTTGCTTCTTGAACAGCGGGATGACGCTGCCGTTGCTGCCGAGCACGTTGCCGAAACGAGTGGTGACGAAATGGGTCTGCTCGGTCGAGCGGCTCTGGATGTAGATTTCGGCCATACGCTTGGTGGCACCCATCACGTTCGTGGGATTAACAGCCTTGTCGGTCGAGATCATCACGAACTTTTCAGCGCCGTACTTGATAGCCAGGTCAGCGACATTCTTGGTGCCGAACACATTGACATAAACTGCCTCGTATGGATTCTCCTCCATAAAGGGCACGTGCTTGTAGGCTGCGGCGTGGTAGACGAGGTTGGGGCGATACTCCTCAAAGACCTCTTCCATACGCGAATAGTCCTTAACGTTGGCGATGACGAAGACCATAGAGTCGACGTACTTCTTGTAGGGCTCGTTGTTTTTCAGCTCGAACTGGAGGTCGTACATTGGCGATTCGGCCTGGTCGAGCATAATGATCTTCTTGGGCTTGTATTGCAGCAGCTGGCGACAGATTTCGCTACCGATGGAGCCTGCGGCGCCGGTGACGAGGACCGTCTTGTCGAGCACTTCGCGGACAACGTTGATATTGTCGATCTTGATAGGCTCACGCTGCAAGAGGTCCTCGATCTTGATGTCCTGAATCTGGTTGGCCGTGAAGGTGCCGTTCATCCAGAGCGAAATGTGGGGCACTGCCTTTACGGTCAGTCCGAGGTCGAGGGCACGGTTGGTAATGGCTTGCTTGTGCATCAGGCGGATGGTCGGTATGGCAATGATAATCTGCGAGATGTTTTTAGAATTGACGAATTTCTGATTCAGCACATCGCGGGCACGCATCACCGGCACACTGTCAAGTTGGTGGTTGACCTTCGACTGGTCGTCATCGATGAAGGCGACGACCTTGTATTCGACGTGGATATCCTGCTTCAGGGCGTTGTTAGCTATGACACCCGCGGCACCGGCGCCATAGATGACAACGTTGACTTCGCGGCGGCGGCGGCGGAAATACTGGTTGTAGATATAGAGTATCATAAACCTTTCGAGCAGCATCAGCAAGGCCAGCAGCGAATAGAGCAAAACCAGCATTCGGTAGGACGGGATGATGTTGTTGACCGTAGGCACAACCAGGAACTTGTTGTTCAGGAAATTCAAGATGCCACAAGTTATGGCCATAAAGACACAAGCCAGCAGGACGCGGAATATGTCGTTGAGTCCCATATGGCGGATGATGCTCCGGTAGGTTCTAAACAGGTAGAAGAAGCCCAGAGTGACGACCGAACATATTGCCAGGTTGCACCATACCGCATTCCAAGTCAGGCGACCTTCGTAGCGCCAAGAAAACAGTTCTGCCACAGCAAAGGCTGCAGTGAAAAGGATTATGTCGAACAGGAGCATTATCCATTGCGGCACCGTCGAGTGGCGGTATCTTTTAACGATGTTGTAGAATAGTTTTTTGAACATATAGATTTGTTTTTTTTGTTAACTTATAAATGGTTTAGAGTTTATTGTTTTTGGGGTTTAGGGTATTTTATTTTTTCTGTATTAAAGTCTGGCATCGACCGATTGGCGCGGCAGAATGCCCTTGACGTCGTAGACAACGCCCGGACGTGGAACGTAGGCTCGAATGTCGATGTCGGCAAACTGACGATGCGGCACAGCAAGGATAGCTGCGTCGAAGGTTGCACCTGAAGGGAGTGCACTGCTGATATCGATGCCATATTCGCGACGCACCTTAGATGTGTCGACACAGGGATCAACAACCGTTATCCTGTCGGTATACTCGCTGAGGGTGTGGTAGATATCGGCAACTTTTGTGTTGCGTGTGTCGGGGCAGTCTTCTTTGAATGAGAATCCAAGGATGAGTATGCGGGCATCCTTGACGGGAATGCCACCGAGGTTCATATAATGTACCAGCTGCGAAGCGACGTAGGCACCCATACCGTCGTTGAGGCGACGTGCACTGGACATCACACGCGGCAATACACCGTAGACCTTTGCTTTCTCAATCAGATAATATGGGTCGACACCGATGCAATGGCCACCCACCAAGCCGGGCTTCATTCGGATAAAGTTCCACTTGGTAGCGGCAGCATCGAGCACATCGCCCGTGTCGATGCCCATAGCGGCAAAAATCTTGGCCAGCTCGTTCATAAAGGCGATGTTGACGTCGCGCTGGCAATTTTCAACAATTTTGGAAGCCTCAGCGACACGGATTGAGGGTGCGCGATGAGTTCCATTTTCCAAAACGCTGTTGTAAAGAGTATCGACAAAGACTGCAGCTTCGGGCGTGGACCCCGAGGTGACCTTACATATCGTTTTGACGGTATGTTCCTTGTCGCCAGGATTGACACGCTCAGGGCTGTAGCCCACAAAGAAGTCTTCGTTGTAGCACAAGTTCGAGGCTTTAGCCAGAATCGGCACACACTCTTCCTCAGTGACGCCAGGATATACCGTGGATTCGTAAATGACTGTATCGCCTTTTTTCAGCACACTGCCCACGGTTCTGCTGGCGTTGAGCAGCGGAGCCAAATCGGGCAGATTGTTGCCGTCGACCGGCGTAGGCACCGTGATGATATATACGTTACATTCCCTGATGTCGTCGATAGATGTTGTGCAGCGAAGAGATCCGCTGCCGACGGCTTCCTGGAGTCGTTCAGCATCTACTTCGCCATTACGATCGTCGCTCTGGTTTAGAGAAGCCACTCGCACGGCATCGGTATCGAATCCAACCGTGGCATAGCGCTCCGCGAAGAGGCAAGCCAGCGGCAGACCTACATATCCGAGGCCGACAACACATATTTTTATGTCAGACAGTGGCATCATATCAGGCTGGCTATTAATTCTATTTCTTCATCAGTCATATAGGGGTGCATCGGCAGAGAGAGTACGGTCTGCGTCAGCCGCTCGGAAACGGGGCAAGGCTGCTGCAGAGAGGCAATGTGGGCAAACGCCGCTTGGTGCGACATAGTGCGCGGATAGTATACAGCCGACGGGATACCGGCAGCTTTCAAGCGGGCCTGTAGTGCGTCTCGGTTGTCGGTCCGGATGGTATATTGTGCGAAGGACGAGGTGACGGCAGGCGGCACGATGGGTGTTGCGACCTTGCCGCGCAGCCGTTCGTTATAGCTTTGGGCAATACGGTTGACGGCTGCAAGTTCATCGTCGAAGTGTTTTAGTTTGACCTGCAATACGGCGGCTTGCAATGCATCTAGGCGCGAATTGAGGCCTATGCGTATGTTGTCGTATTTTTCGGAGCCTTTGCCGTGCGCCCGCAGTGAGCGTAGCAAGGCAGCCCAATCGTCATTGTCGGTAAAGAGAGCACCGCCATCGCCATAGCAGCCAAGCGGCTTGGCAGGGAAGAAAGAGGTAGTGCCGATGTCGCCGAAGGAGCAGGCCTTACGGCTTCCGATGCTGCCGCCAAAGCCTTGTGCGCCGTCCTCTATGAGGTGCAAGTTCAATCCTTCACATAGCAGCTCGAGGTCGGTGAAGTCGGCCGGCTGGCCGAACAGGTCGACGGCTATAACCGCAGCGGGACGCAGGTCCGTATGGCTTTTTACGTGGTCGATTTTTTCGGACAGGTCGTCAACATCAATATTGAAGTCATCCTCGCACACATCTACAAATATCGGTGTGGCACCTTGCAATGCCACAGCTTCAGCTGTGGCAAAGAAGGTGAAGTCGGGCACAAAGACGGCATCGCCGGGACCAACACCCAGGGCCATCAGCGAGAGGCGCAGGGCGTCGGTGCCGCTGGCGCAGGTGATGCAATGTTTCACGCCCACATAGTCGGCTAGCTGGCGTTCCAATCCGGCCACCACGTCGCCGAGTATGAACGAACCCGAAGCGGCAACACCGAGCAGCGCTGCATCGATTTCGGCCTTCATTGCCTCGTACTGTCTATGTAGATCGCGAAACTGCATCGACTATTCCTCCACTTTACCTATTATTTTGGCCGGAACACCGGCAACTATTGCATAATCGGGCACATCTTTTGTCACCACGGCACCAGCACCAACAAGGGCGTGGCGGCCTATGGTGTGGCCGCAGACGATGGTGGCGTTGGCACCGATAGAGGCCCCTTCGCGGACCAGGGTGCGCTCATAGTGGCCATTGGCCGGACGGTCCATACGCGGCATCAGCACGTTGGTGAAGACACAGCTGGGGCCAAGAAAAACATCATCCTCAATCTCAACACCCTCGTAGACAGAGACATTATTCTGTATGCGCACACCGTTGCCGATGCGGACATTGGGGCCTATGTTGACATTCTGCCCCAAAGAACAGCGTTCGCCAAGAACAGCGCCACTCTGGATATGGCAGAAATGCCACACCTTGGTGCCGGCTCCGATGGTAACGCCATCGTCGACATAGCTGCTCTCGTGTATGAATACCTGTTCTACCATCCGAATGGGTGTTTGGTTAATGGATACTTGGCCAAGGGATGATAGTCACCCACAAGGCCGACGGGTTGTGCATTGCGTATATCGTGCACTATCTGTATGCAGTTGCGGGCTTCGGAAATCGAGAAACCCTCACCTGCCAATATCTTTTCATAGCTCAGGGTGTGCAACTCAGTAAAGCCCTGGCTGAACTCAAATTCCTCGCCGTCGACGTAGATGGCGCGGAAGGTGCGTTTGCCCTGCGCGGTGGCCTCCGGCGGAAGCGTATCGGCATTGATGCTCAAGAAATAGCGCACACGGGCCCGCTGCAACTCCAAGTAGCCCGCCACGCGGTCGTGCGAGGCAACGTGGACAACATTTTTTTTAACGTCGCCGAAAATCCAGCTCAACATATCGTAGAAATGAATACCTATGTTGGTGGCAACGCCGCCGCTCTTTCGCACATCGCCCTTCCAAGAGGCATAGTACCAGTTGCCACGCGATGTGATGTATGTCAGGTCGACATCATACACCTTATCCTTCGGCCCATTCAATATTTTTTCGCGCAAAGCAACAACAGAGGGATGCAAACGCAGCTGGAGTATGGTGTACGCATTGCGTCCCGTTTCCTGTTCAACACGCTCCAGACCGTCGATGTTCCAGGGATTCAGCACTACTGGTTTTTCGCATATCACATCAGCACCAAGTCGCAAACCATAACGGGTATGGGCATCGTGCAGATAGTTCGGTGTACATACCGACACAATGTCGATTGCCTCTCCCCTGCCCTTCAGCAGGCTGTTGTGGCGGTCGAAGAGCTCCTGTTCTGTGAAGAATGCCGCATCAGGGAAATAGGAATCCAGTATTCCCACACTGTCGCTCTTGTCGTAGGCCGACACAAGACGGTTGCCTGTCTCTTTGATGGCCTTGAGATGACGCGGAGCCACATAGCCCCCAACACCAATTATAGCAAAGTTCTTCATTTTATGCTATGCGATATTATTTGTTTGCGACGTCCGTCCAATATACGCCTTATCCATCCGCCGAACACATCCAGCCTTTTGCTGTAGCGCTCGCAACGACGACAAAGCTTTATATAACGCGAAACATTTTTGTTTTTGATATAATCGAGATAGAAATAAGGCCACCAGATAAAAACGACACCTGCAAAAATCACGATACAAAACTGCAAAGCAACATTCATACCCGTTACCGCCGTGAAATACCAAACAATAAGGACTGCGATATTCTGAAGCAAGATATTATTTGTTGCCAACAGATGGTTCATACCAGCATCCACATAAACGTGGTGAAGATGTGTCCTGTCGGGGGCGAAGGGCGACTTGCCTTTCAGCACTCTGACAATCACAACACGAAATAGGTCGAAAATCATAGCCGACAGCAGCGCCACGAGGAAACTTACAAAATAGCGGTCGACTAAAAATGTTTTTTCTGCAGCATAATAGGAATCTGGGCAGGCCGTCATAAAAATGAACAATCCCAGCACCAGCGAGCCCGAGTCGCCCATATACATCTTGTAGCGCTCGGAGAAAACATTGAAAACGAAAAATGAAGACATTGCACCAACAATGGTGAACGACAAAATGGCCTGCGTCGTAAAGCCGTGGCGCACGTTCCAATAGCCCATAACAGCACCAGCCAGCACCCCCAACCCCGACGCCAATCCGTCGATGCCATCAGCAAAGTTGACTGCATTGAGCAGCAGCAGTCCTGCATAAAGAGTCAGCAGGCAAGCTGCCCATACAGGCAAATCTTCCAGTCCGAAGAGTCCATAGAGCGAATTGACACCGTAGTTGCCTCCGAAAAACAGCAACAGGATGGCAAATAGCTGCATCAGCAACTTGAATCTCCACGACAGTCCTATATTGTCGTCAAGCATTCCAAAAATATAGAGTATCATCATAACGCACATAACTGGGAACAAGCCGCTCAGGTCGTAGAAGACGTTGATAACGATACTTGAAATGCAGACGACAAGCATAATGACAGTACCACCCATAACTGCGACAGGACGGTTCTGTATCTTGCGCGCATTGGGGTTGTCGGTCAACCGTTTGCGACGAGCCATCAGCACAACCATCGGAAGCACTATAGGCATCGCAATCATTGGCAAAAGTAGGGATAATATGTATAGAAAATCAGTATTTATCATAGATAGTAAGTTTTGATATGAAAGCCTTTCCGCATCAAGCAGTACAGTCTGCAAGAATAGCGAATTACATAATGGATATGGGGGTGGGGGGTAAAACATTGAATACTATCTATCTGACTTAAAAATATACTTTATCTGTTTCCGTACATTGACTCGTAGTATTTTTCATAGTCGCCGCTGGTGATATTGTCCATCCATTCCTGATTGTCGAGATACCAACGCACGGTTTTTTCGATACCTTCCTCGAACTGCAGGCTGGGCTCCCATCCCAATTCACGCTGCAACTTGCTGCTGTCGATGGCATAGCGCATATCGTGGCCAGCGCGGTCAGTGACGTATGTGATGAGGTCCATATCCTCACCTTCCTTACGGCCCAACAGACGGTCGACGGTGTTGATCAGCACTTTGATAATATCTATGTTTTTCCATTCGTTGAAGCCACCGATATTGTAGGTCTCGGCCACAGCGCCTTTATGGAAAATCAAGTCGATGGCACGAGCGTGGTCTTCGACATAGAGCCAGTCGCGCACGTTTTCGCCCTTGCCATAGACAGGCAACGGACGGCGATGACGAATATTATTTATAAAGAGTGGTATCAGTTTCTCAGGGAACTGATAGGGGCCATAATTGTTCGAGCAATTGGTGACGATAGTCGGCAGACCGTAGGTGTCGTGGAAAGCACGGACGAAATGGTCGCTGCTGGCCTTCGATGCCGAATAGGGGCTGTGGGGCATATACTTAAGGTCTTCTGTGAAGAATTTTTCACCATAGGCGAGATGGTGCTTGCCACTCGAAGCTTTAGTCGAGAACGGCGGTTTAATGCCGTCGGGATGAGTCATTTCCAGAGCACCATACACCTCGTCGGTCGAGATATGGTAGAAACGCTTGCCTTCAAACTTTTCGGGCAACGATTCCCAGTACAGCTTGGCAGCCTGCAGCATACTCAGCGTGCCCATAACATTGGTGCGGGCAAATGTGAAGGGGTCTTTGATACTGCGGTCGACGTGGCTCTCGGCAGCCAGATGGATGATGCCATCAATGTGTTCTTTCTGCATCAGGGCATAGATAGTGTCGAAGTCGCAAACATCAGCCTTGACAAAGGTGTAGTTAGGCTTGTTCTCTATGTCCTTCAGGTTGGCGAGGTTGCCGGCATAAGTCAGTTTGTCCACATTGAAGATATGGTATTGCGGATACTTGTTGACAAACAGACGGACAACGTGGGTCCCAATGAATCCGGCACCGCCGGTGATGATAATGTTCATAGTATTGAGGGTTTAATGGGTTTCTGAATTAAGTTTGATTCTTTAAATTTTATATTGCAAATTGAATTATAAACCTGTTTGAATATCGTTCAGCCTTGCAAGGCATTTCCCAAGCGACGAGGTCCAATGTGGAATCTCGATGCCGAATGTTTCCTTGATTTTAGTCTTGTCGAGCACCGAATATGGCGGACGGCACACCTTGCTCGGGAATTCGTCACTGTGACAAGGTTTTATCTGACATCTGTCCATACCTGCCTGACGGGCAATTTCTCGGGCAAAGTCGTACCAGCTACAAACGCCTTCGTTGCTGTAATGATAGATGCCGTCGTTGCCTCGGTAGCTCTCATTTTCGACAATATCGAAGATAACCTGAGCCAAATCGCCGGCATATGTAGGTGTCCCAACCTGGTCGAAGACCACCTTGCAAGTGTCTTTCTCACCGACAATGCGCAACATCGTCTTTACGAAATTCTTGCCAAACTCGCTGTAAAGCCACCCCGTGCGGATAAGCACACAATGGCAGCCGACCTCGGCGATAGCCTGTTCTCCGTGCAGTTTGGTGCGTCCATAGGCACCCGTAGGGTTGGTGGCGGCATCCTCACGACAAGGCCTGTTGTAGCCGGCACCGCCAAAGACATAATCCGTGGAAATATGAACCAGCATACCGCCGCTTACCTTTACCGCATCGGCAAGATGGCGCACAGCCACACTGTTGATTTGCTCTGCCAACGCTTCCTCGTCCTCGGCACGGTCAACATTGGTATAGGCAGCGCAGTTGACCACGACATTGATACCATTGGTAAGCACAAAGTTGAGCACGGCATCACGGCGTGTGATGTCGAGTTCGTCGACATCAGTAAAGAAATACTGGTGCTGCGACTTTCCTCCCAGCAGCCTCAAATGGCTGCCCAACTGACCATTGGCACCTGTCACAAGGATATTCATTAGCGTTCTCCTCCCAAATCTTTAAGACGAGGATGACTTCTGTCTTTCTCCGACAGAATAACTTTGTCCATAGGCAGCTGCCAGTCGATAGCCAAATCGGGGTCGTCCCAAGCAATGGCACCTTCGCTGGCAGGATTGTAGAAACTGTCACATTTATATTGGAATATCACTTCATCGCTCAACACCGCAAAACCGTGGGCAAATCCCTTAGGAATGAAGAACTGGCGATGGCTTTCGGCCGTCAGACGCACAGCAACATACTTGCCGAAAGTCTCCGAATTGGGACGAATGTCGACAGCAACATCGAGCACCTCGCCTTTCACCACACGCACCAGCTTGCTCTGCGCATAAGGAGGGTGCTGGAAATGCAAGCCGCGAACAACACCATAACGTGACTTCGACTCGTTGTCCTGGACAAAATGGACCTTGAAGCCCGTTTTCTCCTTGAATTCCTTTTCGTTGAAACTCTCAAAGAAATACCCGCGCTCGTCGCCATACACAGTCGGCTCAACAATCAAAACTCCAGGTATCTCTGTTTTTATTATCTCCATTATTATATATTGTAATCAATAAATCTATTTTATCAAGCCCAATAGGTACTGCCCATACTGGTTTTTGGCCATTGGCTGGGCTATGCGGCGCAGTTCGTCGTCGCTAATCCAGCCTTTTTCGTATGCTATGCTCTCCAGACAGGCGATTTTAAGTCCTTGGCGTTTTTCGATGACCTCAATGAATGTCGACGCCTCCGACAGTGAATCGTGCGTACCTGTGTCGAGCCAGGCAAAACCACGTCCCAGCAATTTGACCTTCAGTTCTCCGTCGTTGAGGAAAGACTGGTTCACGCTTGTTATTTCCAGTTCGCCACGCGCCGACGGCTTTATGCTTTTGGCCACACGGACAACCTTGTTGGGATAAAAATAGAGTCCCACAACAGCATAGTTGGACTTGGGTTCCTTGGGTTTTTCCTCAATCGACAGCACATTACCCTGTTTGTCGAATTCAGCGACACCATAGCGCTGCGGGTCAGCAACCCAATAGCCAAACACCGTTGCCTTCTGCTCCTCTTCGGCAGCCGTCACCGCCTCGCGCAAAAGACGCGAAAACCCGTTACCTTGGAAGATGTTGTCACCCAACACCAGGCATACTGAGTCTTCGCCGATAAACTCCTCGCCAATAATGAATGCCTGCGCAAGGCCGTCAGGCGACGGCTGTTCGGCATAGGAGAAATGCACACCATAGTCGCTGCCGTCGCCCAGCAGACGACGGAAAGCAGACAGGTCGAACGGCGTCGAGATTATCAATATGTCACGAATGCCTGCCAGCATCAACGCCGAGATAGGATAGTAGACCATCGGCTTGTCGTAGACAGGCAGCAATTGTTTGCTGACGCCCTTGGTTATAGGATACAGGCGGGTCCCAGACCCGCCTGCTAAAACTATGCCTTTCATCGTTTACGATTCTTTATCCTTTTTGTCTTTCTTGTCACTGTCTTCACCATAGCCATAACCGTAGCCGTAGCCATAGCCATAACCGTAGCCATAACCGTAGCCGTAACCATAGCCGTAACCGTAGCCGCCATATCCACCGTAACGTTTCTTGATGAGCGGCGTGTCGGTGAGGACAATAGCCATATTCTTGAATTTCTGCTTGTCGCTGAGTTCCTGGATGAACGGGAAAGCTGCCTTGCTCAGTTTGCCGACACGCATAATATACATCGTCAAATCGGCCGAACGGTTGACAATTGCCGAGTCGGCGACAATCTGTGCCGGCGTCGAATCGAGGATAATGTAGTCATACTGTGTACGCAAGTATTCCACAAGTTTTTCGAAACGGCCGTTCATCAGCAGCTGAGTTGCGTTAGGCGGAGTCTTTTCGCAGACGATATAGTCGAGGTTCTCCGAAGCTTCACTCTTGGTGATGATTTTTTCGTAGTCCTCTTCCTTGCCAAGCAGGTAATGGATGATACCCATACGGTTGTGGCGGTCGATGGTCTTCGACGTGCTGCGCTTGCGAAGGTCGAGGTCGAGCAGGATAGTTCTCTTACCAGTATAGGCAAGCGACAGAGCCAGATTGACCGACACGAACGACTTACCCTCGCCAGGCATCGTCGAGACGGTCTGCAGCACCTTCTTGTCGGCATCGCTGAGGAAGAACGGTATATTGGAATGCAGTATTCGGAACGCCTCGGTGATGGTGTCGGTACCGTTGGCAGTGACCAGCACCTCGTCTTTGGCACGGCTTTCGGGCTTCTGCGGAATCTCAGCCAGCACCGGGATGCTCATTGCTTTCTCCACATCCGGTTTGCCACGCAGCTTGGTGTTGAAGAACGACACCAGGAACATCACGGCTGCCGGGATGGCAAGTCCGAGGATAAGACCCACCATTGCAAACATCATCAGACTCGGAGCCACCTTCACCTGCTGTGCGCTCTCGACCACCTTGGCATTGGCCACAGTGACCGCAAGATTCATAGCGTTCTCTTCGCGTTTGCTGAGCAGATAAAGATACAACTCCTCTTTGATACGCTGTTCACGACCCACCTCAGTGACGGCCTTGGTCGTTGTCGGAAGGTCGTTGATACGGCGCTGCATCATCTGCTCCTGGCGTTTGGCACCCGACAGTTTGACGTTGATCGAATTGATCAGGTTGTTGATTGAAGCCTTGATAGCGTCGCGGGTATTCTGCAGCTCCTTGGCGTTGTTCTGCACGCTGGGGTGGTTGGGACCGGCACCCTGCAGCAGCTTCTGATAGGCCAACAGCTGGCTGTTATAGACAGCAATCAGGTTGGTAACACCTGCATCCGATATGATCAGCGACGGAATAAGCGAGTTGTCGTTGTCGTGATTGGTGATATGCTCCTGGACCATCTTGATGGCTGCCAGTTCGACCTCCAGCTGTGCCACCTCGTCGGCATATTTCATTCCCGACTGAAGCACCGTACCGCTGGCCGAAGTCAAGTCGGTGACATTGGCGCTTTTCTGCAGACTTTCAATGCGGGCGTCTACAGCGCTCAGCTCACCGAAAATCAGAGCAATACGATCATCGATAAATTTCTCGGTCTTTTCAGCGACCATATTCTTGTCGTTGATGACATCCTCGTTATAGACAGCAATCAGAGTATCTACGACTTCTTTGGTTCTCAACGCATTGGCATCCGAATAGCTGATATTGATAATCGATGCAATCTTGTCGGCACGCGACACTCCAAGACGACTCTGCATACTGCGTGCAATGTCATAAAGCGGCGTAAGGCCCATATCGTACGTCACATCCACATCCTTGTCCTTCTTGAAGGCTTCCATCTTCTCAATCGAGAATCCGGCATAGTCGTTGATGTTGACAATCTGGTCGAAGGCGGCTTTTTTCTTCTCGCCTTTTACCCTGTGGCCATTGAACGACGTCAGACGGTAGGTATAATTATTCTCATCCAAAGGCGTAACCTCCATTGTCATAGCCAGCTTGACGCTGTCCACCTGTTTATTGTAGACCTTCAGGCGCATCGGGCTGTCTGTGTAGTACGACACCTTCTTGAAGGCATCGTTACGTCTGCACCAGCTGTTCATACCCAATCGGTCGGCCGTTTTCATCAACAACGGAGTCGATTTGATGATATAAATCTCGTTTTCAAGCGTCAGTCCACTGGAGTTAAAACCCATATTGGCGAAAATGGCATCCATATTCTGGGTCCTCATACCCTTGGAGCTGGCTTCGTCACGCACCAGAATTGATGCCGTGTCGGTGAATGTCTTGGGTTTCGACTTGTAGATAAAGGCGGTAACCACCAAGCACACAAAGACCGAAATGACAAACCAGTACCAGTTGTTCAGCACGATAAAGATGATGTCGCGAATCGATACCGAACTCTCATTCTCCTGGGTGGGATTTTGCGTTTGGTTCAAAATCTGATTGTTGTCCATATTCTGTGATTTAAATTTTATTCGATGAAAATGTTGATTGTATTTTTATGGGGATGTTGAGAAGAGTATGTGTGAGTTGAAAGAATAAATTCCTCAGAGTTCAAGGTTACACAAACCCGTTCTCACATCTCCGTTCCCTGCTACCTGTTGTTATAGTATTTGCTCAAAGTCCAGTAATAGAACATTGACGACAGCACCGAAATCACCGAAAGGCCGCTCGAGATGTAGGTCATCACTATCGGGTCGCGGTCGGCGTTGCGTTTCTTGCGAAGGTTGGGCTCGACATACACCACATCGTTCTGATGCAGATAGTAATACGGCGACTGGAATACGTCCTTCGACGACAGGTTCAGGGTTCCGATGACGCGCTTGCCGTTCTCCTCACGGATAACTGTGACGTTTTCGCGCTGGCCGGTAATTTGCAAGTCGCCGACCATACTCAGAGCCTCAAAAATAGTCAGACGCTCGCCTTGGACAACCAGCTGGCCGGGGCGCGCCACATCGCCAAGGACGCAAACGCGGAAATTCATAAGCTTGACGGTGACCACGGGGTCAAGCACGTGGCCGTCGGCGACCAACTGCTCCTCGAGGTACTTGGCCAACTGGCTGTGAGTCATACCGAGCACCTTGATTTTTCCGATTACGGGAAAGATAATATAGCCATCCTGGTTCACCAGATATCCTTGCACTGCGCCTGCACCGGGGTTAATCACCGTACCGTCGCTGACAGCCACTTTGTTTGTTTCCTGGTTGAAAGGCACCGTGGCCAGCGACGTCTGGCTTTCCACATAGATGTAAAGGATGTCGTTGGCTTGAATACCCTTCGAGAACTCACCTTCGAGAGTCATCACCGAGTCGCGGGCGGCATCTTTCACGTACGCAATGTCGCGCTGCTGACGACACGATACGGTCATCAGCAGCAGGCCCGTAATGGCCATTAGGAGTCTGAACTTCTTTTGCATTTTCTATTGATTTTATATTATATTTTTTATTAATCGTATTTTAAAACAAAATTAAAAAAACGCCCGCAAGCAATTACATAACAACACATTCCCCTCCATTTCAAGTAGCAAACGGGTGGTTTTATAACTTTGCAAAAATATGTTTTTTTCACAACACGGCAAAATTTATTTTGCAATTTGCCTACAAAAATCTGTCCGACGCCCGTCATACACACGTCCGCAACCTATAATTCCGGCAAAAACCCGAAGGCCCAAGCAAACCGTAAATCCTAATAAACAACTTTTTACCAACAAATAAATTCCGATTGGCAAAATGAACCAAAACGATTATAAAAAACTGTCCACAGAAACTTCACCCACCCACATCTGCAATTTTTTTCCTTCTGCTGCGTTAACGTATCTAAAAGCAAAAAAAATGGAATCATTTCTGCACACAGTGGCACAGCGCATCTGGGACGAACACCAGCACGACATAGAACACATCACCGTCGTTTTCAACAACCGGCGAGCCGGACTATTTCTCAAGAAAGAGTTGAGGACCTTTGGCGACAAGCCATTCTTCCTGCCCGACATCATCGGCATCGACGACCTGGTGGCCACTCTCGGACAGAAACAGATTACACCTCACGAATTTCTACTGTTCGAACTGTACGACATACACCGCAATATGGAGGGTGTCGGCCGGCGTTTCGACACTTTCGAGGAGTTCATCTCCTTTGGCGAGATGATGCTCGCCGATTTTTCCGAAATCGACCTCTACTGTGTCGACGCCAAAAAACTGTTCAGCCACATCAAGGACTACAAACGGCTGGGAGAGTGGGACGTGACAGGTGCGCCCCTGACTCCGTTCCAGGAGAAATATCTCAAATTCTACGAGTCGCTCAACACCTACTACACACAGCTCCGCGCCAACCTCGACAAAGAGCAGAAAGCATATACCGGTATGGCCTACCGCTACGTGGCCGAAAACATCGACACACTGGCCAGCAGGCTCGGATGCAGCCACGTCTATTTCGTCGGATTCAACGCCTTGTCGGCCAGCGAGTACCGCATCATCAGCCACTTCGTCCGCCAAGGTTTGGGCACTCTGCTTTGCGACGGCGACGCATACTATTTTGACGACGACCGTCAAGAAGCAGGACACTTCCTCCGCGAGAACAAAAAAAGGTTCGATGGAACAGGTGCTTTCGACGATCATTTCTCTTTGGGAGACAAAGTCATACACATAATCAACTGTCCCGAAAACGTGCTGCAGGCCAAAGCGTGCGGAAAGATTGTCGACCAACTTGAAAGATCATCCGACACAACCCTGCAGGACACCGCCATTGTTCTGGCCGACGAGAATATGCTGCTACCTGTGCTCAATTCGCTGCCACAGCAAGTCAAATCGACCAACGTCACGATGGGCTATCCGTTCACGCTATCAAACGTCAATGCATTGGCCACCAAACTAATGGCACTCTACGCCAATGCACGCGACGACAAATTCTACCACGTCGACCTGACAAACGTACTCTCCGACACACTCGTCGCCAAATTCCTCGAAACCAATGATATGTATGCTCGCATTACGGGCTTTATAAACCGCCAAAAAGTCATACGTGCACGGAAACAAGACATCAGCTTGATGCTCAATGGAATCGACAAGAGCGACCAGATTATGTTTCTTTTTGAAAAAACGACGCCGGCGATCGACGAAATCATCGACCTTATGCGACAGCTTTTTGCCTTGCTGGTCGATGCCGATTTGTTCGACGGCAACACCAAGGAGAAAGAGTCGCTGGCCTGCCTGCTGCAGATTCTCAACTACCTCAACGACCTGCAAGTCAAGCGCAACTTCATCACCCGTATCGACACACTGCAGAAAATCTACCAGCGAATAGCCCAGCGTCGCTCAGTGCCTTTCTATGGCGAACCGCTCGAAGGACTGCAGATACTTGGTATGCTCGAAACACGCAGCCTCGACTTCAGCAACATCATCCTTCTTTCGCTCAACGAGGGGACGCTACCTGCCGGACGCAGCACCAACTCACTGATTCCGTTATCACTAAAGACGGCCTACGGCATCCCTGCCTTCAAGGAAAAAGACGCCGTCTATGCGTACAACTTCTACCGCCTCATACAGCGTGCCCACAATGTGTGGCTGCTCTACAGTTCCGACTCCGACGGTATGGGCAAAGGCGAGCCCAGCCGTTTCATCCTGCAGATCCGGAACGAGCTGGCTCCCCGCTACCCCAACATCAAGATTTCGGAAGAAATCGTGGCAGCCACCAACAAAGCATCATCGACAGAAAAGGGGCTCCCTGTCGGCAAAGACAGCAGAACCCTACAGCGCCTCGGCGAACTGGCGCAGAAAGGTTTCTCGCCATCGGCACTGAACCGCTACCGCGGATGCCCGAAGCAGTTTTTCTACGGCGACGTGCTCCACATCCAAGAACGTGAAGAGATGAACGAAGACCTCGAAGCCAACGAGCTCGGCTCCTACATCCACGACCTGTTGAAACAGATATACTTGCGCGACACAGACCATATCATCAAAATCGACACACTGCAGGATGCCCTCGACAACATCGGAACTATGGTCGACGAAAGTTTTAAACGCGAAGTGCTCAAAGGACGCAGCGAGGAGGGGAAAAACCGGCTCTACAACGAAGTGGCGAAGACGCAGATTTCGCATTTCCTGAAAAAAGAGATAGAGTCGCTCAAGAAAGGCAACCGCATAGAAATCAGCCTTCTCGAAGAGGATATGACGATGCCGCTGACTCTCGGCGACAACAGCGCCAGCGTCAACATCAAAGGTGTCGCCGACCGCGTCGACCTCTTCAACGGGCAGCTCCGCATCGCCGACTACAAGTCGGGGCGCGTCAAAAACACCGACCTCGCCGTCAAAGACGAACAATTTGACCCGCACGCCGTCCCTGACAAATGGTTCCAGGTTATGACCTACGCCTGGCTCTATTGCCGCAAGCACAACTACGCCGGACCCTTCACGGCAGGCATCTTCGCCCTCGGCGCACTATCGTCGGACTTTATGGCCGTCCGGTGGACTGGCACAAGCGAACTGTGCGACAAGCACATAGACCTTTTCGAGCAACATCTGGCCACGTTGCTGGACGAGATTATGGATCCCGGCACCGACTTCTTTGCACGACCCGACAGCTACCGATGCAAATACTGCCCCTTCGCACGTATCTGCGACAGCAAAAAAGCAAAATAATCAACGCAAAACGATTTTTTTTCACCAAAAAAGCAACAATTCAAAATTTATATGTAAATTTGCATTTTGAACCATACGATGTTTTTCGAGCCCGAAAAGGCTCGGAAAACGAGCGTATGTAATTATAAATCTGAAACAAATACATAAAGAATATAAGCCAGCAGTATGGCCCCAAAAAACAAAAAAGAGTCCCGTTTTATGAAAAAATCATTCTTCACCCTCTTCCTGATGTCGCTTCTCCTTGTGGGTTGCAGCGGGTTATCGAAAATGAAATCCGACAGCAAAAAAGTGCGCTACCAAGCCACACCCAACCCCGTAGAGACTCGCGACGACAAGGTCGTGGTTAAATTTGTAGGCTCATTCCCTGAAAAGTATTTCAACAAAGGCGCAGCCCTCTTCATCCAACCCATCTTCACCTGGGAAGGCGGTTCCATTCCCCTCGACCCCGTAACCCTTAAGGGCGAGAACGTCAACGGCGAAGGCATCACCATCAACTACGAAAACGGCGGACGCTTCACCTACACCGACGAACTCGACTTCAAACCCGGTATGGAGACCGGACGCGTCACGCTGGCTCCTGTCGCTTACCAGGCATCGACCACCGACGACGAAGCCAAATTCGCCGACGAAATACAGCACAAAACCGTCACCTTCCCCACCGTGCTCATCTCCGACGGCGTCAACAACACCTCGTCGTGGGTCAACATCCGCGGCAACATCTCCATCTCGCCCGTCAACTACAACAAGACACAGGGCGTCATCGAAACCGCCGACATCTACTTCCCCAACGGACAGTCAACCCTCGACTGGAACTTCCAGATGAACCGCACTTTCAACACCAAGGCACAGCTTGAAGACCTGCGCCGCATAATGCTCGAAAACGGACTGCCCAAGCAGATCACCATCACCGGATGGGCATCGCCCGAAGGCGAGGAGACCAACAACGTGGGCGTCAGCAAGAACCGTGCCGAGGTGGCAACAGTGCAAATCAAGCGCGTCCTCGACGACGTGCTCAACACTATGGCCAGCCGCAAGCAGGTGCCCGCCTACGAGGTGGACCACTACAAATACGAGCTCCAGAAGCAAATCATCGTCTCGACCCGCGCCGCCGGCGAGGACTGGGTTCACTTCGTCATTATGGTCGAAGAGTCGGACATCCAGGACAAGCACGCCATCGTCAACATCGTCGAAACGCAGCAGAACCTCATCAAGCGCGAGCAGATGATCAAGAATATGGCCGAGACCTACACCCAGCTCAACACCGACATCTTCCCCAACCTGCGCCGCGCACAGATAGCCCTCTACTACAGCGAGGCCCGCAAGACCGACCCCGAGCTGGCAAAACAGGCCACCCTCAACCCCGCCAAGCTGACCTTCGACGAGCTGATGTACGCCGCCTATATCAACTACAACTACGAGACCAAGCTGAAATACTACAAGTGGGCCACCGAGAACTACAGCGCCGAATGGGCCGGATGGAACAACGCCGGCGCCGTGTCGTTCTACCTGGGCGACTATGCCGAGGCCGAGCGCTACCTGAATATGGCCCGCCAGATCAATCCCCACAACCCCGACGTGCTCAACAACACCGGACTGCTCTGCCTGGCACAGAAAGACTACGCGCTGGCCAAATACTACTTTGAAGAGGCCGAGCGCCAGGGCAGCACCGACGCCGAGACCAACCTGCCCATCCTCAACCTCAAGAAGGGCGACTACAAGGCTGCCGAGAAACAGCTCAAGGGCAGCACCTGCAGCTTCAACCTGGCCTTCGCACAGCTGATGAACGGCGAGACCAGCAACAGCATCCGCACCCTCGACTGCTGCCTCGACCAGAACGCCGACGTCTTCTACCTCCGCGCCGTGGCTTATGCCCGTCTGGGTGACAAGGTCAACTGCCTCAAGAACCTTAAGGTGGCCTGCGACGAAGAGTACAACTACAAGGAGCGCGCCGCCGTCGACACCGAGTTCAAGGCCTACTGGGACGACGATGAGTTCAAACTGATAATCAAACTCTGGTAATGATCAAACGACAGATTCCCAACTTCATAACACTCGCCAACCTCCTCTGCGGAGTGTTGGCGAGTCTTTTTGCAGCCCAAGGCTGGCTTGACCGCGCTGCCCTTTTCATCTGTTTAGGTATCTTTTTCGACTTCTTCGATGGTATGGCCGCACGCTTTCTGGACGTTGCCTCACCGTTAGGCAAAGAACTCGACTCGCTGGCAGACGTCGTAACAAGTGGTGTAGCACCAGGGCTCATCCTGTACAACTATCTTGGTTATCTAACTCCCGGCTCACTCGGATTGAAGTATCTTGCTTTTCTAATGCCTCTTTTCGCAGCCTATCGGCTTGCCAAGTTCAATCTCGACACGCGACAAAGCCACAGCTTTCTCGGACTGCCCACCCCGGCCAACGCTCTGATATGGGTAGGGCTGGCTTTTTACAACTGGTGGCCCGAGCAAAACACTGGCTTCGCACTGATCCTTGTGGGCATATCTCTCATCACCGACATCTTGATGGTCAGCGAATTACCGATGTTCTCGCTAAAGGTGAACTTTAAGGACCTAAGCTGGAAAACCAACTGCATCCAATATATCTTCCTGATTGTATGTGCTGCCATCATCGCAGCAACGCGGCAATGGTATGCTATTTCGCTGATAATTCTCTGGTACATACTCCTTTCCATCATCACTCGCAAACGCCACAATGCCGAATAATCCCCGCAACATATCAATAGCCGACTACGACTACCCCCTGCCCGACGAGCGCATCGCCAAGTTCCCGCTGGCCGAGCGCGACCAGTCGAAACTGCTCGTCTACCGCGCTGGCGAAATCGCTGAATCACAGTTCTTCCACCTGCCCGAGCTGCTGCCCGAGGGGACAATGCTGCTCTTCAACAACACCAAGGTCATCCACGCGCGCCTCTTTTTCCGCAAGCCCACAGGGTCGCTCATCGAAATCTTCTGTCTCGAGCCGCACGCTATGGCCATCAGCCAAGCCTTCGAACAGCGCCAGCAATGCACCTGGCTCTGCTACATCGGCAACAACAAAAAGTGGAAAGAAGGCCCCCTTGAGCGCCAGTTCAAAATTCAAGATTCAGAATTCAAAATCGAAGCCACGCGCCGCGAGGCCGTCGGCGAAGCCTGGCTGGTCGATTTCCGATGGACCGGCGGCATCAGCTTTGCCGAACTTATCGACAACGTCGGAGTCATTCCCCTCCCGCCCTACCTGCACCGCGACGCCGAGGAGAGCGACAACACGCGCTACCAGACCGTCTATGCCCATTATGAAGGCTCGGTGGCAGCACCCACGGCCGGCCTTCACTTCACCGACCGTCTGCTCAACGAGTTGCTCGCCAAGGGCTTCAAGACCGAATACATCACCCTCCACGTCGGCGCCGGCACCTTCAAGCCCGTCAGTGCCGACACCATCGGCGGCCACGAGATGCACGTCGAGAAAGTGCAGATAAGCCGTACCAATATCGTCAACATACTCAACCAGATAGGCCACCCCATCATCCCCGTAGGCACCACCACGGTGCGCACCCTGGAGTCGGTCTACTGGTTCGGAGTGAAACTGCACAACGACCCCGACACCGAAGCTATGCACGTCCTGCAGTGGGACCCCTACGAGCTTGAGGAACTCGGCATCAGCGCCACGCAGTCCTATGGCAAAGTGCTTGAATGGATGGACCGCAAAGGCATCGAACACCTCGACGGCGACACCCAGCTGCTCATCGCCCCGGGCTACAAATACCACGTCATCAACGGCCTGATAACCAATTTCCACCAGCCGCGCAGCACCCTGCTGCTCCTCGTCTCGGCCCTGATAGGCGACGACTGGCACCGCTGCTACCGCTACGCACTCGACCACGGCTTCCGTTTCCTCAGCTACGGCGACAGCTGCCTGTTGCTGCCTTAGCCTTCCATTATGCGCTGGATCAACGACTTCATACGGCTCTTCTTTCCGCGCAACTGCATAGTCTGCGGCACCCCGCTTGTCGACGGCGAAGAGGAGCTCTGCACCGCCTGCCTGCTCAGCCTGCCCGAAGTGCATACCGCCAACAGCAACGAAAACCTCGTCGAGCGACGTCTGCGCGGACGCGTGCCCGTGCAACACGCAACGGCATTGCTCGTTTTCCATCGCAAAAACAGCACACAAACCATTCTGCACCAGATAAAATACAGCTCCAACCAGAAACTGGCGCACATTATGGGACGCCAGCTTGGGCTGCACATCGCACAGAGCGGGCAGTTCGACGATGTCGACATCATCGTCCCCGTGCCGCTGCACCGCCGCAAAGAGCGCCGACGCGGCTACAACCAAAGCCTGCTTTTGTGCCGGGGCCTCGCACAGACCTTCGAACGGCCCATTGCCGACGGTATCCTTGTACGCACACGCCACACCGAATCGCAGACCCACAAAAACCGCATCGAGCGACTCGAAAATATGAAAGGCGTCTTTGCCGTCACTGACCCCAAAGCACTGCAAGGCAAACACATACTGTTGGTCGACGACGTCATCACCACCGGAGCCACCACCGAAGCCTGCTATGCAGCGCTCAGCAGCGTCGACGGCCTACGCGTCAGCATCGCCGCCCTTGCCGTGAGCGGCGACACCTGATCCCAGCCACACACAGCCCCCCAGCGCCGCCTTTTGGCATACCCTTTCCATCGAGTTCTTATATCGTTCTTATATCGCGGATATAAGAACGATATAAGAACTGCATAAAAACGCTATGCGAAAAGGGCTCAGAGGCACACACCTCGCGGCCATCGCGCATCAGCCTGGCAACAAACGCGTTACAAGCGCCGCCAAACAAATAACGCTTAAAAAAAAGCATTTTTCGCGCCATTTCCATTTTTTTTCTTATCTTCGTAGTCTCAAAACAGAATATCATTTTCGACAAAACAGATATAATTCAATAATTTACAAATACAGAAAGCAAAACAAAGAATTATGAAATACAACCGCGTACTGCTTAAACTCAGCGGCGAGTCGCTGATGGGAGCCCAAAGCTACGGCATCGACCCCGCAATGCTCGAACAATATGCCAAGGACATCAAAGAGTCTGTAGCCCACGGCGTTGAAGTGGCCATCGTCATTGGTGGCGGCAACATCTTCCGCGGCCTCAGCGGCGCCGCCCAGGGTATGGACCGTGTGCAGGGCGACTATATGGGTATGCTGGCCACCCTCATCAACAGTATGGCCCTGCAGGCCGAACTCGAGAAGCAAGGCCTGAAGACCGAGCTGCTCAGCGGACTGGCCATCGAGCCTATCTGCAAGGAAATGAGTCGCCGACGCGCCATCGAGGCAATGAAGGACGGTCGCGTCGTCATCATCGGCGGCGGCAGCGGCAACCCCTTCTTCACCACCGACACGGCATCGGCCCTGCGCGCCGTAGAAATCAAGGCCGACGCCATCCTTAAAGGCACCCGCGTCGACGGCGTCTACACAGCCGACCCCGAGAAGGACCCCACGGCAACCAAATACCCCACCCTCACCTTCCAGGAAGCCCTGACCAAGAAACTCAAGATAATGGACCTCACCGCCTTCGCCCTCTGCGAGGAGAACCACCTGCCCATCTACGTCTTCGATATGAACCGTCCGGGCAACCTGCTGCGCGTGGTCAGCGGCGAACCCATCGGCACAGAAGTGATGTAAAAAAGCGGAAAACGGAAAGCGGAAAACGGAGAACGGAGAACAGAAAACGGAAAACGGAAAACGGAAAACGGAAAGCGGAAAACGGAAAGCGGAAAACGCGTCAGCACTAACGCACTAACGCATTAACGCATTCACAATTCGTATTGTCCCTTAACTCCCCTTAACTCCCCTTAACTCCCTTTAACTTCCCTTAACTCCCTTTAACTTCCCTCTAACTTCCTCAAAAAAAAAACTTAAAATTTTATCAACATATGAACGATTTATCAAAAGCTTGTATCGACGAAGCAAAACAGACAATGCAGAGTGCCATCAACTTCCTTGAAAAGGAACTGGCCAAAATCCGCGCCGGCAAAGCCAATCCCGGTATGCTCGACGGAGTGAAAATCGACTACTACGGTACCCCCACCGAACTCAGCCAGGCTGCCAACATCAGCACCCCCGACGCCCGCAGCATCATCATCCAGCCGTGGGACAAGAGCATCATCGGTGCCATCAACAAAGCCATCCTCGACGCCAACCTCGGCTTCACGCCGCGCCACGAGGGCGACATACTGCGCATCGTCGTTCCCCCGCTGACCGAAGAGCGCCGCAAAGAGCTCAGCAAGAGCGCCAAGAGCGAAGTGGAAAACAGCAAGGTCAACATCCGCAACGCCCGCCGCAACGTGATGGACAAAGTCAAGAAACTGAAAGACAAATCCGTACCCGAGGACGAGGTGAAGCAAGTCGAAAAAGAGATTCAGGACATCACCGACAAGTTCATCGGCGAGTGCGACAAGATCTATGCCGCCAAAGAAAAAGAGATAATGACCGTGTGATGGATCGCCATCCATTCGATATCCGCTGGTTCGACACCCTCGAGTCGACCAACAACTACTGCAAACTCCTCGACCCCAGAAGCGTCGGGGAGTTTACAGTTATTTGCGCCCGCCGGCAGACCGCCGGCATCGGCCAGCAGGGCAACGTGTGGGTCAGCGAACCCGGCAAGAACCTCACTTTCAGCCTGATTCTGAAGCCCGCCTTCCTTGCTGCCGAAGACCAATACAACCTCACGATGGCCCTCGCCCTCGCCATGGCCGAAACATTGGAGCAGCAGCTCTCCGCACCACACTCTCCGCTTTCCGCTTTCCGCTTTCCGCTTTCCGCTCAAATCAAGTGGCCCAACGACATTTATGTCGGCGATCGCAAAGTGTGCGGCATCCTCGTCACAAACCAGCTTAGCGGCGGCCATATCGCCAGCTCAATCTGCGGCATCGGCCTCAACGTCAACCAAATGCAATTCCCCGACTGGGTTCCCAACCCCACCTCACTGCTGCTCGAAAGTCCTGAGCATACGCCTTTCGACCTCGACGCAGTCCTTGGCGCAGTGCTCGACAACATCCTGCGCCGCTACAGCCAATTGCGCCAGCCCTCAGGTCCCGACGCAATCCGTGCCGACTATCTGAGCCGCCTCTACCGCCTCGGCGTCGAAGCCGACTACATCCACGACGGCCAGCCCCTCCGCGCCACCATCACCGGCATTGACCGCTACGGCCACCTGCAGCTCACCGCCGCCTCCGGCACCACACTCACCTGCGGAATGAAAGAAATACGGTTCGTGATATGAAAGCGTCGACACTTTTCAAACAATACGCCTGGCTTGTCGACACCATCCGCCGAGCAGGCCGCATCAAGCTAAGCGACATCAACGAACGATGGATGCGCACCGATATGAGCGAGGGCCGTCCTTTCAGCCGTGCCACTTTTCGCCGCCATCGCAACGAAGTCGAAGAGATGTTCGGCATCGACATCAAATGCGACAACGAAAACCGCTACTACATCGACGACACGTCGCTGATGTCGTCCGACAGTGTCACGCGGTGGATGCTGAGTACACTGGCCGTCAGCAATATAGTCAGCGAAGCCCGAGGTCTGCACGACCGCATCCTTTTGGAAAGCATTCCCACCGAGGGCGATCACCTGCAACAGGCAGTAGAGTCGATGCAGAACGGCCACCGCATCATTATCCAGTACCGGCGCTACGGGAGCGGCGAGCCTAAACAATGGACCGTAGAGCCTTACTGCATAAAGCTGTTCCGTCGCCGGTGGTACCTGCTGGGGCGTTTCGAAAACGGAGGGTTCATAGTCCTCTCTTTCGACCGAGTCCTTCAAATGCAGACCAGCGACGAGACCTTTACTATCGACAAACACTTTGACGCTCAAGCCTATTTTGCCGATTACTTTGGCGTAATGACCGACAGTCGCACACCACTACAACGCATAGTGTTGCGTGCCTATGGCAACGAGCGTTATGCCCTGCGCGACTTGCCGCTACATTCCTCGCAGAAAGTCATTGCAGAGGGCCCTGATTATGTCGATTTTGAAGTCCAACTGCGTCCTACAAGCGATTTTCTGGCCCATATTCTCTCGCGTGGACGCTGGCTGAAAGTCATATCTCCAGACGATATCGCCCAGAAAATAAAAGACTTACTACAAGAAGCCCTCGAAGAATATAAATAAATATTCCCTGTGGCTCATTTTTTGACGCACTATTATATGTATCTTTGCATCGTGAATAAATAATAGAATATTCGAAAACTATGCCCTACATCTCTGATAATAAGACAATATCGCACATTCGAACATCGGATATGGCCATTCAAACCAACAACTGAATTAAAACTTGATAAAAGTGAAAGAATACATCGCACATTCAGCAAACAGAAACGGTTCTAAGCAGACAATAAAAGAACATAGTTCTGGCGTAGGGAAACTGATGAGAGAGTTTGCCCTCTCAGAATCGTTTGCGGAATTGTATGAGTTTTGTGGCCTTATACACGATATAGGCAAGTACTCTGAGAATTTTCAAAAATATATTCGTGGACAAGGTAGCAAAACTCGACACTCAATTTATGGGGCCATTCTTGCAAAAGAAACCTCTCTAATTGAGGTAATATTCCCCGTCTATGGCCATCATGCTGGGCTGCCAGATAAGCCATCAATGGCTGTAGACATAAAGGCCGAGCAAATAACCAACAGGGCCAATTATGATGCTATCTATAAACATTGGCGCAACGATAATGATAAGCAACTTAATGCTCCGGACGACGAACCGTTCAGAAGTTTGCCAGACATCCTTCAAAAGGAGTGTTTCGTAAGAATGTTATATAGTGCTCTTGTCGATGCCGACAGCCTTGATACAGAAAGGCATTTCGCAAAGGAAAAGTTTGAGCAGAGGAAGAGACCTGTATTAAAGCCAGATGCGCTGTCTGCCAAATTAGGGCAGGAGTTTCTAAGATTTGAACGAGACCCAGAAAAGAAGAACATACCTATCAACCAATTGCGTAAGAAAGTTCGCTTATATGCAGAATCAAAGGCGAATCTTCCTCAGGGTTTCTATTCCCTAACACTCCCCACTGGACTTGGCAAAACTCTCTGCAGCATAAACTGGGCCTTAGTTCATGCACAATATCATAAGAATATTAGGCGAATCATCATTGTGCTTCCATTTGTCAGCATCATTGACCAAACGGCAGGGAAGTTGAAAGAAATATTCAATGATGAAAAGAATGACTATGTTCTTGAACACCATTCTAATGTGATATACGCAGAGAATGAAGATAATGAAGAGTATAACCCCAAATTGCTGGCGACCGAAAACTGGGATTATCCTATCATTGTTACAACTAATGTGCAATTTTTCGAGTCGCTGTTCAGCAACAAGCGCTCTGACTGTCGGAAATTGCACAACATCCAAGATGCTGTGATAATCTTTGACGAGATACAAACATTGCCTATGGGTATCACAGAACCGACCCTGACTATGCTTGACAATCTTCAGCAATTGTGTAGATGCAGCATCCTATTCTGTACTGCTACCCAACCAGACTTTGCCACAAGAGAAGGTTTTAAGGGTATAAGCCATATAGAATCGTTGGTTGAGAATTCCGAAATGATATTTGAACAGACACGACGTGTTACTTATCATCCAGTGAATGATTATAATGAGGTGAGCATATCAGAACTGGCAGATACTGTTATCCAAAATAAGCAATCAGCTCTAGTTGTATTTAATACGAAGAAGAAAGCACGAATCTTCTTTGAAGAGATAAAAGGTGGGCAGACATTCAAGCATTATTTTCATTTGTCTACATCAATGTGTCCTGACCACAGGAAATCTGTCCTCAAAGAGATTCAAGAAGTTTTAAAGAAAAACGAAACAGTAATAGTCTGTTCAACACAGCTCATTGAAGCAGGTGTGGATCTGGATTTTCCTTCTGTGTATAGAGAGATCGCTCCTTTAGAATCGATAATTCAATCAGCAGGAAGATGCAATAGGGAAGGCAAGAGAAAAGATGATAGTGGCAACGATATAAAAGGAGATGTATATTTGTTTGCTTTAACAGAGGCTGGACAACCTAGCAAAGAGTACAACTCATGGTCTCAGTTTGCTAACTTTCTCTACAAGGGCAAAGAAGAACAATTATACACACATGATTTCTATGGATATTATTATAGAGAACTGACTAAGTCATTCGTTGATACCGATAGACTGAAAATTACTGAGGACAGAAGAAAGCTGCTGTATCAGACAGTCTCAGATAAATACAAGATTATTGACAAAAAGACTCAGACCTTATTCGTTTACAAATATAACGAGGAAAGTAGAAAACTATATGACAGAATAAAAGACCAAGAATTCATGTCAAAACAGGATTATCAGCTTGTATCGCAATATTGCGTTCAGGTTTACGAGAAGTTTGTAAGTGACAACAACTCAAATATCTTGCCAGAAAAATGTGGCATCAGTGTGTGGCATGGAAAGTATGACAAGGCGTTTGGATTGCCTTTCGTTGAAGACTTGAAACCAATAATAATATAAGAATTATGATATGTTAGACAAAGAAATAGTAAGATTGAAAGTGACCGGCGATTTCGCCTGCTTCACTCGTCCCGACTTAAAAGTGGAACGGATGAGTTATCCCTGCATAACTCCTTCTGCAGCGCGAGGCATATTAGAAGCGATTCTTTGGAAGCCAGAATTTCAATGGGTTGTGAGAAGAATACTAGTACTGAATCCAATCATATTTACCTCAATAAAAAAAAACGAGATAAGCAAGAAGGGGAGCAGAGGTGTAGAACATATTGAAATAGAGAAATTTCGAGTTCAGCGTAACAGCATTGTGCTTAAGGATGTTGCATATATTATTGAAGCATCTGTCTTTGTTAATGAAGAGCGCATCAAGCAAAGTAAGGATACTGCCAACCCACTGACAGTAAAAAAGTATCGCACAATGTTTGAGCGCCGTGTGAGTAATGGACAATGTTGGCATCAACCATACTTGGGTACAAGAGAGTTCGCTGCGGATTTTTCCGCGCCTACAGAGGATGATGTTCCTTTAAAAATAAACTATCCTATTGGCAGCATGCTTTATGATATGTTCTATGACAAAGCAGGAAAAGCAATCCCTCTTTTCTTCTATGATGTCGCCATTGTCAATGGCGTACTCGAATACCCAGAGGAAAAAGCTATAAAGATGTTGTCATCAACACATCTTCAGCCCAAACAAAGCGATGAATACAACCGTGTGGTTTACGAGCATTATAAAGTAGAGGAGGCAGACTTATGATACAAGAGTTAGTAGAATTTGGAAGGCGTGTGTCATGGGGGCATGAACGAGCATTAACAAAAGAATACTGCTCGTTGGTAATTTCTATTGACAAGAATGGCGTTTTTGGGGGCTTTATACCCTTTGATAAAGAGATTGAATCAGAAGTACTGGTGAAATATGACAAAGGTTCAAAGTGGGGCTATTTATCTTCTAAAAAAGGACAATCCCGTTTTCTCCTTGATAAACGTGAAGAAGTGCTTGGTATTGGCGATAAAGATGCTGATAAGAAACATAAATTATTTATTGATAAACTTCAACAATATAAGCACTTAGAAGAGCTAAATCCTGTTTTTCTTTTCTATGATGAAAAAAATCCCAATGGATTAAAAAAAGCTGTTGAAAGTTTCAATAATTTAAATTTAAAGAAAGAAGAAATTAAGAGTGTCACATTGACATTTATGATAGATACAACACTTTTGTTGAATACTGATAACGTTAGAACTGCTATTATAACACGTTTCCACGAGACAGAAAACAAACTTCTTCTAAAAATTCGCAACAACCGTAGTTGTACTATTTGCGGCAGGTCTGACGTGCCTGTCCTTGACGAACCCTACGGATTGGTGAAAATGCCAAAGGGACAGACTGCGGGCTGTGCGCTGGTTTCTTTTAATGAGCCTGCCTTCGAATCGTATGGATTGAAAGGCAACCTGAATGCCTCAATATGCAGAGATTGTGCAAGGAACCTTACTGAAGGACTTAATTATATGCTTTCTGAAGGGCACGTGGTTCCACAAGACGAAGAAAAGAAACGTAAAGAGCACTATCAGTATAAACATCGACTGAATATTAGCGATAATACGTTGGTTCTGTTTTGGACAAGAGACAAAACAAATGACGAAGAGGGCTTTGATATTTTTGACGAGCCCGATGAGGAAAATGTAAAGAAACTATTAGAGAGTGCATGGAGTGGTGATCACAGACTGGGATATGCTGTAGATAATAATATGTTCTATAGCTGCACTTTGTCTTCAGCTGCTGCACGTATTGCCGTTCGCGATTGGACTGCAATAAGTTTGGAAGAATACAAGCGTAATATAGCAGATTGGTTTCGAGACATTGAGATGCAAAACAGGGAAGGAACAACTCTTTATAGTCCTTTGCGTTTCCTTGTCAATGCTACCCAGCGGGACAAAAAACCTGACAAAAAACAGAAAAGTGACCTTAATTCGAAAGCAAAAATAGGCTCCGTACTGTGGAATGCTGCCATTAAAGGAAGAAAGTACAAGTTACCAACGGAGGTGTTACAGCATGTATTAAATCGTGTATTTATAGGAGACAAGTTCTCCTCAGAGAGAGCTGCTATTATAAAATTGATTATTAACCGAAATACAAAGAATGAAATGAAACCAACATTAGATGAAGCCAACAGAAGTGTAGCCTACCTGTGTGGCAGATTGTTCGCTGTCATTGAATCAATGCAGCGGAAAGCTATAGGAAATGTAAATAGTGGAATCAAGGAGCGCTATTTTTCCGCTGCTGCATCCCAGCCTGCATATATCCTTGGCGGCATATTACTAACAAAGAATGTTCCTATATATCAAAAGAAGATAGGAGGATACCTCGCTAAGGAACTAAATGAAATTGCTGGATTACTTAGCGAAAGTGGAAGTCTGCCCCAGCGATTCACCGTTATAGAGCAAGGGGAATTTGCGCTGGGCTATTATTTCCAAAGGAATCATAAAAAAGAATCAACAGAAAATATTAACTCATAAATAGATACAGATATGGATAATTACATTAAGAACAGGTATGACTTCGTATTTCTTTACGATGTAAAAGATGGTAATCCCAATGGTGATCCTGATTTTGACAACCAGCCGAGAATTGATTTTGAGACAAGAGAAGGTCTTGTTTCAGACGTGTGCATTAAACGCAAAGTGCGTAACTACGTTCAGCTGAAAGTCGAAGAAGGAAAGCTTGATGCATCAAAGTACGACATCTTTATTTCTCAAGGTAAACCACTTAATGCCAAAATTAAAGAGGGAAAGGAGAAAGCCAAAGGAGATGAAGGAAAAGGCAGAATTGTTATGTGTGAAAGATACTACGATATAAGAACTTTTGGAGCCGTATTAAGTACAGGAGAAAAGGATGAGAGTGGAAAAAAAGGAGTGGGTGCAGTACGTGGGCCTGTCCAATTTGTCTTTTCTCGCAGTATTGATGCTATTGATAGTAAAACCCACTCGCTGACTAGATGCTGCAAAGTTGATGATGCAGACTCTACAACATTCGGTAATAAATCAACAGTAAGTTACGGTCTCTATCGTATGCACGGGTATGTATCCGCTTTTGATGGAATAAAATGTCACTTTACAGAAAAGGATTTGGATTTACTATGGGATGCACTTATGAATGCTTTTGAACATGACCATTCAGCAGCACGTGGCGAGATGAATGCTAGGGCACTAATCATCTTCAAGCATGATTCAAAATTGGGTAATGCACGCTCTGCTCAACTATTCAGTCTAGTCAAGATTGAAAAGGGAAAGAACGAGAATGGAGAAACAATAGCGTATCCTCGTCAATTTGAGGATTATAAAGTGACTGTTAATGACGAAGAGTTATCTCCTTGTGATTACACGAACATTCAGAATGGAATAGATATGAAAATCCTCATCTAACCGCCTATGGCAAAGAAACGTGAGATAAGAAACAGCACGGCTGAGTTCCTGATTTTCCAAGCGGAGAATAAGGAACAAGGCATTGAGGTGATGTATGCTGATGAGACAATCTGGTGTACACAGGATGCTATCGCCGCGTTGTTTGACAAAGGACGCTCTACTATAGCCGAACATTTACAAAACGCATTCAGCACAGGCGAACTGACAAAAGATTCAGTTTGTCGGAAATTCCGACGAACTGCCGCTGACGGCAAGGAGTGCATATGATGTAAATGACACAATAATAATATAGCGCGGAACAAAAGGCATACACAAAACGCCTTAATTTCGCACATACTCATTATCAGCTACTTACTATATCAAAGCATATAATAAATCCTCCAAGTAGGTTATTCGAAATTAGATTCGCATAACAAGGATGACAATAATCTAAAAATATATACGTTATAATAGCCACTGTCGCCCCCATGCGGGGGCGTGGATTGAAACTGCTTGAAGAGGGTGCTGCGTGTCAGCGTGTCGTGTCGCCCCCCTGCGGGGGCGTGGATTGAAACCCGGTGAAGACGCTGGCCTAAGAACAAGGAATAAGTCGCCCCCCTGCGGGGGCGTGGATTGAAACCAGAAATACAACAAAATGCTGATGCTCGATGCGGGGTCGCCCCCCTGCGGGGGCGTGGATTGAAACTTGATGATGATGTCCGTCACGTCGCACATCACGCGTCGCCCCCTCTGCGGGGGCGTGGATTGAAACAACGGCGACTTCAACGAGGACTTCGGCAACGAATAGTCGCCCCCCCTGCGGGGGCGTGGATTGAAACAAGCAGTGGCCCGTCAGCGACGAGAGCCGCGAGAGTCGCCCCCCTGCGGGGGCGTGGATTGAAACGATGACTGGAAAGCGTGGATGCAGACCGTCATCAGTCGCCCCCTGCGGGGGTGTGGATTGAAACACGTCGTTGGAGGCGGCCTGCTGACCGTGTGGTCGCCCCCATTGGGCCTGGGATTAAAACATCAAGGACATCTGCATACTGGCGATGTTGTCGCGGATGTCCTTTTCAGTGGACTTAAATTGAAACCTCTATGACAAGCCCACCAATACCGCAAAAAAATGTCTTTTACACAACCAATGCATAAATTTCATTGATTGCATAAGGAATTGAGCAAAAAACATTTGTCTATGTTTTATAGTTTCTCAAACGATGTCTTTATGCCTTCATCGTAGGGGACGACATCTTCGATGCAGTTGCAGGCGGGGTTGTAGTAGAAATAGGTCTGGTTGGTGCCCTTGGTGCGGCAAACGTATTCGGACAATATCTTTTCGACATAGAGCGTGGCGCACTCGATGCCGAGATTCCAAGCAGTATGGTAGGCGTCGGCAGGGGTAAGGCGGTCGAAATGGGTCTTAAGTGTCGCCTTGCCGTCGCGCAACGAGGTGACGGTGCCGCGGAACGATTCCTCGACTTCGCGGTTGCGGAAATAGACCTCCGAGAGGGTGTCGCGAGCATCGAGCTGCATCCAGGCATTGAGCGACAGGTGCCGAAGCTGGTAGGGGTAGCTGTAGTTGACGCCACTACGGGTCGTGAAGCGGCTCTCGTTGGGCTGCAGGTATTCTTCGAGTTCCATCTGAACGAAGTTGACCGTGAAATGCTGGTCATCGGCAACGGGCAATTTCGACGGGTCGCTGACGACAATAATAGGTATCTTTGTGCGGCTGAGGGCATAAAGGAATGCTGACGAGAACTGCGACAGCAGGATGCTGTCGTCGACGCGGTTGAGGATGGCAGTCTTGGAGGCTATGACAGAGTCCTGCTCTCGCTCGCTCATAAACATAAATCCGGCGACTTCGTTGAGCGAGCTGTTGGTGTGGATGACTCCCTGCGGAAGGGCCACATAGATCTGCTCGACGGCTTTGTCCGACTGACGTTCGAACTTGTTAATGAATGTACTGGCATAATAGAGGTCGCTGCTGCAACCCGTGAGGGCGAAAAGAACGATTACGGATAATGAGATGTAAAGTTTGCGCATTTTTAGTATATTAATGATAAAAACCTAAACGAAACAATGGGTGATTTATTGTGTCTGAATTGCAGTTTCATTTTTATTTATTATCTTTGCATTTCGAAAAGTTGCGGACAACCGCCCGCAACGTCTTGTTATTGAACAAATAAAACAATATATAAATATTAAATACATAACTGAAAATGCAAAAAAAGAAGAGTCTGAAAGATGAAATTATTGCCTATGCACTGGTGGCTTTGGGCAGCCTGATGTTCGCCGTCGGCGATGTGATGTTTGTCAACCCCTACCACCTGGCCCCCGGCGGCGTGTACGGTCTTGCCAACGTATTCAACGCTCTGTTTGGATGGAAGATTTCGGTGGCTGGTATCTGTATGGACATTCCGCTGCTCATCATCGGCACCATCGTGCTGGGTCCGCGCTTCGGCATCAAGACAATTGTCTCGGTCATCCTGATTCCCGTCTTCACATATATCATTGAAAGCACCTACGGCTACGACCCGCTGATTGTCGACGACATATTCCTCAACACCGTCGTTGCCGGCCTTATCTACGGTGTCGCCATCGGCGTCATTTTCCGCGCCGGTGCCACATCGGGCGGCAGCGACATCATTTCGATGATCATCCACAAATACACCAAGATATCGCTCGGCGTGCTGGTACTCATCGTCGACAGCTGCATCTCGCTGACCACACTCATCATCGGCGACATCAAGCTGCCTATCTACTCCATCATTCTTATCTACATCGAAAGCAAGATTATAGACCTCGTGGTTGAGGGATTCACCACCTACAAGACCTGCTTTATCATCACCGACCAAATCGACGCCGTCAAGAACTTCATCATCAAGGACCTGGAACGTGGCGGCACCTGCTTCCCGGGCATAGGCCTTTATCAGGGTCAGGAGCGCAAGATGATTTATGTCACCCTCGACCGTAGCGACCTCGTCAAACTGAAATCGAATTTGCGTCAACTCGACCCCAATGCTTTCGTCAACGTCATTGAAAGCTCGGAAATTATGGGATTAGGCTTCAAAGCCCTGCCGGAAGAGTAATGTGTTAATTCGTTAATGTGTTAACTTGTTAATTCGTTAGTGTGTTAATGTGTTAGTGGCTGACGCGTTCTTTTCAGCACAGCTAATCAAGCTTAAAGTCAAGACGGTTTCTGTAACGTTATCGATTTTCTCTAACGTCCAACAATATGAAGGTCCTGCAGCTCTGTTACAAGCCCCCCTACCCGCCCGTCGACGGCGGCACCTTGGCGATGAACAGCATCACACAGGGGTTGCTAGAGGCAGGACACGAGGTGTGGGTGCTGTCGGTATGCAGCGACAAGCACCCTGCCGAAAAGGCAAATAGCGACGCGGCTTACAGACAAAAGACGCATTTCGAAGCCGTCTATATCGACCTGTCGATTCACCCTATCGATGCTGCCATCGCGCTGCTTTGCGGCGAATCGTACAACATTAAACGATTCGTAAGCAAGGACTTCGGCAACAAGCTGGCAGAAACCCTCGGCAAAGAGGATTTCGACATAGTACACGTAGAGAGCATCTTCCTGGCGCCATACGTGGCAACCATAAGGAAGCACAGCAAGGCTGCCGTCGTGCTCAGAGCCCACAACATAGAGCACCGCATCTGGCGCCAGATGGCACTGGGCACACGCAACCCACTGAAACGGTGGTATCTGAAAAAACTGGCACTCGCTCTGCGCTATTACGAGCTGCAGCACATCAGCGACTTCGACGGCATAGCCTGCATCACTGCCAACGATGCCGACACCTTCAGGCAGCTCGGATGCCGCAAACCCATAGTCGATATTCCCTTTGGCATCGACCTCAAACCCATCCCTGACACAGAACCCGAACCCAACACGCTCTACCATATTGGCTCGATGGACTGGATGCCCAACCAGGAAGGCATACGATGGCTGCTGAACGACATCTGGCCACTGCTGCACAGCGAGTTGCCTCAGATGCGACTCTTCCTCGCCGGTCGCAATATGCCCGACGACCTGATGGACCTGCAATGCGATGGCGTCAGCGTGGTGGGCGAAGTGCCCGATGCAACGGAGTTCATTGCCTCGAAGCAAATCAACATAGTCCCTCTGCTTAGCGGCAGCGGTATCCGCATAAAAATAATAGAATCGATGGCTATGGGCAAAACAGTGATAACCTCCACTGTGGGCGCTGCCGGCATAGAATACCACGACGGTGTCGACATTCTGATTGCCGACACTCCGCAGCAGTTTGTCGAACAACTGAAACGCTGTACGGCAAATCCCGTGCTGTGCCGTTCCATAGGTTTCAACGCCCGTAAACTGACAGAAGAAAGATATAATAACCAAGTCCTTACAAAAAGACTTGAGGATTTCTACAATAAATTTGCCGATGCGGCGTTATAGGATTATGGTTTATGAGTTGCTGCAGACGATGGCCAAAGCCTATAGCCTACGTTTAGCCAGCATACTTTAGTTAAATCACTCTAAAAAAGGATTTAAAATGAAAACAAGAAATTTTTTGACACTGATAGTCCTGTTGCTGTTCGTCTCGATAGCGTCGGCACAAATCAAGATTCCCGAAACCAACGTCAGTTTCGACTTTCCCGACGGCGGATGGAAATTCCTGCAGACCAACAAGCTCAGCAACAACAGCGTAGTATACCTCTACTCCTATTCCGCCGACTACGTGGTCGACAACAGCGGCGACACCATCATCCCCTTTATGCGTATCTATGTGCGCAAAAACTATGACGGCACGGTCTACGACCTGGCCTACAGTCGCTTTATGGTGCAGCCCTTCCAGTCGCTCGACGAGAAACTGCACCAGAACGGCATTCTCGAATACCTCGGTGCCTATACCAACGAGGACGACGGCAAGGACTACGAATTCAGAATGCTCTATGTCAAGGACAAGAACAACCTGCTGGAAATAAGACTTGAGACTTCGGTCGACACTTTCGAGGACTTTGAACAACAATTTAACGGCATAATCAACTCGATAACAACAGTCAAATAACATTCGATGAAACGCCTCTTTCTGATGCTCTGCCTGTCAGCCATCGCCTTTGCGGCGTCGGCACAGGACGACCCCGCCGACGCGTCGCAGTACGCACGGCAATACAACAAACTTTACAAGACTTACGTCAAAGAGCCCGAAAACGTGGCCTCGATGCTCGCTTTGGCCAACTTCTACGCCGACACCGTCAACCCGATGCGCAACTACGCCACAGCAATGAAATACGTCACCTCGGCCGAGCAACGTTTCGTCACCATTCTCGAAGACCGCGACAAATATCGCGAAGTGAGCCGCCTGCTGAAACACAAAATCAACCTGCAGCTCATACGGCAGACAAAATACAGCATCATCCTCAAGGCACGCAACCATCTCGACAACGAGACCACACTCGACGAGACCACACTCAACAGCTATGCCGACGCTTTCCGCAACGACCAGAGCACAATGCGCCTCATAGACTACCGACGGATGCAGAGCCGCTTCCATCAGGCCAACGAGACGGCAACACTCGAAGCCTACAAGAAATTCATCGACAGCTATGCCGCCACCGAAGAAGGCGAAGAGGCTATGAAATCCATCGCCCTGATCGCCGAAAAGACTGTGGCAGCGGCTCAACGCGAAAAGGAGGTCGACTCGCTGCTCGACGGATACCTCGATATCCCCACCGTGCGCGAAGCCGCCCAGCGGCGCAAAAGTGCCATAGCCTACAACGCCCTGCTATCCAACCCGTCGCCGCAGGCCTACCGCAACTTCATCACACGATATCCAGGCAGCAACGAATACTCGCTGGTGCTTGAACGTATGGAGACTTTAATCCACGACCAGTTCAACCAGCTCTCGACACCTCGCCAGTATGCCGACTTTGCCCTCGAAAACCCCGACAATCCGCTTGCCGAACAGGCCATAGCCAAGCTGAAAAGCCTCATTACCGAGCAACGCGACATCGAGGCGCTGCACATATACCTCGACGAATTCCCTCTCGATGTCAACTACAATGACATATACCTCGCCTACTACAACTGGCACAACGAAGAGGGCAATCTGGCACCCCTGCTGCAGTTCCGGTCGCAGAACCCCGACTTCCCTTTCGCGGTGGCGCTTAACGACGCCATCAATGCCGCCGAACGATACGACTCGATAGACATCTCGATGCCTTTCGTCGAGAAAGAATTCAGCCAATGGGCTTCAAAGATTTACCACCTCACGGGCAAAAAACAGTCGTTCGTCGCCCTACAGCGCACACTGCAGCACCTCATAGATGCCAAAAACTGGAAAAAAGCACAGGAGCGTATCGACTACTTCGCACTAAGCTTTGAAGACAACTGCGTCGACCAGATCGCCGAGCTGCGCGACATACTCAACAGACCTGCCAACCCCAAACTTCCATTCACACCCTTAGTCCGACCTGCCTACAATATGATGCACCCTGTGATGCACCCCGACGGAAAACAACTGTATTTCAACCGCCTCATCAATGGTGTTAGCACAATCCAGTCGGCCACCTGGACCGCCACAAAGAAAAGCGGCGTATGGAAAGGTACCGGCGACATAGCCTTCACAAACATCGAGAATCACGACCTGCAGATTTTCAGCTTCTTCGACAACGGCGAGAAAATGCTCCTCGGCCACAACGGCAACATAATGGTGGCACAGCACGGTGCCGACGGATGGACTGTCACCGAGACACTTCCGGCCCCCGTCAACAGCCAATACAACGACTTCGACGCCTTCTTCCTCGCCGACGGCAGCGGCATAGTCTTCGCCTCCGACCGTCCCGGTGGACACAACCTGCAGCCTTCACGCGCCTATTTCCACGGCGACACGGCTCTGGCCTCCGACATTTATTTCTGTCCCCTCACCGCCAAAGGATGGGGCAAGGCCGTCAACCTGGGCATCAATGTCAACAGTCCTTATATGGAATGCAGCCCGACCCTTAGCGACGACCTCAAGACTTTGTATTTCATCACCGACGGACGCGGTGGCCTGGGCTATGGCGACCTCTACTACACCACACGCGACAACGCCGACGACTGGCAGCATTGGAGCGTCCCCGTCAACTACGGCAAAGAGGTCAACAGCGGCCACAACGAGAGTTCGGCGACACTCGGTGCCGACCGTAACACACTGATAGTATGCTCCGACGCTCACGGCCGCTACGGGGCCTACACCACTCCCGCTTTCCACACCATCAACAGCCAGCTCCACACCGTCACCGTTAGCGCAAACGAAGTGGGTTTCACTTTCGACATCGTCGACAACGCCACACAAAAAACCGTGACAAAGCAGCAACCCCTGACACGCCAATGCCAATGGCAGACAGCACTCTATGCCGACCACGAGTACACGCTGTTTGCCGAGTGCAGCGGCCTGCTGATGCCCGCCGTCACCTTCACGCCAGGCAACACCGCCATAGAGCCCCGCGCATACGAGAAAACCGAACTCAACAGTATGGCCGGCAACGACAAGCCTCTTGCTATGCCCGCCATATGTTTCGAGAACAACAGGGACCAACTCAAAACCAGCGCGGCAATTGAAATAAAACATCTGGCCGACTTCCTCATCTCACACAGCGAGCTTGTCGTCGAAGTCATCGTCAACGTCGCCGGCAACGACGACACCTTCTGCTTCAACCTGTCGCAGTCGCGTGCAGCCAAAATCAAACGCCATCTCACCGACCGCGGCATCGACCCCGACCGAATCGTCCTGTCGCCTTACGGCAACAGCCAGACAAAACAGGGCAGAACGGCAGCTCCCGTTGCCGTGAAAATCCACTATTGACCTGTCGGACGACAAGCGTCACCAAACCAAAACAGGCCGTCAGGTTTCGCAATCCCTACCCGGCTCCGCACCCACTTTATCAACAATCGATTGATGATTTCTTTTTGACACAGGCACTTACAGTAGCGAAAAAAGTTGTAACTTTGCATCGGATTTAACACACTGTCGGCAATGGAGAAACACAAAGTTATAACCTTTGAAAACCGCGAGTTGCACTATCGCGACGAGGGGCGCGACCACCCCTTCACACTCGTGCTTCTGCACGGTTTTCTGCAAAACCTCACCGTCTGGAGCTCGTTCACACTGACCTATATGCGCTCGATGCGTGTCATCACCATCGATCTGCCGGGCCACGGCTACAGCTCCACCTACTCCGACGTACACACGATGGACTTTATGGCCAACGCTGTCAAGGCGGTGCTCGACGACGCCGGCGTGGAACGCTGCGTGATGGCTGGACACTCGCTGGGAGGATACGTAGCCCTCGCCTTTGCCGACAGCTACGGATATATGCTCCAAGGACTTGCACTGCTTCATTCGCACGCTATGGCCGACGACGCCGACAAACGTGCCTGCCGCGACGAGGTGTGCCGCCAAGTGCACCAGAACCGCGCAGGATTCATCGTCGACTTCATCACCAACCTCTTCGACGAATCGAAACGCGAATTCCTGGCACAGGACATCAAGGAACTGCGCGACCAATGCCTCGAAACACGCGAAGAAGGCATCCTCGCCGCACAGCGCGGAATGAAAGTCCGCACATCGCGTGTGCGGACGCTGGCACGCCTCGACGTGCCCGTTCTCTTCATCTACGGCAAAAACGACCCACGCATCCCCATCGAAATGGGCCTCTCGCAGGCTATGGTCCCCAAACGCGCCGAAGTGCTGCTTCTCGACAACGTGGCCCATATGTCGTTTATGGAAGACCGCGACTACGTCAAAACCCGCCTTTGCCACTTCGTCAGCCAATGCTGCAATAAGTAAACAATGCTTCGCTGGAAAAACATCAGAATATTTGTAAGTAGCACCTTCGTCGATATGGACGGAGAGCGCGACGTGCTGAAAAACATTGTCGAACCTAGGCTGAACGAATTTCTCTTAAAATTTTTCTGTTCTGTTGAATTCGTCGACCTGCGGCATTCAGTAAAAACAGACAATACCAAAACTTTACGCGAGCGAGAGCAAGCCATTTTCAACATTTGCCTTGAAGAAATCGACAACTGCGTTCCTTATTTCATTGGAATGATAGGCCATCGCTACGGTTGGATCCCGGCCGACGATGGTGTACCTTGCCCCGACATCAGTATGCCCGACGGATTCCCCATTCCAAAAGAGAAACTTAGCGTAACAATGTATGAATTTCTGCAAGGCTTATTCGCGCCAAATACAGACAGCAAGCGTTGTTTGTTGTTTCTTCGCTCCGAAAACTCATACAACAACCTGACGGAAGGAAAACGCAAAGAAATAGAAGAAACAGGCGACAAAAAGAGATACGTCCAACTTTTAAGAGAATACCTGCTATCAAAAAGAGATGCAACACCCTGTGTCAACTATACATTTACGCCCAATAGCGACAATCAGAATGAAACCCTACTATGCGCAGAACTGTTCTATAACTCCCTTTTAAAACTCCTCGAACCCGAATTCTCGAAAAATCCAGAAAACGAACATTCAAACTTCATAGCCATACAAGAAGCCTTTGTCACAAAAAAAATCCGCAATTTCGCAGGACGCGAAAAAGAGCTCATAGAATGTGACAACAAAATCGACGACATTCGCAGCATAGTTATTTACAGCGATATTCCAGGGAACGACACAACCGAGTTTTTCTGCAAACTATACGACACAATCCGCAAACGCGACAACGCCGAATGCCTATTCTTCAGCTATCGAGCCAATGCCGAGGCCGAATTTAACGACATAATCTACCACTGGCTAAAAAAAACAATCACAGGCACCTCGCCCGAAAAAACAGCTCAACTCGAAGAAGCCAAAGGCGACGAACGCAAGATGAGGTTCATCTGGCGAGACACTATCAAGGCGCTCAACGATTCAGGCAAAGAAGTGTACGTCTTCAATGACGCTCTAAACATAAACGACGACCTTTTCAAATGGAGCAAAAAACTTCACATACATTTCATAATATCAATTTGCGACAACATTAAAAGTTTTCACGGCATTATCAGTTGCAAACTTGGGGCATACGACACTGACACGCTACAGAGAATCACAGCCACACTACGTCCCGAAGTACGAAAGGCTCTACTCAACAAAAGCAATGTCAGCAACCCAAAATGGATAAAAATCGCCATAAGTCTTATCGACAGGATGACCAAGAGCGACTTCACTCAAATCCGCGGACGAAGCGAGAAAGACAACGAAGAAAAGATATGGCGATACCAAGTCGCTTTGGTCGAAAATATGCCCGACGACACCGACGACCTTCTTCTGAACAAAATAGACAAACTCAAATCGCTTGTCGACAGTGATTTCGTCGACCGCTACCTGATGCTGACAAGCCTCGCATTGAGTGTATATGAACAAAAAATTTTCAATCAAGAAAAAAACGGACCTTTTCAAGCCAAAGTTTTTGAACCTCATTTAGGATGGGACGAGAACTATCTTGCACAGATACTTGAAACAGAACCGTCCGACGTCATCGCCCTGCGTCAAATGCTCGGTACCGAAATCATATGCAAAACTGCTGAAGGCCTATGGAATCTGGCCGACGACGATTTGCACGAGTGGATCGCCAGCAACTATAACATCAACAAGTTCCGTCCACTGCTGCAAAAAGCATATAGTTTCATATGCAAACTACCAGACACCGACATTATTGCAGCCCAGGTAAAATTCAAATTAGCCCTAATCAACGGCGACGTCGAATACTGCGCCGACATCATACAGCAAGACAGCAAACAAGATACCGCTTTCAAACACCTCTCGCACCGAAGCTTATGGTGGTTCGCCACCACCTACGAGCAAAAGTTCAAGTCCACGCTACAAGCCATACTTAACATCCAAAATCATTGGAACTATGTCTTCTTCTACAACCTACTACACTGGCTCCCCATACTAAAAAACCAGACACGATACTACCTCCTGCTAATCGAAACAATAATAATAAACTTACGTTCACTTTGGATTGAAAAGAAAATAAACCTCGACACATATTCGTCCATCGTCGAAGCATACGGTGCAAAAATAGAGACATACCTCAGCACCAGAGAATACAACAAAATGTATGAATGTCTCGAATACTGCATACAATTGTCAAAAGAATACTGCGTGCAAAATCCTAATTTTCTGCATCTATACCATTTCTCTATATGGCGTATGACAGGCTTCTTCGAAAGCAAAGAAAGACTTAGTCCATTCCTCGAAAGCACCATAATCCACGACGAGCGAACCAGCAAATACAGCTATCCTCCCGACTTTGACACAACCGTATACAGCATTCTGCTGCTTCAAGCCGCAACAAATATGGCTTTCAAAGGCAAAACAAGAGATGCTGAACCCCTAACGACCAAAGCCTACGATCTATTCTTCCATACAGCACGCCGACTCAACAGCACAAGGACGACACTCAACCACACCGACAACCTGGCGGACATCGTAGTAAGTCTAATAGACACAATCAAACTCCACTATCATTTCGGATTATTGAAACGCGAAACACTACTGCAGATAGTCGAAAAAACAACCCAATATTTCCAGACCGTAGAAGAACAGGACCGTTCCATCAAACACGACCTGACCGGCGAATTATATTTCATTTCATACGCACAGAGCCTATTCCTGCAAGATGGATCGCTACACAAAAAAGCCAACGACCTGTACAATTTTCAGGAAAAAATACTGTATAAATACTTCGAACTGGAAGAGGAAGACGACGAAACAAGAAATAACATTGATGCCTTTATCTATCTTCAGCTAATCGGTGGAAATACACAGCTTAATATTTGGTTCACCTGTCAATCACTGCTGCTCTACCTGATGTCTGCAGATCCAAGCTATGAACTGGAAAACAGAGGCACGTATTACTACCTAGACGACGGCTCGATAGGCGAGACCAACCGTCGCACATTTAAAGCAATGCAACATCACGCTTTGGATATTCTTTATGCTGAAACATTAACATCCATTAAAAAACATAAATTATTGATGTAATTATATGATTATTAGTAAATTTAAGCAGTTTTTAGTGCGCGACGATTTCAAATGATCATTTGGGTAGTTATCAATTCTTTACAAAAAAACACACCTCTTTTTT
>JAFROL010000050.1 GCA_017429685.1 Bacteroidales bacterium | reverse complement strand
TACGTTCAACTTCACCACTGGCGGCTACCAATCGGTGCATCGGCGCATATTCGATGGCGTGCTGAAACACGCTGGCGAGTTCCGCACATACGATATCACTAAGAAAGAATGGGTACTGGAGGGCGACACAGTACTCTACCTAAACTGGGAAGACAACGTGATGTACGACACCTACCTCAAGAACCACCCCGCCCCCGAGGACATCGAATACTATATGTGCGGCCCCGGACCAATGTCCAAAGCCGTCATCACTATGCTCGACAACCTCGGCGTCCAGCGCGAAAACATAATGTTCGACGATTTCGGCGGTTGATCAGCAATAAAGCATTAACACATTAACGCACGTGCAAGCCGCATTCGCGATGGTCGGGACTTTCCCACCACCAACGGCCGGCACGAACATCATCAATACGGCGCACAGCGCGAGTACAGGGTTCACAGCCAATGCTGGGGAACCCTTTGTCGTGTAGGCGGTTGTACGGCACACGGTTTTCCTTGATATAGTCCCATACCTGCTGTTCCGTCCAATGTATTAATGGATTGATTTTAAGCAGTCCGTGACGCTCATCCCATTCTATCAGCCTCATATCGCTACGAGTTACGGACTGGGCGCTGCGCAAACCGCACACCCATACATCCAAATCACGGAAAGCGCGCCGCAGAGGTTCGAGTTTGCGCACCTCGCAACAGGCGTGCCGTTTCTCTATGCTTTCGTAGAATGGGTTGATACCTTCGGTTGCTACGAATTGCTGCAAGGCCTCGGTCTGTGGACAATAGACTTTCAGTTTCACCTTGTAATGCTCGTTGGTCCGGTCTATTAGCTCGTAGGTTTCAGGGAAAAGCCGCCCAGTATCGAGGGTAAAAATATTGGCCTGTGGATCAATGCGGAGCATCATATCGGTCAATGTCTGATCTTCAATGCTGAGACTTGACGACAAAGCAAGACGAGCACCGTATTGGGACATAAAAGATTGCAACAGCTCCTGTGCCGAAGCATCGGCATACTTTATGTTCAGACTGTCAATTTCTTCTTTTGTATACATAGTAATTAACGAATTAACACAAATCAACTAACGAATTAACAAACGCGTCAGCCACTAACGAATTAACAAATTCACAAATTAACAAATTAACGAATTAACTAACGTCCACCATACCCGCACATATCGTTTCAAAACTGGCGGGATCGATAAGTATCAGCGAACCCGTGGTGCGGTTTTGCCTATAACTGTCGACAGGCAATGGACTGGAGGTGCGCAGCGTGACGTGTGCTATATCATTCATCGCCAGCTCGGCAGCACCAGTCTCTTTCTGCATCGAACTAATATCCAATCGGTAATCAATGCTCTTAACAATCGCTATCCTCTCGTCCGTAGCAGTCTTCAGTATATAGCGTTTGCCCAGCTGCATAGGTTCTGGGTTGAGCCAGCAGCACGTCATTGAAATGGTCTGCTCCACGCACGGGCGAGCGCCCTGGGCCGAAACTATTATGTCGCCGCGACTGATATCTATGTCGTCACTCAAGAGGACCGACACCGATTGAGGCGCATAAGCGACATCCAACGATTGTTCCGCCTGCATAATGGCTTCGACAGTTGACGACATTCCTGACGGATAGACAACCACTTGGTCGCCAACGTGGAGCACGCCAGAAGCCAGACGGCCGGCATAGGCTCGGTAGTCTGGGAAACGGTCGGAGATTGGCCGAATGACATACTGGACGGGCAGACGTACAGGCTCGTTGATGTCGCCACACTTGTGGTCGACCGGAACCGTCTCGAGCAGGTGCATCAACGTGTGCCCTTCGTACCACGGCATATTGGATGACTTCTGCACAACATTGTCGCCATTCTTGGCCGAGATGGGAATAAAAAACAATTGCGAGCGTATGTCCATCTTTTCCGCCATCGCAAGGTATTCTCTCTTTATCTCTTCGTAACGCGCCACGTCAAACTCAACAAGGTCCATCTTGTTGATGCAGACAGCGATATATGGGATGCCAAGCAGCGACGCTATGCAGCTGTGACGCACCGTTTGCTCCACCACCCCATTGCGTGCATCGACAATAATCAGTGCCAAGTCTGCCGTCGAGGCACCGGTAACCATATTGCGCGTATACTGCACGTGACCCGGAGTGTCGGCAATGATGAACTTGCGTTTCGGGGTAGCAAAATAGCGATAAGCGACGTCGATGGTAATGCCTTGTTCGCGTTCGGCACGCAAACCATCGGTGAGCAAGGCAAGATTGACTTCTTCGTTGCCACGGCTGACGGAGGCTTGTTTTACGGCTTCAAGCTGGTCTTCAAAGATACTCTTGCTGTCATAGAGCAGCCTGCCAATCAGCGTGCTTTTGCCGTCGTCGACACTTCCTGCCGTTGTGAAGCGCAACAATTCCATATCGAGATATCCATTATTCATAATCAATATATTATAATGAACAATTATCTTTTAAATTTAAACTATACTAAAAATACCCTTCCTTTTTGCGGTCTTCCATAGCCGTCTCACTGCGTTTGTCGTCGGCACGGCCGCCACGTTCGGTGATGCGGGTGGCGGCAATCTCGGCGATGATGTCCTCCAGACTGTTAGCCTCACTGACAGTGAGACCCGTGCAGGTGATGTCGCCGATAGTGCGGCATCGCACACGCTGCTGTATCACCTCCTCGTCGGGCCGCAGATTGATGCAGGGTTCAGCAGCCAGCCACACCCCGTCGCGGAGCACACATCGACGGCTATGCGTGAAATAGAGCGACGGCAACGGAATTTGTTCAGCATAAATGTATTGCCACACATCCATTTCAGTCCAATTACTGATAGGAAACACACGGAAGTGCTCGCCAATGTTTTTTTTGCCATTGAAGTTGTTCCACAACTCTGGCCGCTGGTTTTTAGGATTCCACTGACCAAACTCATCGCGGTGCGAGAAGAAACGTTCCTTGGCACGTGCCTTCTCCTCATCGCGACGGGCTCCACCGATGCACGCATCGAACTTGTATTTTTCTATGGTATCAAGTAGCGTTGTGGTCTGCAAACGGTTACGACTGGCATTGTAGCCTTTTTCTTCTTTGACACGACCGGTGTCAATGCTTTCCTGCACCGAACCGACAACAAGGCGTGCACCGAGTTTTTGCACCAGACTGTCGCGGTATTCTATCGTTTCCTGAAAGTTGTGACCCGTGTCGATATGCAGCAGGGGGAATAGAATCTTGGCCGGATAGAAAGCTTTGTAAGCCAAGTAGGTGACGACAATAGAATCCTTGCCACCAGAAAAAAGTATTACGGGCCGTTCGAATTGTGCCGCCACTTCGCGGAGAACATATATCGATTCCGATTCCAGTTCTTTAAGATGAGTGAGTTTCATAGCAAAAGCAGTTATGTTGTTATACTAACAAATTAACTAACGAATTAACAAATTCACAAATTAACGAATTAACTAACTGAATGCCCCAGACAGGTATTTCTGGGTCAGCTCTTTTTGAGGATTGTTGAAGACCTGCGATGCCGGACCCGTTTCGATGATTTCGCCGAGATACATAAACACCACATTGTCGGCAATGCGGAGCGCCTGTCGCAAGGTATGCGTAACCATAATAATACTGTATCTGTCTTTGAGCGAAACAAAGAGGTCCTCTACCGTTTTGCTTGAGATGGGGTCGAGGGCACTGGTGGCTTCATCGGCAAGGATATAGTCCGGATGAACCGCCAACGAGCGGGCAAGACACAGACGTTGCTGCTGACCGATAGAAAGACGCGAAGCGGGAGTATGCATTCGGCCTTTGATTTCGTCCAAAAGACCTACAGCTCGCAGGCATTGACGCACGTGGACAACCAGCTCGCGGCGCTTTTTGAACATACGGTTGATGCGGCAGCCATAGGCCACATTATCATAGATTGACATTGGCAGCGGACAAGGGCGCTGGCTGACAAGACCGATACGGCGGCGCAGCTCCGTGATGTCCGACTGGCTGTCGATTATATCTTCGCCGTCGACAAGCACCTGACCGTCAATACGCACACCTTCCGTCGAATCGATCAGTCGGTTGAGGGTGCGCAACAGTGTGCTTTTGCCACAACCCGACGGACCGACGATGCAGGTTATGCTTCTTTCGGGAAAGAGCAAGTCGACGTCTTTGAGAATATGATTGTCTCCTATATGGACATTCAGTTTCTTTACTTCTATCATCTATTTCGTCAATTAGATTATCAAGACACTTTGTTTCTCGAGAAGCGGGCGGTAATAAACCTACCCGCAATGCTCAGCACCAACACGATAGCCGTCAGCACCAGGGCGGCAGCATAGGCGCGGTCGACTACCTCGGGGATGGGACTGCTGAGTTGGAAAAAGACTGCCAGCGGCAGCGTTGCGGCCGGCTGCGAGAGCGATGTAGGAATGCTGTCGGTATAGCCCGCAGTAAACATCACACTGGCAGCGTCACCGATAGCGCGCCCCACAGAAAGCAGCGTGGCGGTTGCTATACCTGGTGCTATCTGGCGCACTACCACCTTGAGGGTCTCCCAGCGTGTGGCACCAAGCGACAGACAGGCATCGAGGATACCTTTGGGAAAATTGCGCGAAGCCTCATCCATCGTACGGATAAATATCGGTATTATCAACAATGTAATCACTATGATGCCGCCAAGCAACGATGTACGGAGCCCGAACCATATCATCAACGTGAAGCCAAAAGCACCATACACAATACTCGGCACACCGAACAGGACGTCGAAAGCCAGACGCGCCACATAGGCCAGCCTCGAACCCTTTGTCAAGTACACATTGAGGAAAAAAACCACCGGAACCGAGACTATAAGCCCCAGCAGCGTGGATGCTCCAACAATCATCAACGACCCAACTATGGCGTTGAGGAATCCGCCCTCCTTGCCGATATAAAATCCGCCGCCAGGCAGTTTGGACACCATATCCCAGCTCATAGCCTTTATGCCTTTCGAAAAGATCGTCCACAACACGCTGACGACAAACACAAAGACCACAGCCATCGAAACCCACATCAGCAACTTGGCAATAAACTCTTTGACCCTCTTGCCAACACTGACTTTATTCTTCTTGTTATTCATTTTGTTTTTCAATTCTATAAGGCAACCAATTTGAAATGTTGAAATGGGAAGTTAAGGGAAGTTAAAGGACAATACGAATTATCTTTCCGATTTCCGTTCTCCGTTCTCCGCTCTCCTATTCATTTTGTTTTTCAATTCTATAAAGGACTATACGCGAAAGCAGATTAAAAATCAGCACCACGACAAACAGAATAAGGGCGGCAAACATCAGCGCCGATTCGTAGAGCGGTATCGACAGCATCTCTCCATAGTTGTTGGCTATCAATGCCGGTATCGGATAACAGGCATCGAGCAGGCCGTGTGGCAGACCGACAACACATCCGCACACCATCAGCACCGCTATCGTCTCTCCCATAGCACGCGACACCGCCAGCACACTCGACGCCAATATACCCGACAGCGACCTGCGCAACACAACCCTCAACGCGGTCTGCCACCGCGTGGCACCAAGCGAAAGCGATGCCTCGCGCAATTCGGCGGGTACCGATGAAAACACCTCGATAAACAAGCTTACCAATAGCGGCAACACCATAATACCAAGCACAATTCCAGCAGCAAGAACGGTATAGCCTGTTGAAAAGTCGACATAGTGCGGCGCCACGTGGTTCGATATCCACGGCACCACAACCAAGATGCCCCACACGCCATATACCACCGACGGCAACGCTGCCAGAATATCCAACACCGGGAAGACGAAACGCTTGACCATCGGACGGGCATATTCAGTGATGTATATTGCCGTAAACAACGATATAGGCAATGCAAACGCTATTGCAAGAAGTGTGACCCACACCGTACCCATCAAAAACGGAAGGAAGCCAAACTGTCCCTTCAAGGGTCTCCACTGCGAGCCAAACAACAAAGACGAAAGCGACTGCGAATCAAGGACTGGCCTCGATTTCAGATACAGCCCCACGGCAATGGCAACCACCGTAAGTATTGCCACAACTGTCATAGTAAGCATCAGTCCCTTCGCCGTACGGTCTTTCAGAGTTCTGACATTCATTTTTTCAACAATTCTCGTCCTCGCTGCAGTTTTTCTTCATCGATGCCGATATAGCCCGTAGGCACGTTATGACACTGCCCGTCGCCCAACACATATTCCAAAAAAGCAACGACCACCGGATTCGTCGGGACCCCGTGGCTTACAAGATAGAGATCGCGAGCCGGCGGAGAAGGATATTTGTTCTCTGAAACAGCGGCAATAAAGTCGTCCTTTGTGTCGTAGAAATACTCATCACTGCTTATCACCCCGTCATTGTCGCGATCGATAGGCACCACCAACAGACCCGGGTTGGGTTTGCGGCTCTTCTCATCGTAGGCATAGCCGATATTGTTAAGACCCACAGCCAGTTTGTCGGCCTGTACTGCCGAAGCCAGACCAGGGTCGCCAAAGACGGCCGTACCTCTCAGGTCTTCCTGTTTGTGACCCATCCACATTGCAAAAGTCTCAGCGGCACCACAGGCATCGGAACGGGTATAGACGTGAACGGGAGTGGCATCGTTGGTTCCAAGCACCTGACCCCACGAAACGTCCTCACCTGTTATCCAAATCTTTGTGGCCGTCTCTTTGGAGATGCCTTTTTTCATAAGTTCACCGGCAAACGGGTTGTCGGCATTGATGGTGATGACGACGGCATCTTTGGCAGTGGCAAAAGGCACCGCCCCCTTCTCAAGTTCGGCATCATAGACTTCGCGCGACACCATCCCAAGGTCTACAACATCGGCCAGCACGTCGGTCATACCCTTACCCGCCCCTCCGGCCGAGAGATCGATGCGAACACCGGGATGCATCTTCTGAAACTCCTCAGACCACTTCACAGCCAAAGGATAGAGCGCAAAGGCCCCCGAGATAGAAATGTTACCATTCAACTCGTCACCATCATACCTGCCTTCAACGCCTTTGCCTTTGCACGAAATGCTCATCGAAACAATCAGAGCCGACAAGCATACTGTCAACAAAAATCTTTTCTTCATAATATTTACAATATTTATAACTATATATTTTGTATCTAAAGTCAAGGTTAAAGTTAAGGTTAAAGTTAAGGAAACTCAGAATTTCACAGTAGTCATCGCCGTAAGCCTGTGGTCAAAGTTTCCGCTGTTGTCATCCTTGTGCATTCTGTAGGCCAGTTGCAGACGCAGATGCCTCTCGGGCCACCATTCTACACCAGCCCAATAAAAGGTGTTTGCTGTGCCAGCGTCGTAATCTTTTGTATAATAGTCCCAGCGCACAATAGGACGGAGCTTCTGGACGAAGCCCGACTCCGATGCCTTACCCAATGGGAACCAACGGCTTGCCGTAAAATAACACCCCCGCGTGGCAATATTGTCGAGACTATACAGTTCCGTGACCGCATCAAGCATTTCTATTCCTGTATAGCCCCACAAGTATTCGCCCCTTAGCACAAAAAAGTCATCAACATATTGAGCGCCAACGGCAACACGACGACGCATCCCCTTCTCATCACCGGCAGCAGTGGTATGGGGCAACACATACTCGCCCCAATACACCGAAGCTGAAAGGGTCAGGTTCTTCACGTAGGGACATATCATAATTCGGCCCGCCACATCCTTGCCCCAACGCGATGGTGCAACGTTTATGCCTCCTCCACCAAACAACCCTATATCATATTTAATTAAATATGTACTTTCTCCACGGACATCGACCGGCAGCAGCGACCCGCTCATCATCAGTCCAATGTCGCGTCCATTGGCATAACTCGCTATGCCGCTAACATCCTTATATCCCGACAAGGCACTAATAGCCTGCGCATTGTCTGCCAACTCCAAGTCAAGCGGCGACAGGATATTCTCCAACGTGAAAGGTATTTTGAACTGACCGGCCTGAACCGACAATGCAGGGCTGAAAGACAAACGCATATAGGCATCTATCAGTTTGGGCGTCGATGACAAATCCGCCTGAATACGGCAGTCGACCAATTTCGACAAGCGTCCTTTGACATCAAGTCGTGCCCGCCGCACCTGCATCGAACTGCTCTTGTCGCCATTACCCAGATCCACTCGGTATTGGCCGTCAATCCATCCGCCAACACCTATCTTATACTTTCCGTTCGACAGGGTCTCCTGTGCCTGGCCAACGCCACACAAAACACATATTGTCAACGCACAAAAAAGAATACTTTTATAATTCATAACAAACTTATTAATGCAGTAATTGTTTCGTTTCTTCGTGCAAAATTAATCATCTTTCCACAACATTCTGTCGCAAAAAATTTCATCGGTGTAACAAATCGGAAAAAAAATTCAAAAATGATAAAATATGACATTGTAGCTTTTCACAACCGGACACCATACGACCACAACTTCAATAAAATATGCATCCCCAAAAAAATGTTTTTCGGACGCCAATGAGCAAGCCAAATCGTCGGAGAGAAACAATCAATAGGCTGTAAAAAAAACCCACAAAGTAAAACTTTTTACATTGAGATTAGTTCTAAAACGCATTTTTGTCTTACTTTTGCATCCAAAAAAAAGATGAAAATGTATCTGATTATATTTATCCTCTCCTGCATCCTGAACATTGTCTTGCTGGTTCTCTACATCCATAGCCGCAACTCATACCATCTGCTTATGCGCAAAAACCTGCAGAAAGAGTCCAAGGCCGATATGCTTGTCGATCAGGTGACTTTAGACTCCGCCATAAGCGACAATGACAAAGAACAAAAACTCATTCAGACTCTCAGAGAACTGATGGAGCAACAACAGCTATATCTCGATACCGAACTGAATATCCACAAGTTGGCCAAAGCCGCAGGCACCAACAAGAACACGCTTTCTCACACCATCAACAAATGTTTCGATATGAACTTCGCCTCTTTTATCAACAGCTACCGTATCCGCGAAGCCATACGACTGCTGGACAATACCGAATACCGCAATTACAAGATTGAAGCCATCGGCGAAATGTGCGGCTTCGGAAACCGGCAGGCTTTCCATTCGGCCTTCAAAAAAGAAATGGGCATCACCCCAACCCATTTTCGCAACATAAGCAAAAATATGGCGAAATAAGCCCCTCTGGTTCCCTTTTGGAAACCTCTATAAATTCGTTTAATTATCTTCGTTGACATTTCTTTGGCTCGGAAAAGCAAACAAGTTTTCTTTTCTCTCGCTTTGCGAAACGTTCGCGTTTTGCTTGGTAAGTAATTAGTCAAATTTATTTGACATTTATGGCAATTCAGTAATAAGTGACCTGTGACAAGTGACCTGTGAAACGAGCGCGTTCGTGTCACTTGTCACTTATCACAGGTCACACTCATTCAAAATAATTGCTGTTAAATTGCTGATAATTGCTGTTAAAAGAAAAATAAATTTCTGGTTAATTCCTGGCCAATTTATGGTAATTCCTGTTAAAAAATTGGTCAAATTTATTTGACATTTATGGCAATTCACGGACGTTTACGTTCTAAAAAAGAGGTACATCCCGTTTTTCAATACAACAGTATATGTTCATAAAAATGTAAACATTCTATATTATTTCGTTCATTTTTTTGTATTCATTCTATAAATATTCATTCTTTTTTTCGTATCTTTACATTGTAAAACGATATGTGCAATATATATAGATACATTATAAATCAGTTAGTTGAATGGAAAAATTCAAAAGACAGAAAGCCACTAATTGTGCTTGGTGCTAGGCAAGTTGGCAAAACCTACAGCCTGCTTGACTTTGGACAACAGCAAATGTGTTATATAAACACTGACAGCAAAATTCCAACTAACGACAAAATCATATTTTTCCGGACTCCCATAAAAGAGAGACTGAATAATTTTAATCACCCGATCGCATATACGCAAACACATATATGCGATCTTTTTTTATTATCTATTTTCTGATTTGCCGGATGGCAAAAAAATATGATAGCGGTGCGGTAAATAACTAAAATTATAGCTTACTGCACCACTATCGCATTTTTTCTGTATCATTTCTACTTTAGGGTATTGCTCCCCAAACTGTCAATTTTTTTCAGGTTAAGACAGTGCTTTCTCCACTACGCTATCACATTACTTCACACCTAATCATTGTCTTGATATGTGAAACGTGTAACAGTGGTACTTGTAACTTTCATATACTTATCAAAGGCAGGATGATAATATGAGTCCACCTCCACATTGGTCTTGCTTAGCGGCCAATCATTGTCATAGGTATATGTAAAATCCTGGACATCGGTTTTGCCTGAAGAATAAGTCGTTTTCTTTCTTGTCACATTATTGGCGTTTAGCCAGAAAGACTGCTCTCCGAAATCCCCACAAAAACCACAATAGGTCATTCCAGTATATGGGTTTGTAGCGTCATCATAGTCGTACTCGTATGTAGCATATTTTTTGTCGTGACTACCGGTGTAGTAGTTTGCCATCTCAATATTGTCACCGTTCCATTCAAAATCAAGCCATTCATAGTACCATTCATAATTGTTGCTTTTAGTGTTTTTGAGGAATCTTTCATTGTTTTCAACGCTTATGGATACAGGATCATTGTCAACAACCATTCCTATGATTCGTCTAAACAATTCCTTGTCTTTTGCACACAGAAAATCAAGTGTTTGTTCCTCAATGCTCGACACTTTGCCTCGTTTGTGGCTGAATGTGGCTTTTGCCGCCTCTATATCCCGCTCATACATACTGATGGTTTCCACTTTTCGTCCGTCATATCTGACTTCAACCCTCAACCCACGGTTCCTTTCCACAATGCGTTGTATTCTATCGCCGTCGTATTCAAACTCAAGCAATTCATCATTTGTGGCAATGCCGCCGTTACTGCTATAACGGATGTTCATTAGCTTGTCGCCATTCCAAGTCCACATTTCAGAAGTAACATATCTGCTTGAATCATCAAACACCCATTCGTCTGTCGGATTGTCACGAACTTCTCTGATTGAAGTTTTTGTCGTCTCTACCATTATTATTTTACGTTCGGGATTATATACGCCTTCTTTTTTACCACAGGAGAATAACAACAATGTGACAAAAATAGCGCACAACGATAACATTCTAGTTCTCATACGATTATTTTTTTAGTTTGTACTATTATTCAATTGCAAAAATACGAAAATTTTTAAAAAAAACATAATAATTTATGAAAATTTTTGAACAAAGCCCAAAACAAGCATCCTGTTTATCAAAAAAAATGTGTAAATTTGCAGCCTCAATAACAAAAAAAATTTCATAAATGAACAACGATAGACTTATAAAAATCAGCTCAATCACCAAAAAACTACTCGTGGCGCTTTTCGCCTCATTTCTGCTGATCTTCCTGCTGTTCCATATGACGGCCAACCTTTTCATCCTGGCCAAGGACGGCGGCGATGCCTACAGCGCCTTCTGCCATTTTATGGGCACCAACATCTTCGTCAAGGTCTTCGAGGTCATCCTCTTCGGATGCCTCGTCCTGCACCTCTGTCTTGCCAGCTACCTGTGGTACCAGAACCGCCGCAACCGCCCCGTGGGCTACAAAAAGCCCAGCCGCACCAAGACCGGCAAAGGCTCCAAACTGATGATGATCACAGGCAGCCTGCTGCTCGTCTGCCTCATCTTCCACTTCTACGACTTCTACTTCGTCAAGCTCAACTTCGTCGAAGGAACCTATATGGTCAAAACCGAAGACTTTATGGTCGGCGACCCCAATCAGGAAGTCAGCGAAGAGGCACAGATGGTCTTTATGAACCTCCTCAACGAAGGCAAAGCCAGCAAGGATATGCAGTGGATACGCCAAATCAGCACCGAAGAGCGCGACGTTCTGCAGCAGGCCTTCCCCGAAGCCGAGTTCGAACCCGACTTCTACCATATGGCTCGACAGAAATTCAGCGTATGGCACATCGTCCTGTGCTACCTCCTCTTCTTCGCCATCGTCGGCATCCACATCCGCCACGGATTCCAGTCGGCCTTCCAGACCTTCGGCCTCAACCACTACAAGTACAGCCGCCTCATCGAAATCCTCGGCGTCGTCTACACCTGGGTCGTCATCCTCGGCTTCGCCGTTGTGCCACTAGGCGTCTTCTTCGGACTCTAATCTAAAGCGGAAAACGGAAAGCGGAAAACGGAGAACGGAAAGATAATTCGTATTGTCCTTTAACTTCCCTTAACTTCCCTTAATTTCCCCTTTAACTTCCCATTTCAAATTAACACAATAACGCACTAACGCAATAATATTTAGCACAATGTTAGATTCCAAAATACCTGCCGGTCCTCTCAGCGAAAAATGGACCAACTATAAAACCTCGCAAAAACTCGTCAACCCCGCCAACAAGCGCAAGCTCGACATCATCGTCGTCGGCACCGGTCTGGCTGGGGCCTCGGCTGCCGCTTCGCTCGGCGCACTCGGCTTCAACGTCGACATATTCTGCATCCAGGACTCGCCGCGTCGCGCACACAGCATCGCCGCACAGGGCGGCATCAACGCAGCCAAGAACTACCAGAACGACGGCGACAGCGTCGAACGACTCTTCCGCGACACCATCAAGGGCGGTGACTACCGAGCACGCGAAGCCAACGTCTACCGTCTGGCCGAAGTCAGCGGCGACATCATCGACCAGTGCGTCGCACAGGGCGTTCCCTTTGCCCGCGACTACGGCGGACTGCTCGACAACCGCTCCTTCGGCGGCGCGCAGGTCAGCCGAACCTTCTACGCCCGCGGACAGACCGGCCAGCAGCTCCTGCTCGGCGCCTACGGCGCCCTGAGCCGCGAAATCGAGCGCGGCACCGTCCGTCTCCACAACCGCTGCGAGATGGAAGAACTCGTGCTGATGAAAGACAAGGACGGAAAGGAACGCGCACGCGGCATCATCGTCCGCAACCTCGTCAGCGGCAAGCTCGAACGCTACGCCGCCCACGCCGTTGTCCTCGCCACCGGCGGCTACGGCAACGTCTACTTCCTCTCCACCAACGCTATGAACAGCAACGGCAGCGCCGCCTGGATCTGCCACCGCAAAGGCGCCTACTTCGCCAACCCCTGCTACGTGCAGATACACCCCACCTGCATCCCCGTCCACGGCGACTACCAGTCCAAGCTCACCCTGATGAGCGAAAGCCTCCGCAACGACGGCCGCATCTGGGTGCCCAAGAAGAAAGAGGACGCCGAAGCACTGCGCGCCGGCAAGCTCAAAGCCAACGACATAGCCGAAGAGGACCGCGACTACTACCTCGAACGCCGCTATCCCGCCTTCGGCAACCTCGTCCCCCGCGACGTCGCTAGCCGCGCTGCCAAAGAGCGCTGCGATGCCGGCTACGGCGTCGGCTCCACAGGCCTGGCCGTCTTCCTCGACTTCAACGACGCCATCAAGCGACTCGGCAAAGACGTAGTCGAGCAGAAATACGGCAACCTCTTCCAGATGTACCAGAAAATCACCGACGAAAACCCCTACGAGACGCCGATGATGATCTACCCCGCCGTCCACTACACGATGGGCGGCCTCTGGGTCGACTACGAGCTGCAGACCACCATCCCCGGCCTCTTCGCCGCCGGCGAAGCCAACTTCAGCGACCACGGTGCCAACCGTCTCGGCGCCAGCGCACTGATGCAGGGTCTGGCCGACGGCTACTTCGTCCTGCCCTACACCCTCCAGAACTACCTCTCCGACCAGATCACCGTCGGGCACATACCCACCGATACGCCCGAATTCGACGAGGCCGAACAGGCTGTACGCCAGCGCGAACAGCGTCTGATGGACATCCACGGCACCAAGACCGTCGACCACTTCCACAAAGCCCTCGGACACATAATGTGGGAATACGTCGGTATGAGCCGCAACGAGGAAAGCCTCACCAAGGCGCAAACCCTTATCGACGAGCTCGAAAGCGAGTTCTGGAAAGACGTCAAGGTGCCCGGCGACATCGAGACCTTCAACCCCGAGATGGAGAAAGCGCTCCGCCTGGCCGACTATTTCGAGCTGGCACGCCTCATCACCGCCGACGCCCTGCACCGCAAAGAGTCGTGCGGAGGCCACTTCCGCACCGAGAGCCAGACCGAAGACGGCGAAACCAAGCGCGACGACGAGCACTTTATGTACGTCGCCGCCTGGCAGTACCAGGGCCACAACCAGCCCGAGACGCTCCACAAGGAAGAACTCAACTACGAGCACATCAAGATAGCAACACGAAACTATAAGAATTAGTGAATAGTGACCAGTGACCAGTGACACGAGCGCATACAAATCACTGGTCACCCCATCACAGGTCACCCCATCACAGGTCACACATCACAGGTCACACAAAAAACGAAATAAAATGAACTTCACACTTCATATATGGCGTCAGGAGAACGCCCAAGCAAAAGGCCGCTTCGAGACCTACAAGGTCAGCGACATATCTCCTGAGTGTTCGTTCCTCGAGATGCTCGACATCCTCAACGAACAACTCATCAACGACAACATAGCCCACCCCGTCTGCTTCGACAACGACTGTCGCGAAGGCATCTGCGGTATGTGCGGACTCTACATCAACGGCCGTCCCCACGGCAACGACGACGGCATTACCACTTGCCAGCTGCATATGCGCAAGTTCAACGACGGCGACGAGATTTGGATTGAACCCTGGCGTGCCAAGGCCTTCCCCATCATCCGCGACCTCGTCGTCGACCGCTCGGCCTTCGACAAGATCATCCAGGCCGGAGGCTACGTCAGCGTCACCACCGGCGGCGTGCCCGACGCCAACGCCATCCTCGTCCCCAAGCGCTTCGCCGATATGGCAATGGATGCCGCCGAATGCATCGGCTGCGGAGCCTGCGTGGCCGCCTGCAAGAACGCCAGCGCTATGCTCTTCGTCGGCGCCAAGGTAGCCCATCTGGCAATGCTTCCGCAGGGACAGGTCGAGGCCCACGAGCGCGTCAAGAAGATGGTCTGCCGTATGGACGAACTCGGGTTCGGCTCCTGCACCAACACCTACGCCTGCGAAGCCGAATGCCCCAAGCAGATCAAGCGCCAGAACATCGCCCGCCTCAACCGCGAGTGGATCAAGCAGCTCTTCGCCGGCAACCACAAGAAATAATGCAATAGTGATTAGTGACCTGTGACCAGTGACACGAACCCGCTCGTCTCACAGGTCACTGGTCACAGGTCACAATTCACAAATCACCAAACCCTCTCATCCGATGCGCAAAACACTCTCATTCTTAGTCATTATAAGTATAGCGTTTTGCGCATCGGCGCAAACGAACAGCAAATTCAGACGCAGTGCCCGCCAGCAGCGAGCACTCGAACGAAGCATCCAGCGGCTCGAAACCGAACCAATCCAGGGCAGTATATGGGGCGCAGCAGTGTATAGCACCGACGACGCCCCGTGGATACTGAACCACTACCTGACCATTCCCGAGCTATACGCATACGCAGACACCCACCATTGCGCGCAGGTGCGCGCCGTGGCCATCTGGAGCCTGATGTCGCGCAAGGCGCAAGGATCCAAAGAGCTGTTTTTCCGCCACGTGACCGATGGCACTCCGATCGGGATAGCCGGAGGATTCTGCGTGATGAACAACTGGACCCTGGGCGACTTCCTTTTCGCCTATGCCAACGAAAACGGCCTCCTCGACGAGCGCGACAGGCTGAAAGTCGACAGCCTGCTGCTCGGCAGTCCCGACGCCGTGAATATGAAGCTGCGCTACGAACTGCTTGATTGGCTGATGCCTGGCGACGAAGAGCTGGCCACCCTGCGACGCGTGTCGCAGCAATGCGTCGACCCCGGCGGACTGCAAGTGCTGGCGCAGTACCACAAACCGCAGGACACCGCGTTGGTGCTCAAGGCTTTGGACACAATCTACAACGTCATCTGGTCCAATCCCCGACCCGTCAGAAGCCGATATAATTTACATCACCCCTACCGCCGCATCGAGAACCAGATAGTCAACGTCGCTAACTCGTGGCAGCACCCGGCCTTCTACCGCCGCGCTGAGCAGATGTGCGACAGCCTCACAGCCAAAGGCTTAGTCCCGTCCGAGAACCTGCTGCGCTTCGCCTTCATACAAGACGCACAGCAGTTCCCAGCCCTTGTCGAACGCACACTTGCACGACTTGCGTCCGACACCGCCAACGCCGACAGCCAACAGCACGACCGCATAGTCGCCAAAGCCGTGAAGCAGATTTCACAATCGATGGAAATGAAAGACTATGCCATCGACGGCATCTCGAGATACAGTTGCCGTTTCATAAAATACGATGCCGCGATGCTAGCAGCAGCAGCAGAAGCCACCAACGAAATCCTGAGTCGCTATTCATCTGGCGACAGGTAAATCACTCGTTTTCGTAATACAAACAATAACACGCTTATGAAACGAATCCTTCCAATCATCGCGCTTTTGGTCTTCACGTCAGTGGCTCATAGTCAGAACAATAAACGCTATTGGAATGAAGGGAAACTGCGTTGGAACGATTTCCGCGTCATCTCGACCACAGAGCCACAGAAAAGCTACCTGCAATACACAATTGCCTACTACCCAGACAGCAAAGACAGCAACGGCATACGCTACAAATACTACAAAGTCGACGCCTATATGCTGCCACACAGCTCGTGGGGCAACGACCAGTATATGAACTCGCAGAACCTGCTCTACAATCAGGTGATTTTCGACTTTATCGAAGTCACACGGCGCCAGATGCAGGCAACCCTCCACACCTCGTGCCGCACCGACCAGTTCCAGTCGCTGCTGGAGGAGCACAACCTCGCGCTCAGCAACCGCATCGGGCAGTTCCGCAAGGCCACCAGCGACGGCGAGGACAGCGCAGCACTGGCACTATACAAAGAGCAGGTGGACCGCGAGCTGTCCGCTCTCCAAGTCAGCGACTTGCCGCACTACGAGCTGCGTCCCTTCAACGGCGAACTGTTCGTCGGATTAGGAACAGTCCTCAATACAGGCAGCCTCAACGACCTCTTCCCCACCTGCGGAGCAATGCTCAACTACGGCTTAGGTCTTGGACTGAACCGGCACAGCCTGATTGTCGACTGCGCGATGGGCCGCGCTGCAGCCCGAAGCGATGCTGCTGTCGGGAGCCACAATTTCCTGTCGGGAGAGAGCTACAATACGCTTTTAGCCTCGATACTTTACGGCTATAGAATCATCGACAGCGACAAACTGACGCTGAGACTGATGGCCGGCATCGGCGGCATCGAATTCAGCTACAAAGATCGCAAAGAACCCAACCACTTTTGGGTCGACTGCACAAGACCGGTGTTCGGAATATCCCTGATGCGGCACATCTACACACAGTTCCAGGCGCCGATGTGCAACCCCTTCCGCAGCTGGGAAACGATGTCCGAACGCGACCGCATTTCCATCTACGGCAAGATTCTTGTCACGCACTCGGCTTTCAACGAAATCAGCACACAGGCAGGTGGACTCAACATCGCCCTGCAGGTGGGCATCTGGTTCGGAGCGCAAAGCGCCAATGTCAGATAGCCAAACACCATCATAGTACCACCGCCAAAGTGCTCGCGAATATCCTCACACCACAAGAAGGTTTTTCGCCGCGCGTGGGCGACATTTTCGCCTATCCTTCGAAAGCAGTTCTTATATCGTTCTTATATTCGCGATATAAGAACGATATAAGAACTCAATAAAAACGGTATGCCAAAAGGCGGCATTGACGGCCAGCAGTTCCCTACCGCGAGCCCGACGTCAGTCAGGTTGGCGGCATACGTCAACTGATTCTGCGCAAACGCAATACAAATTCAGGTCCCGCGACAACGTTCAGCAAACCCATTTTGTCGAAAAACGATTGTATTTTACAGCAAAAAATTTGCCATTCAGTTTTTTTTTGTATCTTTGCACATCCAAACCAATTCGTCAATTTGCAATGTAGAACACTGACCACCAATGTGATCGCCTAAAAAAGAAGGGAGGATTTTATGGTTGAAACCATCCAGAATGGGGCTCTAAAATGGCAACATATAACCAATCCGAGCGAAGATGACTTCCGTTATCTGCTTGAGAACTACGAATTCCACCCTTTGGATATCGAGGACGTGCGCAGCACCAACCAACGTCCGAAGATTGACGAATACGACGACTATTACTTCCTGATTCTCAACTTCCCATATTTCGACAAGGGCAACAAAAACGTCCGCATCCGTGAGGTTAAAATCTTCTGGGGCAAGGACTATATCATCACCGTCGGCAAGTCGCACTGGGTGGTGAAAAAATTCTTCGACGAGATGAAGGAAGAACTCGAGGAGAAGGACGAGGACACACTGCACGCCTTTTCGTGCAGCGACCTGCTGCTCTACACCATCCTCGACCGCCTGATGCTCGAAACCTACCAGCTCATCCTCAGCATCGGATCGGAGGTGGACCTCATCAACTACGACATTTTCAACAAGAAAGCGCGCAACATCATCGAGCTCATCAGCACCACGCGGCGCAACGTCATCCTGCTCAACACCACGTTCAAGCCGCAGCTGCGCGTGCTGCATATGTTCGAAAGCGGCGGCATCAAAGGCTTTGCCGACCCCGAAGTGCTTGATATGGAAGACTATTGGGGCGATATCCTGGACCAGTACCAGAAGATGTACGACCTCGTCGAGGACTACGGAGAGTTGACCGAGGGCCTGTCGCAGACGTTCGATTCGTTGCAGACCAACCGCACCAACGACATTATGCGCGTGATGACTTTCTTCAGCACCATTATGCTTCCGCTGACGGTGGTGGCCAGCCTGTTCGGTATGAATGTCGACTTCCCCTTCGTCACCAGCACCACCTCGTTCTGGGTCATCCTCGGCGTTATGGCACTGATAACCACCCTGCTGCTTATTTTCTTCCGCCGAATGACAAACAGATAAGCGGAAAACGGAGAACGGAAAGCGGAGAGCGGAAAGCGGAAAGCGTGAAACTGCCAACGCGGCAGCCACTAACGAATTAACACATTAACAAATTAACGAATTAATTCAACTCTCAACTACCACAAGGTCCATCGGGACGTCGAACGGTTCGGTGGGGATTGTGTCGAAGAGCTGGAAATCGAAAGCGACGCCGATTTTTTTTGCATTTGGCGTTGTCTTGAGCAGGCGGTCGTAGAAGCCCCTGCCCCGCCCCATCCGGTTGTTGTGCCGGTCGAAAGCCACTCCAGGAACAATTATCATCTCTATTTTGTCCAACTCGTCGAAGACTGGCCCCGTCGGTTCGGGGATGCCGAATTGCGGACCCGGCTGCAGGCTGTCGGGACCCGTGTAGCGACGCAGCAAGAGGTCGTCGCCATCGACGCAAGGCAGCAGCAGGCATTTTTCTTTGTACCAGAGGTTTACAAAGTCGTGCGTATAAACCTCGTCGTCCATCGACCAATAGAGCAGCACGGTCTTTGCGTTGCGGAACGATTCGAGCTGTCCGACCTGCTGCATTATGGGTTGCGAACGACGTATTTTGTCGTCGAGCGAAACGGCGCGTTTGGCGGCACGCACCAGTTTGCGGAGTTCTTGTTTTTCCATAACCGTTTATTTTTAAGGTGGCTATATCGCAAACGAGCCACACTGATACGATAAAAAAAGGCGGGATGCGTCCCGCCTGATTTCTGATGGGTTTGCGTACCGTTAGAAGGGCAGGTCGTCGTCGCCGTCGGCAGGCTGCGAAGCGAAGGGCTGCGGAGCGGCAGCGGGCTGGGCAGCAGCAGGCTGGGCGACGGGAGCGGCAGCCGGAGCGGCGGGCTGGGCAGCGGCAGAAGCGGCACCGGCGAAGGGCACGACGCGGATGCAGCGCAGGTCGGTGTACCAACGCTCCTGATATTCACGCGATTCGGGCGAGAAAGTAACCACCACGGGAGCATTCATTACAAGGCTCTGAAGCATAGCCAAACGGTCTTCGCCAAAGAGTGTGAAAGCAACCTGACGGGGATAGGTGTCTTCGGTTTCGATAACGAAACCACCTCTGACCCAGGGGCCACGCTGCGACTCGCCGCGCATTTCGGGCAAAATCTTAATTAATCTTCCTGTAATATCCATATCTTACTGTATTTTATTAATTATCAAACGTATATATTTCTGTTTACATAGCAAAAACGCTGTGAAACAGATTACAAAATTACACAAAATACTTCTGTTGTCCGTCAAAAGGGCAAAAAAAGTTATAAACAAACGGTTAGTTTGTTGTGTTTCAAGTCAATTTCCAGAGCATTACGGCAGAGTCTTTTCTGGTCTGTTTGTAGTAAAGCAGGTATCCGCTTGCCGACCGTGCGGACAATCCTAAATTCCAGTTACAAGTGCAACGAGGAGAAGAGCGACGTGGTGGTGGGCGAGCTGAAGGCGGCGCGCGAGAAGCTGGACGGCCACTACCGCGCTTTCATCACCTACCTCAACGCCGTGCAGGAGCTGCAGCCCGAGGAGAGCCTCTCCAAAGCGGCGCAGTACTACAACGCCGACCTGGCGAAAATCGACCTGCAATACCAGCAGAGCCGCAAGAAGGGCGGCAAAGACGAGGACGAGCCGGAGACCGTCGCCGAGGCATAACACCGCGTCGGCGTACAAAAACGCCCGCCTACAGGACATAGGTCAAGAAAAGCGAGACCCTGCGGGGCCTCGCTTGTTTTTTGAACACGAATTGCCGTTAATTGGCCATTAATTTCCCGTTAATTGACGTTTCATTCGTCGGAGCAGCCGCAGCCCTGCTTTTTCAGGGGCTGGGCGAAGAAGTCGGCGAAGAGCGTCCGCGCCAGCTGCCAGCCGTCGGGGTTGATGCAGTAGCGCACCTTGGGGGTCTCGATGGTGCCTTGAATGAGCCCCGCGTTTTTCAGCTCGGCGAGGTGCTGCGACACGGTGGCTTTGGCGATGGGCAACTCCTCGTGGATGTCGCCAAAGTAGCATTGTTCCTGCCGCGCCAGGAATTGCATAATGGCTATGCGGGCGGGATGGCCAAGGGCTTTGGCGATGAGCGCCAGCTGTTTCTGCCGTTCGGTATAGGTCTGTTTTTCGTCCATTGCATTCGTTGTTTTCGGTTTGCAAAAATACGAACATTTTTTGAAACCGCAGGGGAAAGGTTCGGGGGCGTTGCCTAAATCAGCCAGTTGAAGAGGTAGCCCGAGAGGATGATGAAGAGTGTCACGGTGCCGAAGAAGATGCCGATGAGTCGCCACGATGTTCTTATCAGGGTCAATGTCCAGACCAGTGAAGTGACTTTGTTTCTTAGCCAATGCCTCACGGAAATTCTGCGCTCCCCAGGTAATCGCATACTGGTGAGG
>JAFROL010000020.1 GCA_017429685.1 Bacteroidales bacterium | reverse complement strand
CTCTTTGTCAAATAATCCAATGCCTTGATTATTACGGTATTTCATAGATGCTGTATTTTTCTGTTAATACTGCAAAAATACGAAAAAATATTGATATAACAAAATGAAATTTAGCTATTTAATTTATAGAACTCCCCTTATATTCGCAATATAAGAACGATATAAGAACTGAATAAAAACGGTATTGGAAAAGGGCTTTTTGGGGGAACTAATCTCCGCGTCAGGGGTTGGCACGAAAAAAAGGTGCCGTTTTGTCGGCACCTTTTTTGCTTGCTAACAATTCTTGTGAATGCGTTAATTTGTGAATGCGTTATTGCGTTAGTGCGTTATTGCGTTAGTGGCTGGCGCGGTTGTTTTTTATGTTGTTTTTCGCAGGCGAGGCGCCTGCGTACCAGATTTGCGTTCTCCGGTTTTCGCTTTCAGATTTCCGCTTTTCGCTTTCCGCTTTCCGCTTTCCGCTTGTTCAGACCATCATCAGGTAGTTGACTTCCTGCTGTGTCAGCTCGCGGACTTTGCCGCGCGGCAGGTCCTTTTTCGTCAGACCGGCAAAGACACAGCGGTCGAGTTTCTTGACCTCGTATCCGAAATGCTCGAAGATGCGGCGCACAATGCGGTTCTTGCCGGAATGGAGTGCCACGCCGACAATGCGACGGTCTTTCCCGTCGCCCTGATACTGGATGTCGTCGACAGCTATCGGGCCGTCTTCGAGCTCGATGCCGTCGATCATCTGCTGCATATCCTCGCGGCTTACGGCGCGGTCGCATTCAACCTGGTATATCTTGTAAACGTTGGAAGAAGGGTGAGTCAGACGCTTGGCCATTTCGCCGTCGTTGGTGAAGAGCAACAGTCCCGTCGTGTTCTTGTCCAGCCGTCCGACGGGATAGATGCGCTCCTTGCAGCAGCCTTGCACGAGCAGCATTACCGTCTGACGCTCCTGCGGGTCGTCGAGGGTGGTGATATAGCCTTTGGGTTTGTTGAGCAGGAAATAACGCTTGGGTTCGCTGCGCAGAATCTCTCCGCCGTAGGAGACCACATCGCCTTCTTTCACCTTGAAGCCCAGCGTGGTGACGACTTCGCCGTTGACGGAGACGGCACCGGCCTCGATCAGCTTGTCGGCTTCGCGGCGCGAACAGATGCCTGCGTTGGAGATGTACTTGTTCAGTCGGGTTGTGCCGTCATACTTGGGCTCTGGCGGAGCCTGGCGCGATTTGCGGCGCTTGATCTTGTTGGGAATGATCTCTTCCGAGCCTTTCAGTCTTCTCGGTTTTGCAGGTTTGCGTTTCTTCTTAAAACGAGGAGCGGGACGTTCACCGTCATTGTTGTCAAAGGAATTGTATGCCCTGCGGCCACCATTGGATTCTTCACGATCCGATGCGTCTGGTTTGCTGTGGTAGACACGTTGTGCCGTTTCCTTTGCTGTTCCGTTCATTCTTCCTAAACGAGGACGGCGTTGTCTTCCGGTTCCTTTTTGTTCATTTTGCTCGTTCATTTTTTCTTCCATACTTTTAAGTATTTTTGTTTCAGTTTGTTTCGAAACTGTTTTAGTTGTTATGTTAGTTTTGAATAATAGTTCTGCGACAATTTCCTGTTTTCATTAAGTATTGTGCCGATTGGTTCTTTGTTCGTCACATCTGGTTGAAATGCAGTACATAGGGGCCTGTGTTTTCGAGTGCCTGTGTTTCCAGGACCTGTGCCGTCTCCTTGGCCATCATCAGGAAGACGCCAAGCCCGTGAGCATCAAGCCATTTTATGGCGTCGATATCTTCGCGGCAGGCCATTGCGAACATCAGGTTGCAGATGTGGGTTGCCTTGCCTATCCACACACGGGCCTTGTCTTCGCCGTCGATGGCGTTGGAGAGGATGGCAAGCCACGCATAGTTGTTGGCAAAGAGCCACTTCATCGCGTCGATGTCGCCGCGGATGGCATTGGAAAAAGCCGCCAGCTCGGGGTAGCCGTTGTTCATCAGCCAGTGGAAGAAGTCTTTTCTTCCGGCGATGCACTTGGTCAGCGCAAGCAGAATCTTGATGTCGTATTTTTCCAGTCCCACGGGGTTGATGCGTTATTGTGTTAGTGCGTTATTGCGTTAGTGGCTGACGCGGTCGCGTCACTGTCTGATTTTTGCTCCAAGCTGTGTCTCGAAATTCTTCTGAAGCTTGGTCATAACGGCTTCTATCTGTTTGTCGTTCAGAGTCTTTTCGGTGTCCTGCAATATGAAGCTGACAGCATACGATTTGTAGCCTTCGGCGATGCCTTTGCCCTGGTAGACGTCGAAGAGCGACACTCTGCGGAGCAGTTTTTTCTCGGTGGCGTATGCCACAGCTTCTATCTGGCCGAAGGTGACGCTGCTGTCTATCACCAGAGCCAGGTCTCTGCGCACTTCGGGGAATTTGGGTATATCGCTGAACGTCACGTCTTTTGCGGGGAATGTCTTGAGCAGCAGATCCCAGTCGATGTCGACATAGAAGACCTCCTGCTTGCAGTCCATCTTCTGAAGCGTTTCGCGCGAAATGCGTCCCACTATGGCCAGCTGTTTCTTGCTGTCTTTGAACTGGAAAGCAAGTCCTTCGGCCAGGAAGTGTTCGGTTGCGGGCACTGTGTTCAGTCGGCCCATAGGCATACGCAGACGGTGCAGGATGTTCATCAGGTGGGCCTTGGCATCGAAGAAGTCGACAGGCTTGCGCGCTCCGTGCCAGCTTTCGCCATTGGCGGCGCCGGTCATAAAGAACGACAGATGCTGTGTCTCGACATAGCGTTTAGTGACCGACATCTCATCCTGCGAATCGGCGTTGTTTTTAATGTAGCTGCGGCCAAACTCATAGATTTTCTGGTCGAAAATCTTGTGGTTCATATTGTAGACGATACATTCTAGACCGCCATAGAGCAGCGTCTGGCGCATAACGTTGAGCTCTTTCGACAGCGGGTTGAGGATTTCGACACAGTGGTCGGCCGGGAAATCGGCGTTGCCGTCGTAGTAGCCGCTCTTGGTCAACGAGTTGTTCATAATCTCGTTGAATCCGTTGTATGTCAGATAGTCGGATGCGATATTCTTGAGTTTCTGCGGATTGGGTTTCACACCGTACGACAGGCAGCTGTTCAGGCGCTCGTCGAACTCGATGTTGTTGTATCCGTAGATGCGCATAATCTCCTCGACGACATCACATTCGCGATAGACGTCGACCTTGCAGGTGGGTATCAGCAGACGCATTCCGTCGGCGTTTTCTTCGGCAATCTCGATGTCGAGCGACGTCAGTGCAGTGCGCATTTTTTCGATGGGGATTTCCTTGCCGATCAGGTTGGCTACGCGTTGGAAATCGATCTGCACCTGGGCTTTCTCTATCGGTTCGGGATAGAGGTCCACGATGTCGCCGCAGATTTCGCCGCCGGCAAGCTGTTGGACGAGGTGTGCGGCACGGCGCAGCGCCCACAGCGTGATGTTGGGGTCGCATCCGCGCTCGTAGCGGAACGAGGCGTCGGTCTTCAGAGTGTGGCGCTTGGAGGTTTTGCGTATGCTCACGGGATCGAAATAGGCACTTTCGATGAAGATGTTGGTGGTTGCCATCGTTACGCCCGACTTCTCGCCGCCAAACACACCGGCGATGCACATTCCCTCTTTTTCGTTGCAAATCATCAGGTCGCGACGGTCGAGTTTGCGCTCTACGCCATCAAGTGTTATGAACGGGGTGTCCTGAGGCAGGCATTTCACGACGACGTGGCCTCCCTCGATTTTGTCGGCATCGAAGGCGTGAAGCGGCTGGCCTACTTCCATAAGGATGAAGTTGGTGATGTCGACAATGTTGTTGATGGGCCGCAAACCGATGGTGCGCAGCTTGTCCTTCAGCCAGTCGGGCGACTCCTGGACCTTCACGTTGCGTATCGTCAAGCCGCTATAGCGCGGGCAAAGTTTGGGCTCTTCGACGCTGACGCGGATTGCGTTGCTGGCGGCGTTTTGGTTGACGGTCAGCGTGCTGTTCACTTCGGGCCATTTTATTTTCAGATGCTCGTCGTTGCGGGTGTTGAGGACTGCCACCACGTCGCGAGCCACTCCGATGTGCGATGTGGCATCCGAACGGTTGGCGGTTATGGCCACTTCGAGTGTATAGTCGTCTTTGACGTTAAAGTATTCTTTTGCAGCCATACCGACAGGTGCATCGTCTGGCAGAACCATAATGCCGTCGTGGCTTGTTCCCAGCTGGAGCTCGTCTTCGGCACACAGCATTCCTTCGCTTACTTCTCCGCGCAGCTTTCCTTTTTTGATTTCATAGAATTCCGTGTCGGATGTCCATATTTTCGTGCCTATCTGTGCACAGACAACCTTTTGGCCTGCAGCCACATTGGGAGCTCCGCACACGATGTGCAGCGGCTCGCCGCTGCCTACGTCGACAGTCGTCAGGTGCAGGTGGTCCGAATTGGGATGCGGCTCGCAGGTGAGCACTTGTGCTATAACCACGTGTTCGAGGCCGCCTTTGATGGTCTCGACCTTTTCAACGCCTTCAATTTCAAGACCTGAGAATGTCAGCAAATCATCCAACTCGTGAGGAGTCAACTGGGTCTCTACGTAGTCTTTCAACCAATTATAAGAAATCTTCATTTATGTTAATATTTTTATTGTTCTAATTATTATTATTTAATGCGTTATTGTGTTAGTGCGTTAATGCGTTAATGTGTTAATGCGTTAATGTGTTAATGTGTTAGTGGCTGGCGCGGTTGTTGATGTTTTTTTTGCAGGCGAGGCGTCTGCATACCAGATTTGAGTTCTCCGTTCTCAGTTCTCCGTTCTCAGTTCTCCGTTCTCCGTTCTCAGTTCTCCGTTCTCAGTTCTCAGTTCTCAGTTCTCAGTTCTCCGTTCTCCGTTTTTATTCTATATCCCTTACGGCTCGTGCTTTGTAGTTTGGCGAGGCGTTGCTGTTGAAATAGCACTTCACCCCTTCCGGACCTCCGGCATAGGTGTGCGATTCAGAACACGCTGTCGATGTCCAGTAGTAGGTAAATCCTGCCAGCATCAAAGGCTTTCCCTTGCGCTCCAATGTCTTGTTTATCAACGAGCGGTGTTTTTTCATAAAGGTCATTTCCTCTTTGGTCGGCAGACGCCATTGTCCGTTGTCGTATTCGGCAACCCATCGAGCCGCCGAGTCGGCGTTGAGGTTGGCGACCTCGTCGAACGAAAGCACCAGGCGGGCCTTGCCGTCGGCATCGCTTTTGACAACAATGCCTTTCACGTCGCCACTACTGTAGTAGTCGCCAGTCTCGTAGGTGCCGCTGCATCCGGCAAGCAGCAACGGACTAATCGCCAAGCATATTTTCAATATATTCTTCATTTTCAAATATTAGACTGTCAATGTTGTCGAATGTCGCTGTGTCTTCCTCGGGTTCGACGGCTTTCCTCTCGTAGAGGTTGTATATCCTTGTTGGCAAATCGACCTTTTCGAAACAGTAATCGTCACCGAAATTGTCGACGTTGCTGTACATTGTCAGCAGGTGGCTGCAACAGGGGACTGTGTCGAAGGTGATTTTCTTGTAGCGGTAGAAATATTCAGCCACTTCGGACGACTGCATCACCTCGTTGCTCACCATCACGACCTCGTTTGTCTGCAAATATGGCAGGATGAGTCGCATATCGGTCAGGAGGTCTTGGTTGGAGTTGATTTTGTGTATGCTGTTGAAGTTGAGCAGCAGTCCGGAGCCGAACAGGAGTATGGCAATGCCTGCCAGTACACGTTCGGCGGTCTTGTTCATCCGCTCCAGCCAGTCTTCGAGCAGGTCGTAGAGCAGACAGGCCATAGAGATGGCGAAGAAAGGCAGTGTGGGGACAATGTAGAATTCCTGTTGCTTCAAGCCAAGCATTATGGGGATAATGCCAGAAAAACCTACAGCAAGGAAGAACCATCCCAGTTTGGAGCGCTCGATCTGTACGGCCGAAAGTTTGTCGCGGTAGCGCCAATAGAACATAAAGTGGTAGAAAGGACGGTTCTTGATGCGTATGATGCACAGCAAGGCGATGACCAACAGCGGGATGATGCCTTGCACAAGGAGCACATAAAGGATGTAGAATCTGGATGCTACCGTCTGGACGTGCAGCACACCGCCTATCATTTGATGGTGCAGATAGTTGTAGAGGTGGTGATAGACGTCGGGCGAGAAAATGATGGCCACAAACAGTGTAACCATCCACACCGCCAGAATAACACCCGTGGTGAATATCGGGAACAGCACGCGTTCGCGGCGCACCATCAGCCAGTAGAGTATCGGGAAAAAGATGGGGAACAGGCCTGCAAAACCTTTGACCATAAACGCCAACTCCATCGACAATGCGGCAAGGACAATCCACGCCGTGCGGCTCAGTCGGTAAGGACCTGTCTTTTTGCCCAACGCCAGTCGCGACTGGGCGATGAACGACGCCTTGCCTCCCTTCATCAGGAATGCCACCGAAAGCAGTATGAACATAGTCATCGTGCTCTCCAGCAGGTTGTTGGTGGCCGACCACGAAACTATAGGTATCGTGATCCAGCACATCAGCGGCAACCATCCGGTCCGGCGGTTCTGGCCCATCAGGCTCCAGATCCATATCATCAGGGCCGCAAGGATGAAATAGGTCATCACCGAATAAACCTTCTCGGCCATAAACGAATTGCTGCCGAAAAGATGGAACCACTGGCTTTCGAGCCAATAGCCCAGCGGCAGATAATTCATACGGTCGGGATTGCCGGGCGACGTCATCGACGGCAGCCAAAAGTCTTCAAACCCCTCAGCCATACGCTGCGACACAACGGCATTGTCCATACCAACGCGCGACAGACCCTCCGACAGGAAATTGCCGGATATGAAGAGCAGGAAGGCTCCGATAACGATGAAGAACAATGAGGTCTGGCGTTTCATTGGTGAGTGGTGGTTTGTGATCAGCGTACTTTGATCGGGTTGCTATTCTTTGATTCTCTTGTGCAGAAATTGACGGGTCAAGTGCTTTTTTGTGCGATTAGCACAGGTGCCGTTCTTTCGTTATGCCTTCTTCCACGAGTCTTTCAACGTGCACGAGCGGTTGAAGACCAGGTGGTCGGCGTTGCCGTCGGGGTCGGTGCAGAAGTAACCCATTCGCTCGAACTGGAAACGATGGGGTGCTGCGACACCGTTCTCGACGACACTTTCCTTGATGTCGTCGACGATGCAGGGCTCAATCTTGCAGCCTTTCAGAACGCGCAACGAGTCGGGGTTCAGGTTGTCGAGGAATGTCTTGCCTTCTTCAACATCGTCGGGTGCTTCGGCGGCAAACAGGCGGTCGAAGAGGCGTACCTCCGCGTCGACGGCGTGACGGGCACTGACCCAATGGATGGTGCCTTTCACTTTGCGTCCGTCGGGGGCATCGCCACCGCGAGTGGCGGGGTCGTAGGTGCAGTGGATGCAGGTGATGTTGCCGTCGGCATCTTTCTCGACGCTCTGGCAGGTTACGAAGTAGGCGTAGCGCAGTCTTACCTCGGTGCCTGGCGACAGGCGGAAATACTTTTTGGGAGGATTTTCCATAAAATCCTCACGTTCAATAAAGAGTTCCTTGCAGAACGGCACTTCGCGCTTTCCGTCGGCCTCGTTCTCGGGATTGTTGACAGCAGTCAGCATCTCCTCCTGTCCTTCTGGATAGTTGTCGATGACAAGGCGCACGGGATCCAGCACAGCCATACGTCTCTGGGCAACGCGGTTCAGGTGTTCGCGCAGCGAGAATTCGAGCAGAGAATAGCTGATGATGTTGTCGCGTTTGGCCACGCCGATGCGTTCGCAGAAAGAACGGATGCTTTCGGGTGTGTATCCACGACGGCGGAAACCGCAGATGGTCGGCATTCGGGGGTCGTCCCATCCGCTGACATAGCCTTCCTTGACAAGCTGCAGCAGCTTGCGTTTCGACATCACAGTGTAATCGATGTTAAGGCGTGCAAACTCATATTGGTGGCTGGGGAAGATACCCAACTGCTGGATGAACCAGTCGTAGAGTGGACGATGGATGTCGAACTCGAGAGTGCATATTGAGTGTGTGATGTTTTCGATCGAGTCGCTCTGGCCGTGGGCATAGTCGTACATAGGGTAGATGCACCACTTGTCGCCTGTGCGGTGATGATGTGCGTGCAGGATGCGATACATAATGGGGTCGCGGAACATCATATTCGGATGGGCCATATCGATTTTGGCACGCAGCACTTTGCTGCCATCCTCGAACTCGCCGGCACGCATACGGCGGAAAAGGTCGAGGTTTTCGTCGACCGAACGGTCGCGATAGGGACTGTTCTTGCCCGGAGTGGTCACCGTGCCGCGGTTCTGGCGTATTTCGTCGAGGGTTTGGTCGTCGACATAGGCAAGTCCTTTCTTTATAAGGAGTTCGGCCCACTCGTACAGCTGTTCGAAATAGTCGCTTGCATAGTGGACTCCGGCCCATTCGAAGCCAAGCCAGCGTATGTCGTTCTGGATGGAGTCTACATATTCGGTATCCTCTTTTACAGGATTTGTGTCGTCAAAGCGGAGATTGGTCTTGCCGCCATATTTTTTTGCCAATCCGAAATTGAGGCATATTGACTTGGCGTGGCCGATGTGCAAGTATCCGTTGGGTTCCGGCGGGAAACGCGTCAAAATGCTTTTGTATGTCCCGTCATTAAGGCCTTTTTCGATGATTTCCTCAAGGAAATTCAGCTGTTTTTCGTTGTTTTCTTCCATTTGAATTTATAATAACGACAGATGCCTTTCGTTTAGCATCCTGATTTATAAAATAATATTACTTTCGCAATACAGATTACGAGAATACAAAAATACAAATTTTCTGCGACGCCGCAAAATTTCAGACTTATTTTTTTATAAGTTTTTTGTGAACAATATCGGCTATGTTGGCTGTGCTGACAATGGAAGGCTACGTTGACGGTATGATTAAGATTAAGATTAAGATTAAGCCTTTCCGTGGATTCTTTATGGCAAGTGCGGATAGTCATTTAAATCATTAGTGTTTTTTCAAAAAAAAATGAATCTGTATACCAATCATTTTCATCAGCCAGCGTGAGTATTTAAATTTTTTATGTATTTTTGCAGTTTGATATCTGAATTTTAAATACACACAAAATTATGAAAAAAAGATTTTTACGCTTTTTTACCATTATCGGTGTCTGCTCCACTCTGTCGGCTTGCAGTGTCTTGAGTTCGTTGGCAGACCAGGCCGTTGGCCTTGCCAATCTGGCAAACTGTGAATACAACCTCAAGAATGTCAGCAACCTTACCATTGCCGGCGTCAATGTAAAGAAACTCACCAACGGCAACATTTCGGCCAGCGATGTGCTTAAGCTGACTTCTGCTCTGGTCGGCAAGGCTGTGCCTATGGCTATGGATGTGAATATCGACATCAAGAATCCTACCGACAAGAATGCGGCTCTGACAGCTATGGACTGGATTCTGGACATCGACGGAGGCCAGTTTGCCCAGGGCAACAGCAGCAAGGGCTACACGGTCACGAAGCAGGCTACAACGACTGTTCCGCTTGGTGTCAACACCGACCTGTACAGTATGTTCAGCAAAGACGGTATCAACTCGTTGAAAAACTTCGTCAGCAGTTTCAAGAGCGACGGCACATCGTCGAAAGTGGGTCTTCGCATCAAGCCTATGCTTTCGGTAGGCAGCTACACGGTTCCGATGCCCAACTACATAAAAGTTGAGAAAAAGACTGGAACGAACGCTTAAAAAGCAGAAAACTGAAAACGGAAAGCGGAAAACTGAAAGCCCTGATATGGCAGCCAGTTTTCCGCTTTCCGTTTATAGTTTTCCGCTTAATTAAAATCCGCTTCCAAACATCTGCCAAAAGCGTGCTTCGAGTTGACGCCAGGCGTAGGTGGTGTTGTCGTAGATGCGGAAGGTGTAGTTGTCCAGCAGATTGGCTATCTGGGCTTTGGGGTCGTAGTCCTCGGTTTCGCGTGCTTTGAGGGCTTTGATGCTGTTTTGGAGTTCGGCAAGGCCGTTAATGGCTTTCTGCTCCTGGTCTATGATTTCTTTTGACATTATGTCTTTTGTACGCTGCCAGGCAACCGTTGCCAACTTGTTTGCCTTGCGGTATTGCCACAAGACGGCATTGTCGTCGTATTTCTTGTGTCCGCAGAGGCTATACGCCTGAGGCAGACGGCTGTTGCCACAGAATACGGGTACACGCGGACTCTGGCCTGGATTGTCGACAGCCATCCAGCAGACGCCACCCACCTCGTCGGGAAGCCAGTCGCGAAGCTGAGCAACAAATGAATAGGAGCACCAAGCCACGCTGACGGTGCGGCGAAACTCGACAGTGCCGGGCTGCAACAGGTTGAGCGTGCTCTGCATATTGCCACCCATCCAAGGATTTGCTATAGGACTGATGACAGTGTCGTTGACAACGGTTCCGTCCTTGAGGCGACGCTTGGTTACGGACTTGATATTGCGGCACATATCAAGATCGGTACCTTCGTAGGTGGAACGCAGCAGCTGCATCACGTCGGTGACGTCGACATTCTGGTCGGGGATGACCGAGAAAGGCAATTCTGCCATATCCATCGAAAGTCCCAGCGATGGTGCCAAGGAGTTGAGAATGAAGAATTCGCGTTCGCGGAAGTTTTTGCCGTTGGCATAGCTTGCGTTGAAGGCTTTCCAGAATACAAATTCGTCCTTGCCATCCCAAAGGCCATAGCGCCGAGCCACCTGTTCGATATTGTCGGAACACATAAAATACTCGGGATTATTGCGTTGCAGACGACCTATGCGCGGGATGTTGGCACTGACGGCGACGTGGTTGTCGGGGACGCGCTGTGCAGCCCATACGCCTCCGATACGGTCTGGACCCTCGCCAAGTATTTCCATCTGCCATACTTCATTACGGTCGGCAATGGTGATGCATTCGCCACCGTCGCCATAGCCGTATTCCTTGATGAGCCGTCCGATGAGGCGGATAGCGTCGCGGGCGTTGTCGCAACGCATAAGGGCCACGCGTTCAAGTTCTTCGATAAGGAACATTCCGTTCTTGTTGACCAGCGTGTCGGGTCCACCAAAAGTGGTCTCGCCTATTGCGAGTTGCTTCTCGTTCAGGCAGGGATAGGCCGTATTGAGGTAGGCGTAAGTGTGGCGCACCTGAGGTATGGTTCCTGCTGTGCGGACACCTGTGGTGTCGTTGCGGAAAGCGGTATGCATAGTGCCTTTACGCACAGTGTGGACTTCGCCAGCCTTGTGGTCGGCAGCAGGCTCGATTGTCATCCAAGTGCGATAGCGGCCGTCGCAAGTGTGGGATGTAATAACCGAGCCGTCGGTGGAAGCCTGTTTGCCAACCATAATAGAGGTGCAGGACTGTCCGTCGACAAGCTGTGAGTTGAAATCCTGCGCATTGGCTATGCCGAAAGCGAGGAAAATAGCAAAAAGGATTGTAACGGATTTTTTCATAAATTGATTTTTTTCTCGGGCATACACGGGGGTACGCCCATATGGTTATTGTGATTCGATTTTATAGTTTCACATTATTAAATATCTTGAAAAAGACGTTGGCGGCAGTGTCGATGATAGTGTCGGGGAAATCATAGTCCGGATGATGCAACTCGACTTGTTGCAAGCCGCTGCCGATACCGAAAAAGGCGCCGGGACGCACTTTCAGGTATTCTGCAAAATCCTCGCTCCATCGGAATGGTTTCGTGATATTTACGACATCGAAGCAAGGTGAAAGGATTTGATCTAACTGACGGACATAACCTGAAGTGTTTTCGGTCGCACTGAATGGCTCACGCATCTGTTTTTCAAGCACAAGGTTCCATTGGCTTGCGACGTCGGTGACTATGGTGTCGGCCTCTTTCATCAGCTCGGCCATAACATAGTTCGAGAATGCACGGAGGGTGAACATCACTTCGCCATAGCCCGCCGAGGTGCCGAAGGCCTCTTCGCCGATACGACAGCATATAAGAGTAGACTGACGGAACTGGTCGGGATCGGAATTCTTGCGGTTAAGGGCGTCGAAACGCTCGATGACAGAGGCTATTGCACGGCCTGGGTTGATTCCCATTTCGGGTGTGGAGGCGTGAGTGGTACGTCCCTTGAAGCGGTAAATGACTCCACAAGATGCTGCAGCGAAAGTGCCATCATTCAATACGACTGTGCCTTCGGGATAGCCAGGCAGATTGTGCAGACCGAAGACGGCATCGACATTGAACCTGTCGAGAATGCCGCTTTCGACTATCTTCTTGGCGCCTTTGCCGGTCTCCTCTTCTGGCTGGAAGAAAACGAGCAGATTGTAAGGTCTTTCTGCGGCGGAAGCCATCTCGGCAAAGCGTAGCATTATGGCGGTATGGCCGTCGTGTCCGCAACGGTGTCCGCTGGGCAGCGCGTCGATATCGGCGCGAAAGGCAATGGTTTTTGTTTCTTTGACGGTCGATTTCCAGTATGCCGCAACACCATAGCCACCAACATTTGTGCACAGCTCGTCGGGATGCAGCTGCGATAGGAATTTGACAATCAGATTGTGCGCGTATTCCTCGGATCCGGAAATTCCCGGATTGGAGTGGAGCTGGTGGCGAATATCTATGATTTCTTTGATATCTTTCATAAGTGACCAATGAGAATTCAACAATTATCTCAACTTTTTAACCTCTTGCTTAAAATCGTCTCCTCTGTATTCGAAGTTTTTATAGTGGTCGTAGCTCGATGCTGCCGGGGAAAGCAGGCAGATGCATCCCTGTGCAGTATTGGCAGCGGCAAAACGGACGGCATCGGCCATAGAATAGTCGGCCCCGAAATGACAGAGCATATTCTTGTCCTTCAACCCTTTGGAGATAGCCTCTCCTGCCGTTCCGAAAAGCACGATGTTGCGGACCTTGCGTCCCAGCGGCTCGCTGAGAAGGTAATCAACCAGAGGCCCGTAGTCTATACCGCGATTAAAACCTCCGAGAATCAGTGTGTCAACGTTTTTGAGTGCTTCGATGGCAGCGATGGTTGTCTGCGGAATAGTGGAGATGGAGTCGTCATAATAAGTTATCCCATTGACAGTTGCGACCTTCTCGAGGCGATGTTCGAGTCCGGTAAATGTTTCGAGTGCTTTGACGAAAGTATCCTCCCCTACTCCATAGTGCCGCACTGCCAGCCAGGCGGCGTAGGAATTCGACAAATTGTGGTCGCCCTGGAGTGGACTTTTGGCATTGGCCAAAAAGTTTGCAGAACGCGCGTCGTCGAAGGTGTAAGGGATTATTTGTGATGATATTCTGGTTTTGAATTCGTTGACTTTGGCCACCAGATCGGCATTGTCGGCGCAATAGATAAAGGTGTCCCCTTTCCGTTGGTTTAGAGCAATCTGCATCTTGGCGTTTTGGTAGTCATCGTAACCGTGGTAGTGGTCAAGATGTTCCTGATAAAGGTTGAGCAGTACTGCCGTTTCAGGTGAGCGATGAATGTTTTCAAGCTGATGGCACGAGAACTCGGCAACTACAATCGTTGTTGGACTCAACTTGTCGAGAATGTCAAAGAGCGGTATGCCGATATTTCCGGCCAAAACGACATCGCGACCCGCGCATTTGAGGATATGGCAGATCAGATTCGACGTGGTGCTCTTGCCTTTCGTGCCGGTGACGCCAACGACGCTCACATTGCTATAGCGAAGGAAAAGGTCGGTCTGCGATGTGATAGTGTCAAGATCGCATTTGCCTTCGAAAAAGAATGTCGGAATGCCTGGCGATTTGACGATGATGTCGTAACGGTTGTGTTTCAGCGCGGTGTCAATCTCTTCGTTGTTCGATGCGATATCGAAACTCTGCGTCGGAAACATTTTTTGCAGCAGACGATGGGTGCTCTGTCCTTCGCGACCGTATCCGGCAATCAACACCTTGCGTCCGACAAAGAAATTGAACAAATCGCGATACGGCATAAGCCTTTCAATATGAGTGTTCTGATGCAGCGTCGATAGGAGTTTCGCCTCATCGTCGGACTCCAGATTGTGCTCTTTTTGTATTGAATACAAATTATTACTTATTTGCTTTGGACGATATGAGGCAATCAGCGACGGCATCGTGTTGCCGCCGGCATACCATTTGGCTATTGTTATCGCAAGGGCGTCGTTGACTTCGCTTACCGTGCCGACGCATTCGAACGGTTTGGTCTCGGCGTGGCCGGTAAGTTGCTCAAATTCGGTCCTGAGCGTTTCGTCGTCGAGCATATTCTTGCCGAAAACGGCATTGAGCCGCTCGGGCTCGACGAACGGCGAGAGAATGATGTATGCAAAAAGGCATTTGGCGCAATGGCCGCACCAGATGTCTTCCTTGCTGCCAACATTGCAGCTCTTGAAAACTCCGTGATAGTGCGTGTATTGCGAGAAAAGCATCGCTATCTGCAGCTCCGTCAGCGGCCGCAGAAAGCTATAGTAGTTGAACTGTCCCGACAGATAGCAGGACACATATTTTCTGAAATCTTCCTCGAACTCAAAACTTTTGGAATACTGGTGGTTGACATCGGTTCCTGACACAGTGCTTTCGTTGGCACTGCTCTCGTTCGAGAGGGCAATGCGACAACGGTTGCCCGTCATCGCCGACGCCAAAAGTGTATAGAACGCCAGCATCGCGCTGAATGGCGTGTGGCCGTTGAGGGCTCCCTGCTTGTTGAATTCCAGCATCAAGGGGTCGAGGGTCCTCTTGATGACTATGACGTTGTCGAGTGTGTAACCAGCCTTGAGAATACATTCTGTTGTTGCACCTCGAGGGTTCATAATCAGTGGCAAAGAACGCGAACTGGTGTTTTGCATAGCTGTGTCCGGTCCTCCGCCAAGGATTTCAAGAGTCACCACCGAGTCTTTGCCGCCTCCGATAGGGACAATGTGGTTGTCACAATCGTCTTCCGGTTTGAAAAGGCCGTCGCACTTCGCGAAAGATTCTGTCGACGGATCGGAACAGATTGTCATAAATTCGTCGACAGTGGTTTTGATGCCGTTTGTGTAGAAGAATTCCCCCAAGCCGTTATAATAGATTTTCTTCCAGAAAGCCACCTGATCGGCCGAAAGGCTGAACGGCTTGACCTCGACAACCGGAGGGCAAAAACATTTCCAGTAGCTGACCAGCTCAATCATTCCTATGTTGAAGACCAGCGCATCAAGTGTGTCTTTGCTCAACAGCTTGGGATGAAGGAAGCGCCTCGAAGGGAAGAAAGCTGTCGGCTTGAAAACCGCGTTTTGCTGGACTTCCTTGGCGTCGATGCTTGGAATCAGACGGAAACAAAAAGAGATGTGCAGACCGTCAGTCTGCACATCATAATTATAACTTTCGTAGACAAACTTGCGGTATATCTGACGGAAAGTGTCGTATTTTTCCTGATTGGACATTTCAATCGAGTTTGAATGAGGCTTTGCCGATTTCGTAGCCGTTGGCATAGAGTTTTACCCAATACAGACCGGGTGTCAGCTCCACGTTGTCACCCTTCTTCCACAGCATTGTCAGCGTGCGGCCCGAGCCGGTGAATTCGATGTCCTGCTTGGTGGTATACTGCATTGTTGTGCCTGCCAGGTCGAACGAGAAACTCTCGGCCGTGCCGTTATAGATGGCGCGGTCGGCAGCGTCCGAAATACGTGCATAGATGGTCATCGAACCCGGATCCACAACATTGTTGTCAAGTATGCGGCAGTCCAAGCGAATGCATTTGGTCTGCGAGGCTTTGTTGGTGGGTTTCACCACGTTGCCAATCTTGACGCTTTTTCCGGGAGTGACTATGATGTCCGAGGTGACCAGCACCGAAGCCATCTTCACCTTTTGCTGCAGACGCTCATTCTCGGCAAAAAGGTTGGCGCTCGACGACACCTTGTCTTTCAGTTCTGCATTCTCGCTCTTGAGTTGGTCGTTCTCGGCGCGCAGACGCTCTATCTCAGCCTTGTAGCTGTCGCACAAAGCCTGCAGCTCACTGAGTTTCTGGTTCACGCTGCCCTTCGTTACGGTTGTGCTGCCGCCTTTCTGGGCATTGGCCAGTTCGTTTTTGGTCTGTTGCAGCTCTGTCTGGAGCGAAGCGATCTGGTTGCGCTGGTTCTCCACCTGTGCCGAAAGGTCGGCGATAAGGCGCGATGCGGCTTCGGCGTCTTCCTGATTGCCGTTCGTGTTCTTGGCAAGGGCGGCGTTCTCGCTCGTCAGCTGGTCGACGCGGGTCTGCATTGCCAGCACTTGGCTACGCAGGTCGCTGATGTTGGCTTCAAGGCTCTGTTTGCTGTTTTCGCATTCCTTGACCAGCGACTGCAGTTCTTCGTTGCGGGCACGGCTGGCGGCCTCTTTATCTGTCATTGCTGCCAGCTCTCCACGCAGTGCCTGCTCGGCCTTTGTGCCCTCGCCCTGCGAAGCCTGGAGCGATTTCAGCTGCGTTTGTGAGGCTTCGAGCTCGGCTTTGGTCGTTGCAAGGTTGTCCTTGGCAGCCTTCACATCGTTCTGATACTGAGTGTTCAGCTTACGGCACTCGTTAAGTTCGACCGTCAGTTGGCGCAGGTCCGCTCTGGTCTTTTTCAGTTCCTCTGTGGCGCTTTCATCGGTCTTGGGGGTTGCCGACTGCAATTTGGCAAAATCCGATTTCAGCGATTTGATCTGTTTGTTCAGATCGGCGATTTCTGTTTTGTAGGTCTTGATTTCGCTATTCAGGCCGCTAACCCTCTCTTCATAGTTCTTCTTCACCTGGTCGCAATTGGCCGTCGAAGGGCTGTTTTTGTGTTTTTTCAGGTCGCTCTTCAGGTCCCCGATCTGCTTCTCCTGCTGGGCTATCTGCTTTTGCAGCTGGGCAATCTGGTTCTTGTATTGCGCACTGTTGTCTTTCGTCGCGTTTTTGTTCGACGACGAAGCTTTCAGTGTGTTGATCTGCTTCGTCTGCTGGTCCAGCTGCTTCTGCAACTGCTTGATGGTGTTCTCTTTCTCGCGCAGCTCTTTCTGCTGTTTTTCAGCCTGCTGGCTGTCGACCTTGACGGATTTCTTGCCACCGTTCATCTGGTTGATAAGGCTCTGGATTTCCGCAGCCTGAGCGTTGATGACGCTGTCGCGCGATGCCATTTCTTTGTCAAAGTCGTAGTTCTGGGCTTTCAGCTGTGCGTACATCAGCATCGTCGAGTCCAGCTCTTTTTGTAATTTGGCGACTTCCTCGTCAGTCGCCTTTGATGCTCCATCACCGCAGGATTGCAATAATGCGGAGCTGATAAATACACTGCAAACCAGTGCAATCATTCGTTTTGAAGTAAAGATTCTCATATAGTTAGCTTTTTTATTTTTCTATTCGGAAAACTCTTTTTATCTTTGCAAATCAAATTGCAAAATTACGACTATTTTTTATATTATGGATAACAATTTTCAACAATGTCGCTCGCGGATATGAAAAGTGTCAGATTGTCAAAATATTACGCCGAAGTCATCCTGTTGATAACATTTTTTTGGACCTCAGTTGACGCAGCTGCGCAAAACGACACTGACTCATCGCAGCTCAAAACCGTCGCCATCCAACACTCCAGTGGCTACAAAACGACTATGTTGCGTCTTGGTGGTTCGATAGGATACGGCGTCTACCGCGATATGGGCACAGCCCCTTTCAGTTTCAAGGGTGTCGCTGTCCAGCCTGTTGTCGGCATCGAGTTCGGCGGAATGCGCAAATGGACAACCAAAATCGACATTTTCACTACGTTAGGTGCTTTCGAGGATGCCGTCCTGCCGAAACTGAATTTCGGAGCTTTCGACATCAGCAACACCATACGGTTTTCGATGAGGAAACAAATAGAAGCTGAATGCTTTGCCTCTTTTTCCGTCGGGTTCGGCGCTGCCAATTTCCTCGATGTCACGGTCAATCCCGACTACGAGAATTCCGCCGCTGGCGTCAGCGAATTCATTGGTCCCGAGCTCTTGCTGCGTGCCGACGCCAATCTGTTTAGCGATTTCCCTTCCGACAAACTGTTCGACAAGCAGTTGCACGCCGAAATCGGACTGATGCCCATCGCTGCCGTCCTGCGGCCCGGATATGCCTATATCGACAACTACACCGCCGCGCAGCCTGTCCTTGCCTCGCTTTTCGACGAATTCGAGTGGCACCTCAAACCCTTTGCCGGCATCTATACCGACATCGGCTTCGACCTGCTGAATGCCAACAACAGCCGCATCTCCATATCCTATCGCTGGTCCTACCATTCGTCGGGCAACAGCGGCCAGTGGCGCTTCGACCACGCAACACATTTTCTTCTCATCGATTTTTTCATCACCCTTAAAAGTAAACGGACAGAATGGTCAAGAATAACAGAAATAGACTGATATGCAGCGTTTTTTCAGTCCTGCTTTTCGCGGGATGCGAAAAGGCGTTTATGCCCGGCGACGCCGATGCATCACCTGTCGCCACGTTCGACTATCTCTGGACCCAGGTCGACGAGCGTTACTCGCTGTTCGACGTCAAGGATGTCGACTGGGCCGACCTCTACGACAGCCTGCGTCCACAGGTCTACGACGCGATGTCCGACGATAGCCTGTTCGCCGTCTTGCGCAAGCTCCTATCGAGCCTCGACGACGGCCACGTCAACCTGTGGGGCAACAGCGACGTCGCCAGCAGCGAGGCCATCTTCCTGCAGCGCTACGCCGGCGGCAATTTCGACCTCAACACCGTGGCCCTCACCTACCTGCGAGCCGACCACCACACCACGGGCGGCTTTGCCTACAACACCATTGCCGACGGACAGGTGCTCTACATCCGCTACAGTTCTTTCAGCAACAGCGCCTCTACGCACCAGCTTCAGACCGTCATCGACCGGTTCCCCGACGCCAAAGGCATTGTCTTCGACATCAGGCAGAACGGTGGCGGCGTCATCCAGAACGAATGGAACATAATGAAACTGCTGCCATCCCGAGGCCAGATGCTCTACTCAACCCAAATCAAAAACGGACCGGGCCACAGCGACTTTTCGCAGCCCACGGCGGTTTTTGCTCCGGACAATGACGGTGTGGAGCCCTACACCAAACCCTTCGTCCTCCTCACCGACCGCGGATGCTACAGCGCCGCCTCCAGCTTTGCGCTGAGCCTCAAGACCTACGACAATGTCGTCGTGATGGGCGACACCACTGCGGGCGGACTCGCCGTACCCGCTGGCGGCGCGCTGCCCAACGGCTGGCACTACCGTTTCGGCGTCACGCGAACCATCGCTACCGACGGCGTCAACTACGAAAACGGCGTCCCGCCCGACCACCTCGTCCTGCTCGACCCCACTGCCGTTGCCCTCCACCGCGACAACATCATCGACAGCGCCGCATCGCTGATAATAGTGACAAGTGACCAGTGAAACGAGCGCGCTCATTTCACAAGTCACAGGAAACAAATAATCTGCCTAACCCGCCTAATCTGCCTAACCGGCCTAAAAAAATAACAACTCCACAATGATAAAAGATTTCCTTATTCGTGCCAGCTACCCCAACTATTTTATGGTGAAAAAATACGCCGATATGGGGCGTGAAGTCTTCAACCGCAATATCGACGACAAGGACAACACCCTCAAAGGCAACAAGCCCGGCACCGTCATATACACCCTTCAGGGCGACAGCGGCCAACACGAGTTTCCGCCGCGATGGTACGATATGTACTACCTTATGCGCCAGCGCGGCGACGCGCAGAAGCACTACCTCGAAATGCTGCTCCTCGAGCACTTCGGACCCTCTCTCTGCGACAACGGTGCTGCACCCGCAGCCACCAAAATCGACGAGTTGGAAAAAATACGTCAGGATTTCCGGCAGGAATGCAAAGACTATGTAGCCCAGCATCCGCTCTACAACTCCGACGAGCTCATCACCACCCTCGTCGACGGCGATTTCACCGACGAGCAAATAAGCTACAAGGGACGTATGCTGCTCGACCTGACGCGCAACTGCTACCCCGTCCCCGACTTCTGCATCCTCACCGCCAAAGCCTTCGAGCAGCCCGAACGGCTCGAGGAACTCCTCGAACAGGCCATCCACAACCTCGAGGTGATGACCAGCTACAAGCTCGGCAGCAGCCACAGTCCCCTCGTTTTCGCCATCCGCTGCGCTATGCCGCAGTACATACCAGGCCTGATGCCAACGCTGCTCAATATCGGCGTCACACGCCAAGCCTACCACGGCCTCGACAGCCGGCGCGTCGGCACTGCCAACCGCGTCTACCTCAGCACACTGCATTCGCTTTGCCAGATGCTCGGCATCGAGCGCAAATACAATCGCAACGACATCGAGCTCACGCCCGACGAGCAGTGCCAGCGCATCGACAGTATGGAAAAAGCCATCGCCGACGCACGTCCCGACGGCAGCCGCCTGCTAACCGACTCGCACTACCAGGCACTCTGCCTGGTCCGCTACGTGCGCGATTTCTACATCAACAACCAGGACCTCATCCTCACCTTTATGCAAGGCAAGCAGGCCTACCCCTCCTTCATCCTGCAGCGTATGGTCTGGACCATCGGCAACGAGGAGTCCTACCCGGGTGTGCTCTACAGCCACCACAGCCGCACGGGCCAGGGACGCCAGATCGAGACCTATCGCAACATCTTCGGTGAGGAGATTATGACCGGCGACGTCACCTCGACCGACATCGCCTACACCGACCGACAGCAGATAAAGACTCTCTATCCCGCCGTCTTCCATTTCGACCCCCTGCTCGACTCGCTCGAGCAGCGCCACCATTCGCCCGTCACCATCGAGTTCGCCGTCGAAACGCGACCGCGCAAAATCAGCCTCTTCGCTGTGCTTCAGCTCAATATGTCCGAAATGACCGGACGCGCCGCCCTCGTTTCCGCCATCAGCCTGCTCGACCGCGGTATGATAAGCGAACACGACGTGATGACCCTCATCAAACCCTACCACCTGCGGCAGATTGTCAGCGACTCCATCGACGACCGCTCGATGGCCCAGCTCGACTTCTTCGGCAAGGGGCTCAGCGTCCTGCCGCGCACCGCCATCACCGCCACGCTCTGCTTCTCGGCGTCGCAGGCCCAGGAGCTGAAACGCAACGGCGTCTCCGTCTGTCTCTGCCAGGAACGCTTCGTGCCCGAGGACACCATCACTCTCGGCGAGCTCGACGCCATCCTCAGTATGTCGCCCGCGGCCATCCACGTCGTCACCGCCTGTCGCGGCTACGGCATCCCCGCGCTGATGGACCTCCACAACTACGGCATCCGCAAGCAGGGCAACAGCCTTGTCAACCAGTCGGGTATGGTCATCAACGAACTCGACAAGATAACCATCTCCTCCAAGCAGCAGAGCATCTACAAAGGCTCCGCAGCCTACAAGCCCGCCCGTTTCACCAAATACCTCAACCACCAGCCCGTCAAGCTCGAGCCCGAAGAGGTGGGCTTTTTCGAGGAAATGAAGCGCGCCTACCTGCGCTACCAGCAGATCGTCACCTCCGACAAGGCCGCCTTCATCACCGACGTCAACAAGCTTGCGCGCCTCATACGCTGCGACCTGCAGGACAAGTCGGATATGGCACGCGACATCGTCAACAACTGGTACAGCGACAATGCCGACCTATACCTTCGCCAGGTGCTGCAGAGCAAGATGGGCGACCACCTCGACCAGTCGCGCGTCTTCAACCTCCTCAGCCCCAACCGCAAAGTGCATTTCTTCCAGAAAGCAGCCAACATCTGCATCGCACAAAAACTGTCCGGACTCAAGGCCGGCTCCTTTATGCTCGGACGTTTTGTCGCCAACCCACTGCCCACCTCACTCTGGAACCAACTCAGCGACCGCGACGTCGCCTTCCTCCTCAACGAATACGTGCTCTACGAAAAATACCTCCACGTACTCGAAGAAGTCGGCGAAATCAAACTCGCCAGAGCCCATTCGCGCATCGAGACCGAAGGCATCGACAATATGATTATCAACAACTTCGACCTCTATAATTTCGTCACCCTCCTCGACTCGACCCACGACTGGAACAACATAGCCCTGCAGCTCGAACGCATCGAGCACCAGGACAACACGCATCTCCTGGTCGAAAAACTTAGCCAGCCTATCGGCAATCTCTTCGACCTCTCCAAAAGCTGGATCGCCGCCGAAGTGGAGGAAAAGCGCAAGACCGTCTGACACCGGCTCCCCGATGCCACCTGTGCCCCCTTTTCGCACACCGTTTTTATCCAGTTCTTATATCGTTCTTATATTCGCGATATAAGAACGATATAAGAACTGGATAAAAACGGTGTGCAAAAATGCAACGACTGTCCCTCGTTGGCGCATCTTTGCCAGAAGGATAGTCTTTTGTTATAAATATTTGTTAATTAAATAATTGAAAAATCGTATTACCTCGACATAAAAACGGGGCTGCTGAATTTGTCCAGCAGCCCCGATTTGTATCAGGCTGTCGTCGGTGCGACAGCTTAAGCCGTCGGCTCAGAATTTGTCGAAATGAATTCGCGACTCGTCCCATTTGTCCTTGGGCTGCTCGTCGCCAGCAGGATAGCCCACAGGCACAATGCTGTAAGGCACTATGTTGCCGGGCAGCTGCAGGTAGGCCGCAACGGGGTCCATACGGTCGTGGAACGGATAGCAGGCCGTCCACACGGCGCCAAGTCCGCAGGCTTCGGCGGCAAGGAGGAAATTCTCAGTGCAGGCACCCATATCGTCACGCCAGATCGGGTTGGGCGATGTGACCGCAGGGGCGTTGGGGTTTTCGCGCGGAGGACGCGTCACCGTGGTGTCGGCACAGAAAATGACGACAGCAGACGACTGTTTGAACTTCTCCATATTGAAGTTGCCGGCAAACAGCTCGTCGTATTTGCTCTTGTCGGTCATAACAACAATGTGCCACGGGCGCACGTCCATCCCCGACGGAGCGGCTACGGCGGCGCGAAGCAGGGTCTCCATAACCTCGGGGGCTATGGTGCTGTCTTTGTACGAACGCACGCTCTTGCGCTGCATAATGGTGCTGATGGTTGCATCGGCATTGCTGACGACAGGCTGTTCGTTGTCGGTCTTGCTGCAGCACGAGGTGGTCAGGGCTGCCAGAACTGTCGCAAATGCGACGAATGTTAGAATTCTTTTTTTCATATTGATATCTTTTAAATGCGTTAATTTGTTAATGTGTTAATTTGTTAATGTGTTAATTTGTTAATGTGTTAGTGCTGACGCGGCAGCCTCGCTTTCCGCTTTCCGCTTTCCGCTCTCCGCTTTCCGTTTTCAACTTACTGAGTCCTGCTGTTTTGCGATAGGTGTATTGCAGCAGCTTTTTGATGATTTGCGGATGGTCGGCCGAAGGATTGCCGCCTACCACCGTGGTGTTGCCGTCGGCGCATTCGAAACGGGTAATGCCTGTGCTGTCGATTAGGTTGCAGCCGTTCTTGAAGCAGTGGAGCACCATCGGACGCGAATCGGAAAACCTGGGCGACAGCACGTTGCGGCTGAACGGGAAATGGCTTGCAGACAAGCCCGTCTGTGCCAGCAGCGTCGCTGCGATGTCGCTCTGCATCATCATTGCGTCGACGGTTTTGTGTCCTCGCACCGCTCCGCCGGTCCACACCATCGGAATGTGCGCCACCGACGGATCGCTGGTCGATTGCGATGCGCTGAGAGGCACACCGTGGTCGGGAGTAATGATTATCAGCAGGTTGTCCCATATCGGCATATTGCGCAGGCTGTCGACAAGCACACCGATGCAGGAATCGGTGTAGGCAAAGGCGTTCTGGCGGCTGTCGGACAGGTGTTGCATCGGTACGGTCCACGGCTCGTGGCTGCTGAGTGTCAGTATGGTAGTGAAAAATGGATGCGTCTGACTTGTGGTGTGTCCATCCGCAAGCACCGAGGGCAGCAACGTGTAGGCGTCGGGGGCGCCCCAGCTGCTCTTGCTACGGCTGTGCGGGAAAGCCTCGGAGCCTTCAACAGTTTGGTATCCAGTTTCAAGCAGATAGCCTCGCATATTTGTGAAATCGACGTCGCCACCATAGACAAACCGCGTTTCGTAGCCCCGTCTGGCGAAGGATGAGGCAAGCGATGGCAGCTGCGCGCATTTTTCGCTCATTTTCATCAGCGATGTCGTCGGCAGGCCCATCCATCCGCTGAGGAGCGACACCAAGCCACGGTCGGTGCGGAAATTGTTGGCGTAACAGTTTGAGAAATAAACCCCTTCGTCGGCATATCGATTCAGGTTCGGAGCCACCGAATCGACCATCGTGATGTTCGACCCGCCGCTTTCCCACACTATCAAAAGAATGTCCGGCTGCGGATTGGTCAGCAGCGTGTCTGTGACATTGCCGTCGGTGGCGAAGAATGCATCGGCGAATTCGTCGACCTCGTTGTCGTCGTAGTATACAAACCGTTTGGCAAGGTCCTCGGTCTTGAACATCGAATGAATGATATTAAAGAGAGGGTTTAAAGCAGCGTGGTTACAGAACTGATGCTTCGAGAAATAGGCATACGAAGGATTAGCAGTTGACTCGCTGATTCCGCCCCTCATTCCGAGGAATATCAGCGCTGCCAAAGGGATGTAGAGCAAGGCGTACCATCTCGACCTCATTGCCTCGGTTTTGGTCCGTACCTCCATCGTGTGGAACAGGCGGCGGATATAGTGCCACACGAGCAGACCTATAGCCAATGCCCCGATCGGAATGGTCCACCACTGCAGGCTGGCCAGCATTTCTTTTGGCTTTGCAGCATATATCAAGTCGTTAGCGTCGATTTTGGCACCCCAGAAATAATATAGCACAACGTCGGCAGCAAAGGCCAGAGCCATCAGAATGGCGACGATGACGAAATAGACTTTGAAGAGTGTGTTAATGTGTGAATGTGTTAATGTGTTAGTGGCTAACGCGTCAAAATCGCTTTCCGCTTTCTGCGAACGAGGCTCGAAAAGGAGTGTGAGTAGTGTTGTAAGTGTGGGGATGATAAGCAGATACGCTGCCGCCACTGTGTCGAGCCGCATTCCGTGCCAGATGGCTGCAGCGCACTGGCCAAATGGGGCACCATCGGCGTGGCCTATGTTGACGAGCATAAAGACAACCTTTTGTGTGGCAAAAATGAGCAGCAGAGTTATAAACAGACGTAGCAGAAAAAGCAGTCGTGATTTCATTGTCAGTAGGTTATATTGTATTTTCCAGAACAAAGAATTTACAAAAATACAATTTTTTTTTTGAAAGATGTATTATTTTTGGGATTTGAAACGATATATAACAAAAGGAAACATAAAAAACAGTATTGACCATTGACTGAAGGCGAATATAACGAAGTTGTCGACAAGCTGTCTGACGGTGTGTACCGCTACGCGCTACGTTGCTGTGGCATAGCGGAATATGCCGAAGATGCCGTTCAGGATGCATTCGCCACGTTGTGGAAACAGTGCAAGGGTGTGGACGGGATTGAACAGGCGCGACGCTTCCTGCTTGTAGTGGTCAAACGCAGGTTGCAGGACCGGTGGCGCCACGACGCGGTCGACAGCAAATACAGGGATGAGTCGGCTATGTTTAATGGCGAAGGATATGACCCCGTTGCAAGCTTCGACCTGCAGGAATCGCTCGAAAAGGCAATGGCGATGCTGACGCTCGAACAAAGAAGCCTTTTGACATTGCACGACATAGAAGGCTATGACTATAAGGAAATTGCAGAAATGACGGGCGAAAAGTACAACACAGTGCAGGTGACCGTCTTCAGAGCAAGGTTGAAAATGAAAGAGATACTTCTAAAAATGAATATTAAAGCATAATAAACTACCGTAATGTTGACAGACGAGAACATAGAACTAATGATTTTCAGGTACAAGGAGGGTCTGCTGGATGCCGACGAACGCGAGCGGGTGGAAAAGCTGCTGGCAAAGAACGCCGAATGGCGTGAGATGGCAGACCTCTACGACCCCGATTTGCGTGTACCGGCCTACAGCGACACGACGTTTCCCGACAGGGAGAAGCTGAAGCATCATTCCGCTAGCCGCAGATGGATACTTTTCGGCACGTCGGCAGCAGCCTGCTTTGTGTTGCTCGCCAGCTTCGCATTGCATTTAATGTTGAATAACAACAATCAAGACAATGTTTTTATAGCCCAATCCGATGACGAGGAAATCCAGAAAAAGACTTTAATCCATTCTTTAAATAAAACGAATGATTCATCTGTAATTCAAAATATTACACCTATCAGAAAGAAAGTTGCAAATAGAGTCATCCATAAGGAATCAGTGCCCCAGAAAGATTTGCTGGCCGATGCGGATCAAAATGTAGACGACGTTAATACCGAAACAAACTTCGATGTTCATTTAGTTGAAACAGACCAGCTTATATCATATTATGATGACTATGATGAAACCGAGCCGATATGTCCTGACAATTCGTTGCCGTCGGTTTGCAATGGAGGCCAAATGACTTTTGCTAAGCCGGATACAATATTGACGGACAAACTGATATCCTATATTGACGATAATGAAAACACCAACCAAAAGGTATCCTCACATCGCACAGCATTGGGCTTCGTCGTCGAGGACTGGCTCAACACCATCCGCCTGAAGGGCACAGAAATGCAGCTGGCTCTAATTAACGAAATAAATAAAACAAATTGAATATCTTAACACAATAACGCAATAATTATGAAACCCCTTCCACACTTTCCGCGCAAGCCGCTTTCCGCTTTCCGCTTTCCGCTTTCCGCTTTCTTCATTCTTACCGTCACCTGTTGCACGCACTGTCTGGCACAGCCCGGCGGAAGCCCAGTCGAAAGCCGTATCGAGAACGCATCTATGCTGCGTCAAACCATCAGTCGGCCCATCACACACCTGAAAGTACTGCAAAACAGTGCCGTAAACCTGATATACGACACAGCAAACTACATTGACGTGTGGTACAATCCAAAGCAGGGAAACCCACTGGACGACAACTTTATAGCCATCAAGGGAATGACGCTTGTCATTGACGACCCCGAAGGTGATGCAGTTTATTTTGTCCATTTGAAAGAGAGCGACCTTCAGTCGGTATATCGCGATATGAAAGCACAAATAGAATATAGGTTCCATTCGGATTCGACCGTTGCAATATCAGAAACAACTAATGCTCAGGATGTTCCATACGAACAAAAAACATCCACCAGTGACCTGGCACTGCGCAAGGCACTCAACGAGGCTCAACGCGAACTCGAAAAAGCCAAATCGGAATCTGCTGAAACTATAGCCGCTGGCGATATTATAACAGAGACCGTCGAGGCAGTTGAAGATTTTGAGACACAAGAGTTTGACGAATCACTGCCCATTGAAACGGTCATCGTCGACGAGAACGAAAATTCAGGAAATGATTATTCGAGCCACTACTATTATCGCTATGGTGACAAGGAACTGTCGTTCAGCACATCCGACCGCATTGGCTTCGGCATTCTGTGGGGCTTCAACAACTGGGGAAGCGAATGGCACAACGGGTTGTCCTCGCTGGATGGTACCTACAACCTGAAAACCAGCTTCTCATCCTGGCAGCTTGAGATTCAGTATGCCGTTGCAATGACACGTCACTTCGACCTGTCGCTTGGCATCGGTTACGAGTCAGACATCTACCGTTTCACTACGCCGCTCGTTTCGGCCGATGCAAATGGCCGTTTTCAAGATGTCATCACTACCCTACCCTATCAAAACTACGACGACTTTCTTCTGGACAACCAGCTTTTTGCATCAACTCAATTAAACGATTGGTCGAGCCGTTTGGTCACTCGCTATATAGGTATGCCCGTCACTCTTGGACTACGCTTCGACGACTTCAAGATTTCCTTCACCGCCCTGCCGGCCCTGGCCTTGAACACTCGCCATACCGGACTTAAACACAGACTTAAAACCGACGGTATCAAGTACTGTGACAACGAGGACATTTCCTCATTCATCACGCCATACAAACTTGACCTGCGCCTCGAAATCCGCTATTCAGTCTTCGGTATCTTCGCCCAAGTGGCCACGACTTCGCTCTTTTCAGACAACGGCACTGAGGTTTTTCCATTTAAGATAGGATTTGAAATAAAAAAATAAATAGTGACCTATGACACGAACGCGTCAGCCACTAAAACGGAAAACGGAGAACGGAGAACGGAGAACGGAAAATCGGAAAGATAATTCGTATTGTCCCTTAACTCCCTTTAACTTCCCTTAACTCCCTTTAACTTCCCTTAACTCCCCTTAACTTCCCTTAACTCCCCATTATTATCGAATTAACAAATTAACACATTAATATGAAACGTAACATTCTGACAGTAGCACTCGCGGCAATGCTTATGTCGGCGCAATGCAGCGCCCAGCCGCAATCGAATTTTGAAAAATTTGCCGACAACCTGGACAGCACTCTCGATTATTTCGACGACGCAATGGAATCGCTCGATGATGCAATGGAATCGCTTGGCGACGCCATAGAAGAAATGGTCGACTCGGCCACCGAATTTGGTGATTCTACGGTAATTATTAAGCACCGTGGCAATTCGATCATAACTTACTACAACAAAAGCGCCAATATCAATGGCAAAAGCATCAAACTCAGCAGTAAAGACCCGATGCTGACGCGACGGTTCCCCGTTTCGTCTTACAACGCGTTGAGCGTCAACTACAGTTTCAAGGTAGTGATGTGCGATACCGTCGACTCGATAGTTGTTCGCGTAAACGAGAAGCTAAAAAACTATCTCAATGTGCGTTACAACAACGGAAAGCTCCACATTGGTCTTAACCACATTGACGGCATCAGCTGTGAAGACGGCGCCGTATTCGGATTTGTCTACCTGCCTTACAATCTGAAACTCAACTATGTGGAATTGAACGGCTGCAGTTCTTTCAACACAAAATTGCCAATCCGCACGTCGACGTTCAACATCGACCTTAGCGGAGCAAGCAATTTCAGCGCTGACATCAATGCCGGAATCACTTCCTTTGAGCTTTCGGGGGCATCGGTTTACGAAGGTGACGTCACCGCCAGCACTTTCAACGTCGACCTCAGCGGTTCCAGCAAAATACGCACTAAGGCCAAAGCCTCGAAGCTAAACGCAGAACTCAGCGGAGCATCGCAGATGATTGCCACGCTGGATATCAAGAACTTGAATGTTGACAACAGTGGTGCCTCAAAAATAAAACTGAAAGGTAAAGCCAACAGTATGGAACTGGAACTAAGCGGTTCATCCGAACTCTATTCCGAACTGCCGCTTAAGAGCGTTATAGGCACAATGTCGGGAGCCAGCAAGGCAACACTTCAATGCAACGAAGTAATTGAAATGGAGCTTTCTGGAGCCAGCCACCTTAGATATTACGGCGATGCCAAGGACAACATAACGACCTCTCGCACCGCCAAGGCCAATAGAATCAAGAAATAGTCATTCCAAAACCCAAAGCGACAAGGCCGACACTTTTGTGCCGGCCTTTTTTGTAATGACTAATGTGCTCTTTTGGGCGAAAACTTTATGCCGTAGTGCCACTCAATGAAATCGATATGAGCCATATGCGACTTGAGGGCGACACCGACAAAGTGGCGTACCGGGCGGTATTCCTTGCTCAAGTTGTAGTAAAGCCCGACGCGCTCGTAGAACGGCGTGGTGCCGTGCTCGCTACGTGTGATATATGCCGCCAGCGCGGCGTGGATGGTGAGCCGATGGTAGGTCGCCTCGTAGGCTGCCGAAGCTGCGATATAGAACGGCAGGCTGTAGTCTTCTTTCCAATGGGCAATGACGGCAGTGTGGCTGTAGTTGTAGGTCAAATCGAGCGTAGCTCCTACGGCTCGCGCCGGATTGAAGCGGTAGAGCCACCCCATCTGCGCCGTATGGGCATAGAAATATTTGCGGTGGGCTCCTGTATAGCGTGGCATAACGATGCCCGGCGCATACGAAACAAGCCATTCGCCACCGCGAAAAGCGGGATTGTCGACCGGATCAAACTCCCGTCCCAGCCAAGGTCTGTAGGTTTTCGCCCACGTTTTGTCGTTTCCGTCGGAAAACAGCGACTCTCGCACTCCACCACGCTGGTATAGGTCGCGATCCGACAATGTATAGCCGACCGACAGCTGGAGGTAGTTCAGTCCCTTGTTGGGCTTGCGCAGATAGCCGTTGGAGGAATGCGCGAACTTGGCCGCAAAAACGACCTGCGACATATTGCGCATCCTTCGAGCATACGACAAGCCCATCTGTATCATACAGTTAGTATATGAACCAATGAAGACATTGTCGGGATTTGGTGTGCGACAATAGGGGTTGGTGTAGAACGCCAGGCCGAAATCCATCTCGAGGTTCAGGTGCTCCCTGAAATCGCCGATGGAATCTATGCGATGCCGAAACTCGAACAGGGGCTGCTGCAGGAAACCGCTGATGCCGATGCGGTGGCCCGCTATGTCGTTGGGAAAGTAGGTGAAGTTGCCCCTCACGCCCATCCAGTACGGCTTGCGCAGCAAAGGGAAAAAGGCTGCCGAGTCGGCCCGGAACCCCCAATCCTGACGCCAGGCAAACGCGGCATCGATGCCCGCCGAAACGTCTTTGATATAGTTCCATTCCGACGAATTGGGCACGGTATAGCCCGACATCAGCGAGACGGTCGTATGCGGCTGGCTCTGCGCCGACAATGCACTCAGCACCAGCGCAATAAATACAATGTAATTAAAATTATTATTTTTGAAAGAATGTAAGTTCAAGGTCTTTTCGTTTTGGTTTTCGTACGAAGTATGTTGCTATCTTTTCATCAGTCGTGAGGTGACGCTGTGGCCGGAGGGGGTTGTGATGGTCAGCAGGTAGTTGGCGGCGGGCAGCGAGGAGAAGTCGACTGTGTAGCGGCCTTGGCCGGAGGCGGAAAGAGTGACGCTGTAGGTGCGGCCGGTGATGTCGGTCACTGTAGCCGCGAGGGGCGGCTCGTCGCCGTTCCAGTCGACGGTGACGCGCTGTGCGCAGGGGTTGGGATAAACCGTCGCCACGGGTTCGCCGCCACGCACCACGAGCTGGATGTCCTGCTGGCCGCCGGGACGCACGTAGGGATGCATAAAGGCCGTGTCGACATAGCGTGCTATGAACGACTGGCTGCTGCCGCTGTTGGGCACCGTTACGTTGCCGAACTGCGCGCCGCCCGATGCCAGCATCCCCGTCAGGTACAGCACGCTGTCCACCAGGCAGATTGACCTTATACCGTTATTAAGGCTACCGTTGATGCCGTAGTCCACAAAGCAGAGCTCGTTTCCGTCGTAGTCCCACACGGCAAAACCTATACCCCACACGTAGGCCTCGGCCTTCTCGTAACGCTCGCCCGCAAAATCGAGCCACCAGCGGTACTTTACCTGCTGGATAATGCGGTTGTTTTTGGCTATTACATCCACGATATCATTGCTGCCAATTGCGACCATCTCCGAGCGCATCCTGTCCCCAAACGTCACACCGCTGCCGTCTTCGGGATTGATGCGGACAAACATTTTGTTCAACTCAACTTCGTTGCCACCAAAATAGCAGCTGGTTATCAGCGAGTCTGACGCTGTGGCTCCTCCTACGAACACCAAGTTGCCTTCCTCGTCGAAATGCGACGCTCTCAAGCCGCTCGCCAGTCCAGCAGGACCGTTCAGTTCAAGCGTTGAGTCCCGTTCGAAGTATCTCAAATAAACGGGATTCAAAGTGCTATCGTACTTCACCAGGAATCCCTTGTTATGGTCGTATTCCAGAAAACGCAGCCACAGACTGTCCGACCCTCCTATTTTCAGTCTGTTGGATTCTCCGGTCTCGGTCAGCAGATAATTGCTCGACACGACCAGATACAGGTTGTTGTCCTTGTCGCATTTCAGTTCGTTGATTTCGCTCTCGCTTATTGTGTCCAGATGCTCCGGCGTCGGTTCGAATAGGAACTGCGATGCCAGCAGCTCCTCGAAGTGCGGCGAGAATTTCAGAATCTGGTAGTTGTGCCTCCCTGTTGATGGTCTGACATCAGGCAGGGGCACATCGAAATAGCGCTTGCCGTCGACATAGAACCGCAGACCACCGATTATAGGATTACTTATGTCGTAATCTATTGATCTTCCTTCTGTTGAATCATACACAGTGGCTTCCTCTCTCATTCTTCTAATAATAATAATGTTCCCTTCATTATCAACCAATGTTTTTAAGACATTTAGGCCATTGACATATATTATGTCTTTTTGATTAGGGTCGGTAATGTTATACCCATCCATCATATTATGCGGTGTTCCATCTGGCTTTAGAGTTGCAACCGTTATCCAATGCTGTTCTATGATATTGCCATCCAAATCAAAGGTTATCATAGCCGTAACAGGATATCGCAGAAAATAACGGCTATAGTCAAACAGGCACCTCCCATTTAGTACGGCACTGTCATTGGTGTGGAAATACAACAGAGTGTCTAAATAGTATATATACTCCATCGTTTGAAGGGACCAACTAACCGGATAAGCGTGAGGAAGCCAAATTGTTGTGCAGTACATTATAAAAGAATCTCCTGTTTTTTGGATAGCCCCTGTTCCGTGATTTCTATAGTTATTGGCGTGAATTGTCTTACTCCAAACTAGTTCTCCTTGCTCTGAAACACATCCAATGACAGCACAGGTGGTATTCCATCCCGGTCCATAAGGAGTCATCGACAGGAACCTTGTTCCGTCGAAATCAGCATCTACGGCACATCCTCCATTAAAATAAACGCGACCACTATTGTCAACTACCGATTGTAAAATCATATTACTTGCTGAGCCTCCCGAAGCTTCGCTGCCGGTGTAGGTTTGAACCCAGTCAAAGTATTGGGCTTGGGAACATAAAAGGGTGCAAATAAGAATCAACAAAAAAAATACTTGTTTTTTCATAATCGCCTTCTATTTCTTTATCAATTTCAAATATGTAACATTCTCCTTGCCGTAGGTACTTAGGGTTCTTAATTTATTGATTAACTTCGTCAGCCACTAACACATTAACGCATTCTAAGATATTCATCTTCGCTGATAATCGGAACGCCCAGTTTTTCAGCCTTTTTGAGCTTCTCGGGGCCCATCTTCTCGCCTGCCAGCACGTAGTCGGTCTTGCCGCTGATGGAGCTGCTGACTTTACCACCGTGCTGCTCGATGTCGGCCTTGATTTCGTCGCGGCTGAAACGGCTGAAAACACCGCTGACAACGAAGGTTTTGCCAGCAAGGGCATCGGAAAGGCGTATCTCCACAATGGTCATTTTCAGTCCCGCAGCACGCAGACGCTCAATCAGCCCGCGATGACGCTCGTCGCGAAAATAGTCGTATATGAACCGTGCCGTCTTTTCGCCGACATCCTCGACCGACGCCAGTTCCTCCTCGCTTGCGGCCATCAGCGCATCGATGTTCTTGAAATAGCGCGCTAACTTCTTGGCTCCCACCTCGCCGACATAGCGTATGCCGAGTGCAAAGAGCACCCGCTCGAAAGGAACCTCCTTCGACTTCTCGATGGCGGCCAGGATGTTATCGGCACCCTTTTCCTGAATGGTGGCTCTGCGCTGACCGTCGTCGGTTGTGGACTCAAGCCCTATAAGCTGCTCGCGGCTAAGGCAGTACAAATCTGCGATATCGCGCACCAAACCCTTGTTGTACAACATCTCGAGGCGCTCAGAACCGAGGCTGTCGATATTCATCGCCTTGCGGCCTACGAAATGCTCGAGTCGGCCGACAATCTGCGGCGGACAGCCGTCCTGATTGGGACAGTAGTGGCCCGCCTCGCCCTCGGCACGCACCAGGCGCGCTCCACATTCGGGGCAGTTGGTGATGTACTTGACCGGCTGGGCACCCGGCTTGCGTTTGTCCATATCAATGCCCACAATCTTGGGGATAATCTCTCCACCCTTTTCGACCAGCAGCCAGTCGCCGTCGCAGATATCCAGCTTCTCGATATAATCGGCATTGACCAGCGTGGCTCTGCGCACGGTGGTGCCCCCCAGCCAGACGGGCTTCATATTGGCCACGGGGGTGATGACTCCGGTACGGCCAACCTGGAACGAGATGCTTTCGAGCGGCGTAGACACCTGCTGGGCCTTAAACTTGTAGGCTATGGCCCATCGCGGCGACTTGGCGGTCAGTCCCAAGCGGTCCCAGAGGGTCACCTGGTTGACTTTGATAACGATGCCGTCGATGGCGAAAGGCAGATTCCAACGCTCGCGGTCCCAGTATTCGATAAATTGTTTTATCTCGTTGATGTTCAAACACTCTTTGATGTACGGCTGCACGTTGAAACCCATCGTCTTTGCCGCTTCGAGGCGTCCGCTGTGGGTCGCCAGCCGCTCGTCGGGCTCGGCATCGGGGGGCAGCATCATAAAATACATACAGAACTGCAGTCGTCGCCGGGCGCATTCGGCGGAGTCCTGCAGTTTGAGGCTGCCACTGGCGGCATTGCGCGGATTGGCGAATGGCTCGTCGCCGTCGGCCTCGCGCTGACGGTTAAAAGCTTCGAACTCCTTGAAGGGATACACAACTTCGCCACGGGCTTCGAAATCGCTGGGGTACTTGCCTGTAAGGCGCAGCGGTATGGTTCTGATTGTCCGCGCGTTCGACGTAATATCGTCACCTACGGCACCGTTGCCGCGAGTGACGGCCTGCACAAGCTCGCCGTTGCGATAGGTAAGTCCGATGGCGACACCGTCGTACTTGAGTTCACAGGTATAGCTGAACGCCGTGTCGCCCAACAGTTTGCGTGTGCGCGACTCGAATTCTTCAATTTCCTCGATAGAGTATGTGTTGCCCAGCGAGAGCATCGGGAAGCGGTGCTGCACCTGCCGGAAGGACTTGTTGACTTCGCCGCCGACGCGTTTGGTCGGTGAATTGGGCGATGCGAGCTCGGGATACTGCCGCTCGAGGTCGATAAGTTCGCGCAGGAGCGCATCGAACTCGAAGTCGCTCACCAGCGAGCGGTCGTTCATATAGTACTCATAGTTGTACTTGTCTATCAGGTGAGTAAGCTCCTCGACACGCTGGCGAGCAGGTTCTATATCTATGTTGCTGAAAAGATCCACGATTAAAAATTAAAAATTAAAATTTAATTGTGAATAGTGATCTGTAAATCACCTGCGTCCTGTGACCTGTAAAACAAGCGCGTTCGTGTCACTGGTCACTATTCACTGGTCACTATTCACTAAACACAATTCATTACTCCTTTGAAATTGAATGATACGGGGCCTGTAAGCCAGATGTTTCTGTAGGCATCGCCGGTGGCATCGAACTCGACCTTGAAGTCGCCTCCCAAGGTAAGTAACTTATGATTGCCACTCACTATGGAGCAGGCTGTTACGCCAGTTCCGCAGGCATAGGTCTCGTCCTCGACGCCACGCTCGTAGGTGCGCACAAAAAGGCGTCCGTCGGGCAGGTCTTCGATGAAGTTGATATTGGCTCCTTCGGGGAACAAGTCGGTGCGGTTGCGCAGTCGGCGTCCCTCGCCGACGACGTCGAAATGTTCCAAATCGTTGACCCTCTGCACGTAGTGCGGTGAACCCGTGTCGAGAAACCATCCATCAGCCACCCTTCGTACCGAGGCACACTCGACATCGCGCATTCCAAGCCTGACCAGCCCGAAATGTTTGTCGTCGTTCCACAGTAGTATCTCGGCGCGGTGAGGACCGTCGAAACCGATGAAATCAAGGGTTTTGCGTTTGCTTTCCTTGTCGATATGGCCCAATCCCAAACTATTGGCAAACGCCGCGATGCAACGTCCGCCGTTGCCGCACATTGAGCCAAGGGCACCGTCGCTGTTGTAGTATCGCATCTCGAAATCGGCCTTATCCGAAGGTCCTAAAGTCATCAAACCATCGGCTCCGACACCGAAACGGCGGTGGCAGATGTAAGCGATCTGCTTCTGGGTCAGCTCGGGGTCGGACTCTCGGATATCGAGCAGGACAAAATCGTTGCCTGCTCCGTCATATTTATAAAATTCCATTGTCTTCTGCATAATAATCTGTTAATTTTAGGAAGTTAAGGGAAGTTAAAGGGAAAGTTAAAAGGGGAGTTAAAGGGAACAATACAAATTATTTCTAAGTTTTCAGTTCTCAGTTCTCCGTTCTCAGTTCTCCGTTTTCAGTTCTCCGTTTTCAGTTCTCAGTTCTCAGTTTTCAGTTCTCCGTTTTCAGTTCTCAGTTCTCCGTTTTCAGTTCTCAGTTCTCCGTTCTCAGTTCTCCGTTTTCAGTTATCACAGCCTCCTTTCCAATTATCTTGCGTCGCGAAAGCAGCACCAGCAGTGAGCAGACCACTATTGAGAAGAAAATCACCGCATAGACCATACATTCAATGCGTTCGGCTTGCGGCACAACTGTATAGCCCGACTCCAGATTTATCTGGCGCGGCATTGAGGCGAGGACGGCAGATGCCAGTCCTTTCGGGGCCATAATTGCTACAATATAGCGGTCAACGCGTGTGTTCTTGCGTCCCACTATGGCTATCAGCACAATACGCACTACGTAGATTGCCAGCACAACATAGAGGCCATAGAGCAGCGCAACACTGTCGGTGAAGGGGATACTAATACCTATATATATAAAAAAGAAAGTTTTAAGTATGAAAACCATCTCCTTGAAGAACGCCTTTTCGTTGTCTTGAAGCGACTCCATTTGTGGTTGACGTTTGCGGTAGATTTTGCGCAAGAAGGAGAATTCGAAGTATGAGGCATTGCCAAGCACGATACCGAAAGCGAGAGCGGCAATGGCGCCACTATAGCCAAGTGCTTCGGTGATGCCGTAGATGACAAAGACGAAAGCCGGCGTGAGGAACATAGAGTTTTGCTGACGCCTGACGCGTTGCAGCAAGCCCGACCAAACCATTCCGCCAATAACGCCCAAAACAGACGCCATCAGGAACGAAGCCAGCACATTACCCGCAATACGCTCGAAACGCACTTCGCCCATCTTCATTGCCTCGATGATGGCAAGAGCGACAACGATACACAGCACGGCCGACATTGCCGATTCGAGTGTCAATACTGTCCGCGTCTTGTCGCTAACTCGCATCTGGCGCACCATCGGAATCACTATCGAGGCTCCTGTACCTGCTACCATACTGCCAAGCAGCAATGAGGGCATCCAGCCCATCTGAGCAACATAATGAGACACAAGTGCCGCCGCTGCCATTGAAAGGATGAACGAGTAGAACATAACCTGCACGACGCCAACCCAATAGCGGCGTAGGTCGTCGATGTGCATATCAATGCCGCTATCGACAAGAATAAAGACGAGAGTTACAGAGGCAAACAGAGGTCCAAAACCACCCAACATTTCCGGTTTGATCCAACCGAGAACAGGTCCGAGCAGAATGCCTATGGCGACAAGAAAGAGAACATCGGGCACCTTGCGCTTACCGAAAAGCGCTGAAAACAGGTGAGCGCAGAAAATCAGCACTCCAAGGATGATAAAATGAGCCCAATGTTCGCTTAGGAAGTCCATTGTATATTAAAATTTGAAAAATAAAGCATTAAAATGTGGATTATACATATAGAATATAAATCATTTTTATTAGGAAACAGTAATTATGTATGTTGATTATGCTGATTGTATAAATTATTAAAAGTCAATATCGGGGAAGAGTTTTCGCAACGAGAGGATGGCGGGGTTCACTTTTAACAATTCATCGAATTTCTCGCGTGGCATATAGGCTCTCTTCTCCACTTGTTCAACTACGACAACGACTTTGAATTGCAGAGCCTCATTTCCTGTCATCTCGCGCAGAAATCCCAGAATACGTCCCTGATAGTCGCGGAACTGGGAATCGAAGAAGAGATTGGGGACTTGGATGGTGAAAAGGTTCTGACTTTTAAGTTCAACTTTTTTGTCGGCCAGTAGTGCGCAGAATTTCTCATCATCCTGATATTTGACCAACAATTCGTTCCACAAGTCTTCGAGACGTTGCTGTGTAAGGGTTTCCACCTCACGGTTTTCGAGACTCACGAGTGGTTTGTTTTGCTGAACGTCGCTAATCGAAATGCTGGTAAAACGCCTTTGCGGAATACCTAATCGTGAGGGCTTTGCTTCTTCTTGAGGTTGTGCTTCATCAATTTCGGAGTGCACTTCTGTGTTGACATTCTTTTCCAAGGGGGTGTTTTCCTGCCTTGAAACATTATCAGTCGAACTGTTTTCCGCAACGCTATCGTGAGGTTCGACTGACGTTTCATCATCTCTGCTCGTCTTGTCGGAATTGTTTGCAATATCGGCAGTCGGATGTTGTGCAATGGCTGTATCTGGCTTTTTGCTGGAAGAAACAGTCTCATTGGCGGCACTGGATGCCGTCGCGACCGTAGCAGGTCCATTGTTGGTTTTATGTTCCGCCTCAGGCGCTCTTGCAATCTATCCTGCCGTTTGGGGCTGCAGGTTTTTGACAACGGCGGCCATCTTCATCAATGCCACTTCAACAAAGAGACGTTTATTGTTGGCATCGCGGAAACGGTATTCATAGTCAGAGGAAATCTCAAGATATTTCATTATCAAAGCCAATCCGCACGACATCGACTGTTGTGCATACTGCTGACGCTGTACATCGGAAGCATCAAGGAGACGATGTGTGGCTGGGTCGCTGGCGACCATCAGGTTGCGCAGATGTTCGGTCAGGCCTGTAATGAAATGTTGACCGTCAAACCCCTTATCGATTATTTCCTGATAGAGAATCAAGGCATTCGCGACATCGCCGTTGCGGAAAATGTCGACAAAGCGGAAATAATAATCGCTGTCGAGCATATTAAGATTTTCGAGACAGCGTTGTTTGGTCAAGTTGCCTGCCGTAAAACTTACTAATTGGTCGAAAGTCGAGAGCGCATCACGCAATCCGCCTTCCGCCTTACGGGCTATAATCTGAATGGCTTCGGGCTCGTATGTCACACCTTCCTTTGAAGCGACATATTCAAGATGATTCACGATGTCGGGAGTTTCAATTCGTTTGAAGTCGAACACCTGACAGCGAGAGAGGATTGTAGGTATGATTTTGTGTTTCTCGGTTGTGGCAAGGATGAATTTGGCGTAGGCTGGTGGTTCCTCAAGGGTTTTAAGGAAAGCGTTGAAAGCTGATGGCGACAGCATATGCACCTCATCGATGATATAAACCTTGTAGCGTCCCGTCTGGGGAGGAATGCGAACCTGCTCGACCAGCGATCGGATATCATCAACGGAATTATTGGAGGCGGCGTCAAGCTCAAAAATGTTCATCGACTGGCCACTGTTGAAGGAGCGGCAAGACTCACATTCGCCGCAGGCCTCCATTTCTGCTGTTGGATTAGTACAATTGATGGTTTTTGCGAGAATACGAGCGCAGGTTGTTTTACCGACGCCACGCGGTCCGCAGAACAAAAAAGCTTGTGCAAGTTGTCCACTGCGGATAGCGTTTTTTAGCGTGGTGGTAATGTGCGACTGTCCGACGACGCTGTCGAAAGTTGCAGGACGATATTTACGTGCTGATACTATGAAGTTTTGCATAAACAGCTATACTTTATTTGAAAATGCAAATTTACAAAAAAAAACGAAAAGGGAGCCCATTTTCAAAAAAGAAAATGAGTTCCCGCAGCTTACGCAACCATTAGAACGGTAATTATCAACCAATCACCATTCAATTTTCCAGTCCGATTCCATCTCTTGTTTGGAGGCGTCGTATTCCTCCTCGCGATCCATTCTGTCGCGGACCCGGAACAGTTTTCCAAGCCAGTCGTCTTTTTTTGATTTTACTTTGCCTGGATTAGCCTTGTCCTCTTCGATAATCTTGGAAATTTCAGTGACGAAGTGTTCCACATAGCGTTCCGAGACCCTGTCGTCGTGATGGATGCTGGCACCAGTATAGTAATGGCGAATGATGGAATCATAGCTTATGCCGAGAGAGACCATTCGAATTGTGCCCTCCTGGCTAAGTCCGACTCCGTGCCCATAGCCGTGCCCTTTGAGGACGACGTCGCCCGACTTGTCATCAGTAGTAACGGTGAAAAACGTCGACTTTAGTTTGAAATCGGTACGGACTCGTGTCAGTGGAACTCCAAGTATTTTAGCTTTTCTATGTTGTTGCTCGAAAGTGAGCAGGGTGTTGCGGACATCAGGATCTTGGGTATTGAGTTTGTGAGTCTTGGCGAAATAGTTGAGCCATTTGTCTTTAGGGATTACTTTGGTCCAGTTCGACTGGCGCATACGAAACGAGAAAGTGTCCTGAACCGAACGCAGGTATGGCAGTGCACTGCGCCATACATCCTCTGAATTGGCAGTTTCGCCACCAGAATTTGAGTGGAAGGGAGTGTCGATCAACTTGCCGTCGGCATCGACGATGGTCTCGCCGGAGGACTGCATAGTGCCAAGCATAATGTCGGGCCTGACACAGCGGTTTTGATAGGCCTGGCAGTGTACATAGTCGCAAAAATTAAATCCGTCGGTCTTATGTTTACCCATATTGCGCAGTGCCCAAGTTCGCGAAATGGTGGCCTGAATTCGGAATATGTCGCTCTGCTGTCCATAGATTTCCGACTGGACAACTCCAGCCAGATATGTCTCAAAATCCACATCGTTGATTATTCGCAGGTTTCGTGCGTCGTATGCCGAAATGACCAGGTTGCCTTCATAGGTGCGCTGTTTGACACCTTTGGGGTTGAGACACAAAATGCAGGCTGTATCAGTAGCGCGCAGCGTGACTTGCTTGAAAACACCATATTCATAGCCATTGACAGAGACCTTTACGTTAGATGCCGAGGGTAAAAGTTCGACTGTCATACCTTCGCCCAGCGATTTTTCCAGCAATAGGGTGTCGGAAGCATACAGGTCATAGAGACCCAGATCAAAAGAGACATAAAGTGCCTCTATATTATTGTTCGAAAACAGACGTATTTTAACACGCTCGGCATTTGACGCCATTGTTAAGGCCAAGAAAAACAGGAGAAAAAACAGACGCTTCATTATGAGTTGAGAATTTATAATAAGCAACGAGGATTAAGTGGCTTTGGACAAACTGGAGTTAAGGTAAATTATGGGGTATTACAAACGTTCATTCCGTTCTTACTTCAACGAATTCGCAACCTGGATGATTATTTCAGCTGTTCGATCCGAGGCACCAGGACCTTCAAGTATTTGAATCATACGGTCATATCCGTCAAGTACTCGCTGACGGTTTTTGGTGTCGGTAGTGACAGCAGCAAATTCGCTGTCAAGCACATCGTCGTTAAAATCGCTCTGTATTAACTCCTTGACAACAGGACTATCGGCAATAAGGTTGACCAGCGATATGTATTTAATACTGTTGCCAATTAGGATACGTGCTATGAATGCAGATATTCGGTTGCACTGGTAGCAAACCACCTGTGGCACACGGAATAATGCTGTTTCAAGAGTGGCAGTTCCGGAACAGACAACAGCGGCATACGAATTTTGAAGAATACCATATGTACTATCGAAAACCAGCTCGAGGTTAGTTAGGGCCGACGGCAGATATTTTTCGTAGAAATCTTTACCAATTAGCGACATAGCGGCTATGGTAAAGTGATATTCGGGGTGACGTTGTGCTAGTTTGAACATTACAGGCAGCATACGTCGCAATTCCTGTTTGCGGCTGCCAGGCAATAGGGCTATGTTTTTTGTGCAATCAGTGGACGGATGTTGTGATTTGACGGTAGCATTACTGCGATATCGTTCCACTTCGTCGAGCAATGGATGTCCCACATATACGGCCTGAGGGAAGCTGTTGCGGGCATAGAACGCTCTTTCAGACGGCAGTATGTAACACAGTTTGTCGAGGTCGCGTCGCATAGGACGAATGCGACCTTTCTTCCACGCCCATATTTGCGGTGAAATATAATATACGTTGCGAATGCCTCTGCTGTGGGTGAATTTGGCTATTTTGAGGTTGAAACCAGGATAGTCGATAAAGACCATCACGTCGGGCTCGAAATTTATAATGTCTTCCTTGCAAAATCGTAAGTTACCAGTGATGGTCCCCAGATGAGACAGCACTTCTACAATGCCCATAAAGGCCAAGTCGCGTATGTGGCGCACTTGAACCACAGAGGTCGACGATGCCGCCACCTGAGCCATCCGATCGCCACCCCAAAAACGGATATTGGCATCCGGCTGCCGCTTCAGGATGGCACGCATAAGATTGGCTCCGTGGAGGTCGCCAGAGGCTTCGCCAGATATAATGTAATACTTCACAAGACTATGGCTTTAAATCTGAACAACAAATACATATATATTATAAAAGTAACAAAAAAGACTACAATGACAGTCTTGGTGACCATCGGAGTATCGCCCTTTTTTGCACAGTGTCGCAATAAAAGCAAAGGAGCCACAAAGCATACAGCATACCAACGGATATGGTCACCGACAGGTAGACCTGCCAGTAGCAGGCCAACCGTAAGTAACAATGCAGTAACTGCTTCCGAACCAAGGGCCAACAGAATACCTGCGCCAATTGTATCTTTTTTAATGAGGGTTTTCATTTTGCACTACAATTTTAAGGAATTAACAATCTATATTATATGTCTGTTATTATCGCCTTCTGGAAAGATGTCCTTGACAGCTTGCATTTGCATAAAATGCGTATAGTCGGTTGTTGTCGGCACTATTGAAACGTATCCGTCGAGCAGTGCTCTCTGGTCCGTTCCTTCGCCATCGTCATTGCATTCAAATCGACCTGAAAGCCAATAATATGGTCTGCCGTGAGGGTCTGTTCGTTTCTCATAGCTGTCTAACCATCGGGCGTGCGATTGGCGGCAGACCTTTATTCCACGAATAATGCCATCGTCAGGAACGGGAATGTTCACATTGAGTGCAACTTGCTGCGGGAGTCCTTTTTTAAGAACCGTTTCAATGATTTTTTTTACATAAGGAACAGATGGGCCGAAATCGGCGTCGGGTCTGAAATCGAGTAGCGAAAAGCCTATAGCCTGCATTCCGCTAACCGACGCCTCGATAACAGCACCCATAGTACCCGAATACAGCACATTGATAGACGAATTGCTGCCGTGGTTTATTCCTGAAAGAACCAAGTCGGGCTTGCGAGGGCAGAAATGTTCCGTACATACTTTGATGCAGTCGACAGGCGTACCATCGCAGGCATATATTTTACGGCTGTTTTCTTCAATGACAGTATAAACCCTCAACGGACGGCTGCCAGTAAAAGAATGAGCCAAACCGGAAGAGTTTCGTTCAGGAGCCATAACGATAACGTCCCCCAGCTCGTTGGCAATATTGACAAGAGTCTGTATACCTTTTGACTGGTATCCGTCGTCGTTGGTTATCAAAAACAGGGGTCTCATCTCGCAAAATAGGTGTGTTCACGACCTAAAAAGAAAGAGGCCGGCTGCAGAATATTGTCGAATATATAATATTGGATAAGGACTGTATCTTTATTGTCAAGTATTGCATAAAGCCTGTTGATGTCGAATATTTCATACATAGTCGTGTCCGGCATTGCAAGAAGATCGTCAGGATTTGAATACTTGATATAAGTCTTAAGGCTTCGAGTATTGCCATCGATGTCGCTGACCGTAAGAATTGTACGTGGACTTGCGCTGAAAGTGGTGTCCAGCTCGACCTGCGGGACAACACGGGCGTATTCGTCAAAATTGAGGTTTACAAACGATGAAAGCAGTTGGGCCACACGTGCCGTATCAAAGCCGTTGACGCGTTGTGGCGGATTGAGCAAGTTGAAGACGAAGCCCTCCCCTTCTCTTTCAATCGAAAACGATTCTTCTGGCGATGAAGGTATCTGCAATTCTATTTTTGCAATACGCTGGACAGGCAGACTGACAATGGAATGGCTTCGCCAAGCATAGGGGTCCACTACAAAACGAGGCGACAAACATCCCCTGAAGCCAGGAATATTGACGATGTATGGAAGTTTGTCGCCTTCGCGATACATATATGTCGCCATCATATCCTGAGTGTCGTGGCCTACATAAAAGACACGGCAGTTTTCGAATGGGAAAAGGCGGAACTTGTCATTGAACCAACTGATCCTATAATCCTTATAATAAACCTCTACCTTAATGCTTTTGGCAGCCATCTGACGAATGACGTTCTCGGCAGCGGCCTTGTTCACCTGACTGCGGATACGCATTTCCGAGAGTGTCTGCATCAGCAAATCAACCATATGTTGGCTGGCGGGAAACTGTCCGTCGACAAGCCACATCGAATCTTCAACCAAATTGAGCGTAACTTCATTGTTCTCCTTGTCGGCCATATATATTTTCACTACACCACCCGGACGGGCAGCAGCCTCAATTTGGAAATCTTGGCTGAATGTGCGACTACGGCCGCGGGTGAGGACAACAACAAGGGTAGCGATGCCGAGTACAATGACGGCAATGGTGATTATAAGTGTCTTTCTTGATTTCATCGATTTTATTTTCTCTATTATTTCTGTTTATACTTGAAACGACGGACAACGAGCACTATTGATGCAAGAACCAAAACAATAAGAACCGGATAGACGACATTGGCAAACTGATAATACTTACGTTGATCCTTGACTTTGGCGACATCCAGCCTGCGGATGGCTATCGAGCGTGGACGAGCATCTATCATAGCTTCGTCGCCTGCCAAATAGTTGATGGCATTCAATATAAAAGTCTTGTTGGCAAACTCGACATTGGTATATCGGTCATAGCCAAGTGGATAAGGATAGCGCCCTTGGTCGCTGACATTCGTTCCGTTGCGGATCATATCGCCATCCGACACGACAATCATCTGTGTCGGTTTTTCGCATTGCGATTTGTAGCCTATCTCGCTAAGTTCGGCAAACGACGTGGCAAGGCGATTGCGGAATAGCGACTGGAACTTACCCTCAAGCAGCACGGCCACAGGCAGATTGCTACGGTTGAAGAGTTGCTCGTCGACCTGAATCATTGCGTCGCTGAGCTGTATGTTGACCGGGGCATTCTTTATGTGTACGTGGTCTGAAGTGGTCAGAAGGACTGTTTTGTCAATATCATTGTTTATCAAATCTATGCTACTGATAAAATCAGTCTTCAGCACGTCAAGATTGCGGACAATGGGGTGCTTCGAATTGGGCACCAGCGTCGGGAAATAATACCACGGGACAAGATTCATACGGTTGTCCGCGCCCATCATCGGTATCCCTCTGCAGCGATAGTCCATCACCAGATCTGGATTGATGCGCACACCGTAATTGAAGAACATCTCCTCGAGGTTGGTAGGCAAACGGGTCGCAAAGGTTTGCGGCTTGTCCTGCAAGCTGTCCATATCGGCATCAAGGGCATCGACCAGCCACAATATCTTGCCACCATACATAACAAATTGGTCAATGATATACAAGTCTTGGTCGGTGAAGGTTTTCAATGGTTTAGGGACAACAAGCACATCATACTTGTTGTTGATCAGAATACTCGAATCGTTCATATTCTGCACACGGCCTGTCAGTGCGTTTACGTTGCCGTCCAGCATAACGTTCTCTACCGAATAGTCCTCCACCAGCGACATCTGTATGTCGTAGATGTCGATATTGGCCAATTCGCCGTGTCCCAGCAGGAAACCGACTCGCGCTTTCACGGGGCGCGAAAGGCGGTGCAGGGCGGTGACAAAATTGTATTCCAGATTCTCTACCGAAGTGTTGATGATTTCGTCTGTCGATTTGCCGCTGATGCCAGCCGATTGCAGCTGTATGGCCGTTTCGCGGCCCTTGTAGCTGACTTCCATTGCAGGATACACCACTTGTTGCTTCTGCACACCGTCGCTTTCCGATGTGACGGGAATTGGCGTCAGGCCTTTTTTCACCAAGGTCTGATAGAACTGCATTTTCTCTTCATCGGTCTTGAAGGTGTTGGGGTCCACAAATTCATACTCGATATTGCGACTGTAGGCGCGGAACTGGTCGAGCATATTTTTTATGTCGCTACGGAACCGGCGGTATTCGGCCGGAAGGTCGTCACCGTCAAGGTATATCCTGAACATCACCTCGTCGTCAATGCCCTTAAGCATATCCTTGGTGCTGTCCGACAGCGTATAGCGTTTTTCTGATGTAAGGTCGAAACGGGTGAAAAGATAACTGCTTATGATGTTGACAAAAACAATCACAGCAACCGCTGCGACAATTCCTAAAATATTCTGGCGACGTATGTTTTTCGATTGCATTTTCCTATTACTTTATTTAAAGACATCAGCGTTTCCATTTGCGCGATTGCAGCACCATCCGGGTCAGCATCACAAACAGTGCAATCACCGACAAGAAATATATCACATCGCGCGTGTCTACAACTCCGCGCGATATAGACTCGTAGTGCAGCTGCAGCCCCAGCGAACGAAGCAGAAGTGCAAAGCCACCGTGCATAAGCTGATACAACGACTCAAAACCCATATAGCAGAAGGCGCACAAAAGGGCTGCGACAATAAAGGCCACAATCTGGTTGTTGGTCAACGACGATGCAAACAGACCTATGGCAACAAAAGCAGCACCAAGAAAAACCATACCGATATACGATCCTATGACACTGCCTGTATCAATGTTGCCGACGGGATCACCCAAACGGTATACAGCCCAATAGTATACCAGCGTGGGCAGCAGTGAAATGACTACCAGTGTTAAGCCGGCTAAAAACTTGGCTCCGATGATGGTAAACTCTGTCAATGGCTTGGTCAACAACAGTTCGAGAGTGCCGTTTTTTTTCTCTTCGGCAAACATTCGCATCGTGATTGCCGGAATCAGGAACAGATAGAGGAACGGCCCTATCAGAAACAAGCCGTCTAATCCTGCATACTTATAGTCAAGGATATTGAAACTGCTGCGGAACACCCACAGCATAAGGCCTGTAAGCACAAGAAAGACTATTATTGTCAGATAGCCTGTCAACGATGAAAAAAATGTCGAAAGTTCTTTCTTATATAAAGCAAACATTATATTGACTAAGGTTTATTTTTTTAAGTAAAGGATTAAAGTATACAAGCTAAAATACTATCTCTTATCACTTTTTACAATTCAAAAACAGTTATTCAAACCTCACTCTCTTCGATGCATTCGAACGGCCCTGGTATTCTCCGAACGACAGGTCGAGAACCGTTTCATAGAGCAGTTGGGTAGCCTTGACAATAAAACGGCGATCTATATTTTCCACAATGTCGCTGGGCACGTGGTTAAACCTCTTGCCTTTATAGCTTGTAACGTTTATTGACGGGATGCCCACGTGGTCGAAAGCAACAGCATTGCCCTTCGGAAGGGTCTTCATTCCTACAGCCACGTCATTCGTGCAATAGGTAGTGTCTACCCTTTTGGCCACACTCCACAATTGAGGATACTTCTTGTTGCCGGAAACCATAATACTGTCGCCGCAACCCACTGTGGTCACATCGACAAAGGCCTCGATGCGCTTCAGCGGAGTGAAGTTCGACACGAAAATCTGCGATCCGAGGTGCTGCTGTTCGCCATCGGCAAAAAGGACAAAGACAATGCTGCGCGAAGGCTGGTCTTCCGAATACTGCAGCATACGTGCCGTTTCCAACAGGGCAGCCACACCCGAGGCATTGCCGTCAGCACCTGGGAAGAGGCACGTTGTGCCCTGCATACCAACATTGTCGAGACTGGCACCGACAACGACATACTCGTTGGCCATTTTGGGATCGCTGCCAGGATAAATACCGACGACATTGGTTGTCAGGGCGGCCGGATGGTATTTGGCGTTGACGTCTATTTCAAACTTCTTGCGCAGGTGGAACGATTGCGGCTGATGCGTGTCGTCGATTTTTCTCACCACCTCTTCAAGGGTCATAGCCTCGTTCTGCAGCAGGCGGTCGCCACAGTCGCGTGTGGGCTGAATCATCGGAAACGTTGCCAGATGCGGCAGTGCACCGCTATAGACGGCACCCTGCACCTCGTAGGGCGAACAGCTGGGCGACATATTGACCACCACCAGTGCACAGGCGCCGTGGTTGCGGGCCACACGGGCCTTGTCGCGCAATTGGACATATTTGTCCGTCACTGCACTTGGCAGAAACGATGGCACACCACTCAACACCATCACAACCTTGCCTTTGGCGTCGACATTGGCATACTCGTTGAACGCGCCGTTGTCGATGCCGTAGCCGCAAAAGACCACCGGAGCGTCGGCATATCCGCGGCCCGTCATACCCGAGCAGCAGAAGTCGCGACCCAGCACGTAGACCTGACGCGTGTCGTTAGCGTTGACATAGCTGTTGAAGGAACAGTTTTCAATTTTGTTGCATTCCGTCTCGAAATACTGTGCCCATTCACCTTTATATGGTTTCACGCCATAACGTTCCAATGCTTCGGTCACATAGTCGGCGGCCATCATATATTCGTCCGTTCCCGACAGACGACCCTCGTACTTCGACGACGACAGCTCACGTATATGGCTCAACAGCGTGTCGAGCGACGCCTCCTGAGCCATCGACTCCCCTGCCGACAGGAACGCCAGAAGAGTGATTGCGGTCAACAGTCTACCTGTTTTCATATTCTTTGAATTTTATTGTTATTCAGTTAATGTTTAACTTTAAGTCTTAGCCTTTAATCTGTTCGAGCTGAGCTTTCAAAGCAGCAATCTTCTTCTCGGCGTCGGCCTTCTTCTGACGCTCCACAGCGACAACTTTCTCAGGTGCGCCATTGACGAATTTTTCGTTGCCCAGCTTTTTCATCACGCTGGCCAGGAAGCCTTCGGCATATTTCAGCTCGTCTTCAAGCTTCTTGCGCTCGGCTTCGACGTCGATGTTTTGCGACATCGGGACAAAGCACTCGGTAGTGCCGACCATAAAGCTCACAGCCCCTTCCACTTTGGCGTTAACATACTCTATCTTGCCCACGTTGGCCAGTTTCTTGACGATGCCGTCGAAACGGGGATTGAGGCTGTCCTTTTCGCCACTGACTACATAGAGGTCCAGCACCTCTTTGGGCGACAGACCTTTGCTGTTGCGCAGATTGCGTATGCCGGCGACAACTTCGCGCATACGGTCGCAGTCGTCGAGCAGACGCTGATCGTAGAACACGCTGACAGGCATATGCTGCATCATAATGCTGCTGTGTGCCACAAGTTCGGCCTTAAGGTCGCTGTCCGTGTCCTGCAGCAGGTGCCATATCTCTTCTGTGATGAAAGGCATAAAGGGATGCAACATACACATCAGGCGCTCGAAGATGCCGATGGTGGCATCGTAGGTTTCGCGGTCTATCGGGGTGCCATATGCGGGCTTGACCATCTCGAGGAACCACGAGCAGAAGTCGTCCCACACCAGTTTGTATGTGCTCATCAGCGCTTCGCTAAGGCGATACTGGCCAAAATCTTTCTCGATTTCTTCCAGCACGCAGGCCATACGCTGTTCCATCCATTCTACGCTGACGGCATTTTCGGCCGACTGCTGCAGCTCGTCGCTCACGGCCCATCCCTTCACCAGACGCAGGGCGTTCCAAATCTTGTTGGCAAAATTGCGGCCCTGCTCGCATATGCTCTCGTCGAAGGGCAAGTCGTTGCCCGCCGGAGCCGTCAGCAGCATACCCATACGCACGCCGTCGGCACCGTATTTTTCGATCAGTTCTATCGGGTCGGGGCTGTTGCCCAGGCTCTTGCTCATCTTGCGACCCAGCTTGTCGCGCACAATGCCGGTAAAATAGACATTGTGGAATGGAACCTGTCCGCGATATTCCTCGCCGGCCATAATCATACGCGCCACCCAGAAGAAAATGATGTCCGGAGCCGTAATAAGGTCGTCGGTAGGATAGTAATATTTAATTTCCTCATTGTCAGGATTGCGGATGCCGTCAAAGAGGCTGATGGGCCACAGCCAGCTGCTGAACCACGTGTCCAGCACATCCTCGTCCTGGCGCAGCTCGCCGCTGTAGCCGTACTTCTCGGCGGCCACCTTACGGGCCTCCTCCTCGTTCAGGGCCACAACGACTTCCGTTCTACGTTCACCGTTCTCGGTTTTCCACTCGAAATAGTAAGCAGGGATGCGGTGTCCCCACCACAGCTGGCGGCTTATGCACCAGTCCTTGATATTCTCCAGCCAGTGGCGGTAAGTGTTCTTGAACTTTGCGGGATGGAAGCGGATAGTGTCGTCCTCCACAACCTCGAGGGCCTTCTTGGCCAGGTTCTCCATTTTGAGGAACCATTGCGTCGACAGCTTGGGCTCGATGACGGCATCGGTGCGCTCCGAATGGCCCACCTTGTTGGTATAGTCCTCGATCTTCTCCATCAGGCCGGCCTCCTCAAGGTCTTTCACTATGGCCTTGCGGCAGGCAAAGCGGTCCATACCCTCGTATTTGCCGCCGTTGGCGTTTAGCGTGCCGTTGTCGTTGAAGATGTCTATGCTGTCCAGGCTGTACTTCAAACCTAGATTGTAGTCGTTGATGTCGTGGGCCGGAGTGATTTTCAGCGCACCCGTACCGAATTCGCGGTCCACATACTCGTCCATAATGATAGGCACCACGCGGCCCACGCCGGGCACCACAACGCGCTTGCCTTTCAGCCACTGGTAGCGCTCGTCCTCGGGGTGCACACACACCGCCGTGTCGCCCATAATGGTTTCGGGACGCGTTGTGGCGACAACGATATACTTGTCCTCACCTTCGACGAAATATTTGAGATAGAACAGTTTGCCGTGGCTTTCCTTATAAATCACCTCCTCGTCGCTGACGGCCGTCAAGGCCTGCGGGTCCCAGTTCACCATACGTGCACCGCGATAGATCAGCCCCTTGTTGTAGAGGTCCACAAAGACGCGGATCACCGACTCGTAGCGCACATCGTCCATCGTAAATGCCGTGCGGTCCCAGTCGCAGCTGGCACCCAGTTTGCGGAGCTGCTTCAGGATGATGCCGCCATATTTTTCCTTCCACTCCCAAGCATACTTCATATACTCCTCGCGGCTCAGGTCGCGCTTGTTGATGCCGCGTTCGGCAAGCATCTTCACCACCTTGGCCTCGGTCGAGATGCTGGCGTGGTCCGTGCCGGGCACCCAGCAGGCATTCTTGCCCATCATTCGTGCGCGACGTACCAGCACGTCCTGAATCGTGTTGTTCAGCATATGTCCCATATGCAGCACACCCGTCACGTTGGGCGGCGGAATCACCACCGTGTAAGCCTTGCGACGGTCAGGCTCCGAATGGAACAATTTTTTCTCCAACCAGAATTCATACCACTTCTCCTCTACTGCACGAGGATCATATTTCGATGCTATTTCCATTTATATATATATTATATTTTGATTACAACAGATTATTAAACAATTCAATATGCCACAAGAACCCACGAAAGGCTCCAATGGTTCAAACTGCAAAAATACGATTTTTTTTTGAAATAGTTCAATTATTCTCTACAAACTCCGCATTCTTCTGCGGAGCACCATCGGGACCATTGTCCAAAGGGTGCTCTTGCGCTGAAGAATGCGGATAAACTATAATGTCTGATTTTCAGGTATCGAGGATAACGATGGCCGAAAGTGCCTACTTGTATTCCACCTCGTAGTGGCCGCCTTGTCCGGCACACATATTGCAACGGCCGTTGCCGCCGCAGGTGATGCACTGTGCGTGTGGCTGGCTGTTTGTCAAGAATCTCCAGCCCTGCCCGTAGCACGTCTGGCATTGCCCGCTGCCGCCGCAACCATAGCACGATTTCCAAACCTGCATCGGGACGGGGTCGCGTTCTATCCTTATGGTCTGCTGCTGTTGGGGCTGTTGCGTTTGCTGTTGTGGCTGTTGCGTTTGTGGCTGCTGGGGTGTATAGCTGTTGCTGCTTGGCCTATAGTTCGGGTTAAAATTATATGGCCCGTTGTAGTTTGGGTTGCTCCGCTTCTTCTGGTTGAATTCGCTTGCATATTTTTTACTATAGAATCCATCTGCAACATATTTCAGGTCTTTGGAGTAGGTCACACTGTTTCCTGACGCATCATCGCAATTCCAATACCCTTCGCTGTAATATATATAAGTATATCCCAAACTTTTGGGCATCACCACCTTGCCATCAAGGTCGTAGGCAGCGTGTATATGTTTTCCAGAACTATTCTTTTCTATAAAACATTCTATATATTTTAAGTCATCCTCGCTTTCAATAGTTACATATATAAACCCCATCTCTTTGGGTATCAAGCATTCCCCCTTTTTATTATACAGCGAATAGACATTTTTTTCTGCAAACTTCGTAATCAATTCAAACAGCCCATATCCAATGTAACTAATAGAAGAACAGTCAAGCAACTCCATCAGCGTCAATGGGAAAATGCATTTGCCATCAGTATCATAGCCGCTGACAATCGCATTCCCAAATTTGTCTTTCTTTTTACTATACACCTCAAAGACTCCGTCACCACAATAATCCACGCCTTTATAGTATCTTACTTTCTTCGGTCTGTAGCCGTTGGGCGTAATGCGTTTGCCGTTAATATCAAACGCGGCATCCAACGTGTCGGTGCCCATAACATAGGTATACCTCACCCATTGATATACTTTGTCGTCATTATATAGCGACGGGTCCGACGACTTCAGTTCCTTGCCTATCAGGCGCTGGGCATCCACACAGTTGGGCACAATCAGTGCCAGCAGCAGCGGGAACAAAACAATAAGTTTATTCATTTTGTGTTCGATGTTTTTTCGTTTTTGCCCATTCCCGAAAGGCTGCAGATTGTTATCATTCCATAAAACAAATAGAAAGAAGCGCGGGAATCAACTTTGCCTATCCCGCTCTTAAGGCTCTGGTATGCCCATCCACCGAAGATAAGCAATGCCAAACGCCCACGCTTTAAGCAAACAAAGATAATTGTAAGCAAATGTGGACGTTGACTTTGCCTTACCGTGCGGTGGATTAAGAATTTACCAGATTCTAAGAGCCGCAGATAAAACGCCGTTCAACGTCTTGTCTATTATGTCCTGCCATCCCCCTAAACCAAACAGAGCCAACCGCTAACAGCAAAAGTGCCATCATTCAGCCTTCGGGAAATGACACTGCAAAAATACAAACAATTTCCGATATGGCAAAAAAAATATTGTATTGCGCAGGCGAAACGCCGGGCGGGGCAACAAAAAAAGTCCCGGCCGCAAGGGTCGGGACTCTATGATAAAGCCGCAGTGACGGCTTAGGATCAATGCAGGAAGGCCAGCAGGATACCTGCGGCGACGGCCGAACCGACAACGCCAGCCACATTGGGACCCATAGCGTGCTGCAGCAGATAGTTGGTCTTGTCGTACTCGAGGCCCACATTGTTCGACACGCGGGCGGCGTCGGGCACTGCCGACACACCGCTGTTGCCGATAAGCGGGTTGATCTTGTTACCCTCTTTCAGGAAGAGGTTCATAAACTTAACGAAGAGCACGCCGAAGAAGGTTGCCACGATGAACGAACCGGCACCGAGGGCGAAAATGAGCACCGAACGGCCGGTGAGGAACGTGGTGGCCTGGGTCGAGGCGCCGACGGTGATGCCGATCAGCAGGGTGCAGATGTTGACGATGGCATTCGAAGCCACCTCGCTCAGACGCTTGGTCACGCCGCACTCTTTCAATAGGTTACCAAAGAAGAGCATACCCAGCAGGGGCAGACCCGACGGGACGATGAAAGCGCAGAAGATGAGACCAAGGATGGGGAACGAAATCTTCTCGAGCTTGGTCACCTGGCGCGGCGGACGCATACGGATGGTGCGCTCCTTCTTGGTGGTGAGCAGTCGCATAATGGGCGGCTGGATGACGGGCACGAGGGCCATATACGAGTAGGCCGACACGGCGATGGCACCCATCAGGTCGGGAGCCAGCTGCGACGACAGGAAGATGGCCGTGGGGCCGTCGGCACCGCCGATGATGCCGATAGCGCCAGCCTCGTTGGGAGCGAAGCCAAGGGCCAGAGCGCCCATATAGGCGGCGAAGATACCCACCTGGGCGGCAGCACCGATAAGCATCAGCTTGGGGTTGCTGAGCATTGCCGAGAAGTCGGTCATAGCACCGATGCCCAGGAAGATGAGCGGCGGATACCAGCCGTTCTGCACACCGTGATAGAGGATATGAAGCACCGAGCCGTCCTCATAGATACCGATTTTCAGACCGGGATAGAACGGGATGTTGCCCACTATCATACCGAATCCGATGGGGACCAGCAGCAGCGGCTCGAACTCTTTCTTGATACCCAGGAATATGAATATCAAGCCAATTAAAATCATTATTATGTGGCCCCACTCTACGTTGGCAAAGCCGGTGTAGTGCAGAAACTGCACCAGCTGGGTCGACATAAAGTCCATAAAGCCACCTGAAGCTAAAAGATTCATTGTTAAAAAGTTTAAAGGTTAAAGTTTAAAGGTTAAAGACATTAACGCTTTAACGAAACTATCCAATAACTACCATTACGTCGCCTTCGAGGACGGAGTCGCCCTTGCGGACTTTGACCTCGGTGACGGTGCCTTCGACGTCGGCCTCGATGTTGTTCTCCATCTTCATAGCCTCGAGCAGGACAACCGTCTGGCCGGCCTTGACCTTGTCGCCGACGTTGACGAAGACGTCGAGGATAGTGCCAGGCAGCGGCGTGGTGACCTTCGAGCCTTTCGAAGCGGCAGCGGGAGCCGTAGTCTGAACATTGCCGCTGGGAGCAGCGCTGACGCGCGGAGCGGTGCGGGTAGTCATAACCACCTGTTTCTGTTTCAGTTCCTTGTCGACAGTAACCTTATATGGCGTACCGTTAACATCCAATGTGATTTCCTGGCCTTCGACCTCGTTGATGTCAACAGAGTATTCTGTGCCGTTTATTTTGAATTTGAAATTTTTCATCTTTGCTTATCTCTTATTATTATTGAAATAATGATTCATATTGTAGAACTTGGCGTTCCACGGAGTCCAGGCGCGTTCCACCTTCTGGATGGTGATGATGGTGTTCTCCTCGTCGTGCATCTCTTCGTCATACATATAGATGGCGGCAGCGATGGCGGCATAGATTTCGCCCGAAGTCTCCGATGCCGACGGTGTGGCGACGGCTTCAACACTCTTGGCAGCAGCTTTGTTGGCCTTGCGGTCCTGAGCTTTGATAATCAGCTTGCCATATCCTTTCAGGATCAACGAGATGCAGAGCAGTGCAAGGAACACCACCGAGACGGCGACCACCGTCAGACCGATACCGATAGGGTCGGACTCGCGGATGCGGTCGGCCTGTTTGGGGACGTGGTAGTGCATACGTGCTGAGTGGCCTTCGTCGGTGCTGATGTTGGCGACACCGTTACTAAGGTCGAGCACATTGATGTCATAGCCCAGCTGGTTGCGGCCCACGACGATGATTTCGTCGGGGAACACTTTGAAGGCATAGCTGCAGCAGTTGAAAGAGACGCGGTTGACTTCATTGCCATCAAGGTCGAGGACGGACAGGAAAGAAGAATCCTTCTTTGAAGAAGCCAGATAGAGCACATATCCGTCGACAAAACCCACACTCTGGGGACGCAGGATGTTGGCCAGGTCGTGACGGCCGTGAGGCTCGTCGGCCAACACGCGTATGGTGGTGTCGAACGACATCTTCTCGCTACGGAAGATGATATCGACGGAGTTGTCGATACTGTCGATGACGACAAACATATCCTGATTGCCGACATAGCAAGCCTTCACCGGAAGGAAGTCGTTGACGTCGACGCCTATGCCACTCTGGGGATTGTTGGTCTCAAAGTGGGTCAGGAGTGTGTCGTCGGATGTCAGACCGTCGGTCTGCGCACGCAGAGGCGATGCACAAAACGCGAGGGCTAACAAACCGGCTGTTAATATTTTATGTATGTTCATTTTAATCTTGAATTTAAGTTTGTTTTGGTTGCCGAAGGGCTGGGGCTACGGGCCTTGCGACAGGTAGCCCCTTACCATTCAACATTCAGAGAACCGCATTATTATTTGTGGTTCTCACACTCTTTCTTGCATCCCTCGCCCTGCTCTTTGCAGCACTGGCCTTCGGCAGCGGCTTTTTCCTTGCAGCACTGGCCGTCACCCTTGCAAGCGGGTTTCTGATGGCAGGCACTGCTGTCGGGGCAGGTGCAGTTTTCGCAATTGGCAGCCAGGCAGACGCTGTCGGGGCAAGTCATCTGGCAGTGTTGCATACACTGCTGTTCGCACTGCTCCATAGCGGCACCGGTGGTGTCGGCAGCGGTAGTGTCTTCTGTGGTGGCGTTGCCGTTGCAGGCAACCATTGCAAATGCGAAAGCGATTCCGAGGAATCCGTTGATTAAAGCTTTTTTCATTGTTGTATAATAATTTAAATGATTAAAAAGTTTCTTTTGAATGTGTTAATTTGTTAATGTGTTAATTCGTTATTGCGTTATTACGTTATAACGATATAACGACATTACGATTATTGATTTTTAGAGAGGAATGTTGCAGTGTTTCTTGAGCGGCAGCGAATCCTTCTTGGTGGCCAGGGCCTGCAGTGCGCGGATGACGCGGAAGCGGGTGTTGCGCGGCTCGATGACGTCGTCGATATAGCCGTACTTGGCTGCATTGTAGGGATTTGCGAACTGGTCGTTGTATTCCTTCTCCTTCTCGGCCATAAACTTGGCTTTCTCCTCGGGGTCGGTGATTTCCTTCAGAGCACGGCCCTGCAGCACCTCGGTGGCACCGCTGGCACCCATAACGGCGATCTGAGCCGTAGGCCAAGCGTAGTTGATGTCGCTGCGGAGCTGCTTGCACGACATAACGATGTGTGCGCCGCCGTAGCTCTTGCGCAGGGTGACGGTGACCTTGGGCACCGTGGCCTCGCCGTAGGCAAAGAGGAACTTGGCGCCGTGGGCGATGACGCCTGCATACTCCTGGCCCGTGCCGGGCAGGAAGCCGGGAACGTCGACGAGGGTGACGATGGGAATGTTGAAAGCGTCGCAGAAACGGACGAAGCGGGCACCCTTGCGGCTGCTGTTGCAGTCGAGGACACCGGCCATCGACTTGGGCTGGTTGGCGACAACGCCTACCGACACGCCGCCGAAGCGGGCAAAGCCGACCACCAGGTTGGGAGCGAACTTCTCGTGGACTTCGAGGAACTTGCCGTCGTCGACGATGGCGTGGATGATATCCTTGACATCGTAGGCCTGGTTGGGGTTCTCGGGTATGATGGTGTTGAGGCTGTCCTCAAGGCGGTCGATCGGGTCCTCGGTGGGGACGTAGGGAGCCTCTTCAAAGTTGTTCGACGGAATGTAGCTGATGATGTCGCGGATCAGCTGCAGGGTGGCCTCTTCGGTCTCGCCGACGAAGTGTGCCACACCGCTCTTGGTGGCGTGAACCATAGCGCCGCCGAGCTTGTCGGTGGTGACATCCTCGCCGGTGACGGTCTTGACGACCTTCGGGCCGGTAAGGAACATATAGCTGTTCTCTTTCGACATCAGGATGAAGTCGGTCAGAGCGGGGCTGTAGACCGAGCCGCCGGCGCAGGGGCCGAAGATGGCGCTGATCTGGGGCACGACACCCGAAGCGAGGATGTTGCGCTCGAAGATTTCTGCGTATCCGGCCAGCGAGTTGCAGCCTTCCTGGATACGGGCTCCGCCCGAGTCGTTGAGGCCGATGACAGGGGCACCGACCTTCATAGCCTGGTCCATAACCTTGCAGATTTTGAGCGACATAGTCTCCGACAGCGAACCGGCGAAGACCGTGAAGTCCTGAGCGAAGACGTAGACCTGGCGGCCGTCGATGGTGCCGTAGCCCGTCACCACGCCGTCGCCGAGGAACGACTGCTTCTGCATATCAAAATTCGTGCAGCGATGTGTGACGAACATATCGAATTCTTCGAACGAGCCCTCGTCGAGGAGCAGAGCGATGCGCTCGCGGGCAGTGAGTTTGCCCTGCTCGTGCTGTTTGTCGATACGTTTCTGGCCGCCGCCCATTTTGGCTTCGTTTCTTTTGTCAAGAAGCTCTTTTATTTTTTCTTCAAATGCCATATTTGAAAAGTTTGTAAGTTTATAATGTGAGGCTTCACTCAGTCCTTAGCGAGCTGGCTCCACCTCGGAAATTCGGATTTATTTGCAGCAGAATTCGGTCAGTACGCCGAGGGTGCTCTTGGGATGCAGGAAGCCGATGTTGAGGTTTTCGGCGCCCTTGCGGGCCTGCTGGTCGATGAGGCGGACGCCCTTGTCCTTGGCCTCGTTGAGGGCCGTGTTGGTGTCCTCGACAGCGAAGGCGATGTGGTGCATACCGCCCTTGCCGCCGTTCTTCTCGATGAACGAGGCGATGGTGCTTTCGGGGCAGGTGGGCTCAAGGAGCTCGATTTTCACGTCGCCGATTTTAAAAAAGGCCGTTTTGACTTTCTGGTCCGTAACCTCCTCGATGGCGTAGCATTTGAGGCCCATTACATCTTCCCAGTACTTGATGGCTTCATCCAGATTGGTAACTGCGATACCAATGTGTTCGATGTGTGAAGGTGTCATTTTTTTGTTGTTTTTATTATTTATATTTATTATTTTTTTTGTTTTCGGTGTTGCAAAATGCTGTTTTTTATGCTTAATATGCTGTTTTGCAACAGAATATTGCATAATAATGAACTACAAAGATACGACAATAAAATAAACTGGCAAAATTTTTTTTTAACATTCGGCAAACTCGCTGCCCGAACACCATCACGGCCACTGGCCTTTCCGCCTCACTGCCGTGCCACACCTGTGCCGTCCGTTCGCACTCCGTTTCTATGCAGTTCTTATATCGTTCTTATATCGGGAATATAAGAACGATATAAGAACTGCCTTCGAACGAAATGCCAAAAGGCGGAGCTGGCGCGGGGAAAAGGGAGTGGAGCCGGAAGCCATTCCGGAGGCAGAAGAAAGGATTGAACTTGCTGTGACTGTGGATGCAAAGACGGACGGCCCCTGACGCGTCGCCCTTCTCAGCGTATTTCCTGCTTGTCGACGTCGACCACTATCGGCGTGCCCATATCGAAGCGCAGAAAGTAGCGCTGGCGGCGCGGCAGGCGGATATAGTAGTTGTCTGCCGGCTGGTTGTCGGGTATGCGCTCATCGACCACCAGACGCCCCTTCTCGTCGAAAAGGCGCACCCCTACCCCACGCATCTGTGTGGCACGGGCAATGCGCAGTGTCTTTCCGTCGATAAAGATCCACGGTTCGTCGTCGCCATCGTCCGCGACGGTTTCTTCGATGTCGTTTTGTGCCTCGTGGCGCTTCGACTGCTGCTGGGCTGCAAAACGCTGGGCACCGTCGCCGACCACAAAGACGGTGTCGCGGACAATGACGGTATCGTGTATATAGATGATTTTCAGTCGGCTGATGCTGTCGTCGCAGCTGTCGGAATAGTCGAGCTGCTCGAAATGGCGTCCGATGGCCGACGTGGCGTATGAGACCAGCGACGCGCAGGGCACAACGACCGCAGTGCTCCTGTCGACACCGGCAAACGAGCTGCCGGAGGTCTGCGGCGCAAGGGGCGAAAGGAAGAACAGTGTGCGCGGTGTGCAATGGGCGAAGGCGCCCGACCCGATGTGTTTAAGGCTCGACGGGAAGACGATGTCGGCGAGCGAGGTGCAGCCCACAAATGCATATTGCCCTATCGCTGTGAGCGATGGGGCCGGACCGTCGTAGACAATGCTGCTGAGTCCCGTGAAGTTGTAGCAGAAAAATTCGGGTATGGTCGCGACGCTAGCATCGACCGTGAGCACAGCCTGCGCCCGGCAGCCGAAAAAAAGGTTCCTCATCGTCTCGGGATGCTGGCTGCGCAGCACCACGTTGCCGACACTTTTCATTTCGGAGAAAAGGAATGCCGGCATCTTGCGTGTCGACGGCGCCAAGACGATGGTGTCGACGGCGTCGCAGCCGGCAAAGGCGTTGTAGGCTTTGGCAAGGCTGTCGCACTCGAGCGTGATGCTTGTCAGCGACGTGCAATGTCCGAAGGCATTGTTGCCCAGCACGCTGACGCTGACCGGGATGGTTACGGCCTTCAGCCTGTCGCATTCGAGGAAGGCGTTGTCGTCGACAGCGACCACCTGATAGCGGTTGCCGTCGTATTGGACGGAAGAAGGGATGACGAGTCGGTCTGCCGGTTTCGGCACGGCGTTCCATCCGCCGACGCTGTCGCCGGGAGCCACGACCACAACCGTGCTGTCGCCAGGCAAGACGGTGAAATATATCGTTTTGCCTCCTATGTTTTTCTTGAAGTCGAATCCGCTCGCCGTCGAGGCGACGAGAAACGAAAACAGAAACAGCATTATGGTCCCTTTTTTCATAAAGATTCCATTTTATTGGTTTAGAAGCGCCCGCAGCTGGTTGGCGATACTGGCGGCGTCGATATGGCAATAGCTTTGCAGCTGAGGCACCGAGCCGTGGGTGACGAACTCGTCGGGCAGCCCCATCCGCTTGACGACAGGCACCGCGCCGTTGCCGCCGGCGCGAAGCGTGCCGTAGTATTCTTCGACGGCGCTGCCGAAACCTCCCGGCAGGCATCCGTCCTCGACGGTGACGACAGCCTTGTAGCGCTGTGCCACCTCGTCGAGCAGCCCTGTATCGAGCGGCTTGACGAAACGCATATCGTAGTGGCCCACCTCGATGCCTTCGTCGCGCAGCTGGCCGATGGCCTTGGCGGCCTCGTTGCCTATGTGGCCTATGGTGAGCACCGCCACCCTGCTGCCTTCGCACAGGCAGCGTCCTTTGCCGACAGCCATCTCGCGCATCTCGTTGTGCCAATCGGGATGCACCGAAAGGCCTCGCGGATAGCGTATTACGAAGGGCCCCTTGCCGTCGAGCTGGGCGGTGTACATCATATCGCGCAGCTCGTGTTCGTCCATCGGGGCACAGACCGTGATGTTGGGCACGATGCGGAAGTAGGCAATGTCGAAGGCGCCGTGGTGCGTGGGGCCGTCGTCGCCCACCAGTCCGGCACGGTCCAGGCACATCACCACCGGCAGACGCTGCAGGGCAATGTCGTGGACCACCTGGTCGTAGGCGCGCTGCATAAAGGAAGAGTATATGTTGCAGAACGGCACCATACCCTGCGCCGCCAGTCCGGCGGCAAAGGTTACGGCGTGCTGCTCGGCAATGCCGACATCGAAGGCGCGGTCGGGCATACGCTCCATCATAAGGTTCAGCGAACATCCCGTCGGCATAGCCGGCGTGATGCCTACAATACGGCTGTTTTTCTCGGCCAGCTCGATAATCGTGCGGCCGAAGACTTCCTGGTATTTCAATGGCTGGTTGCCGGTCTCCTTGTTCAGCTGCAGGCCCGTTTCGGCGTCGTATTTGCCAGGGGCGTGATAGGTCACGGGGTGAAGTTCGGCTTCCTTCATACCCTTGCCTTTCTTGGTCACGATATGCAGCAGCTTGGGTCCCTTGAGGTCCTTGAGGCTGCTGAGCACCTCGACCAGCTGGGCTGTGTCGTGTCCGTCGATGGGTCCGAAATAGCGGAAGCCGAGCGACTCGAACAGGTTCGAGCCACTGAGCAGCGACGACTTGAGTGCCGACAAGGACTTGGAGATGAAGTTCTTTCCTGCCGACTTCCTTTCGTCGCCGCCGGTCTTGCGCCACACGTGCTCTTTGAGACGGTTGTATTCCTTTGACGAAGTGATTTTGACCAGATAGCGGCTCAGACCGCCCACGGCCTTGTCGATTGATATTCCGTTGTCGTTGAGGATGACGAGGATGTTGGCTTTCGAAACGCCGGCATTGTTGAGGGCCTCGAAGGCTTCGCCACCCGTCATCGAGCCGTCGCCGATGACGGCAATATGCTGGCGGCTGGTGTTGCCCTGCAGCTTCGATGCCGTGGCCATACCGAGGGCTGCCGAAATCGACGTCGAGCTGTGGCCTGTTCCAAAAGCGTCGTAGGGGCTTTCGTCCATTCGCGGAAAGCCGCTGAGACCGCCATAAGTGCGTATGGTGGGGAACTGGTCGCGGCGGCCGGTCAGAATCTTGTGGGCGTAGGCCTGATGGCCCACGTCCCACACCACCTTGTCGTCGGGTGTGTTGAAGACATAGTGCAAGGCAATGGCCAGTTCGACGGTGCCCAGCGACGACGCCAGATGGCCGGGGTGGCTGGCAAGGGTGTCGATGATGTACCTGCGCAACTCCCTTGCCAACTCGGTAAGGTCGGAAACGGGGAGCCTGCGAAGGTCCTCGGGTGTATTAATATTTTCTAATATAACGCCTTGCAACACTATTGTCCTTTAGAATGAATTTGCAAAGATAAGAATAAAATCGGAATTACCTTGTCATTTCTCAACTTTATAGGCCGGTTCGGTTTTTGGCAGGGGTTCAAACTCCTTGTTGAGCTTGGGGTCTGCCAGCCGTCCCTGGGCGTCGCTGCGAAGCTCCCAACGGCCGTTGTTGAAGATGTAGGCCTGTTCGATGCCTGTGGGTGTATAGTATTGCGGAAGGCCTTCCATTCCGGGCAGCATCGGTGCTATCTCGTCGAAGAGTATCATCTTCATTTTCTCCTCTTTAGGCACCTGCATATTGATGGTGCGGCCTTTCTTCTTGATTTTCTTGTTTTCGTAGGTGCGCACCACCTGCTCGTCGTAGTGAACATTGACCATTGCCTGGCTGGAATATTCGAGCACAACGCGTCGCAGATTCTTCTCGCGGCGGAACAGTGGCTGGCCGAACTGCGGCTTGGAGCTGGTGCCGCGGAAGCAGATGGGTTCGATAACCTTGCGCTGCGTCAGGGCGTTGACGCCTGTCCACCCTATCAGGGTATAGTATGGCTTGCCTTCGTGTTTCGTTTCCACAAGTTCTTGATAGACACAGCCAAGCCAATTGTCGGGCTCGAGCAGCACCTCGTTGACCGACAAAATCTCGTCCGACTTGTCGTGAAGCGTGTACACGTCGTAGCGCTCGGACTTGGGATTGTAGGACTGGACGAAGCCGAAGCATTCGTATTCGCCGTTATCGCGCACCACAGGCCAGGTGATGATGCGGAACTGGCGGTCGCTCGATGTCAGCACGGAGATGCTGGTGCCGAAATCCCAATCCCATTGGAACGAATCATCGACTTGGAGGGCCTCCTGAAACAGCTGGACGAGGAGCTCGTTGGCATTGTAGCGCTCGTTGTCGGTGGCGGCATTGACGACCTTTTCCACCAAAGGCTGCATATTGCGCTGATAGGCGCTCATCACATCGCGGTTCTGCGCGCCAAGGCTGGCGGTGGCAGCGACAAAGATGGAAAGGAATATGGTTTTAAGAGGGGCTTTTATATTCATTGTTTCAAATATTTTTTTACGTTTCAGAAAATGTTCGTACTTTTGTAATTACTCAAAAAATGCATTTTTATTGTAAAGAACTGAAAAAAAGTTAAAAAAAATGACTACCAACATACAAGAATTGATAGAACAGGCATTCGACAACCGCGAGATGCTGAAAAACGACGAGGTGCGCGACGCCATTCGCCAAACCATCGAACTGCTCGACAAAGGCGAACTGCGTGTGGCGGAGCCGGAGACGGACAACGGCGCTACAATGCCCCACCGCTGGAAGGTCAACGAGTGGGTGAAAAAAGCGGTGCTGCTCTACTTCCCCATCTGCGATATGCAGACCACCGAAGCGGGTCCGTTCGAATACCACGACAAGATTCCGCTCAAGAGGGATTATGCCGCCCAGGGTGTGCGCGTGGTGCCGCCGGCAACGGCACGCTACGGTGCCTACCTGGCACCAGGCGTGGTGATGATGCCGAGCTATGTCAACATCGGCGCCTACGTCGACAGCGGCACGATGGTCGACACGTGGGCCACAGTGGGCAGCTGCGCCCAGATAGGCCGCAACGTGCACCTGAGCGGCGGTGTCGGCATCGGCGGCGTGCTTGAGCCTGTGCAGGCGGCGCCGGTCATCATCGAGGACAACTGCTTCATCGGCTCGCGATGCATAGTCGTCGAAGGGGCTCACATTGGATGCGAAGCGGTCCTTGGAGCCAACACCGTCATCACCGGAAGCACTCATATCATTGATGTAAGCAATTCTGAACCGGTATACTACAACGGATATGTGCCGCCGCGCAGTGTCGTCATTCCGGGCAGCTACACCAAGCATTTCCCCGCTGGCGACTATAGCGTCAGCTGTGCCCTCATCATCGGCCAGCGCAAGGAAAGCACCGACAAGAAGACGTCGCTCAACGCAGCCTTGCGCGATTTCGGCGTGTCGGTATGAGATAAGTTGAAAGTTTAATGTTTAGAGTTTAAAGTTTAAAGTCAATAATGATTATCCGCAATTATCAAGAAAAAGCTTCGGAGAAGCTTAATCTTAATAACCCCAGACAAACGAAGTGCAGTCTGGGGGGGTGATAAACAGTACGGTAACAGCGTCTCGGAGAGACGCGACCTCCGCCTTATGCCATATGCGGACAATCATAAAGTTGGAAGTTAAAATTATGGAAAAAGCATTGTTGTTTTCAGTCATCTTGTTGTTTGCCGCTTGCAAGAATCACGACGACTTTGAATTCACCGGCAAAGTGATTGACTACGAAGAGTGCACGGGCAGCGATTTCGGCTACGCCGTGTCGCTCAGCAGTCCCGACACCATCGGCGGCGACTACACCAACCGCGACGGAGAGGAATACAAGAATGTCGTTGTCGTCTATGGAGCCGACCGTATGCTGAAAAAGGACAAACTTATCAGCGGTCGCATTTACCTCGATCCTAACTATTCGCACGCCGAATGCACCTGGCACTACACCGACCGCGACGTGCCCGAAGCCGTGTTCACCAAGCTGAAAGTGGAGTAACAAGATTTATATTCTTATTATACGCATACATCCCAGCTTGTATTCAAAAAAAATAACCAAGCATTTTTTTGCCAGTTCAGATAATCTTCTTACCTTTGCAGATGCAAACAGTATCTGGAAAGGGTACTTTCACACACCTAAACATCACTAAAACACTCATTTTACTTCCACCCGAGTTTTAACCTCGACGACAATAGCAAGCCAACGACCGCTTACAACAAATACAAATGACGACCTCGGCTCATAGTACGCTGACTTTTACCCCCACGAAATATAGTTTAGTGGAAGACTCTTTTATTGTCAAAAATCCATATGCTTCGGAACGGTGCGCACGCACCGCGCCGGGGCTTTTGTTTGCAACATCTATTGTTAATTAGCCGCCTGCGGCGAGAAATTGTTTAAATCTATACAAATTACAAAAAATCAATTTGAAAACCATTTGTGAAATTTCTGTCACGAAGTGACATTTTTATTAATCCTTAAAACTAATCAAATTATGAAGAAAATCTTTTCTATTCTGATGGTCGCATTCGCGATGACAGCAATGGTCGCCTGCGAGCCCGAAAACGAAGGCCCCGACAACCCCAGCAATGGCAACAATTACAACGTCAAGATGTTTGTCGGCACTTGGCAAGTGGAGAGTATGACCGTGGATGGTCAGGATATGACCCCGCAGAATATGCTCTTCACAATGAATGAAGACGGGACTGGTCTGGCCAACGACAACGGCGTGACCGAAAACAACGGCTTCACTTGGAGCGTGGACGGCGACCAGCTGACCATCACGCCGCGCAGCGGGACCCACTTCGTCTACACCGTCAACAGTCTGACCGAAAACGAGTGTACTTTCAGCGGCAACAATGTGCCAATGGCCGACATCCCAGGCAATGTTGTGGTCCATCTTGTCCGAGTAAGATAGACGCCTGACGAGACCCCTGCGCGGAGCGATGCCCGCGGCATCCGTCCGGGGCTTTCGGTTTGCACATCTTTTCATTTTATTAATCCATTAAAACTTTATCGATTATGAAAAAAGTGTTTTCAATTCTAATGGTCGCCTTCACGTTGACAGCGATGGTGGCCTGCGGAGATGAACCGATAACACCCTCAACACCCGGCGGCGACACCCCAGGTGGCGAGAATCCGGGCGGCGGCACCACCGCAGAGACGGACACAACCCTGATGAACTACACCCTGATGCGCTCGCTGGTCGACATCGACTGGGACGAGGCCTGCAGCCGCGTTATGGCGATGGGGTTCACCAGATTCGAAGATGACGAGGAAGACAATGTACGCGCCTTCATAAAGGGGTCGCCGATGGGCGACTACTACGCCTGCTACCTGCGCTGCGACAATCTCGACGGGAGCAACCTCGTGGGCAGCGTGGTGATGCACGAGCACCATATGGGCTCCTCAACCCAGGCCGTGTGCGTGGAAAACCTTATATACCTCGTCAACGACGAGCGGCGCGTGCTCTCCGATATGTCTATCAATTCAGAGGATTGCGGAGGCATCATCACGTGGAACGAACTTACGGGCACCGGCGACCAAAGCTACTATCACGGCCACGCGGCCTTCGATGACTTCGCCACTGCGCTGCGCGCACTGGAGGCACACGCCAGCGTCAACGCCAACTGGGCCGACAACTACACCCGCAACGGCTCGATGTACGTGGCCACCGGCTCCGCCGTCTGCACCAGCAACGCCTACGTCTCTATTGTGGAGAACATCATCACCTTGGAGAATGAAAACAACCTTGATTAGCAAACCCCTTAAAAGCATACAATTATGAAGAAACTGTTTTTCGCTGCGGCGCTGCTGCTGCTCGGAATGGCAGCCGGCGCGCAGGAGACCAACTACTCCAAGAGCGATTTCGTCCCCGGCGACGAGATCATATTCGACGACCCCGTGGAGAAGGAAAAGCTGGGCGAGTTCCCCTCGCACTGGGACATCCTCAGCGGCGAGGAGTGCGAAATCGTCAACCACAAAGGGACGCAGGCCATCAAGCTCTCTGGATGGTACACCGAGATAGTCCCGCTGATGAAACAAGCCGATTACCTGCCCGAGGAATTCACCATAGAGTTCGACGTATGGTCCAACGCCACCTTGGGCGGCAGCAACAACGACTGGGTTCGACTGTCGCTATACTCGGAAGAATATTCCGATGGTGTCGTCAATGTAGACCTGAACCCCGCTTTCAACAATACCCCCGAGGAGGGTGACCACGCCAGTCTCGTTTACAACTTCGTGTCTCCCTCAGGCGACAACCGCGAGGGCGGTGCCAAAGGAGAACTCCTCGACCCGCTCATCAAAGCCGACTCTTGGCTCCACGTATCCGTATCGTTCAACAAGCGTGCCTTCAAATACTATGTCAACGGCACCCGTATGGTGAACCTCCCCAACGTGATGCGACCCACCCGTATGAAGCTGGTATCCATCTCTAACTGCGACGAGAAAGACCGCTTCTTCATCAAAAACGTGCGCATCGCCCAGGGCGCCGTGCCGCTCTACGACCGCCTGACCACCGACGGCAAGATTGTGACCTATGCCATTACTTTCGAGACCGGCAAGGCCGACCTCAAGCCGGAATCCGAGGTCGAAATCAACCGCGTGGCCAAGCTGATGAAGGAACACGCCGACCTGTAGTTCGAGGTGCAGGGGCACTGCGACAACACGGGCTCCGACGCCGTCAACGACCCGCTGAGCCAACGGCGTGCCGACGCCATCGTGGCGGCCCTCGTGAAACAGGGCATCGACCCCTCGCGCCTCACCGCCGTAGGCAAAGGCTCCCACTCCCCCATCGCCCCCAACACCACCGACGAAGGCCGCGCCAAGAACCGCCGCGTCGAGTTCGTCAAGAAGTGACATTTTTATTAATCTTTAAAACTTTACAAATTATGAAAAAAATCTTTTCAATTCTGATGGTCGCATTCGCGATGACAGCAATGGTCGCCTGCGACGAAAAGGAGAACGAACCTGAAAGCACAGCGTCCGATCTTGCCGACAATACGCTGGTGTACGATGGCACGACCTACCATATGGATGCCGTACAAAGCTTCTATCACACTGGGTTGACAACGGTGGATGCTGTTTCGCAAGAGACCGATGGCGAAGGAAGACCGATGGTAGAGTTTGGCCGTCTGCACATCCGTCCCACGATGTGGAACAAGACCGTCGACGTCTTAACCGTAAACAACGACGAGGAGACGTGGCAGTGCGGTTTCGAAGGCGGCCCGTTCGGAGAATATTCAGATGTCACTGAAAGCTTTTCGGCCTGCAAGATTGGCATCAAAGGCAACAACGACGGCACACCCGTCACCGTTACCCTCGACGGCACCTTGAAAAACGGCAAGACGCTGCAGATGAAGCTCGTCACCAACAGCCAATACAAATAATCCACTTGCACCCCGCGTTTGACGTGCGTTCAAACAGCATTTTGAAACAAAGATATAATAAATAATGCGGGCTCCTCGCAATGAGGAGCCCGCTTTTATGATGGTATTGCTGTCGGTGCGCCGACTTATTTCTCCAGGCGGATGCGGGCGTCGACTGCGGTGACGTAGCGCGGGTTGCCCAGCAGCGGGTTGAGGTCCATCTCGGCAATCTCGGGAGCGGCCTGAACCAGGGCGCTGACGCGAGCCACCTGCTCGGCGTAGAGGTCGAGGTTGACACCTTCCTGGCCGCGGACGCCCTGAAGAATCTTGTAGCCCTTCAGCTGCTTCAGCATCTCCTTGGCTTCGGCGGCGGTGATGGGTGCCAGCGCCGACTGGACATCCTTCAGCACCTCGATGAAGATACCGCCCAGACCGAAGAAGATCTGATGGCCGAACTTCGGGTCGCGGATGGCGCCGATATAGACGTCGGTACCGTCCAGCATCGGGTACATCTCGACGGCATAGGTTTCGGGGATAACAATCAGACGGTCAAACTCTTTAGCCACGGTGTCGAGATCCTTGACGCCAAGGGTGACGCCACCCACGTCGCTCTTGTGGAGCGGTCCGACGACCTTCATCACGAGGGGCACATCCTTCGAGCAGCCCACCTCTTTGGCAAAGGCCAGAGCGTCCTCTTTCTTGCTGACTTCGACACTTTTCTTGCGGCTGATGCCGGCAGCATCGAGCAGTTCGTTGTAGTCGGCAATCTCCATATAGCCGTCCTTGCAGCGCTCGACGGTCTTGCGGATGCGGGCCACGTCGATCTGCGGCACCTCGACATTCTCGGGCTGCGGCTTAGGAGTGTGGTAAACCTTGCAAAGGGCATTGCCCAGCACACATTCTTCGGGGAAGTTGATGCGGCCCTTGGCGATGAAGTCGTTGATTTCGTCCTTGACGTTGATAATCGACGGCAGCACAGGGAAAATGGGCTTCTTGCAGGTCTTCATCTTCTGGTCGAGCAGGTCGTAGACCTCCTTGTTCGAGAACAGTCCCGGCGAGCCGAAGATAACGACCGAGAAGTCAATCTCGTCAAAGTCGTTCTCGACAGCGTCGAGGATATAGCCGAGCTGTTCGGCCGTACCGGTGGCGAGGAAGTCGATGGGGTTGCCAACGCTCGATCCGGCAAAAAGTTTCGAAAGCAGTTCGGGGGCTTTGGGATGCTCCTTGAGCGAAGGAACCTCCATACCGCCGTTGCTCAGCACGTCGGTCAGCATCACGGCAGGTCCGCCGGCGTGGGTCACCACGGCGCAACGTTTGCCTTTCAGTTCGGGATGCATAAAGACGGCGCAGACGGTGGTCAGCTCCTGACGGTTCTGGCAGCGGACGATGCCAGCCTTGCGGAACAGGGCGTCGACAGCGGCGTCGTTGGTGGCGAGGGCTCCGGTGTGGCTCGATGCTGCGCGGCTTCCGGCGGCACTGCCACCGCTCTTGATGGCGGCGATGTGGCAGCCCTTGTTGATCAGGCTGCGGCTGTGCTTGAGCAGACGCTGCGGGTCGCCGATCTTCTCCATATAAAGCATAATGACGTGGCTGGACTTCTCCGGGTCGAAAGTCTCGTCCAGATGCTCCAGAACGTCCTCGATACCCAGCTGGGCGCTGTTACCAACAGCCCATACACTATTGAATTTGAGACCGTTGCTCATACCGTACTCCTTGATGAACACAGCGGTTGCACCCGAGCCGGTGATGAAGTCGACACCCTTCGGGTCGAGCGGCGGGATGGGAGTATCGAAACAGCCAGCATAGTTGACGTTGAGGAAACCAGTGCAGTTGGGGCCGATGAGCGAGCCGCCGACACTGTTGATGGTGTCGACGATGTGCTTCTCGATGGCGGCACCTTCAGCGTTCTCCTCGCTGAAGCCGGCGCTGACGATGATGAAACCCTTGCAGCCTTTTTCCTTGGCCAGCACGTCGACCGTCTGGGCACAGAACTTGGCGGCGATGCAGAGGATGGCGCAGTCGACCTGGGGCAGGTCTTCGGCTTTTGCGTAGCATTTCACGCCCTGAACTTCAGTCTCTTTGGGGTTGACGGCATACACCTGACCCTTGAAGGGACTTTCGAGAAGGTTTTTCAGCGATTTGCCGCCGGGTTTATGGATGTCGGAAGAAGCACCGCAGATGACGATGCTCTTGGGATTGAGTAACTCTTTTGCAATCATATTATTAGTATTTTTTTGTTGTTTTCTGGAAAATGCAAAGATACTAATAAATGTTAAACTGGCAAAATCTTTTTTTCCAAGAGTCGTATTATTTGAACAGAAATAAGTTTTTTTGAAGATTAAAAAAAACGATTTTTTTAAATAAGGATTTCTACTGCGGGTCGACGTCGAAAAGAAACTGGACGCGGGCAAAAGTCTTGTCTTTGAGTATTTCGTCGGCAATTCGCAGCATTATGCGCTTCCCCTCGCCCACGGCTTCGCCGACAGCAAAACGAACCATTATGCGCTTCAGGTATTGGTTGCGGATGCGTGCCACATTGGGATACTCAGGGCCCATCACGCGAGTGCCAAACTGCTCACGAAGGCGCGATGCATAGAGTGCTGCGGCCTGACTGACAAGTTCCTCTTTCTGGTGCCGCACCGTGATGACAATCAGCTTGTAATAGGGCGGATACTTGAACACACGACGCTCTACGATCTGACTTTTGTACATCGACAGGTAGTTGTTGTCCATAGCGTCGCGAATGGCCTGATGATAAGGCTGGTAGCTCTGTATGATGACTTTGCCCTGTTTTCCGCGACGTCCGGCACGGCCGCTGACCTGCGTCATCTGCTGGAAGCTCCGCTCGTAGGCCCTGAAGTCGGGAAACGAAATCAGGTTGTCGGCCGAAAGGATACCGACGACACTGACATTGTCGAAGTCGAGGCCCTTGGTGACCATCTGCGTGCCGACAAGGATATCGATTTTATGGTCGTCGAAGTCATTCAGAATCTCTATATAACGTTTCTTCTGCGATGTTGAATCTAGGTCCATACGCGCTATACGGGCCTCGGGAAAGAATATGGCCAGGTCGTCTTCGATGCGTTCTGTGCCGAAACCGCGCATTTTCAGTGTCGAGGAATGGCACGCCGGACACTCCTGCGGCACAGGGATGGAATAGCCGCAATAGTGGCAGCGGAGGCTGTTTGTGGCTTTGTGGTATACCAGCGACACGTCGCAATGCTTGCATTGCGGTATCCAATGGCACACGTCGCACTCGAGCCGCAGCGAGAAGCCGCGCCGGTTCTGGAACAAAATGACCTGCTCACGGTTTGCGAGAGCCTCCTTGATGTAACCCAGCAGGAACTGCGAGAAGTTCATCTGCACTTCGCGCTTGCGCTGCGCATCTTTCATATCGACACAGAGCACTTCGGGCATCTGTATGCCGCCATAGCGGTGCGGCATTTCGGCAAAACCGTATTTTCCACTTTGGGCGTTGAAAAAAGACTCCACAGAGGGCGTCGCCGAACCCAGAACGGTACGCGCCCCCCAGGTGTGCGCCAGGTATATGGCGCTGTCACGACCGTTGTAGCGCGGTGCGGGGTCGCTTTGCTTGTAGCTGCTGTCGTGCTCCTCGTCGACAATAACGAGACCCAGATTGTGAAAAGGCAAGAAAAGCGCCGAGCGGGCCCCGACCAGCAAACGGAAACCGCCGGGACCTGTATCCATCGTGCGACGCCACACCTCGGCACGCTCCTGTGTGTTGAATCGCGAATGGTAAACACCGACCACATTGCCGAAAAATTTGCGCAGACGGTTGATTATCTGTGCCGTCAACGCAATTTCGGGCAGCAGGAACAGCACTTGCTTGCCCTCTTTAATTGCCCGGTCCATCAACCGGATATACACTTCGGTCTTGCCGCTCGATGTGACGCCGTGCAGCAGGCTCACAGGCTTGTCGCACGCCTGCAGTGTCTCGAATGCCGTCTGTTGCTCGTCGTTAAGCTCAATCGTGTCGACATCGACCGTCGAGGCAAACTCCTCAAGACGGCTCTCCTCTTTCTGGTGTACGACGAGTATCTCTTTCTTTATCAGTGTATCGATAGCCGATGCCGACAGTTCCTTGTTGTCGGTCAGTTCTTTCTTCTTCACCTCGTTGGCGCCAAAGCCGCTAAGCTGCATAAAATGCATCATAGCAAGCAATTGTTTCTGGTTTGACTGACGTTTTTCGAGCGTGTCGAAGAGCAGTTTCAATTCGTTCTCGTCACGGTATTTCTCGTTCAATACAAGATATGTCACTCTCCGTGGCGTATAGCGCTGTTTCAGCTCCTCATCCATCAGTATAATATGCCGCTCTATCATCGACTTGATAAGGGGCATAATTTTTTGAAAGCCTGTAATTTCAGCCACCTCGCTGATTTCCAGCCGCTCTTTGCGCGACAAGGCATCGAGTATTTTTATTTCCTCCTCGCCAAGGTCGCCATATTCGCCCGCAAAATCAGGATGCACAACGATATACGACTCGCTCGAAAGACGGAATGCTGACGGCATCGCCACAGCCATCACGTCGCCTGGATAGCACATATAGTAGGCCGCCATCCATTCCCAAAAAGCGAACTGGCGCTCATTGACAATCGGCTGCAAGTCAAGAATAGAGAGAACGTATTTGGTGACATAGGGCGGCACCGTCTCGTGGATGCGCCGTACAAGGGCTGAATAGAGCCGCTTGGTGCCGAACTGCACGACAACCCTCTGCCCCACCCTGATAGCGTCGTTATATTCGAACGGGACGCGATAGGTGTAGGTGCCGGGCAAGTGCAGCGGCAACAGCACATCGACAAAAAAGGTACGACGCTCCATAGGCAGACATTCAGTCTTTTATCTTTTCAAAAGTAAGCAGCACCTTATCGTCCTGGAGCAGTTCGAGAGTGTATTCGCTCAAGCGATACCCGTCGCAACGGCGCAAGAGCTGCAAATAGCTGTTCTCCATTTTGTGGAATGCCTCAGGACAAGCCATCTTGGTACCGTTGAATTCCGAAAGGAGCATCTTGCCGTTGCCAAGGTCCTTGAAGTTGCCAAAATATCGGTTGCAACCGCTGGTACCACTGAATGTGCCTGCTTCGGTATTGATCTGTATATTGATTTTCTTCTGCCCGTCGAGGAAGGTCACCTCCTTGCCGCGCATATCGGAGAGCTGCCAGACCTCCGCGGAGTTGAATTCGGGATGCGCATTGACAACGCTGTCTTTGTGCGACTTGCATCCAATTGTCATAATCATCAGTATTGTTAAAAGCAATGTGACACGTTTCATAGTTGAAAGTTGAGAGATGAAAGTTGAAATGTTTAAAGGTTAAAGGGGTTTAGAGTTTAAGGTTTATATGACTGCGTCAGCCACTAACGCACTAACGCAATAACGCAATAACGCAATAACACAATAACACATTAGTCATCAGCTTTCTTCGTTATAATACACTTTATAGAACTTACCCTTCTCGTCCTCGCCCTGCTCAATGAGCTTGCGGTCGCCGTGGACATAGATGTGGAAATTCTTGTCGAGCTTGATGACGCTGCGATACGAGCGTGCCTGCTTCTTGACAGCGCCTTCGCTGATGCCGAACGTTTCGGGCAGTTGCACGTCGTTCTCCTGTTCGTACTGCTCGCGGTATTGCTTGAAGCTGTCGATGACTTCGGGCTGGCCGATGACATCGCGCGCGAAGTCGTCCATATCGAAGTTGTCGTTTTGCTTGAAAAAAGAGACGCTACGGTTCAATAGGTCAGCCTGGTCGGCCTTGCTGACCTCGTATTGCTGCGGAAGCTCGTCGGTGACAAACTTCTTGTAGGCCTGCATCACCTGATGCGTATTGTAGTATTCGTCCTGACGCTGGCAGATATGCAGGAAACTGTCCTTCCAATAGACGGCGTCCAGACTGCGGTTGGTGTTGTCCACAACGCTCACGATGAAACCTTTGTCACGCTCAAGGTTGAAAATCAGCGCACCCTTGTCCAGCTTGCTGATGTCGATACCCTTGTCTATGTCCATCCTGAAAACGGCCGATGCCGACTCGTTGCCGCTCTCACGGCTCCACTCCTCCTCGTCGTGAAGCACCTTGAGGAACTGCGACTTGTTTTCCGACTTGAAGATGCCTATTGCTTGGGTGTCCTCTCCATTGATCTGGCATTCTGAAAAATAGACGACAAACAAGTCTCCGCTTTTGATATTGGGATGTGTGCAGGAATCGTAGAGGCGCTTTGCTATGCTGCGCGACACCTCCATCAGGCTGTCAGGCTCGTCGAACACACGGCAGGCGGCTTGATAGATTTCGTTGAGTTCCAGGTTGTCGTCGTCATAGAGATGATAGTGTTCCTCGGCCTTGAACGGCGAGATGAAATAGTTTATCAGCAGGTCCTGAAGGGCTTCGCTGAGCTTGACAGGCTTGTCCGAAAGGATATATCCTTCGGAGGTGTCCTTGTTGCCGACACGATGAATGGCAACGGTGGTTATTGATGATGCTTCAAAGACAGGCACGGGAGTTGGGAGTTGAAAGTTGAAATCTTTTAATGCGTTAGTTGGTTGACGCGGTCACTGGTCACTGGTCACTGGTCACTATTCACAATTCACTAATCCTCATATACGTATCTCTCCTCCTTTTCGTATTTATACATCACGCTGTCGAAGGAAAACACGCTTATTGTCTGATAGGAATAAGTGAGAGTGCGCTTCGACGGATAATCGCCGTCGTATTCGTAGCGGTAGGTGAACAGTTGGTTGGCGTTGCGTCCGTAAGGCATACGGATTGAGGTGATGTTGTTTTCCGACAGCATCTCGAAGCCAAACAGGGGATCCGTTATTTCGCGATAGCCAAACAGCTGCCTGTAGGGGTTTCGCTTGTCGTCATACGAAAGCAGTATGTTGCGAGTGCCGTCAGCGTCGATGCAGCGGATTGCCGACACATTGTCGCCATCCCACGCCAGCTCGTAGCGTGTCAGCATCGGCCCCTTGCCGCTTTTGCATTGGGCGGCAAGACGTTTGGTGTTCTCTGCTTCAAGTTTGCTATGCACTTCGGCTCCAAGCAGCGCGGCAATGGGGTTGCGCTTATGCAGGATGGCGACAGCCTCGCTGTCGCTCTCTGTCGACAGGCTGTAATACTGGCAGTCTATCTCCGTAAGGTTTTTCCCGTCGTGTAAGAGCGTCACGGTCAAATACTTCTCGTCGTCGCGGTAGTAATCGATATGCTCAAGCATCCGGCCGTCGTAGAAAAACTCCGACCTTATATTGTATGCCGGCACCGTGGTGCGTTCCAGACAGCGATGGCTGCCGTAGAAAAAGTTCTCCGAATATGGATGTTCGCCGCGATAGTCGATGCGGTACATCTCCTTCCCGTCCCAGTGCCAGTCCTCCTCGACATAGCTTTCTATGCTGTGGAACAGATTGTTGTCCTGATAGTGACGTTCTTCGGCATAGACTTCTTCTATACGGTTCTTTTTGTCAATCACCCCTTCGCGTTTGGCACAAGAAGCCACAAGCAAGACGATGACGGTCAGGGTTAAGTATCTATAACTGCGTGTCATTGGTAATCCTCTGGTTTAGGTTCGGTGAATCGGATCGGTGAGGTGACCGATATCGTGACATCAACGTTTTTCTGGGGCACAAGATAAATGATTGTATCACCCCATCGAAAAGTGTTTTCCTTTGATATTAGTTTGACTTTCAAATGCGTAGAGCTGTCGTTGGCAGGAAAAATGTATTTCGTGCCGCTACTGGGGTCGCTTATGACGCTGCTGTCAATCCTCAAATCCTGTGCGTTGTATTCATAAATAGTGGCAGTGGCTATCATATTGGCTGCCAGCGAAGGCACTTTGCCCAGCACCGTATAGCGTGTCTGACCCTCGTACGGGTCTTCTTCTGTCCTTTCGCAGCTTGCCGCCACAATCAGCGCCGCCGCAACAACTAACAAAACTTTTGCTTTCATAACTCATAATTTATATGTGATGAATGACAAGTGATAATACAATAAAAATTAACGAATTAACACATTCACAAATTAACAAATTCACAAATTAACAAATTCACAAATTAACAAATTAACAAATTCACGAATTAATATAGATTTAGTAACCAATGAATAATAATTCGTATTGTCCCTTAACTTCCCTCTAACTTCCCTTTTAACTTCCCTTTTAACTTCCACTTTCAAATTCACAAATTCACCCATTCACACATTCAAAAGTGCTTCGACCGTTTTAGAACATAGGGTTGCATCACCTGGTCGAAACCCAGGTTGATGTCGACAGGCACATAGTCAATCCTGTACTGCATAGCGTGGCGCTTTACCAGCTCAGTCTGCCTAAGCATAGTCTCCTTGTATTTCGCCGCAATCTCGTTGGGGAAAGCCTTCACTCGTTTGCCCGTCTCCATATCGATAAACCAGTACGGCCTGTTGCCGTAGTTCAGTTCCAGCTCCTTGTCGCGGTCGTAGGTGTGGAACAGCAGCACTTCGTGCTTGCAATGGCGCAGATGGCGCAGGGCGTCGAAGAGGGATTCCCATTCCTCCTCACGGACAAAAGCGTCGGTAAAGATGACCACCAGCGAGCGGCGATGCATCTTCTCGGCCAACAGATGTATGGAATCGGCAATCGAGGTGCCACGCTGCGGCAAGTCGCCGCCGATTGGGTTAAGCATCTGTTCCATAATCGAATACAAATACCTTTGGTGCATCAGGCTCGAACGCACCTCGGTTTGCAGGTCAATCTTGTCCGAAAACAGCGTCAGGCCGAAAGCATCCCTCTGGCGCATAAGCAGTTCCATTATCAGCGCAGCAGCATAGACCGAGAAGGTCAGCTTGTTTGGCTTCTCAAACCGACCCTGGTTCTCGATGGGGAAATACATCGACGACGACTGGTCTATCAGCAACTGGCAGCGCAGGTTGGTCTCCTCTTCGAAACGCTTGACAAAAAGCTTGTCGGTGCGCCCGTAGAGTTTCCAGTCGATGTTCTTGGTCGACTCGCCGCTGTTGTAAAGCCTGTGTTCGGCAAACTCAACCGAAAAACCGTGGAACGGGCTCTTGTGAAGACCCGTAATAAATCCTTCGACAATTTGTTTTGCGAAGAAATCCAGCGATTTATATTTCTCTAATTCGGCAAACACCTGCAAACTGTTATTTGGAACAACCAAAAGACGGAATTTGGCCTACGCTGCTGAAAGAGTAAGCCAAATTCCATTGTTTTTTCGACATTGCAGAGAGCTGGGCAACCCTTCGGTTACAGCAGCGCGTTGAGCTTGTCAGTCAGCGTAGCCTTAGCAACAAGACCGACCGATTTGTCGACTGCAGCGCCGTTTTTTATGAACAGGACGGTGGGCACGTTGCGGACGCGGAACTCGGAGGCAATGCCGGGAGCTTCGTCAACATCCACTTTGCACACAAGAGCCTTGCCCTCATATTCGGCTGCTATTTCTTCGATGACAGGAGCCAGAGCCTTGCAGGGTCCGCACCACGTCGCTCCGATGTCGAGAAGCACAGGAAGGTTTGATGTCTTGACTTCGGCAAAATTTTGATCATTAACTTCTACTACCATAGTGTTTTAAATATTATGTTATGAATTATTATTTTATTGCAAAGTTACACAAAAAAACAATACCACACAAAAAAAATGATCAGCGATTGACGATTAACGATTCTGTAATTCATAATCAACCATTTAGAATAGTCGTTATTGTTGATAGACTGGTTCGGCAATTCTATAATCGCGAATTAGCTAATTAACAAATTCAAAATTCAGAATTTTACAATAAAAATAAACAGAATTCATATTTTAAAAACAAGAATCCAGAACTCGAAAAACAAAATCCAAAGTTCAGTAAACCACTCGATTGCAAACACAACATACAAAATTATTCGGATAAAACATCACATATCCAAAAAAATAACTTATTTTTGCATTGGTTTATACCATATCAAAAAACATCAATATGAAATCGCATATAGCATACTCGATTCTTGCTTTAGCACTGATTTTCAGCGCGGGGAATCTGCAGGCGCAGAACAAAGGCAAAAACCAGAAAGGCAAACCCGCCAAACCCGTCAAACAGGAACCCGTCAACGTCGAATTGCCCGCAAACAGCAACGACTGCCTCTTCGCCATCGAACTTATGCCCGATGTGCCATACGGCCCCACAACGGCACCCCAAGGCGCCGGACGCATCCAGGAGATTATGCGCGACAAAAACAACCCGCACGTCTTCGATTACGAGCACAACTCGACCTGGTACAAGTTCACGGCCCCCTATTCCGGCAACCTCGAAATCAACATCACCCCCAACAGCGAATGGGACGACTACGACTTCGTGGTATACAAGTATACTGATGTCTATTTCAGCAACCATCTGATACAAAACAAAATAAAACCGCTTGCTTCAAGCCTTGCCTCAAAAGACACCACAGGTATCGCTGCAGCAACGCCCAAGAATTCAAAGGGACAGGTCGCCGCCAAGCCCCGCAGCCGACGTATGACCACCGCCACGATGGGTATGCACGCCGACGGCAAACGCTTTTTCGTCGGGCCCAACGACAACGAGGAATTCCTGCGTTCCATTCCCGTTCGTAAAGGCGAAGTCTACTACATCGTCCTCGACAACAAAAGCGCCAAGGGCGACGGACACACCATCAAGGTATCGATCCAAGTCGAGTCGTTCGAGCCGCTTGTGGTTTTTTACGATCCTACGCTCAAGAAAAACGTCGATGTCGACCTGCTAATCCTCGAAAAAAACACCGACAACCGTCCCATCGTCAAAAACCCGTCCTTCCGAGGAGGCAAAATCAAATTCGTCCCGGGCTTCAGCTACTCGCTCTACGCCAAGAAGAACGGCTACTTCTCTATCTTTAAGGAATTCAATTCCAACATCTTCAAGTACGACACACTGATGCGCTTCAACCTCAACCGCACCGAGCGAGGCACCACCTTCGCCATTGCCGACATCTATTTCGACGACGACGCCAACCTGCTGCCCGAATCCGACACGTCGCTCCTCAACTATATGCAGATGTTCAAAGGCCACCCCGACATCACTTTCCAGATCAAAGGCTACGTCCAGTCCTATGCCGTCGACATCGAAGCCGACCAAAAACTCTCCATTGCTCGCGCTCAGAGCGTCAAGGAGTTCTTCGTCGCTCACGGTATGAACCCCGACCAAATCACCATCGCCGGTATGACCCAGAACGAAATCAAGCGTGCCGCCGCGGCTGCCCTCAACAAGCGCCAAGCCTTCCGCGACACCAAAATAGAACTCATAATCACCGGCTTGAGCAAATAATGAATAATAGTGAATAGTGAATTGTGACCAGTGACACGAACACGTCAGCCACTGACACATTAACGAATTAACACATTAACACATTAACGAATTAACAAATTAACGAATTAACGAATTAACAAATTAACAAATTCACTCTCCCGACACTTATTAAGCCTCTTGGCAAAGCATACGCCAACGAGGCTTTTTCTGTGCCTTTTCGCACACCGTTAAAAGGCAGTTCTTATATCGTTCTTATATTGCAGATATAAGAACGATATAAGAACTGAATAAAAACAATATGAAAAAATGCGACCCTGATAGCCTGCAATTCCGTATGGTTGCCCGCGCCAATCCTACACTCCCCCTCTTGGGAACCCAAAACAGCCCTGCAAGGTGCCGTAAAAAGAAGGCATACGGGGACGATCCGTATGCCTTCCTATACGATGAAGCGCGTTGTGCGCAGCTATCAATACTGTTCCTTGTCGTTGGGGAAATTTTTCGACTTCACGTCGGCGATATACTGCTGCACGGCGTTCGAGATGTCCTCGCCGATGTGGCCGTACAGGCGCAGGTAGCGCGGCTTGAACTGCTGGGTGATGCCAAGCATATCCTGCAGGACCAGCACCTGGCCGTCCACTCCATTTCCGGCACCGATGCCGATGACGGGTATCTTGACTTCCGAGGCAATGCGGGCAGCAAGGCTGGCGGGAATCTTTTCAAGCACCATTGCGAAACATCCGGCCTGCTCGAGGATATGAGCGTCGCGAATGACCCGGTTGGCCTCGTCCTCTTCGGTGGCACGGACGGCGTAGGTGCCAAACTTGTTGATGCTTTGGGGCGTAAGGCCGAGGTGACCCATAACGGGTATCCCTGCGCTGAGAATGCGCTGGATGGACTCGAGGACCTCCTCGCCGCCTTCAAGCTTGACGGCGTCGGCACCCGTCTCCTTCATAATGCGGATGGCCGAGGCAAGAGCCTGCTTCGAGTTGCCCTGATAGGTACCGAAGGGCATATCGACCACCACAAAGGCGCGGTTGATGGCACGGACAACAGACGAGGCATAGACAATCATCTCGTCGAGGGTGATGGGCAGCGTGGTCTTGTAGCCTTCCATAACGTTGGCGGCGCTGTCGCCGACAAGCACCACGTCGATCTTGGTGCGGTCGAGGAGCTGCGCCATCGAGAAATCGTAGGCGGTGAGCATAGCAATCTTCTCACCGTGGAGTTTCATATTCTGTAATACACGTGTTGTGACCTTGGTCACATCGGTTTGCAAATAAGCCATTTAAGATAATTAATAATTAAAAAATAATAATTAAAAATTAATAATTAAAAATTGAAATCAATCGTCGCAGAGGAGTTGAAAGTTGAAATTATATGTCTCGTGTCACTGGTCACTATTGTTGATATGACTGCGTCAGCCACTAACGCAATAACGCATTAACACAATAACGCAATCATAAGTCACTACTCCTCAATTTCTTCGTCGTCTTTGTATCGGCTGTCGTTTTCCTGTTCGTCGATTTCGTCGACCTCGTCTTCAACGATACGCATCAAGGCACGAAGGGGTTTCTTGATTTCATAGTTGCCGTGACGGTCAAGGCGATAGGCTTTCCAGTGCTTGCCTTCGGCGGCAAACGAGCCGTCCTCCATATCGGTCTTGCACTCGAAGAAATAGTCGCTCAACTCATTGGGCTGAATGCGTTTGCCAAGGAAAATGGTATCGAGCTGCATAGCATTGACTGCGGCCTGCACACTAAGCGATACTTTCGACGGCATCTTCTTGGTCGTCAGGGCCTTGTATTCCATTCCCTTTTCGGAATATTTCTTGCCGAAAATGCGGATTTTGTTGTCCAGCTGCTCCTGTGTCACAGGGAAGCGGACATAAATCGAATCGGGTAGCATTTCGCTGCATTCGCCGTACTTGCGGTTGATGCTGCTGTGAAGCACAACGTATCCCACCTGCACGATATACTGCTTGCGGTGAGGGACAAGGAAATATTCCTCGACGATGGGCTTGTAGTCGAGATGCTCCTCTATCGAGAAACGCACATCCGACGGGCAGCTGTCTTTGGTTTCCAGAACGCTGTACAGCGCGCCGCGTTTCATAAAGACCGAGGCATAATAGCCACGAATTGTGGTGTCCATAGAGGGCACCTGGCATCCTCTTGCAGCACCGAGGCAGGCGTCGGGGTCGTTCTGAAGGGTGATGAGAACGCAGTTGTCCAGCTTAATGGATTTGTTGAACGTCAGGCGGCTTTCGGGCAAATCCTTGACGTTGTAGGCCTTGCGCGACACAGGCACCTCGAAGCGCACCGTCTCGACGGTGTCGCCGTGGCAGTTGCAATGTATCGGATTCAAGGCATAGCGTATAGGGAATGGCGCATAGCAGCGTCCGGCGAAATAGTTGTAGATATTGTCGACACGCTCTTCGGAAAGCGACTCGCTGTTGCTATAGCCCTCGATAGTGATGGCGTAAAGCTTCGGGTTTGAACGGTCGGCAAAAGCGACACGGTAGACCGAGTCGAGCCAGTCGAGGTCGTTGATGCTATATGTGGACGAGTTCCCGTTGTAGTTGATCAGCAGACAAAACTTGTCGGGATGCACCATAGCTTTTTGCATATTCTTTATCGGCTTGGCGCTGGGGATGTAAATACCGGTCTGGGCTGATGCTCTGCCCGGAATGGTTAGGCCGGCGGCAACGGCGAGCGTCAAAAGAAACGACTTGAAACAACGGTTCATATTGGGGAACATTTTGATGTTTGACACTATATGTTTCTGATTGTTTTTTTCAGTTCGGAAATGACGGTATCGGTCGAGACGCCTTCGGCCTCGGCGTAATAGTTGAGCACCAGGCGGTGGCGCAGCACCTCGGTGGCGACAGCGTCGACATCTTCGCTGTCGGGCGAATATTTGCCACTGAAGGCGGCGCGGGTTTTGGCTCCCATCACAAGATACTGCGAGGCTCGCGGCCCTGCACCCCACGAAAGGTATTTGTGGGCAAGCGTGTTGCCTTCGCCGTCAGGTCGTGTGGATGCGGCTAGGCTCACAGCATAGCTCACCACATTGTCGGGAACGGGCATACGGCGTATGGCCGACTGGAATGCAAGTATTTCGTCGGACGAGAGTACCACCTGCGGCGCCGCATCGGATTCGACAGTGGTGCGCTTCACGATATCGACCTCGTCGCCGAACGAAGGATAATCCATCTTGATATTGAACATAAAGCGGTCCAATTGTGCCTCGGGCAACGGATAGGTACCCTCCTGCTCGATAGGGTTCTGTGTGGCCAGAACGAAGAAAGGCGCATCGAGGGGATAGCTGCGTCCGCTGACGGTGACATATTTCTCCTGCATAGCCTCGAGCAGGGCCGACTGCGTCTTGGGCGGCGTACGGTTAATCTCGTCGGCAAGGAGGATATTAGCGAAAACAGGACCTTTGACAAAGCGGAACTTGCGGTTCTCGTCCAGGATTTCGGATCCTGTAATGTCGGAAGGCATAAGGTCGGGGGTGAACTGGATACGGCTGAAACTGAGTCCCAGAACTTTCGAGAGCGTGTTGACAAGCAGTGTCTTGGCAAGGCCGGGCACACCCACCAACAGGCAATGGCCACCGGTGAAGACAGAAATCAGCAGGCTTTCGACGGCATCGTCCTGTCCTATGATAACCTTGGCAATTTCTTGCCTGAGCTGCCGGTATTTACCGACCAAACTATCCAGAGTTTCTATATCAGATGGCATTTTTTTTAGTTGAAAGTTTAAAGTTGAAATTACTTGGTAACCGGTTATTTTTATTTGTCGCGGTCGTTACTCTACACATCGTACACTCTGCACTATTCGACCCACTTGAGCCGGAAACTGCAATCCTTGAATTCGTCGTCTATATGAATATATGTATTCTTTATTGTCTTCTGCGCCCAGTCGAAAATCTTCTCCTGACGCGCGTTTTCAAGAGCGGCATTGTAGATGCGGTCATAGTCGTCGGTGAGGTTGGCCTTGTGTGCGGGATTGCGACGTATGACGGTGACGATGCGGTAGGCATCCTTGTTGTCGTCGGTCTTCATCGCCGTTGCATTGCTGATTTCGCCGGCGTTCATCTGCGAAAAACCTATTCCCGGGTATAGCTGCTTGAGCTCGTCAAGCGTAAACTGATAGCCTCCCGAAGTGGGATGGGTGACCTTGCCGCCCTCAATCTTGTTGGCGTTGTCCGAAAAACGCGCTGCTGCGTCGGCAAAGGTGGTACGGCCGAGCCTTATCTGCTGTGCGATGCTGTCGAGAAGCATTCGGTTGCGCAGAAGGTCTTCTGACGACACTTTGGGCATCATCAGAATGTGGCGGCAATTGATGGCGTTGCCACGACGTTCGATAAGCTGGATAAGATGGAATCCGAACTGTGTCTCGACCACGGGCGACACCTCGCCGGGCTTGAGGGCGAAGGCTGCCGCCTCGAATTCGGCCACCATAAAGCCGCGCGTAAAGAATCCCAGTTCGCCGCCTTTGCTTGCCGAACCCGGGTCTTCGGAATAGAGTGTCGCCAAAGTGGAGAACTGCACCTCGCCTTTCAGTATCCTTTCGCGCATCTTGTTAAGCTCTAATCTGACGCGGTCACGCTCGTCTTCGTTGATTTCGGGTTTGCGCACGATTTCGGCGATTTCATATGTCTCTTCAAAAAGAGGCACGCTGTCGGCAGGAATCTTGGCAAAGTATTCGGTCACCTCTCGCGGTGTAATTTTCACAGTGCTTGTCAGTTGCGACTGGACACGTTCGGAAAGCATACGTTCGCGGATCATCTTCTTGAGAAGGTCCTTCATCTCGTCGTAGGTGTAGCCAGTGGCTTGGCGCATAGCTTCCTTGCTGCCATACTGACGTTCATAGGCGCTGATATAATACTGCACACTGGAGTTGATTTCGTCGTCGGTGATTTCGGCATCCGTACTGTCTATCTGCCCCTTATGTATCAGCAGTTTGGTGATCAACAGGCCTTCAAGTATGTTGCATCGGTTTTCGAAGGCTTTTTCGTAACCCTGACGGATACGGATAGGCACATAGCCGTTTTCGATGTCCGACAGCTTGACGATGTTTTTGCCCACTACGGCAACCACCTTGTCGACAACAGGTTCATCATCCGATGGTGTCGATGCAGAACCGTTCTGTGCCGAGACGATTGCCGCAGCAGCGAGTAGTATCAGGAATGCAAATGTTTTACGCATTTTATAGTTATGTTATTCGTTCAATAAGTTATTTCGTCGATGACATCCTGATGAATAATGACATTGTATTTTTTCCTCAGGGTTTCGACAAGATTTTTTTCCAGATAGGTCTGATATTCATTGATGTAATATCCACGTGCATCGGGCAGGTCCTTGAGGCCGGGTTCGTGGGTTTGCTTGACCACGAGCACCTTGAAGCCTTGCTTGTCGGCGACGGTGTAGACACCATTTTTCCATTGGTTCGGCTTAAGCAGGTTCTGGTGTTCCTTCTCGACGGTCTTGTGCGAGATTTTGTAGTTGGGCTCGCCTTTTACGGCAGAGTTCAGCTTGCGTGTCGTCTGCTCGGCATTCCAGCCTTTGGCAATCGATTTCTCGATGATTTTCACGGCCTTGGACGGTGCCAGCGAACCGCTGTCGGCAAAGGTGTAGATGTCGAGGTCGGCACGTTCGTTCCAGAAATAGGGCGCATCAGCCTCGTTGTTGATGTCGCGCTGAGCAGAATAGTAGTTGTAGAAATTCTTGAGTCCGGTAGTGTCCCTGATGGCTTTCGACCAAATCATCAGGTCATTGTATGAAAAAATCATCAGACCATTGCGGTATTCGTCCATAAGCTGGGCGAACTCGTTGTGTTCCTCTTCGAGATGCTTGTCAGCATATTCGAAGACCTTGTCATTGATAAAGTTAGAATATCTGTTTTCAAGGTAAGCATCAAGGTCGTAGGGCATTTCGGCGCGCTGGTGTTTTTCGACAAAGCGCAGCAGATCCTTGGCGGTATACTCCAAATCCTCCACAGAGAACAGCGGGCGCATATCGGTGACCATTGTGTCGCTGTAATGCCAGGCTTTGATAAAGACAGAATCCGACAGCGCTGCACGGCATTCGGCCAGCGATGCCAGCGGCACCTTCGGCTGTTTGGCTTTCTTGCCTTTCACCTTGGTCTGTTTGGCATACATTTTAGTATAGTCATTAAAATTGTATTTGCGTTTGCATTGCTCGATGAAGGCCTCGCGCGGCTTGCGGCTGCGCATATCGCGGACCAGGCGCTGCTTGTAGTAGGGCTCCATCTCCTCGAACGAGGCAAGGCTGTCGCGCGAGACAAGCTTTAAGAGGTGCCATCCATACTGCGTTTGGAAAGGTTCTGTGATGGAGCCAGGTATCATTCGGGAAAGGTAGGGCACATACTCGGGCGGGATTTGGCGAGCGGTCACATCCGATATCAGACCGCCCCTGTCGGCTGTGCTGTGGTCGTCGGTGTAATTGCGGCACACATTGTCGAACGACTCGCCGTCGATGATGTGTTCATAAGCCTGACGGATACGTGCCTCTGCTTGCGACGGAACTGCCGACGAAGCCACCCAGATGTGCTGGAAGGTGCATTTGCCGAGATAGGGGTTTTTATCCAACAGCTTGATAATATGATAGCCATAGTTGGTGCGGACAGGTTTCGACACCTCGCCGACAGACAGCCCATAGGCAGCCGTTTCGAAGGGGTAAACCATCTCGAAAACAGTGAAATTGCCAAGGTCACCCTTGTCGTTGCGACGCGGGTCGTCCTCGGGAATCATCTCCTCTTTGAAACGCACTTCGGCAGCTTCGGCAGCAACGGTAAGAAAATCCTCGCCAGCCATAATCCTGTCGTAGTATGCCATTGCCCTGTTGTAGGCCTTGAGGGTGTCGGCCGGAGACGGCTGTCGGCCAAGACGCACAAGAATATGTGCGGCGCGGAGCGTATAATGGTTGCGCTCGTAAGCCTCGTGAAGAATCTGGTTGAGCGTTGCCGAATCTATCAGATAAGGCGCTGCAAGCTCATTGCGGTATCCCGTAAGTTCCTTGACCATATCAGGCATTGTGTCGTAGCCGTTGGCAAAAGCATCTTCAAGCTTGGTACGGTAGTTGACGAAAAGGTCGGCATACTCCTCAAGAGCTTGCCGTTTTTCGTACGTGCAAGCCGTTGGCGCAGCCTTGGGGTCCTTGCCAACCGAGCGCAAAAACTCCTTCATAAACTCCGACTTGTAAATCTTTTTGCCGTTGATTTCGAAAACGACAGGGTCGTTCGAATTCTGAGCGCTTACGCCCAGAGCCATACCGGCAGCAAATAATAAAACAAATATTTTCCTCATTTATTATTTTACAGTATTTCAGTTAAATTCAATGTCTGAATAAAGTCAAGGTTTAAGTGTAGATTATCTCGAATAGTTCGGTGCCTCGCGGGTGATGGCGATGTCGTGCGGATGGCTCTCGGTGCGTCCGGCAGCGGTGATGCGGATGAACTTGGCCTTCTGCAGCGTCTCGATGTCCTTCGAACCCGTATAGCCCATACCGGCCTTCAGGCCACCAACGAGCTGGTAGAGAACCTCATTGAGCGAACCCTTGTAAGGCACGCGTCCCACAACGCCTTCGGGGACAAGTTTCTTGACGTCGGTCTCCTTGTCCTGGAAGTAGCGGTCCTTCGAGCCGCTCTGCATTGCCTCGAGCGAACCCATACCGCGATAGGACTTGAACTTGCGGCCTTCGAAAATGATGGTCTCGCCCGGAGCCTCGTCGACACCGGCCACCAGCGAACCAATCATAATGCTGCTGGCACCAGCGGCAAGGGCCTTGACGATGTCGCCGCTGTAGCGTATGCCGCCGTCGGCGATAAGCGGAATGTCGTAGCCGCCCTGTTTCAGGGCACCGGCCACTTCGCACACGGCCGTCAGCTGCGGCACGCCAATACCTGCAATGATTCGGGTCGAGCAGATGCTTCCAGGTCCGATACCCACCTTGACGGCATCGGCGCCGGCTTCGGCCAGCATCAGGGCAGCCTCGCCAGTGGCGATGTTTCCGACAACGACATCAAGGTTCGGATATTTGGCCTTGGCGGTCTTCAGAGCCTCAACCACACGGATCGAATGGCCGTGGGCGGTATCGATAACTATTGCATCGACCCCGGCGGCAACTAGAGCGTCGACACGGTCCATCATATCGGCCGTGATACCAACACCGGCAGCCACGCGCAGACGACCGTTGTCGTCCTTGCAGGCGTAGGGGTGCTCCTTGTTCTTCATAATGTCGCTATAGGTGATAAGGCCCACAAACTGGCCCTCGTTGTTGACGACAGGCAGTTTCTCGATCTTGTGCTGCTGCAGTATTTCGGCGGCCTCGTCGAAGGTTGTGCCCTCGTGGGTCGTAATCAGTTCGGTGATCATTATCTCGCTCAGCGGGCGGCTCATATTGCGCTCAAAACGCAGGTCGCGGTTGGTGACCATACCTATCAGTCTGCGGCTGGCATCTACGATGGGGATGCCGCCGATGTGGTATTCGTGCATCAGGCTCAGCGCATCCTTGACCAGGGCGTCCTTGCCCAGCGTCACGGGGTCGACAATCATACCGTTCTCCGAACGTTTCACCTTACGCACCTCGTTGGCTTGGTTTTCGATGGACATATTCTTGTGCAGCACGCCGATACCACCTTCCTGGGCCATACCAATGGCCATAGCAGCCTCAGTCACCGTGTCCATAGCGGCGCTGACCATAGGGATGTTGAGCGTGATGTTGCGTGAGAAGCGCGAATTAACCTTGACTTCGCGCGGAAGTATGTCTGAATAAGAGGGAACAAGCAGGACGTCGTCGTACGTCAAACCCTCACCGATGAATTTTGTGGTATCTGTATACATATAATGATAAAATTTCGTGCAAAAATAGGAAAAAAAATCCACATATAAATAATAAATTTAATAACATTTCCCAACTCATTAATTATCTGCGACAAAGAGGACCATTTTTTTGCCTTCGTATACAAATTCCCATTCCTCATAACACTATTGTATGTTGGCATTTCACTTTTTTTTTGTACCTTTGCAATTCCAAATCCGAAGCAAATGAAACACCTTTTCGCAATCACAATAACCCTGCTGCTGGCTTCCACCGTGGCACAAGCACAGGACACTACCGTAGCAACACCACGCCGCGCACACCATCCGTCAGCACTTGGCAACAATGCCGATTACTCGATGCATCTGCTTTATGACCAACCCGTAACGAGCCGCGAACTCATACAGGGCTGCCGCCATCTGACGCTCGACATCGACGCCTCCGGATTCTTCTACGATGCCGAATACGCAACCAGTATGGCCAAAGGCTACACCGTCGCCGGTTTCCGACTGTCCCCTGCCCTCGCCTACGGCATCAACGAACGGGCCCAGCTGCGCATAGGCTTCAATGCCACAGCATTTGCCGGACTCGACTCGCTCTACTGCCTACGTCCCACGCTATCATTGGTTTACGCACCGACCAAATGGCTCACTCTCGTTGCCGGAACCATCTACGGAAGCCACACCCACCGGCTCGACGCACCCGTCTACGACCCCAGCCGATGGATTTTCAACTATCAGGAGGACGGCTTGCAGATACTGACCAAAACAAAACTCTGGAACAGCGACACTTGGCTCGACTGGCAGCACTACCTCACCCCCTGGACCCCCGACCAGGAACGCTTCACGATGGGCACACGACACCAGTTCCGCATCATCAACATACAAAAAAGGAAAACAGAATGGGCGGGATGCGACTTCTACAAAGACAACGAGCTCGGATGGCAGTTAAGTATCCCTATCCATTTCATTGCCAGCCACCGCGGAGGCGAACTCAAAACCATCGACACCAACACCGTCACGACATTCAACGAACGCATAGGACTGCAGATAAAACATTCTTTCGCCAACGCTTTGCGCCCCTCTTTCCATAACATCAGATTCGATATGTCTGTCTACGACTATCATCTCGAAGACCGCGACCTCGACCGCCCGGGACAAGCCTTCTACTCCACACTTTCATACGAATGGATGCACTGGAACAAACAGCAGATGGCCGACTGGGCTGTCCGCGCCGCCGTCGGATTCTGGCACGGCAACCACTACTTCAGCGCCTTCGGCGACCCGCGGTTCTGGTCCCACACCGCCTATGCGTCGCTCCACGTACCGCAATCAACCATCAACGAAGGCTACTCCATCTACAACCTGCTGACTTTCACCCTCTCGGTCGAGCACGAGTTTAAGGGCCTGAACCTCGGCTTGCAGTTCGATGCCTGCTACAATCCCGACCATAGCAAGAACAACACCGACTTCCTTTTCGGATTCTATATGCGCTTCAAAGAAAGATTCCTGCTGTTCTAATTCGGCACACGCCAGTTCCCCACCTCCTCCCCAATTTCATCGTTCGCTTAACGTTCGTTCAACGTTACTTCTTCGATTGCGTATCGAAGAAATAACGAAGAAGTAACGAAGATGTAACGGCGAAGTAACGAAGAAATGGCGGACCAGCCGGCAGGCAGGTGCATCCGGAACGGGGCGAACAACATTTGCAACCCGGTTGCAAAAACCCAGTCGTATCTTTGCATTCAGAAACGAACAAATAAAAACACAAAGATATGTCTGAAAATCATCATCATAACACAGAAGCGGAAAGCGGAAAGCGGAAAGCGGAAAGCGTCCATTGCCATTGCCACGAAGGGCACGTTGAACATCATCATCACTACCACGATGCCGACCATTGCCATTGCAACGAAGGGCACGACGAGCATCATCACCATCACGATGCCGGTCACGGCCATTGTCACTGCCACGAAGGGCATTGTCACCACGACGAGGAGTCGCCGCGCCGCCAGCTGGCGGTCATCATCATTTCGGCCCTGCTGCTGGCCGCTGCCATTATAATTGAAAAGACAACGCACCTCCCCACCTGGCAGCTGCTGCTTGTCTACCTTGTGCCCTACCTCGTCGCAGGTTGGGACACGCTGCGCGAGGCCGCCGAAGGCATAGCACACGGCGAAGTATTCAACGAGCATTTCCTTATGGCCGTCGCCACCATCGGCGCACTCTGCATCGGCTTCCTGCCCGGAGCCGAAACGCAATTCCCCGAAGCGGTCTTCGTGATGCTGTTCTTCCAGGTCGGCGAATTTTTCGAAGGCTATGCCGAAGGACAGAGCCGCAAAAGCATATCGCACCTTTTGGCCATCCGGCCCGACACAGCCACCGTGGTCCGCGACGGCAACGAATTGACTATCAACCCCGACGAAGTTGCCGTAGGCGAAACCATCGTTGTACGTCCCGGTGAGCGCGTGCCTCTCGACGCCGTTGTCGTCAGTGGCACCACGTCGCTCGACACCGCTGCCCTGACGGGCGAAAGCCTGCCGCGCCAGGCTGCCGAAGGCGACGAGCTGCTGTCTGGATGCATCAGCCTCAACGGCGTGGTGCACGCGCGCGTCACCAAACCATACAGTCAGAGCACCGTGTCGCGCATCATCAGCCTTGTCGAGGATGCCGCCAGCCACAAGTCGCGCAGCGAGGCCTTCATCACCCGCTTCGCCCGCATCTACACGCCCGTCGTCGTCTTTGCCGCCATCGCGTTGGCCCTGTTGCCGCCACTCTTTTCGCCCTCGTTCTCGGCCGCGTTCCCCACCTGGCTCTACCGCGCCCTAATGTTCCTCGTCGTCAGCTGTCCTTGTGCGCTGGTTATCAGCGTTCCGCTGTCGTTCTTCGGCGGCATCGGCGGCGCGTCGCGCAAAGGCATCCTTATCAAGGGAGCCAACTATATCGACCTGCTGTCAAAAGCCGACACGGTGGTTTTCGACAAGACCGGCACGCTGACCCACGGCCAGTTTGCCGTAACCGCAGTGCATCCCGAGCTGTGCGACGAGCATCACCTGCTGCATCTGGCCGCCCACGTCGAGCATTTTTCGACCCACCCCATCGGAGCGGCACTTCGCGACGCCTTCCCCGACGAGGCCACCGACGGATGCTCGGTCACCGACGTTGAAGAGATTGCCGGACAGGGCATTAAGGCCCGTGTGGGCGATTTGTCGGTCTGCGTCGGCAACGAACGGATGATGGAGGCTATCGGTGCCGCCTGGCATCCGTGCGACCATACAGGAACCATCATCCACGTCGCCATCGACGGCCAATATGCAGGCCACATCGTCATCAACGACCGTATCAAAGCCACCAGCGCCGTAGCCATCGAACAGCTGCGCCAACTGGGCATACGCCGCACCGTGATGCTGACAGGCGACAGCGAAGAGGTGGCCGCCGACGTGGCAGGCCAATTGCATATCGACGAGCACCACAGCCGCCTGATGCCCGAAGAAAAAGTCTTGTGGATGAAAAGGATAAGCGGAGAACAGAGTCGTGAATCTACCGCCTTTGTCGGCGACGGCATCAACGATGCTCCCGTGCTGGCGATGGCCGACGTTGGCATAGCGATGGGCGGCCTGGGAAGCGACGCCGCCATCGAGGCTGCCGACATCGTGCTAATGGACGACGACCCGATGAAGGTGGCCACAGCCATACAAATAGCACGCCGCACGCTGCGCATCGCCCGCCAGAATGTCGTCTTCGCCATCGGCGTCAAAGTCGCCGTGCTGCTCCTCGCCGCCATAGGCATTGCATCTATGTGGATGGCCGTCTTCGCCGACGTGGGCGTCACCGTCATCGCAGTAATTAATGCAATGCGCACACTAAATGTGAAAAAATGACGTTAGGTGAATAGTGATTAGTGAATAGCGAATAGTGAATAGTGATTCGAGCGCGTCAGCCACTAACACATTAACGCATTCACACATTAACGCATTATAATTATGATTACTGACGAAGAAACACTGCATAATGCCGGCATACGCATAACCGCCGTGCGTCTGATGGTATGGCGACAGGTACGGCACCACACCGATGGCGTCTTCAGCCTGGGCGACCTCGAGGAGGCGCTGCCCACCGTCGACCGCTCCACCCTGTTCCGCACGCTGACCCTTTTCAGCGACGCCCACCTGCTGCACAACGTCGACGACGGCAGCGGAGTGCAGAAATACTGTGTCTGCCACCACGACGACACCCGCCACTGCCAAGGCCACGTGCACCTCACCTGCACACGATGCCATAGAACTTTCTGCCTCAGTGACATCACCATTCCTCCCGTGCCGCTGCCCGAAGGCTTCGTCGCCGAAGAAACCGAATACATCGTCAAGGGCATCTGCTCGCAATGCAGAAAACATAAATAGTGACCAGTGACACGAAAGGCAAATTGGAAGCAGAAAGTTAGGGGCTGCGATAAACTTTTTTCCTCCAATTAAGGATTATTTCCAAAATTCTGACTATCTTTGCAATTAGTTTAGGACTGCACAAAAGCAAGCAGAGAGTCCTTATTATACTGAAAAACAAAGAAACAAATTTATAATATGAAACAAAAATTTATATTTGCAGCCACATTGTGCCTCGCCTTATGCGGCACTGCCACGGCACAGAAGAACAAGACATCACAACCCGAAACCAACGGCGGCATCACGTCCGAAATGATGCAGCAAATCAAGAAATCCTACGGCGGCACAGCCAGCGACAAGGCTATGCGCAACATCCTCGTCAACCAAAGCCCGCAGAAGCTGGCTATGAACTACGAGAACGCCACCAAGTTCGACTCGCACTTCTCGAACCGCGTTGTCAGCAAGGCCGTCACCGACCAGAAATCTTCAGGCCGCTGCTGGATGTTCACCGGTATGAACGTCCTGCGCAACCAAGCCATACGCAAACACAACCTGCCGGCCGACTTCCAGTTCTCGCAGGCATACCTTTTCTTCTACGACCAGCTTGAGAAAAGCAACCTCTTCCTGCAGGCCATCATCGACACCTACCGCAAACCGATGACCGATCAGGAAGTGGAATGGCTCTTCAAGAACCCCATCGGCGACGGTGGCCAGTTCACCGGTGTGGCCAACCTGATCGACAAGTACGGCCTTGTGCCCAGCGACGTAATGCCCGAAACCTACAACACCAACAACACGTCGAGCATCAGCAACCTCATCGCCCTCAAGCTGCGCGAGTTCGGCCTTGAGCTGCGTGAGCTTGCCACCGCCAAAGGAACCACGCCCGCCAAACTGGAAAGCCGCAAGACCGAAATGCTCGGCACCATCTACCGTATGCTGGCCCTGACGATGGGCGAGCCGATGACCGAGTTCGACTGGACCGAGCGCAACGCAAAGGGCGAGGTGGTCAGCACCGAACACTACACCCCGAAGTCGTTCTACGAGAAATATGCCAAAACCGACTTCTCGAAATACTATATGGTGATGAACGACCCCACGCGCGAATACTATAAAGTCTACGAAATCCAGTACGACCGCCACGTCTACGACGGCCAGAACTGGCGCTACATCAACCTGCCAATGAACGAGATAGCCCCGATGTGCATCGCCAGTATCAAGGACAGCACGATGATGTACTTCAGCTGCGACGTCGGAAAGTTCCTCGACCGCGAAAAGGGTTTTATGGACCCCAACAACTACGACTACGGCTCGCTGATGGGTACCACCTTCGGAATGGACAAGAAACAGCGCGTCAGCACCTTCGCCAGCGGCAGCAGCCACGCAATGACGCTCTGCGCCGTCGACCTCGACAAGGAAGGCAAGCCCCTGAAATGGATGGTCGAAAACAGCTGGGGCCCCAACTACGGCTACCAGGGCAACCTGATTATGAGCAACGAATGGTTCAACGAGTATATGTTTCGCGTGGTGCTCGAAGAGAAATACATACCCGCCAACATCCGCGCCCTGCTCAGCCAGAAACCCATTATGCTCCCCGCCTGGGACCCGATGTTCGCACCGGAAGAATAGGGAAATTCGTGAATTTGTGAATGTGTAAATGTACTAATGCGTTGATATGTTGATTGTAACATATCAACGCATTAACATATTAGCGAATTAACAAATTAACTCATTAACGAATTCAAAAAATTTATGTAAATTTGCACCGCGAAAAAACACAAAAAAAACATAAAAAAAGTAATAAATATCTATAAGCCAATGAAAAAAATTTTTGCTATCCTTGGCGCTTTTGCTATTTGCGCCACCGCTTTTGCCCAAAAGGCAGAAGAAAACAAAGACGATGAGGGCTACAAATTCGACACCATCAAGATGTTGCCCATCACCTCAGTGAAGAACCAAAACAACGCCGGTACCTGCTGGTGCTACAGCACGATGGCTTTCCTCGAGGCCGAGCTGCTCCGTATGGGCAAAGGCGAATATGACTTCAGCGAAATGTATATCGTCAGCAAGACCTACCGCGACCGCGCAATGGCTGCCATCCGCACCCACGGCGATGTCAGCTTCAGCCAGGGTGGCGCCTTCAACGACGTCATCTACGGTATGAAGACCTTCGGCCTTGTTCCCGAAGAGGTTATGCGTCCCGGTGCTGCCTATGGCGACACCCTGTCGAACCACACCGAGCTCAGCGCCCTGACCGACGCTATGGTCGCCGCCATTGCCAAAGGCAAACTCAACAAACTGCAGCGCAACAAAAACCACGAGCTGCTGTGCCTCAAGGCCATCCAGGCTGTCCACGACGTCTATCTCGGCACCTGCCCCGACGAGTTCACCTACAAGGGTGTGAAATACACCCCCAAGAGCTTCTATGAAAGCACAGGCCTGAATGCCGACGACTATGTCAGCATCACCAGCTTCACCCACCATCCTTTCTACGAGAAATTCGCCCTCGAAATCCAGGACAACTGGCGCTGGGGTATGAGCTACAACGTTCCCATCGACGAGATGCTTGAAATCTGCGACTACGCTATCGACAACGGCTACACCGTAGCTTGGGGTAGCGACGTCAGCGAGCCCGGTTTCCGCTACAGCCGCAAGGGTTTTGCTGTCCTTCCTGCCACCGAGGCTCCGAAGAACGGCGTCGGTAGCGACCAAGCCAAATGGAGCGGTATGAAGGCCGGCGAAATCGCCGACGAGGCCGCCAAACACCCCACCCCGCAGCGCTGGGTCAGCCAGGAGGAGCGCCAGGAAGCCTTCGACGCCTGGGAGACCACCGACGACCACGGTATGCTGATTTTCGGCAAAGCCAAAGACCAGATGGGCAACGAATACTATATGGTTAAGAACAGCTGGGGTATCTACAACGGCGAGTTCGGCGGCAACTTCTTCTGCAGCAAGGCTTTTGTCCGCTACAAAACCATCAACATCGTAGTCCACAAGGATGCTATCCCCGCCGCTATCAAGGCTAAGCTTGGCATCCAGGACAGCAACAGCCAGCCCGCAAAAAAAGGCAAGAAGAAATAAGTGAATGATGAATAGTGACCTGAGATTTCGACTCTCATTCCACTTTCAACTTTTCACTAATGAATAGGCAACAAAAAAGCCGCCAGAACGATGGCGGCTTTTTTGTTTTCTCTCTTTGTGTTTATTTCTTCTTGATGAGCGAAATAAGCCAGAGCAGCAGTACTGCGCCGATGACAGAGGTGACCAGGCAGCCGATGAAAGAGGAACCCCATTCAATTCCAATCCAAGACAGGACGTTGCCACCGATGAAACCGCCGATAATACCGACAATAAGGTTAACAACAAAGCCAAAACCGGCTCCTTTCATAATGCGACCGGCAAGGTATCCTGCCAGGGCTCCGATGATAATACTAACGATTATTCCCATAATGTTATAGTTTATTAGATTTAAAAAAAGGTTTAAGATTTATGATTGAAAAATTCACTCTACAATTGTAAGTTTGGCGAATTTGAGCATCAACTGTTTCTCTCCCACCCCTTCGAAGAAGACGATGGCTTTGCGGCTGTCGCCGTTTCCCTCGATGGCCTGCACCTTGCCGGTGCCAAACTTGACGTGAAAGACGGTCATACCAACCTGGATAGCTGCGATTTCCGCGGGGCTGTTGCCTGCCGTTGGTCCTTTGGGTACCGGCCTCAACGGATTTGGGGTTGCGGCAGGGGTCTTCTTCTTAAGCTGTGGCGCGGAAGAAGATGCTGGACCTGCTGTGGAACCGGAACGCCGCGCAAAGGCTGCAGCTTTGGGGAACGTGCCAGGCTTGGGGAATGAGGACTGGCGATGTGGCATCAGCAGATAGTGCGGGTCTATCTCGGTGACAAACCGGCTCAACTCCTGATAACTGACATTGCCGTACTGGAAACGCATCATAGCGTAAGAAAGTGTCAGCTGGACCTCGGCACGCGTTACGGCAACATAGAAGAGACGGCGCTCTTCCTCGAGATCCTGCCGTGAGGTGATGGAGAGGTTGGAGGGGAACAGGTTTTCCTCCATACCTACCACATAGACATAGGGAAATTCCAGGCCTTTGGCAGCGTGTATTGTCATCAGCGACACCTTGTCGGCATCTTTGTCGTCGTCCTTATCCTCGGAGGTGAGCAGCAACACCTGCTGCAAAAACATATCAAGTGTCTTAAGCTGCGTCCCGTTTTCGTTTTGGTTTCCATCAACTTCTCCGGGCGTGATGTCGTCTTCGCGCTCGCAATATTCCTGGATACCGCTTAATAGTTCCTCTATATTTTCAATACGATTTGCATTATCCGGATCTTCTTCATCACGTAAAGCCGAAATAATCCTCGACGAAACGACAATATCTTTGGCTAACTCATATGCGCTCGTATCATTTATTTTGGAAGAAAAGAATTTGATTTTTGTAACAAAATCATTAATTTTGGATACTACACCACTACTTATTCTCAAATTGAAATCCGAGATATTCTCCAAAACAGTCCATATGCTTACATCATTGTCATTTGCGGCGGTTTGAATAGTTTCCATTGTTGCATCACCTATTCCACGTGATGGATAATTAATAATACGCAAAAGTGATTCTCCATCATAGTTATTAGCAACCAAACGGAAATATGCCAAAATATCTTTTATTTCTTTTCGTCCATAAAAGGAAATACCCGCATAGATGCGGTAAGGAATATTCTGACGTCGCAAGGCCTCCTCGATGGCGCGGCTCTGAATGTTGGTGCGATAGAGGATGGCGAAGTCGCGGAAAGGACGGTTATCGCCCAGATGGGCGTCGAGGATGGACTCGGTAACTTTGGTGCCCTCGTCGCGTTCGTCGCTGCACTGCATCAGGTTGATGAGGTTGCCGGTGCCGTTGTCGGTCCATATTTCCTTCTGAATTTGCTCTTTGTTGTTAGAAATGATAGAGTTGGCAGCATTGACGATATTCTTGGTGCTGCGATAGTTCTGTTCCAGTTTAAAGAGGTGCACGCCGGGGTAGTCGCGCTTGAAATTGAAGATGTTCTGAATGTTGGCGCCACGGAAGGCATAGATGCTCTGCGCGTCGTCGCCCACGACGCAGATGTTCTGGAACCTGGCCGCCAGCTTCTTGACAATCAGATACTGGGCATAGTTTGTGTCCTGGTACTCGTCGACAAGAATATAACGGAAACGGTTCTGGTACTTGAGCAGCACATCGGGGAAATCGCGCAGCAGGATGTTGGTGTTGAACAGCAGGTCGTCGAAGTCCATAGAATTATCCTTACGCAAACTACTGTTATACAGTTTATATATTTCCCCTATCATTGGTTTATGGGCTGTCTGGTCAGTTTGCTGAATCTCCGGGTTGGCACAATAGTCCTCGGGTCCGATAAGGCTGCTTTTGGCCATTGAAATACGGCTTAAAACATACCCTTTATTATAAACTTTAGAATCCAAACTAAGTGCTTTTACTATTCTGTTAATACGTTTTTTGCTATCTTCCGTATCAAATATTGTAAAAGATTTAGTATACCCCAGCTTGTCGGCTTCCGATCGCAGGATGCGGGCAAAGATGGAGTGGAAAGTACCCATCCACAGGTTGCGCGCCTCGCTGCCGACGAGGCTCATAATACGCTCCTTCATCTCGCCCGCGGCTTTGTTGGTAAAAGTCAGGGCCAGTATGTTGAAGGGGTCTACACCTTTTTCGACAAGATGGGCTATGCGGTAGGTCAGCGTGCGCGTCTTGCCACTTCCGGCACCGGCGATAATCATCACCGGGCCTTCGGTGCAGGCCGCCGCTTCGCGTTGAGCTTCATTCAGTTGTAACAATAAATCGGACATATCGTGAATTGTGGATCGTGAATCGTCAGTTGATTATTTCGGATAATTCTCTCTTTTTATAAATTATTGCTTTTCATATTTATAGCTAATCTCATATTTTCCTCCGTCGATGGCACAGAGTGTCTGCGGGAAGACTGCACGAGCCTCATCGAGGAGCACTTCCGTTTCGCGGTAACGGGCCGAGAAGTGGGTCAAAAGCAACTGGCCCACCCCTGCACGCAAAGCTATGGTCGCTGCCTGCGACGCTGTGCAATGGCAGCGTTCTTCGGCCATCGTCGAAAAAGCGTTGTCGAATGTGCTTTCCATACACAACAGATTGGATCCGGCAACGATAGGGATCAGCGTCTCGTCGAAGGCCGTGTCGCAGCAGTAGGCATAGCGGCGCGGCAACCGGCGCGGCAAGGTCAGTTCGACATTGGGGACAACCGTTCCGTCGGCCAGCAGGAGGTCATTGCCCTGCTTCACACTGATGCAGTCGTCGTTGGTCATCCCGTAACGCTCGCGTACATTGGGACGCAGATTCAAGAGCGGTGTTTCCTCCTCAAAAACAAAACCATAAGTAGGTGTTGAGTGATGCAGAGGGAAAGCGGTGACGTGGAAGCCCTTGCCCTGGTGAATTATCGCGGGCTCATCTACATCGATATCGACAATATTGAGCTCATAATCAATGTTTGTCGCCGACACCTTAAACAGGAGTTCAATGGCTTCGCGGGCACCCGTAGGTGCATAGACCGTCAGCGCCTCTTTCCTTCCACACAGGTGCATCGTCGACAGCAACCCTGGGAGGCCAAAAAAATGGTCACCGTGGAGGTGTGATATAAACACAGTCTTGATAGACTGAATCTTCTGATGATATTGTCGCATCTGGTTTTGGGTCGATTCGCCACAGTCGACAAGAATGCGCACACCACATATGTTTATAATCTGTGCGCTGCAATGCCTGTTGAGCGTCGGTGTCGCCGCACCCGAACCAAGAACTAGTATATTAAAAACCATTTTGTATTACGATTAGTAAAAAAAACACATCATCGTCTGTCCAACTCTTTCAAATCGAGGGTTTGCGCGTCGAAAACGGCCTTGATGCGTCGACGCGGCAGTTCGACGACGGGACCGAGCTGCGACAGCGGCAACTGACGGCGGACAGAATAGACCGGCGTGGTGACCTCGACGGTGGCCATAGAAGGTATGCGATAGCGGAACCCCTTACGGCTGCGGAACTTGGAAGCTGCCGTACCTGTGCGTCCACTGCTGCTGTTGGATGTGAAACCAGAGGTATGATATTTGACAAAGCGGTTGGCCTGACGGAGGTCGTTGTCGCTGTGGACACAGCAGATGACGGCAAAGGCATCGGATGGAAGACGGTCAACATCTCCGACAAAACCGTTCTGGGGTGAAAACCAGATGACGGTATCGCAAAAGTCTTCGTTGCGACGCATCTGCGGCTCGACATAGAAACGCACTTTCTCGCTCTTGGCAGAACCGCAGAAAAGAGCCACAAGCTCTTCCTCCTGTCCCCGCAAATGGGCGTAGAGATACTGTACAGCCTCGGCGCCATAGGAGCCCTCGTATTCACCGTTCAGAAGTTCCTGCTGTTTGGTCTGGATTTCCTCCAGTCGTTCGGCAGCGGCGGCGGCACGCTGGCGTGTGCTGCGCACATCCTTGCGCGAAGTGAGTAGCGACGGCTTGCCGGGAGCGTCATATCGTGTATACAGCGTGTCGGTGCGATCATAGAGGTTGTATGCTGCATTGGGCGACGAGTGACCTGCGCCGCTGCGAGGCTGTGGAGAATCTGGAACTGCAACATTGCCAGTCGGATTGGTCACGCCAACAGCAAGCAGAAGGTGACGGTCGTCGACAGTTACAGAGCCACGGTTAACCTGCACATAATAATAGTTGTCGGGGTCTGCCACGTTGACACTTCTGACATCTATGTCGACCAGACGGTAGCTGGTGTCGATATCATCCTCGCTGACACCAAGGAAATCGAAGGCATAATCGCGATAAGGAGCCTTAGAGAGGTCGCGCCGCTGGACGGTCATCTCTACGCAAAGTTGCGTCCGCGGCAAAGCGTAGAGCACGCCTCCGCCAACAGGCAGCGACGGATTGTCCTTGACCGAAAAGACCTTGTATTGGCTGCAGGCTGTCAATAACACTGACAGGAAAAATATAGGTATGATTCTTGCGTTTTTCATTTTACATCTTGGATATCAATAAGTTTAAAGGTGATATATTATTTATGGTACAAACGATTAAAATGGTTAGCATTAAAAGTCTGTCGGTTCATTGGATTTCTGTCCTTTCTTGCTTATCATCATCAATCCGACAAAAGTCAGGACTCCGTTGAGCAGCAGAAGTTCGAAGCCGAGCTGGTATCCGCCAAAAAGCCGTGCCGAATATATTTTCAGCAGATAGCATACCACAGGACAAACGACTGCCACCAACGGCACCCAGCGGTCGCGAACCGAGCGGTGTGTGAACAGTCCGAAAGCGTAAAGGCCAAGCAAAGGTCCATAGGTGTAGCCTGCCACGTCGAAGAGAATATTAATCAGCGAATCATTATGAAACGGGCGGAATGCGATGATCACCAAAAGATAAAGCAGTGCAAAACCTACGTGAACCAGTTTGCGGTAAAAGACCTGACGTTCTTCGCTGAGATTCTTGCGCTTGTCGAAATGCAGAAAGTCGTAGCAGAAAGTCGTCGTCAGCGCAGTCAAAGTGCCGTCGGCACTGCTGTAGCCGGCCGCAACCATTCCCAGCACGAAACATACCAGCGTGAAACCTCCAAGCGACTGGGCAATGGAAGGATAAATCTTGTCGGCCAGCACACGTCCGTCGGCTCCGACAGGCATCTCAAAGCCTGCCGTGTGCGTACCGTAATAGACCAGCGCCGCACCCAAGGTCAGAAAAATCAGGTTGACAATGACGAAAAGGAAGCTGGACGTGATAACATTCTTTTGTGCGTCGCGCAATGACTTGCAAGTCAAATTCTTCTGCATCATATCCTGATCCAGGCCAGTCATAGCAATAGTAATAAAGGCACCGGACACTATCTGCTTCCAATAGTATTTAGGATGATTGACATCGGTCTCCCAAATGCGAGTGTAGCCTTCGTCGGCACTAGCGCTGAGCAGTTCGGGGATACTCATACCGAGGTTCTTGAGGATAACTATCACTGTGGCAATGGCCGCCAAAAGGAGAAATGTGGTCTGCAAAGTGTCGGTCCACACAACGGTCTTAAGGCCGCCACGGAAAGTGTAGAGCAATATCAGAGCGATAAAAACCACTGCCGGAATCCAGAAAGGAATGCCCCAATTAACAAGAACAAGTTCATACAGCACAAAGACAACCAAATACATACGCAGCGCCGATCCCAGCAGTCGCGAAAGTATGAAGAAAATGGCACCCGTCTTCTCGGACGTACCACCAAACCGCTGATCCAAATAAGAATAAATAGATGTGAGGTTCAACTTATAATAAAGTGGAAGCAGCAGAAAGGCAATGACAAAATAGCCCACAACATAGCCAAAAACCAATGGCATATAGGTGAATGCACCATAATATACCCCGCCGGGAACAGACATAAAAGTCACCCCCGACAGCGAGGCACCAAGCATACCATAGGCCACCACAGGCCACGGAGACTTTCGCCCGGCACGAAAGAAGGCGTCATTGCCTGACGAGCGGCGCGACGTCAGCCACATCACAAAAAAAAGCAATGCCGTGTATAAAATAAAACACAACAATATAATATTTTGCGTACTCATACGTTATCCAATTGAATTTGCAAAGATACGAAAATTTTGCCATTTCGTCCAACTTTCGTATTTTTGCCTTCAAAGAACAAAAGAAACATTTAACAATAATAGCCAATAACAAACTAAGAATTAAACCGATATGAAAATAAAATCATTCTTTGCAATTGTCATTTTTGCCAGTATGGCCACCGCGTTGAATGCCCAAAACCTGGCCACCGACGTCACCCTCGACGGACTGCACGGCAAGGTCAAAAATGTCATCAAAACAACCTACGAAGCCCGCACCGATTTCCAGGGCGTCACCTCGGAAGGCGACATTCTGGAACGCCTTGAGACAACATACAACAGCAAAGGCTGGCGCAAAACTATGACCTATGTCACCCCCGAAGCCGACATCATCTTCCGTTCACGCTTCAAACACGACGGGTTTGGTCTTACCACCGTCGAGCAGATTGTCGACAACAACGAGAATGTAATCGGACGCACCTATTACTCCTACGATGCGCAGAACACGCTGAAAGAAATGTGGGTGGAAGATGCTGACAGACAGATTGAAAGTCGCACCCTTGTGCGCTTCGACGCCCAAGGTCGCCTGGTGCAGCGCTCGCTCAACGACGCCGATGGCAACATCTACAAACGCGAGGTATTCACCTATGCCGCCAACAATGTCGAAAAGAAAGTCGTCTTCGACCGCAAAGGAAAGAAAATGCAGGAATGGCGCTACGAATACGACGAAAACAACGAACCTGTTTTGCAGACACTCTACGACTATAGCGAAGAAGAGCCTGAAATGTACATCACTGTCTTCCAATACGACTACGACGCTAATGGTAACTGGACTCGACGCACAGAAAGCGAACTGCAGGACGGCGACCCAGTAATGCAATATATCGTCACTCGCGAGATAGAGTATTTCTAATCCTGCTCAAAAAGTGATATGACGACCTTCAAAAGGCATCTTTTACTTATTTCCATAGTTGCACTTCTGAGCCCTTTAACGGCACAAGATTTGCTTGTCCCTTCAGCCGGATTAAGTCCTTTTCTGGACTACGCAAAGAGTCTGGAGAAGTACCTGCTCACATACCCACACGACAGAGTTTACTACACCTTTTTCCTGTGCAAACCATCATTCGGTCCAGAATATTCGCTTGGAGTTAAACGTGACAACTATTCCTTCGGCCAAGACAGTCTTGTTGTGACCACGGTAGCAAGTAATATTTGGTTCAGCCAAGACTCAAAAGCGCGAACAAAAAAGCGCAAAACCGATAAAATAATCCCTACCGAACGTGTCGCCATCGGTATTCCTCGCAGCTACACAACCGCAATTGAGCAATTGTTTGAGGCGGCGACCATAACATCCAACCACTTTGCCGACAGCCGTATGGGATGCGACGGAGTAAGCTATCTTTTTAGCACCAGAAGCAGATATGCCGAGGCCTGGTCGCCCGAGCCAGGAAGTCGCGTATGGCAACTGACGCACACCGCCGACAGCATCTGTAAGGCAATAAAAAACGGCGATAGCAACCTCCTTGAGCGGCAGATACAATCCTGTCGAAAGTTGACCAAAGAATTTCGTGGATACTATCCTGTGTCGGCAATCAAGGAGTTTGTCCACACAACCGACACAACAACCACATACGATTATTATATTCAAACATTCTCAAACATTCTTAATGTTGCAATTGTAAACGACAGTCCAATTCTGAAGGGACAATACCTTTCAGACACGCTGACGCTTTGGGCAAGGGAGTTGTTTACAAACTGTTACGAACACGTTGTCCGCATTTGCATAAACGACACAAACAGCACAGCGATATGCGTGTTCCATCGCAACAAATATAATTCGACCGTGACTATCACGATGCCATCACAACTATTCCGCTGGGAGATTGTGTCTGACGCCCTGCGGCAACCATTCGGCAACTACCGTATGGACGAGCAGCAGAAATGGGTGGTGCAAAAACCGTAGCAGTAAATTCCTAAAGTGAGAGAACGGCTTGTCAGTCGCTCACTTCGTAACCGAACTTGCGTAGCGCCACGTCGCTGTTGCGCCAGTCTTTAAGCACCTTTATATGCAGTTCAAGGAAGCATTTCTTGCCAGTAAACTCCTCAATGTCCTTGCGAGCTTCCGAACCCAACCTCTTAATCGATTTGCCTTGATGGCCGATAAGGATGGCCTTCTGGCTCTCGCGTTCGACGAATATCAATGCCGAAATACGGTCAAGGGTCGCGCCTTCCTTATAGCTCTCCACGGCCACCTCACAGCTGTACGGTATCTCCTTGTCGTATAACAAGAGTATTTTCTCGCGAACAATCTCGGAAACGAAGAAGCGCATTGATCGGTCGGTGAGTTCGTCCTTCGGAAAATATGGAGGATTCTCGGGCAGGAGCTCAATAATATGGTCGAAAATGGCATTAACGTTGAATCCCTCGGTAGCCGAGCAGGGTATCACCACCGCACGAGGTATCTGCTCTTGCCAATAGGTCATCTTTTCGCTGATTACAGCCTGGTTCGACAGGTCTATCTTGTTAACAACCACGATGACAGGGACATCCGAATCAACAACTTTCTGCAGCACCTGCTGGTTCTTCAGCGTCTCCCCCACCTCGGTGACGAGCAGGAACAAGTCGGCATCCTGAAGTGCGCTGCCCACGAATCCCATCATCTGCTCGTGCAGCTTATAATGCGGATTGACAATGCCGGGAGTATCGGTATAAACAATCTGGAAATCATCGCCATTGACGATGCCCATAATACGGTGGCGCGTGGTCTGCGCCTTGCTTGTTATGATCGACAGTTTTTCGCCTACAAGGGCATTCATCAAAGTCGATTTGCCAACGTTTGGGTTGCCGATAATGTTTACAAAGCCTGATTTATGCATAGTTTGAAGTATTAAGGTTATGGTTTGTAGTTTTTTTGAAACAGGATTTATGGCAATGGTTCAGGAGCACGCATCTGGTCGGAACGAGGAAGATTTTTCCATCTTCTGCAGTATATCTTTCAGCTCCAACAGGTTGCCGATTTCATAATCTGGCTTGCAGCTACCGTCAGGCAAGGGACGAGAACCTTTGTTATAGTAAACCTGCGGTATACCGGCGGCCATAGCGCCGACAATATCTACCTTGTAGTCGTCGCCGATAACAAGACTTTGCTCTGACGGAGCCTTCATCTGCGCCAATGCAACGTCGAAAAAACGTCGGTCGGGCTTCATATAGCCCAAGTCTTCCGACAAGAAAAAATAGTCGAAGTAGCGGTCAATGTCCGAACTTTTCATTTTTGGCAGCTGAGCCTCGGAAAAGCCATTGGTGATTACAGCCAGACAATAACGGTCGCGCCGCACGTCGAGCCAATCCAGCAATTCGCGCGCTCCCGGCATAAGTCCCGTCTGACGTGTACCCTCAAGCACATAATAATCACTCATTTTTTGCGAAAGGCTTACGATAGCCTTCGTATCGGCATTGCATCCAAAAGCTTCGAGCGTCAGCGAGAATCGGCGCAGCGCCAAAAGGTCCTTGCTCAAAGTGCCGTTTCGATAAGCCTCCCACAATGCGTCGTTGATGACACGATACCGTTCGTGAAACGCCTCAAATCCGACGCCGCACAACTTCTGCAGTCCGAATTCGGCAAACATCGAACGATAGGTCCGTTCTGCATTGCCATCGAAGTCCCACAAAGTGCGGTCCAAGTCGAAAAGAAGATAACGTTTCATCGCGGTTCCAAAGCAAGTGTGGCGTAAAGGAGTTAATGCCAAAAAAAGAGCCGCGACCCTAAATCGCGACTCTCATTTGCATACTCAATCGGTCTTTTATTCAGCCGCATCCTCAGTGTCGGCAGTTGCCGATGCACGGGTGCTGTTGACTACGAGGACCTCACTGCTCTTGGGATTGAGGATTTCGAAGTTGTTGGTCGGGATATCCTGAACCTTGACGCGCTGAGCGACATCGAGTTTGGTAATATCGACAACGATTTCGTTGGGCATATTGGCAGGCAGAGCCTTCACGTTGAGGCGTTTCTGCTTGTAAGCCAACTTGCCGCCCTTCATAACGCCAACCGAAGTACCGGTGGTGTGGACGGGGATTGACATAACGATGGGCTTGTTGTCGCTAAGCTCATAGAAATCGGCGTGATAGACGATGTCGGTCACAGGGTGGAAATCGATATCCTTCATCATAGCACTGTGCTTGGTGCCATTGATGTCGATTTCAACAAAACAAGGTTCCGGGTTGAAGATGATACGGTCGAAGGCATTCTGAGCGACGCTGAAAGCGATCTGCTCACCTTTACCATACATAACACAAGGCACCTTGGCGTCACGACGCAGAGCCTTAGCATCCTTTTTCCCTACGTGCTCGCGGAGAGCACCGCTCATTGATACTATTCTCATTGTTTTAAGATTTTAAAATGGTTTATAATAAATGAATTAACAAAAGGCGAATTTAAGTTTAAATTACGGTCGACTTTTAATCCGGAAATTAATGCTCGATGCGATGTATCACACCTTTGTGATGGATAGTCGTCTCATAGAGATTATCGAGCGACTCGAAAGTCGTCACACGGCGTATAGCCTCGGCAAAAAGCCAGTCGCACGAGAGGACACGGATTTTCGACGACTCGCGTTTCAGCGGAATCGTGTCGGAAACGACCAGCTCCTCAAGTTCCGAATTCTCAATCTTCTCGATCGCATTGCCCGAAAGAACCGGGTGGGTAATCATTGCACGGACACTCTTTGCTCCATTAGCCTTGATGATGCTGGCAGCCTTGCAGATGGTCGAACCGGTATCGATAAGGTCGTCCAGCAGGATCACGTGCTTGCCCTCGACCTCACCGATAAGGCGCATTTCTCCAATCTCGTTGGGTTTGTTACGATGCTTGTAGCAAATCACAAAGCTGTTGTTCAGCGTCTTGGCATACATACCGGCACGCTTGCTGCCACCCATATCGGGCGAAGCAAACATAACATCTTCGATGTCGAATTTTTCGCGGATGTAGGGCAAGAACAGCGACGAGCCATACAAGTGGTCGACAGGGATGTTGAAAAATCCCTGAATCTGGTCGGCGTGAAGGTCCATCGTGATCAGACGGTCAACACCGGCAGCCACAAGCATATCGGCAATCAGACGTGATGCGATAGGTACGTGCGGCTTGTCTTTGCGGTCCTGGCGTGCGAAGCCATAGTAAGGTATGACAGCAACAATCTTGCCTGCCGAGGCACGCTTGGCAGCATCGACCATCATAAGAAGTTCGAACAGATTGTCGGTCGGAGGCGTAGTGGACTGGATGATAAACACCGTACCACCACGGATAGTTTCTTCAAACGAAGGTTGAAATTCACCGTCGGCATACTGGAAAACTGTCGAGTTGCCCAGTGGAATTCCGTAGATTTCGGCCACTCTGCGAGCCAAGTCAGCAGTGGCACGACCAGCGAAAATGAATACTTTATCAGATGTTTGCATCACTTTTTATGGTTTATTAATGGACTGCAAAATTACAACATTTTTTTTGATTGTAGCAAAAATATATAAAAAAAATTTGCCAGTATCAAAAAAGTGTGTAATTTTGCACTTGAAAACGAGAGGCAAGAAAGTTGGTTTTTGTTGTTTAAAATAAACAAATTCAATAGAAAACACCAATAGCGATTCTTGCCACAGTTTTCGAAAGAAATGCCCTGGTGGTGGAATGGTAGACACGGTAGACTCAAAATCTGCTGCTCGCAAGGGCGTGAGGGTTCAAGTCCCTCCCGGGGTACGAAAGGAGCACTTAAAGCAAGTGCTCTTTTTATTTTTTAGTCAAAGCATTGCAAACCAAATCTTTTCACTATGGCACCAGTACACATTTTAGATGCTGCTCAAATGTCTGCCACAACGGAGAGGCTCAGTCTTTACCATAATTTATGATTGTTTTTGACCTATAGGTCATTTTGCAGGATAAAATCTTCGAAAACGCTAGTTTTTACTGTGGGTTTCGCACTTCAAGCTGCTTGAGACAAATTTTAACAAATAAAAAAAGCCAATAGGTCATTTTGCAGGATAAAAACTTTCGATTTGTGCATTTTTACTACATTCGCGAGTAATCAAGCATCTCAAAAAAAGTAGAAAATGTACAAGATCAAATGTCCCGCATGCAAAGGGGACGCACACTGTAAAAAACGGGAAACGGCAGGGCGTCCAGCTATACGTCTGCAAGGAATGCGGATACCAGTTCCGCAATGGCAACAGAGTCGATACCGACACCTTGTGGAGCCTTTACCAGGATGGGAAGCAGACGATGGCTGAGCTGGCGGAGAAGCATAGAATAAGCCAATCAACTATCAAACGGAGAATTCGCGAGGTGACAATTGGATGGGATCAGCCTTCGCTCACCGGTAGCGGGTTCTTGCACCTGGACACGACGTACTGGGGACACAACTGGGGAGTGCTGCTCGGTCTGGACGAGGAGACGGGCTTGCCGCTGTATGTGTCATTCATCGGACACGAGAGGGTGCAGGACTACATTGATGCGGTGCGCAGCATAGAACAACGCGGATACTGCATCAGAGGGATAGTGATTGACGGGATGCAGAGCCTATTCTCGGAGTTCTCGGCGTACAAGATACAGATGTGCCAGTTTCATATGATGGAGATTGTTAAACGGTATCTCACCAAGCGCCCCAAGCTGATAGCCGCCAGGGAGCTGAAAGAACTGGCCGGATCACTTATAACAAGACATAAAAACGAATTCGAGGACGAGTACCGGAAATGGAAGGAACAGTGGGGAAATACGCTCAACAGACGCACAACGCTGAAGTCAGGGAAGACGCAGTTCACCCACAAGCGGCTGCGCTCGGCAATGCACAGCGTGGACTTCTACCTGCCATACCTGTTCACGTACCAGCAGCCGGAATGCAAGGGAATGCCAAATACAAACAACAAGATAGAAGGCACGTTCACAGACCTGAAAAAGAACCTCAACAACCATAGCGGAATGTCGAAGGAGAACCGCAAGCGGTTCATCAGTGGGTTTTTCTTGGCATTGAAATCTAAGCTTGAACGGGAGAAATAAAAGGGAAAGGCTCCGCCGCAAGCAGAGCCAGTCCCGTTCAATCTTGAGTTTGCAGTCCTATTCCTCTTGGAGTTGCTCCCCAGCAGAGCCCCACTACGCTTCAAACTGCGGTGCAAAAGTACAAAACTTTTTCATTTCAGCCATCCTGCAATTTGACCTATTGGATCAAAGTACCGAATTTCATCCTGCAATTTGACCTATACGCCTTATTTTATTGGCATATCAATTTTTAGTTGTTCATTCAATTCAATATTATCATTTTCTTGAAATGAAAAATTTGAATAGGCTTTGCCTAATTCTAATGCAATCAAATATTCATACACCATATCGATATATTCATAAACTGCTATATCATACCTTATTACATCCTTATCATCAAGCATTTTTTTATACAATTTAGCCAACTTCCTCCTATTCTTTTCATTTACGGGGATCTTTTCTATTTCAGTAAAATTTTCTTCGATTTTTGGTTTAACTATTCTTGCTAACCTGTCAACTTCGACTAATTTCATCACCAACTGGTTCATATAAGAAAGAGTAATGTCATAAGTTTTAGGCGCTAAAAGTTCATTCTTTGATACATATTTCATTACTCCTTTCCCAAAGGTTTCAAAGTGATCCATAAACATGATATAAGATTTTAATGCCCCTTTCCCCATTTGATCCACTTCACGAATATTATTCAAACCTTTAATGTTCATGGTTTTGTAAAATTCAATGTTAGAACGGAGCATCATTGAAAGTAATTGGGCTTCTCCCCGGTATATTATATTTTGAGACATTGTGTCCTGCGATAAAGCGTTGGTATTGGCTGTAATGTACTCCAACTGCTCCATTCTGTTGAAAGATTTTGTCATTGTTTTTTCCAACTCCTTAACATCAGAGGGGCTAACGCTAACACCTATTCCAAGAATTGTTAAACAAATAGAAATAACACTTGTACCAACAATTCTGTTTTTTTTCTTTTCTTTGGCCTGTAATGATTTGTCAAGAATATAGTCTACTTCTTTGGGTCGATTGAACGTCCATAAATACCTTGCAATAGAACCAATCCATTGCGCAAATTTTACAAATGGGAATAACAATTTTATCATCTTTTATAGTTTTTCTAGATTATTAGCAGTTGTAATTGCAATAGAAGCGCAAGTCGCAATCGGAGCAATGTTTCTCGTTGCGGCGTACGTTCTCCATAGAATAATCTTTCTTTTCTATCTTTCTTTTGCACCACCTCTTCAAAAGCCTCCATTGTATTCTCAATATTCTTCTCCTGATAGCGATAGGTGATACGTGGATTGCCATCTTCCACTTTCGGATAGTACAAATGCATTGCACTCACTTTCATTCCATAGCGTTGCTCTATCAGATAGGCATATATCTCCAACTGGCGGCGATATTGGTTTAGTATCTGTCTTTTGTACTCGTCGCGTGTATTCACATCCGGCTTTTCTCCTGACTTGAAGTCGACCAGCTCCACAGTGCCGTCCTTTCCTTCAACAAGGTCAATCTTGCCTTTCAGAATATAATCTTGCTTCACCAGCGACACATCAACTTCCGCTTCTTTAATTTTGTCTTTCCTTGACGGTCTCCATAAAAGATTCCACAACCGCAAGCACGGCGGTCTTCTCTATGCCTGTCTGCTCGTAAATCCGAGTCACTATTTCTGCTTTTGTCATAATCGTATTTTTTTACTTTTTATATGGGTTCATATCTATATAGCAATATCTGTTCAGCTGGATTATTCCGCTTAATACACTCACATACAGAACAATCCATCTAAACGACATATCTTTCTATCGTAACTGCAAAATTACCAATTTTTTAGCATATAATAAAGGTTATTTTAGTAAACTTGCAAACATATTTTATAAACGACTGATTTAAAATGGTTTTGCATTTAAAAAAAGGTATTGGAAGGGGGACTGTGGGCGAAGCCGAGAAGGCCCTCACCGACTGCTTCGTCGATGGCTGTTTCGTCGACATCTACCCCAGATATGGCAATTGTCGCATAACGAAGGATATGCAACTGAAAGACATCAAGCACATCGGCGGCAAGTTGTATGATTCGTTCGATTCAAAACTATGTGAGAAGTATTAAGATAATGAAAAAGGATACAAAATAACAAATAACGGGTCGGGCTTCATACCCGAAGGAACGAAGGTGATTGCTAAAGAAGCCTTCAGCCAATGTACCGAACTTACATAGGTCATCATCCCCGATTCGGTAACGGAAATTGAGGATCTCGCCTTCGAAGGTTGTACCAATTTCCCCAGCATCATATTGCCCAATTCATTGAAGAAAATTGGCTGGGGTGCTTTCGTCGGTTGTACCGGTCTCACCGAAATTAAATGACCTATAGGTCTCTTTTTATTTTTAGTCAAAGCATTGCAAACCAAATCTTTTCACTATGGCACCAGTACACGTTTTAGATACTGGTCCAATGTCTGCCACAACGGTGAGGCTCAGTCTTTACCATAATTTATGACGATTTTCTGCGGTTGCACAATGCTTTTGGTTCACGCTGCTCTAAAAAAAACGGGGCTCTCCCCTTCCGAACTGTGCCAATAATCATTTTTTTACTATCTTTGCATTTGCAACGCAATAACGTGCAGAACGTCGACAGCGCTATATATCAACAACATATAGAGCATTTGCCGTTTTCTGCATAATGTTTATTATCTTTAACTAGAATCATAATATTAATGAAAAGAATTCTTGTTACCGGCGGTGCCGGATTCATCGGCTCCCACACCCTTATCGAACTGCAGCAGGCTGGATATGAAGTTGTTGTGGTTGACAATCTGGACAATTCGTCAGAAACGTCACTCAGACGTGTGCAGGATATCACGCAAAAGCCTGTGGCATTCTACCAAGTCGATATCCGCGACCGCCAAGGTCTCTGCCAGGTGCTGGAGCAGCATCCCTGCGACGCGTGCATCCATTTCGCAGGCCTGAAGGCTGTGGGTGAATCGGTGGAAAAACCTTGGGAATACTACGAAAACAACATCAGCGGCACGCTGACGCTGCTCGACGTGCTTCGCAAGCACAACTGCAAGAATATCATTTTCAGCTCATCGGCCACGGTATACGGCGACCCGAAGGAAATACCCATTACCGAAAACTGCCCCAAAGGCCAGTGCACCAACCCTTACGGCTGGACAAAGAGTATGCTCGAACAGGTGATGATGGACATACAGAAAGCCGACCCCGAATGGAATGTCGTCCTGCTGCGATACTTCAACCCGATCGGGGCGCATCCGAGCGGCACGATGGGCGAGGACCCGAACGGCATACCGAACAACCTGATGCCATACATTACGCAGGTGGCAATCGGCAAGCGCGCGGAGCTTGGTGTGTTTGGCAACGACTATGACACGCCTGACGGAACGGGCGTGCGCGACTATATCCACGTTGTGGATCTGGCGCGTGGCCACGTGTGCGCGCTAAAGGCCATAGACCGCAAATGCGGACTCGCCATCTACAACCTTGGTACAGGTCACGGATACAGTGTTCTGGACGTCGTCAACGCCTTCCAGAAAACCAACGGAGTGAAGGTGCCCTACAGCATCAAACCCCGCCGCGCAGGCGATATTGCCACCTGCTACAGCGACCCTTCGAAGGCCGAGCGCGAGCTGGGCTGGAAGGCAGAATACGGCATTGAGGAGATGTGCCGCGACAGCTGGCGCTGGCAGTGCCAGAACCCCAATGGGTACAAAGAAAGCTGACGGTTTTTAGTTTCCCTGTCTCGGCATCGGATTCCATTGCCATCCGTGCCGTATTTTCGCCCACCGTTCGAACGCAGTTCTTATATCGTTCTTATATCCGAAATATAAGAACGATATAAGAACTGAATAAAAACGATGTGCAAAAAGGCGATGCAGAGACCTTGAAATTATTCGTACTTTTGCAAAATGAATGTTTGAGCGATTGCGCTAATGCGTGAATGTGTCGCTGGTCACAGGTCACTGGTCACTATGTTCATTCCAACTCTTTGGTGACGGCCTCTTTGGTCCAGAGTCGCAGAAAGTTCTCCACTTTTTTGCGGTTGTAGGACTTGCCCTCTTCGAGCGAGGCGGACTCCTGGATATGGATTGGGGTGCCGTCCTCATTGAGGATGACGAAAACGGGGAATCCGAAGCGTGTCGGATTGCCGAGGTATTTCATAGCTGCGCGGTTCTTGTTGGCCTTGGAATAGTTGATGTGCACATAGACGAAATTCTTTTCGAGCAAGGGGGCAACGACGCTGTCGGTAGTGGCGAACTGTGCGAACCGGATGCACCAGGGGCACCAGTTGCCGCCCACCTGGCACAGCACGTAGCGTCCGGACTGGCGTGCGAGCTCGGTTGCGGCCTCGATCTGCGCCATACCGTCCACCTCTTCGTTATAGTATTTCTTTTCTTGCGCCAGCGAAATGCCGCAAAGAGCCATAAAAAAAAGCGACAGAATGATTTTTTTCATAAATGCGATAATTTGTTAATTTGAAAGGGAAGTTAAAGGGGGAGTTATGATTGGAAGTTAAGGGAAGTTAAAGGGAAGTTAAAGGGAAGTTAAAAGGGAAGTTAATGGACAATACGAATTATCCCTTAATTTTCCGCTTTCCGTTTTCCGTTTCATTGCGTTAGCGGGTGAAATCACAGGCTGTTGTATGACTGTGAGAAGGTGTCGCCCTTGCTCATATCGCCGGTGGTGAGTCCTTTCTTGAGCCAGCGCATACGCTGAGCCGAAGTGCCGTGTGTGAACGACTCGGGTGTGGCATAGCCACGGGCGTTTTTCTGGAGGTAGTCGTCGCCGATTTTCTGTGCTGCATTGATGGCCTCTTCGAGGTCGCCGTCTTCGAGCGAGCCGAACATTTTGTTTTCGTGATAGCCCCACACGCCGGCATAGAAGTCGGCCAGCAGTTCGATGCGGACACTGATCTTGTTTTTCTCGGCCTCGGACACACGAGCCATCTGGCTGTGGGCTTCGCCAAGAACTCCCAACAGGTGCTCGACGTGGTGTCCCACTTCGTGTGCAATCACATAGGCGTATGCGAAGTCGCCGCCTGCGCCAAGCGATTTGGGCATCTCGCTGAAGAAGTCGAGATCGAGATAAACGCACTGGTCTGCGGAGCAATAGAACGGTCCCATCGCCGAGCTTGCGCTGCCGCATCCGCTCTGGACGCTGCCGTGGAAGAGGACGAGCTTAGGCGGCGTATAGGTGCGTCCCATACGTTTAAATTCGGCCGCCCAAACGTCTTCGGTGCTGGCCAGGATTTTGAGAGCAAAATCCTCGAACTGTTTTTCCTGCTCGGTGGCCACGTATTCGGTGTTGCCCACCTGTTGGCTGCCAAGCTGCTGCAGAGCCTCGGAGGGGTCACCTCCGGTAAACAGGGCAAAGAGGACGGCGATCAAGGCGCCGCCGATGCCGCCTCCAAGGGCGATTTTGCCGCCTTTGCCTCGGCGGTCTTCTACGTTTGTACTTTTTCTTCTACCTGATAAGTCCATAATTTTTAATTTGTTAATGAGTTAATATGTTAATTTGAAAGGGAAGTTAGAGGGGAAGTTATGATTGGAAGTTAAGGGAAGTTAAGGGAAGTTAAGGGACAATACATTTTTAATGCGTTAATGCGTTAATGTGTTAATGCGTTAGTGGCTGGCGCGTTGTTAATGTGTTAATTCGTTAATGCGTTAGTGGCTGGCGCGTTGTTAACTTGTTAATTCGTTAATTTGTTAGTGGCTGGCGCGTTGTTAACTTGTCAATTCGTTAATTTGTTAATTTCAGGGCGGTCCATTCGTTGCGGCTTTTCTGTTGCTTTAGCCTCAGGCCTAATGTTTCCGCCTTGTCGCGGAGCGCATCGACGTCGTGCTCATAAAATCCGCTTAGCAGCAGTGTGCCACCGGGATTGAGCACTGCGGCATAGGCGCCCATATCCCGCAGCAATATGTTGCGATTGATATTGGCAAGGATGAGGTCGAAATGCTTGTCGGCAGTAAGCAGCGATGCGTCGCCAAGGAGGGCGTTGACCTGCACTCGGTTGCGCTGGAAATTTTCGAGGGCGTTGCGATAGGCCCATTCGTCGACATCGATGGCTTCGACGTAAGAGGCGCCCTTTTTGGCTGCGAGGATAGCGAGGACTCCTGTGCCGCTGCCCATATCCAGCACGCGACGGCCGTCGACGACTTCTTGCTCAAGGAGCGAGAGCATCAGGTAGGTCGTGGCGTGATGGGCTGTTCCGAAGGACATTTTGGGTTCTATTTCAATCTCGTACTTGACATCGTCGCGATGGGGATGGAAGGGTGCACGGACCCAGCAGAACCCTTCGACCAGGACGGGCTGGTGCTGGCGTTCCCATTCTTCGTTGTAGTCTTTGTCGGGCAATTCGACGACGGTGTAGTCCACCGTCAGCGTTGGGTCCATCGACTTGATTTCGTCGATGGTCTGCTGTAGGAAGAGGCCATCGAACTGTCCGGTTGGGACGTAGGCCTTGATGCCTTTGGGTGTATCTTCAAAACTGTCGTAAGGCCCTTCGTCGCCCAGGCTGTAGACAAGGAGGTCGCGAAAAGGATTCGTCTTGGAAAGAGTGATATCGACTTCGGTGTATTTCATTCGTTAATTTGTTAATGCGTTAATTTGTTAATTCGTTAATAAGGGGAGTTAAGGGAAGTTAAGGGGAGTTAAGGGACAATACATTTTTAATGCGTTAATGTGTTAATGTGTTAATGCGTTAGTGGCTGGCGCGGCAGCCTCGCTTTCCGTTTTCCGTTTTCCGCTTTCCGTTTTCCGTTCTCCGTTTTCCGTTTTCTGTTCGTTAATATTTCACTTTGGTCAGAAAAAGTCCTTGGGCGGGCATACTGACGCCTGCGGCACAGCGGTTTTTCTGTTCGACGATCTGCTTCAGGCCGTCGATGGAGAGTTTTCCGCGGCCGACATCCAAGAGGGTACCTGTGACCGACCGCACCATATTGCGCAGGAATCGGTTGGAGGTTATGGTGAAGACGAGCATCTCCCCTTCCCTGTCCCAATGTGCTTGGGTGAGGTGGCAGATGTTGGTCTTGTTGTCGGTGTGCAGTTTGGCGAAGCTTGTGAAATCGTCATATTCCATCAAAGCCTTTGCCGCTTCGTTCATAATGCGAATGTCGGGTTCGAAATAGATGCGGCAATAGAGGCCTTGTTTGAAAGGCAGCCGCGCTGTGGATACGTAATACTTGTAGGTACGCGCTGTGGCGGAAAAACGTGCGTGGAAATTGTCGGCGACAGGTGCGATATCGAATATTGCTATGTCTGGAGGGAGGTAGCTGTTCAGCTTGAAAACGAGGTTGTCGGGAACGAGCGTCGCGGTGTCGAAATGTGCATAGAAATCCGATGCGTGAACGCCGGTGTCGGTGCGTCCGCAACCGACGATTGCAACCGGTGTCCTCAAAAGGGTCGTCAGAGCCGCCTCGAGTGTCTGCTGCACAGTGGGCAGATTGGGCTGCGTCTGCCAGCCACAATAGTTGGTACCGTTATATGCAAGGTGGATCAAGTATCGCATTATGAATTTGTTAATTTGTGAACTTGTTAATTTTTTAGTGGCTGACGCATTGTGTATTTGTTAATTATCGCAGGCGAGGCGCCTGCGTACCAGATTTGCGCTTTCTGTTTTCCGCCTTACGTTTATTCGTTTCCTGCTGCGGGGATTGGGGCAATTTGCTGCCGGAGTTCGTCGATGACAAGCATCTGATACGACTGCTGGTTGGGGTCGGAATAGAGCGATTTGTTATTTTTGTAGTTGTCTTTCTGATATTCGGAGGCGCGGTCGAAGAGATTGTTGGCGACGGCTTTCTTGATATCGTCGAGCGTCATCTTGCCTGCCAAACAGGATTCTTTTTGTTTATCGGTCAAATATTTAGAAATTTTATTGTAATATTTTTCTTCGAGCATCCCTGTTTCGGCATCGTAATGGTCGTCGAGGTCGGGCAGGTTGACCCACCCTGTAATCGTCGTCTCGAGCAGGGCGATTTTCTTCTTAGTCTTGTCGGTATAGTATCCGAGATATGCGTGGCAGGGGTCGACGAAAATGATGGGCTGCAGCCCCACTTTGCGCATAATGGAGGAGAAAAAGACACAGGCGTCGATGCAGTTGGCCTGCCGGTTGCGATAGACATCGTCGAAAAAGCGAATATATTGCGAATTGGAGCGTTTGGAGCCGTTGGAGGTACAGGTAATTGAAGAATAGGCCAAACCGCGGCTGAGGGCATAGTACCAGATGGCACGCATCTGGGTCTCGGTTTTCTTTTCAGTGCGGGCGCCATCGAAAATGGTGACAATGCCCTGCGAGAGGATTTCGCTGAGGATGCCGTCGATTTTTGGATGGTCCTCGTTGACGTAGGCGGCAAAAAGCCACCGGTAGTCGTGGTAGCTGCCATCTTTGCCGATAAGTGACATAAGACACTCATTCGTAGGCCGATAGTTAAGGCGAATGTTTTTCACATCGACCTGTTCGTCATTGATGAAGCAGGTGAAAGTGAGATCGATAAATCCCTGTTGCCGCATACGGTAGAGGGTTTCGTATTTCCACTTGATAACCGGCGCGAAGGAATAGCGCATTCCCTTACGCGGCAGGGTTTCCTGCGTGATGCTCACGTAGTTAAGCAAAGTGGAGTCGACCACGATGCGCATAACCGCATTGTTCTGCGGAGCGGTGACGCTGACGCTGAACAGCGAGTCCATTTCGTTGCCCCTATAGCTGGCCAAAGCCAACATCATTGAGGGATAGAGCACATTGTCGAAATTCTCGTCGTAGACAGCCTCGAAATCCACAGACTTGGGGTCGATTGTCTTTGTGACAGCGACCCGTCCGCAGGAAGAGGCAAGGAGAGCAACAATGAATATATAACAGAGTTTTCGCATATCCAAAATCAACCAATCAATCCATTGATAAGGGCAATCACCAGCGCAACGGGTGCGACAAAGCGGGCCAGGAAGTAGTAGAACACCTTGAAATAGCTAACCTTCAGAGTGCCGTGATTGGACAGCTCGTCCAAGATATCCTCTTTCCGCATAAACCACCCAAAGAATATAATAGTCAGCAAAGCACACACTGGTGGCAGGATGGTGCCGGTAAGCTTGTCGAGCAAGTCGAACAGCTGCAAATTGGCCACTTTGAAGCCGCTCCAGATGCCATTGCCGAACGAGAATGAAGCGGCGACAGCAAACACCACGACGATCAGCGACATAACTATTGCCGACTTGGTGCGTCCGATCTTTTCGTTTGACATCCATTGGGTTAACGCTTCAAGCAGCGATATGGCCGAGGTGAGTGCGGCTAAGGAAAGGAGCAGGAAGAAAACGATGGAGAAGACGCGTCCGATGCCTCCCATCGAGTTGAAGACAACAGGCAGGACCTGGTAGACAAGTCCTGGGCCTCCGGTTGGATCCTGTCCGCAAGCAAAAACGGCAGGGAAAATGGCAATGCCCGACAGTACGGCAATGGCAAAATCGCACACGGTAATCCAAATCGATGTCTTCAGAATATTATCATCCACAGGTAAATAAGAGCCATAGACAATCATAACGCCCATTCCCACCGACAGCGAAAAAAGGGCCTGTCCCAGTGCCGCAAGGATGCCTTCGCCGGTGAGCTTTGTAAAGTCTGGATGGAAAAGATAGGCGATGCCCTTAGAGGCTCCGTCGAGAGTAAGCGAGCGAACGCACAAAACAAGCAGCAACACCACCAATATCGGCATAAGCAACTTGGACACACGCTCGATGCCCTTCTCCACGCCGCCGATAATGACCACCGCGGTGAGCAAGAGGAAAGCGACTATAAAAATCACCGGCCGCAATGCCGAAGAAGCGAAGTCGCTGAAGTGCGTGCCGAAATCGCTATCGGCAACAGACGCCAATGTGCCCGTTAGCGACTCCCAGAAGTAGTTGAGCGTCCATCCCGAAATGACAAGGTAGATAGCCAGGATCAAAAAACAGGTTAAAAGTCCTGCAAGACCGACAAAACGCCAGCCAGGACGGTCGGGGCGCAATTTGGGATAGGCCTTCATCGGGTCTTCTCCTGTGCGGCGGCCAATCACAAACTCGCTCATCATCAAAATCATACCGATAAAAAACACGAAGCACACATATACCAGCAGGAATGCTCCGCCGCCATATTTGCCACAGATGTACGGGAATCGCCAGATATTGCCTAATCCAACCGCCGACCCTGCAGCAGCCATAATTGCTCCAAACGAGCTACTGAATCCTTCTCCTGTTTTTGTTGCCATTATATATTAATTTTGAATTGTTTTAAAGTTTAAAGGATAATATGTTTGGGAGTTGTAGGAAGTTAAAAGAATATACATATTATATTAATCTCTGGTCACTATTCACTTTTAAAGTCAGAGTCTACCCTTCAACCCTGTCAGGATTGAAGTTTACAAACTCGGCCCAAGATTTGCGGGACGACTTTGTTTTTTTATGTTTGACGGCAAATTGCTGTTGTATGTCAGCCAAAGGACTGGTCTGCTCCATAAAACAGGTATAAGCCGCTGCAAGAGCGTCGGTTGCATCAAGATAGCGAGGTTCGTCGGGGAACGACATCTGCGAGCGGAGCATCATTGCAACCTGCTCTTTGCTGGCCTGTCCATTGCCTGTGACGGACTGTTTGATGGTTGAAGGTTCGTATTCTGTAACCGATAGGTCGCGACTCATAGCAGCTGCTATTGCAACCCCCTGGGCTCTCCCCAACTTCAACATCGACTGAACATTTTTACCAAAGAAAGGAGCTTCGATAGCCAAATGGTCAGGATGGAAGGTGTCGATGATGCGAAGCGTTGTATCGAAAATCTTGCGGATGCGAAGATTGAAGTCGGCTATCTGCCTCAGATACAAAACATCAAGGACAAGTATGCGCGGTTTTTGTTCGACCACTTCGAGCACACTGTATCCCAAAATGCGCGTACCTGGGTCAATACCCAATATTATTTTCTCTATAGCGTTTCCTTCCGACATAATCAAAACAAGAACTAATGTGCTTCTAACCAATTTTTTCCAACGTCAATCCCTACCTCTATCGGTATTGGCAAAGGAAGTGCGTTAAGCATCTCGCTCCTAACAATATCCTTCACATCCTCAAGCTCAGGATTGTACACGTCGAATACAAGTTCGTCGTGCACCTGAAGAATCATTTTTGACTTGAAATTCAAATCTTTAAAACGTTTCCAGATGCGAATCATCGCTATTTTTATCATATCGGCCGAGGTGCCCTGGATGGGCATATTGACAGCATTGCGCTCTGCAAACTGTCGCAGACCCGCGTTGCGACTATTGATGTCGTAAAGATAACGGCGACGGCCTAACAAGGTCTGCGCATAACCGTTTTCGCGGGCAAATGCAATATTACTGTCAATATATTGTTTTATAGCTGGATACTGCTGGAAATATTCTTCAATCAGGGCTGCGGCCTCTTTGCGCGGAATGTCGAGCTGCTCCGACAGACCAAATGCACTGATGCCATAGACAATACCGAAATTCACCGACTTGGCGTTGCGACGCTGTTCCTTGCTGACTTCATCAATATCAATATGATATATCTTCGCCGCAGTAGCTCGGTGAATATCGTAATGATTTTTGAAAGCCTCGATCATATGCTCGTCCTTCGACAGGGCGGCAATGATACGGAGTTCGATCTGCGAATAGTCGGCAGCAAGAATACTGTAATCGTCGCCGCGAGCCACAAAGGCTCGTCTGATTTCCCGTCCGCGCTCAGTACGGATAGGAATATTCTGCAGGTTGGGGTTGGACGAACTGAGCCTACCCGTTGCCGTAACGGCTTGATTGTATATCGTATGCAGACGCCCGCTCGTGGGGTCTATCAGTTTAGGGAATGTGTCGAGATAGGTCGACACCAGCTTGCTCAAGGAACGGTATTCCAAGATAAGCGGTATTATTTCGTGTTTGTCGCGCAATTTGTGCAGCACCTCTTCGGCGGTGCTGTATTGCTTGGTGGCCGTCAGCGGCGGCTTGTCAGTCACCTTCAACCTTTCGTAAAGCACTTCACCCAACTGTTTGGGTGAGCCGATATTGAATTCGACACCTGCCAAGTCGTAGATTCTGCGTTCTATGTCATCGCGCTCGTGCGACAGTTGGGCCGAATACTGCGTCAATGCGTCCACATCTATCCTCACCCCCTCGCGTTCCATATCGACCAAAACGTCGACCAAGGGGATTTCGATGTCAGTATATAGTGCCAGCATATCATTCTCGATGAGAGCGTTGCGCATCGGTTCATAAAGACGCGCAAGCATCGCCGCGCACTGGGTGGGGAATGATGGCGACGACTCGTCGAGCGACACGTTGAGCACGCTGGATACAATAAAATCAAGGTAGTGGCGTGCTTCAGGGTCAAGCAAATAATGAGCCAGCTGAACGTCGAAAAGCTGTCCTTCAATGCTGATATCGTGGTCCAGGAAGATGTGTTTAAGCTGTTTAAGGTCATAACAGATTTTCCGTGTGGACTTGTTTTCCATTGCGGCTTGGACAAACGAGAAATAGTCGTTGCCGTCGAAAGGTAGATAAACAGCGTTGTCGGCGCTGGACGCGAAGGCGAGCCCACGAACTTCGTGGCTTTTGGGATCTTGATCGAGATAAATAGCAAAGTCCTTGTCCTGCAGTTGGGCGAGAAGTTCGATTGTGGCTGTGCGCGGAGATTTGTCGGCCGCAGCGGTGTCTGGGTTCGCCTTGGACTCTGCATCCTGAGGCGCCTCGCCAAAAAGCGACACCTGAAGCGGGTCGACCTTTTCGGCCTTACGCTTTACAACTTCGGCCTTAGGTTCTGAAGTGTCCGCTTTGCGTTCGCCACCCTTGACTCTCAGTTCGAGTTTCATTGCCAGATCAGGGTCACTGACACTGAGATCGGTATACATCTTCTTTGCAAAGGCACGGAATTCAAGTTCGGAGAATATTGCTGCCAGCGATGCATAATTTGGTGTTGGAAGTGCGAGCGATGCCTCGTCGAGCTGAATGGGCACCTGCCTGCATATGGTGGCGAGTTCTTTGGACAGAAGAGCCTGTTCACTGAACTCTTTTACCACATTGCGAAGCTTAAGGTTGGCGACCTGGTCACTATTGGCGACAAGATTCTCGACGCTGCCAAACTGCTGGACAAGCTGCTTGGCTTTTTTTTCGCCAACACCGGGGATTCCCGGAATATTGTCGATTGCATCACCCCAAAGGCCAAGTATGTCGGCCACCTGTTCAGGACGCTGGACACCAAAAGACTCGCAGACCTCGCTGGGAGTATATACGCTGTCGGGCTTGCCCATACGCCCAAAGCGATAGAGGTGCACACAGTCGGTGACGAGCTGCGCAAAGTCCTTGTCGGGAGTCACCATCAGGACCTGGTCAAACCCCGCCTTTTCAGCCTGATATGAAAGGGTCCCGATAATATCGTCGGCCTCAAAGCCCTCCTTGGTTACCACTGGAATACCGAAGCCGTCAATCACACGGTGGATGTAAGGCAGAGCCTGCTGAATGTCTTCGGGCATTGCGTCGCGGTTAGCCTTGTAGAGCTGATAGCGCTGGTGTCGGAAAGTTGGTGCTGAAAGGTCGAAAGCAACAGCACAATGCGAGGGGTGCTGATGTCGCAGCAGGTCGTAGAGCGTTGTGGTGAATCCGAGAACGGCGGATGTGTTCATACCGCGGCTGTTCATTCTGGGATTATGGTTCAACGCATAATAGGCCCTGTAGACCATAGCCATTCCGTCAATAAGCATCAGTTTTTTCATTGTTCTGTCGGCGTTATTTCGGTGTTGCGTCTTTATTGGATTGCATTATTATACTATAGTTTATGGAGTTATCATTGGACAAATCACGATTCAGCCAAAAACTATTTCAGGGGGTCTGCGGTGAGTTCGGCGTATTCCTTGCGGTGACGCAGAATGTCGCAGGCAAGATTGACGGCGTGTCGGAAAGACTGCTCGCTGGCCTTGTCTTTTCCTGCAATGTCATAGGCGGTGCCGTGGGCCGGCGAGGTGCGGATGATGTCAAGTCCTGCGGTGTAGTTGACACCTTCGGTGAAAGACATCAACTTGAAGGGTATAAGACCCTGGTCGTGGTATAGAGCCAGTACACCGTCGAACTTGTTGAACTCGTTGCTGCCAAAGAAGCCGTCGGAAGGATAGGGTCCGTAGGCCAGGATGCGGTCGTCATATGCCTCGTCGATAGCCGGTTTGACGACAGTCTCGTCCTGTGTGCCAATGACACCATTGTCGCCGGCGTGCGGATCCAGGGCAAGCACAGCAATCTTAGGCATTGGAATGCCAAAGTCGCGCTTCAGGGATTCGTGCATTAGGCGAATTTTCTTCATAAGCAACTCTTTGGTTATCGCCGCAGGTACGTCCTTGAGAGCTAAATGATTGGTAACAATACCGATGCGAATGCGATCGCAGACCATCATCATCAGCGAGTCTCCTCCGAATTTGCTCGAGAGATATTCAGTGTGGCCGGGGAAGTCGAACGTGGCTGACTGGATATTCTTCTTGTTAATAGGAGCAGTGACGAGCACATCGACAACGCCACGCTTAAGATCCTCGCAAGCGCGGTCAAGAGCTCTGCGGCTCATTTCACCACCGATGTCTGTGGGTTTGCCGATATCGATCTTTATTTCGTCCTGAATGAGGTTGACGACGTTAAACTTGCGGTCCTGGGCCTGTGCCGCATCAAGCAATGCTGTGAAATTAAGTTCCTGGACTTGTTGCGAAAGCAGTTTCTTATGGTATGATGCAACCTTTGTCGACCCATAGACGATTGGAGTGCAGCGGTCGAACATACGGCTGTCAGAAAAAGTCTTGAGTATCACTTCGTAACCGATACCGTTGATGTCACCTTGAGTGATGGCGACTTTTATTTTGTGAGATTCTGTTTTGGTCATATATTTAGTGAATTGTGTTCCGTCATTATGTTTACTGTTCAAAATCTTACTTTGACTTGCAAATGTCGTACATTTGCAGGAAGGCATAGAGGAGTCTCAAGCCGAATCCCGAAGCACCGGTGCCGTAGAAACTTTCGCGTTTGGAATAGAATGCCACGCCGGCGATGTCAAGATGGATGTATGGGAGCCCTTTTGCAAAGTGCGCCAAGAAACGGCCTGCTGTTATCGTTCCTGCATTGGCGTGAAGGTTGCAGTTTATCATATCGGCGACTTCCGACTTGAGCAGTTCGTCGTAGTCCTTCCAGAACGGCAGTTCTGCAAGACGTTCATAAACCTGTTTGCCAACAATCTGCAGCAAGTTCAGCGGACCTTCGGCGTTATCCTGCATCACTGCAGCCACTTTGGTTCCAAGAGCCCTCACGGCAGCACCTGTTAGAGTGGCGGCGTCGATAATCAGTTCGGGGTCCTCCTGTGCGGCATAGGCTATTGCGTCGGCAAGGATAAGACGTCCTTCGGCGTCGGTGTTGGTGATTTCGACTGTTGTGCCGTCGTACATCGTCAGGATGTCGTCGGCTGCATAAGCATTCTTGCACGGCCGGTTGTCTGTCAGTGGCAGGTAGGCGCGCACCCATACGGGCAGCGCATTTTCGGCGGCTGCCAGCACGGCCGAGGCCATCAATGCTGCGCCAGCCATATCCGACTTCATTTCAGTCATATAATCGCCAGGCTTGATGTTCAGTCCGCCAGTGTCGTACATAACGCCCTTGCCCACCAGCGCTACGGCCTTGCAGTTGATGCGGTCGGCTGGCTTGTATTCAAGCACCACAAAGCGAGCCTCGTCCTCACTGCCGCGATTCACAGCCAGCAGGCCTCCCATTTTGAGCGACTCGATTTTTTTCTGTCCCATCACGGTGCATTTGACGTTGGCCGTACGCTCGGCTTCGGCCTTGAGCAGGTCGGCAAAGCGTGGCGCATTGAGCTGCATCACAGGCTCGTTGACCCAATCGCGCATCGTGTCGATGCGTCGCCACAGTCGCAAGTTCTCGTCCAACGAGTCCTGTTCAATGATATGCTGTTCCAGGACAACCTCATTCAGACGACATTCCTTCTTGTTTTTATATTTGTCGAAGCGGTAGTTGGACAGGTGCAGACCTTCGACGAATGCGACAACCTCTTCGGGTATCACACCTTCGCCGCTTACGGCCACCTTGTCCACTTTCTCTTTCGAGAGGACAGTTTGAAGATTGGCAGCAGCGCAGCGCAGTTTTTCGAGCGTTTCGTTGTTAGGCAACTCGCTGTCGAAGTTCTGGACATATATCCTATGCGGCAGCCGGTTGAAGACCACCAATGACGAAATATCCTCATTGCGTTTTTGTTCGAGGAAAGCCACCTCGTCACGTTTCAGCGGCAGTGCACGTGCTGCTACTTCGCTGCCATACAGAAAAATAACCGACCTGTCGAGGGGCGTATAATCTATCTTGCCAAGTTTTATTTCCATACTTTTGCTAAAAATTTTAATCTGCAAAGATACGCATTTTTTCGCTTACGTTCGTGTTTTTTCTAAAAAAATATTTTTCAACACCTTTTATAAACGAAAAAAAACGAAAACTGGCTACCGCCGGTTTTCGTTTTTTCCCTTTGTTTCCGTTTGGGTTACGGCTTGACAACAAGTTTGCGTACAATATTGTCGCCTTGCGCTGAAATACGCACGAAGTAGGTGCCCACGGCCAGCCCTTCCAACGGCAACGAAGCGGGTGTTTCACCGTCACAGTCTATCGTGCGCGCAATCACCCTACGGCCAGCAATGTCTACAACGCTGACGACAGTCTTGCCTCTTATGCCGTTCAGCAACAATGTGGCTGTGCCATTGGTCGGGTTGGGATAGAGCTTGACTCCTACCCTGCCCGAAGGCGAACCGAACCCTACGCACAATGGCGTGTCGAATTCGACTATTTCCGACCAGTCGCTACTGACGGTGTCGTTGCACAGCGAGCGCACCTCGAATGTCCACAAACCCGCATCACCTTCGGCATCGAAGAAGAATGTCGTATCGGTCACAACGCTGTCGACACGCACCTGAATATCGTAGTATGTGTTTATTATCCGCACTTGGTAAGCCGGCGCATTGCCGCTCCAAAAGAAATGGAACTCGTACGCGTGATAACTCCACGGCGTGTCCTGATAGAACCCGACGTTTGTGGGCACAAGGCATTCGACCGTGTCGGGGTCGTGGGGCGGCTGGTGTGGGCTCGGCTGTGTGCGGAAGTGAGCCACAAGGGCATCGCTGGTGTCGCCTGCACCGCAGACAGCCGAAATAAAGAACACATATTCTGTGTCAGTCACCAGATTGCGAGCCACATACGAGGGTTGCGTGGTCGTCAACGCTGTATCGGCGAACGACAACAGCCACTGCGTTTCGTCGCCTCCCGGTGTCCAGCTGAGGGCTATGGTGTCGGGGCCTGCAGCAGCAGCCACCGACGTGGGCTTGCGGCATTGCTGCAGCTCGTGCAGCTCGACATCGTCGAGCAGACAGATTGCCGACGAGTTGATTGGAGCAAAGACAGTACCCCTTATGGCAACATACTGGTCTGAGCCGACATAGGCAAGCATCGGGACAGAGTAGTCCATATAGCCGGTGTCGTTGCTGACAACAATGGTGTCGACTGGCGAGAAGGTGGCTGTCGAAAGCGGGTCGGACATCACGCCGACAACGAGCACGGGGTCTTCAAACAAGCCCAAATAGTCGACCTTCATTGCTTTGAAGCGCAGTTCTGTATAGGTCACCTCGATGTTTTCGGCCAATTCAGGCAGGACCACATACACATCGTCAAGCAGTCCGGCGGTAAGGTTCCAATACAGGCATTTGTTGCCAGGAGTAAAGTCTTGGCTTACCTGCGGCGAATAGCTACTGTAGTTGCGCACCCGATACCAGCAAGGGATGAAAAGGTCATTGCTTCCTGTGCCGTTGGCGTAGTTTTCAAAATCGCAGGTATAGGGCAGCACTGCGATTGCGTTGCATTCAGTGCGCACGGTGAGCGTAGCGGCAAGGCTGGTGTCGCCACTTATGCATAGCTTGCTGACACGGAAAGTATATTCGGTGTTGGGCGTCAACCCTTGGGCGGTATATGAAGGCGTGTACGTAGTCAGCGCCGTGTCGCCGTACTCCACGAGCCATATCTGGGCGTCATCGCCGGCATCCCACGTGAGGTCTACCGCCGTCGGCATAGCGTCGGCCGACAGGTTTTCGGGCGTGGGACAAGTCTGCAGTGCAATTCTGATGTTGTCGACAGCAGCCGGCGGGTTCTGAGTCGTATAGTTGTCGTTTTCCCACATCAGCAGCAGAGCGTAGAGTCCGCTGTCGACAATGGTAAAGCTCTGCGTCAGTGTAGTCCAGCTGCTCTGCCCGCTCATATAGTGGGTTGTTGGGTTGAGGTCTATCCACCCTGATGGAACTGAAGAATAGTGGTTTGCCGCATCTGGAAAAGTGCCTGCCTCTGGTAAGGATGCAACGGGCAGGATAAAAGCGCGGAAGAAATGGAAATCGTCGTCTCCCTGACAGCGCCAGTCGAACGAGCAGGAATAGGTGCTGGCATCGAGCACAAGCTCGCGATAGGCATAGCTTGTTGCGGGGTCTGCACCGCTATATGCATTGCTTGTCCCACCATCGTTCGACACATACAGGGCACGCTGTCCCTGCGGGGTGTTGTTTGCCGCCGTACCTGTGTGCCAGCCGTTAGGCTGTTCCTCGTTGAGGAGGACCCAATGGCGGCACATCGCCGAGTCTTCAAAATCACAGACGTATGGATATGTCGACACGGGTGCCCCCAGTGCCGAGCGGAAAGTGCCTACGGTAGCAAGGCTTGTATCATAGGCACCACAGACGGCATAGACCGAGAATGTGTAAAGTGTGTTCAACTCCAGGTCTGTGACCAGATAAAAAGTATCCTGCACATACACCTCTCCGCCGTCGTAGCGCACCATCCATAGGGTTTCGCTGCCGCCAGGCTGCCAGCTCAGCATCATCTCGCTGCCGTCGGCCGACGCCGTCAGCTCGCGAGGCCGAGCACAGGAAAGCCCTTCCATACTTATATTGTCTATCGCGGCAGGCTTGTCGATGCTGGGCGGATAGCCGTCGGTTTCCCAATAGAATGTCAAGTGGTAGCAGCCCGCAGTCGGAACCGTCACTGTCGAAAGGAAATTCGCCCAGCCGTTCTGACCAACGAAAACGTGACTTGCGGGGTTAAGGTCTATCCATCCGTTTGGCACCGCCGAACTATGCGGTGAATTCGGGAAACTGGGAGGTGTCTGGGCTGTGAAGTTCACCGACGATGGCACCAGGAAAGCACGCAGAAAATGGTTGTATATCGTTGCATTGCCTGACTGGGTGCTCCATTCGCCCACGGCACGCCAGTCGAACGAAACGATCCAGTCGCCGGCCGTGAGGTTCACGTCGCGATAGGCGTAGGCACCAATCCACTGGTCGCCACCTGTATTGGTCCGTCCGCTATCCTGCGAGATATACAACGCGTAGCTGCCTTCCGGCGTGTTGTTGACGGCCGTGTCGATAAACCATCTTGTCGACAGATTGCCTTCCGGCAGGAGCCAACCCTGGTTTTCGACAGAATCCTCAAAGTTGCAGAAATATGGAAAATCCGACACAGGAGCCTTGTCCAGCGTACGCACGGAAAGATAGGCGACATTGCTGGTGTCGCCCTCGCTGCATACAGTGCGGACATAGAAATGGTATTGCGTATTAGGCTGAAGGCCACCGATTACGGTTGTCGTGTCGTACACCGGTATTGCCGTCCCAACTCCTGTGCCCGGAGCAAACATCGATGTGCCATATTCCACTATAAATTCCTGGGCATACGACGGGTTGCCCCACGTCAGGGTTACCGACGACGTGTCGATCGACGAAGCCACAAGCCCCGTAGGCATTGCACACGCGCCATTCGACAATTCGAAACGATAGTATCGGTTCGTGTCGGGCCAGCAGCCTGACGGGATTGTCGCCGGGGTGCCTGCCGTAAGGTGGGTTGCCACGTGGTTCTGGTCCACTGTCCACAAGTCTGTGGCGCTGAAGGCTATACCCTGCTGGCGTGTCGTATTTGGCAGCAGCGTGGGCGTCTGCGAGGGGTAAACAATCTGTATGTCGCCATTTTCAAAAAGCTGCACCTGATAGCGGAACAGCGAATGGCGCGACGCCGTGTTGTAGGTCTGCATCGCAAACTCCACAACGAGCACGCGGCCGGGGGCATCTCCAAACACCTGATGGTGCACATAGGCACTGTCCGATGCGTAACCGGTACATCCAAAAAAAACTATCTTCGGACAGTTCTTGCTGACATTCGTAGGATGAAACGGCGAGCCCTGATACCCACTGCTGGTGAGGGCCCGCGAGCCTCCCAGGCGCAAAACGCCAGCCAGCGTCACCGAAAACTGCGAAAAACTGGTGTCGGCAAAGGGAAATGTGAAGCCGATTTCCTCGACAAACGATCTGCGATAATACTCGCTGCCGTCAACAAGCAGGTTACGCGTACTGTCGAGGGTGTACCACATTGAGGCATCGTGCCCCGTACTGAACTGATAATCGGCAAGCGTTTGGCTTCCAGCCGACGCAGCAAAGGCCAGCAAAAACGCCAGCAATGCAAGATGTCGTCCTTTCATTGTATTGTTTATTTTTAAAATGCAAAATTACGGAAAAAAAACATTCCAACACTAACAATGTCCAAAAAAATATTATTTCTGCACTCCTCACCCACTCGACGAAGCGACAAAGCGTCCGACAGCAGGTATTTCCACACTACAAATCAAATAGTTAACAATCAATATTATTTTTTTTGCTTGTGGCACAATAAATAAAAATGCAATTCGTTAACAAAATAAACTAAAATTATTGAATAAACTACAATATAAAACGACACAAATCTGACATAAACCGATTCCCTTATTAGGCGAATCATTAACCATAATCTTTCAAACAACACCCTAAACCAAGAACACAAATTAAACTTACAATAAATGAAAACAACACCTTACACAGATTTACACATCAAGCTGGGCGCCAAGATGGCCGAGTTTGCGGGCTACAATATGCCCATCCAGTACACCGGATTGGTTGAAGAACACAACAACGTGCGCAACAACGTCGGCGTCTTCGACGTCAGCCATATGGGCGAATTCCGCGCCAAAGGCCCCATCGCCAAGCACTTTATGCAGTATGTGACCACCAACAACATCGAAGACCTCTTCGACGGCAAAGTGCAGTACACCTGCCTCCCCAACGGTCAGGGCGGCGTGGTCGACGATATGCTCGTCTACCGCGTCCACGACGATGAGTATTTTATGGTTCCCAACGCCGCCAACATCGACAAGGACTGGGCTTGGATGAGCCAGATTGCCGACAAGATGGGTATGGAGCTCGGCCGCGACTTCGTCAACGAGAGCGAGCAGTGGGCTCAGCTCGCCGTGCAGGGACCCAACGCACTGAAGGCTATGCAGAAGCTGACCTCTGAGAACATCGTCGATATGGAATACTACACCTTCAAGATCCTCACCTTCGCAGGCATCCCCAACATCATCCTCTCGACCACGGGCTACACCGGCGCCGGCGGATGCGAGATCTACATCCCCCGCGAGAAAGCCATCGAGGTATGGGACGCTGTCTTCGAGGCTGGCAAGGAATACGGCATTATGCCCGCCGGTCTGGGCTGCCGCGACACCCTGCGCCTTGAGAAAGGCTTTGCCCTCTACGGCCACGAGATGGACGACACCGTCAGCCCGCTCGAGGCTCCGCTGGCCTTCATCGTCAAACTGAAAGCCGAAAACAACAACTTCATCAACAAGGAGCTCCTCCTGGCACAGAAGGCCGCCGGCTTCAAGCGCAAAGTGGCTGGCTTCGAGATGGTCGACCGCGGCATCGCCCGCAACGGCTACGATGTCTGCGACGCCCAGGGCAACAAGATCGGCGAGGTCCGCAGCGGCTCCCCCAGCCCCAGCACCGGCAAGAACATCGGCACCGCCCTCCTCAAGGCCGAATACGCCAAGAGCGGCACCGAGATCTACATCAAGATCCGCGAGAAACTCCTCAAGGCCATCACCGTCAAGATGCCCTTCTACGAGGGATAAAACATATCACAACAAAACTGTTGGGGATGCATGCACTCAAAAGCACCCCAACAGTTTTTTCCCAAAAAAAAACGACCAGCAATGGGAATATGAAAATCATTTCACAGCCAATAAAACACAGCGATTTGACTGCCATTTTGCCGGGCTATTTCGGCGATATGATAAAGGCTGTTGTCGATGTGAGACAAGGCAAACTTGGACTTGATGCCGAGTTGCATGCTGATATTGAAAAAGAGATGCTTTCGCAAGGCTCACAGCAGGCCGACCTGTGGGGCATCAACTTGTACCCCGAGATGGATGGCGACGACTTCATCGAGTTCGACTCACTTATCAATATCCGTCCCCATCAGGGCAACCGCAGCCGCGACGTGCTGGACCCCGCAGTGCGGAAACAGATTATCGATGTTGTAAACAGCCTGATTCAATGAGCGAATATCAACATACAGGACTGGCAAACGGCCGTTGGACAGAGATGTCGCTGGCCGAACAGATGCTGAACATCGGCAGCGAGGTGTCGCGCGCCAACCGCTGGAAAAGCAAAGGTAACACCGAGCAATGCCACCGTGCCGCCGACCGGGCACTTGAGTTGCTGTCGCTCACCATCGACGCACAGCGCGGCAAGCACGATCTCGGCGAGTTCTGCCGTCTCTACGAAGTTATGGCCGACTGCTATTATGGCGACAACATCTACCATACCGACCCCGCCAAACTGCAACGAGGATTCGACGTGTTTTATAACACAATAACCCCCACACACTGCGAAAAAAGATAACACGTTGCGGCGGATTTGCAACCGTCACCGTCAAGATGCCCTTCTACGAGGGATAAACAAAAGAGCCACAGGCTCTTTCCAATAGCGAATCGAAAAACTAAATACAATAACCTATGTGCACAATATCCCTAACCTACGACCAAGACAATGCTCTTGCGCAACGTATGTTGAGCGAACTGCTAAAGTCAGGCCTGTTTAAGCAGACCGAGACCGTCACAGACCGCGAACTGTACGAAATAGAGCGACGTATGGACGCTTACGAGCAAGGCGAGATGAGCACTGTCTCTCAGTCGGAAATATTCAATCGCGTAATGGCTTCGATATGAGAGTAGAGTGGCTCACAGCTGCAGAGGATGACCTGCGGGAAATAGCACGCCGAGTGGCGTTGACATTTGGGCGTGACACTGCGGAACGTGCGGTTGCCAGCGTCGTTGAAGAAACACAACGGCTATCTGATTTCCCTGAATTGGGCCGTCGCTGCAACGAGTACAAAAACGCACGTCGCCTGTATCGTGCAATAGACACGCGCTACGACCGTATTGTCTATACAATCACAACGGATTGCATACTTATCGTTGCCATATTCGACACACGACGCGACCCCAAAGCGCTGGGTGACCTGCTGAGGGACAGGGATGATTTGGAAATTGGAGATAAGGATAACAATGGATAAAGGAACAGCTCTCAGCCGCGACGAGGCGTTAGACCTTGTCCGACAGTACAAGCACATCATATCACGGCACTTCCAGCAGGAGCCGCAAGTGCTGATGTACGGTTCTTATTCCAAAGGCAATGCCAACCGCGACAGCGATATTGATGTGGCGGTAATCGTATCGAGTTACGGCGACCGTAAACTGGAATTATCCAAAGCCCTGTGGCGTGATGTGGACGACGTCAGTCTGCTCATCGAGCCGGTTCTGATTTCCGAGGACCACCCATCGCCACTCTACGACGACGTAATGCGTACCGGAATTGCAGTGTGACATCACAAACTATCAACACACAATAGAGGCTTGCACCTGTCAGTGCAAGCCTCTTTGTTATCATACCAGTTGCGGCGGATTTGCAATCCGACGCAATTTAATATAAGGATTTGCAATCCGAAGTATTACTTATCAGTTTAATTGCCAGTATTTACAGATTGCAAATCCTGACAAAAAGAAGTGGCGGATTACAAATCCGCCACAACGGGTACCAGTCGATGCAAGCCTCTTTTTTACGGATTAAAATCTTTTTGACAAATTGCGGAGAATTGTGAATCTGCCGCAACCATAGGAACATCCGCCACTTCGGGGTACAAATTCATCTTACCCTTTTGCTATTCCAATTGGTCTATTTGCTCGTCATAAGATTTTGTTAATCCGCCCGATATAAGGCCTCCTATTACAGCAATTATCGGACCGGCCACTATTAGGATTGCACTTCCAGAAATAATACCACCAACCAATGCAGCTCCTGCTAAAACTCCTGTGGTTACTCCAGTTACAATCTTAGTAGTTTTTCTTTTTGCTTTTAAATCTGCTATTCTTGATGTTATAACCGCATCTGACACTTTTGATAATTCTTGACTATTTGTTTTTAAATCATCTTTTTCCTCGTCTTTTACAGTCTCTTTATCAGTATTAAAGAATGTTTCTCTTTCTCCATTCTCATATGTAATAGAAAGGACATCACCTATGTTAATTGTATACAAAGGGCCATCAAGGTTTGTGTAGTTTTTGTATTTAATTTGTGTTTCTGTCAATTCTACAACTTTTGACTTCATTATGTTTCCATCTTTTTTTACAATAATGTCCTGGGCAAACATAACCTCAACCATTAAAACTGACAATAATAAAAAACGACTCTTTTCATTTACTAACGCCCTAATTTGTGTCGGGTGCAACTTCTAATGCTCTTCTGCGCCTCGTTGAGCAACAATATAAAAGAAGCGTGGCGCCGTTACACCAATCCTGTATGGAGGTCCTAGGAATAACCTTGTAATGAGAAGATGCAAAAGCCCACGCTGAAAAGCGAAAGCCAATACACATATTCTGCATTACTGTGAATTTCCTAGGTTCCCATACACAGAACAAGCGTAAACGCTTCGTGATTTCGCTCTGAAATCGGCTGCAAAAATACGCATATTTTTCCATTCGGCAAAATTATTTTTCTCCGTATCAGAAATTATTCGTAATTTTGCAGTCGGGAAAAAGTGTAAACAATTATGATGACAGCGACACAAATAACCCCGTCACAGATGCATCTGCTCAAGCTCTTCTCTTTTGACAAGAGCGAAAAACGTGCTTTGGAAATCAAAGAAGTCCTGATGCGATATTTCCAGGAGCGTCTTGATGCCGAATCCGACCGCCTTTGGGAAGAAGGCACTCTTGACCAAGAGCGTTTAGACCAATTACGCACCAAAGATCTGCACGCAATAGAATGAGACTCGTTCTTGACACCAACAGCCTGATACAGTGCGTATCGCGCCGTAGCTGATACCACGACTTGTGGGTATTGTTCGCCGATGGACGCAACCAAATGTGTGTCACGACAGATATTTGAACGAATATGTCGAAATACTGCAACGGGTAACGAACGAGACCTACGCCTCATTGGTTCTGGAAGTCATTCTCAACAACCCAAATACACTTTTTATTGATATTTTCTACAAATTCAACCTGATAACCGCCGACCCCGACGACAACAAGTTCATCGATTGTGCTGTGGCAGCACAGGCAAAATACATTGTCACCGAAGACCACCACTATAATGTACTGCACGAAGTGGAGTTCCCAAAAGTGGACATCATCGGATTGGATAAAGCAATGAAAATCATTAACAACAAATAACAGAATAATTGTTGTTGTGGCTGATTTCTTTCTGAAATCAGCTGCATAATTACACATATTTCTCCATTCGGCAAAATTATTTTTCTCCGTATCAGAAATTATTCGTAATTTTGCAGTCGGAAATAAAATGATTTATAATGGAAACGAACGCTGTATATCAGGAGACTTCACCATTGGATGCCTTGTGGACTATCTATCAGCAACAGAGCGAGCAGGTGAAACGGGCATTCCTTGCCCGTGTCCGACAGACAGATTGCCTATTGGATATGCCAGGCCTTCGTTCTCGGGAGGAAATGGAAAACGTGTCGAAACAAAGGATGCGTGACATCATTGCCGGCCGGGAAAAGACGGTGACACATTTGGAGGCGATGAAACTGGTGGACAAGGCTATTGCAGATGCTGTATGAACGTTATTTGGTCGGAACGGGCACTTGCCGAATTCGCAGACACGGCCACATATGTAGCCACAGAGTTCGGTCGTCAGGCAGCAACCAAAATGCGTGCCCGCATAAACGAAGCCGTTCTGAGCATCGCGCGATTTCCGCAAATTGGAAAGGTGAGTTTTTCAGATGAAGAGATACACATTGAGTTCAGGGAATTAGTAGTAAATCTAAGCAGTGTAATTTACGTTATCCACGAAGAAGAGATAATCATCGTCAGCATCTGGAACAACCGGCAAAACCGCACAAAACTTTACGAAGAATTAAAAAATAATCAATAATAATTAAAACGAACATTTTATGAGTATAATCAAACCTTTCAAGGGCTTCCGCCCGCCCGTCGACATCGTCGAAAAACTGGCTTCACGTCCCTACGACGTTCTGAACTCTGAAGAGGCTCGCGTTGAGTGCGAAGGCAACCCCTACAGCCTGCTGCACGTCACCAAAGCCGAAATCGACCTCCCAAAAGGCACCGACGAGCACTCGCCCGAAGTGTACCTCCAGGTCGTCAAGAACTACAACAAGTTCAAGGACCTCGGCTGGCTGGTCAAGGATGAGGAAGAGAAACTCTACATCTACGCCCAGAGTATGAACCCCAAGGACAAAGACGCCAAGTGGCAGTACGGCATCGTGGCCTGCGCCTACAGCGAGGACTACGTCAACAAGGTCATCAAGAAACACGAGCTGACCCGCAAGGACAAGGAAGAGGACCGTATGAAACACGTCCGCATCACTAACGCCAACGTCGAGCCCGTTTTCTTCGCCTACCCCGCCGTCAAGCGCATCGACGAAATCGTGGCCAGCGTCACCGCCAACAAGCCCATCTATGACTTCATCGCTAAGGAAGACGGCTTCGGCCACCGCTTCTGGGTCATCGACGACAAGGCTATGATCGCCGAGCTCGTCGAGCTGTTCGACAAGAAGGTTCCCGCTATGTACATCGCCGACGGTCACCACCGCAGTGCCGCCGCCGCCCTCGTGGGACAGGAGAAGAAGGAGCAGAACCCCCGCCACACCGGCAAGGAGGAGTACAACTACTTTATGACCGTCATCTTCCCCGACAACCAGCTGAACGTCATCGACTACAACCGCGTCGTCAAGGACCTCAACGGCCTCACCAAGGAGCAGTTCATCGCCGCCGTGGGCGAAAGCTACGACGTGCAGGATATGGGCACCGAGATCTACAAGCCCGCCAAGCTGCACGAGCACTCGATGTACCTCGACGGCCACTGGTACAAGCTCACCGCCAAGCCCGGCACCTACAATGACAACGACCCCATCGGAGTCCTCGACGTCACCATCCTCAGCAACCTCGTCCTCGACAAGGTTCTGGGCATCAAGGACTTGCGCACCGACAAGCGTATCGACTTCGTGGGCGGTATCCGCGGTCTGGGCGAGCTGAAACGTCGCGTCGACAACGGCGAGATGAAGGTCGCCTTCGCCCTCTATCCCGTCTCGATGAAGCAGATCATCGACATCGCCGACACTGGCAACATTATGCCTCCGAAGACCACCTGGTTCGAGCCCAAACTGCGCTCCGGCCTCGTGATCCACGAGCTCTGCTAGTCAGCAGTCTGCATTCAATCCACTTCAGCAGGTTGCCGCCAGTACGGCAACCTGCTTTTTTAGACAAAACGCAAACGGCACCGACGTCAGCCGCCTTTCAGCCCTCCGAAACTGCCCACGGCAGAGGCAAAAGCCTCGTCGGTTGTAAAATTGCGATAATAGGTGCATCGCGTCACAAGCCGTTGCGACGAGCATCGCCACGCCGCGCCGCCGTCGTCGCCGGCCACGCGCACCAGCGCCCATCCTCCCATCGGGTCGCCGAATTCTGTGCCGACAAGGGCCAGACAACCGTCCACAACGTCAAAATCGCCAACGCTCACCTCGCCCACACTGATATGGCAGCGGGGTTTGCCGAAGTCAACATCCTGACGCGCACGGCATAGCACCAGCCGCTCGGACGGACGCAGGTCGGTTGTGCGCAGGTCGCTCAGCAACGCCGCCGTGCCGCCGACGCTGCCCAAAGCCAGATGCAGCGGTGGCAGCGACCCCTCGCTGACCGGCATTCCGGGCAGCAGCAGCGAACAGTCGCCCTCGCCGCGTCGCAAATAGACCACCGGAAGGGCAAAAGCCAGCGAACGGAATCGGCCGTAATCGTAAGCGGAAGTTCCGCCAAAGAGAGTCCTGCCGGCACATTTCAACTCGCGCCACAAGGCGACACTGTGCCTGGTGCGCATACGAACATCGAACTGGGCACGTGTGCGCCGCAAAGGCTGGATGCTGCTCGAACTCCGGACAACCGTAAGCCCCTGTCGCGTATAGAAGGTCACACCCGCCGTCCGCACACTGCCGTTAATCAATAAACCTGTTTTCATATCGTTTTTTTTTGCAAAAATAAAGCATTTTCAGGCCCAGCGCTGAAAAAGACTCGATATGGCACATCGTGACGCGACATAGTGCATCGTGGCACACGCCGGAGCTATCCGCCCAGCGCCGCCCAAAGGCAGGACGAAGCGGCGACTTGCGCCCCACCAGCCGGACATTTTCGCACATTGTACAAACCCAGTTCTTATATCGTTCTTATATCCGCAATATAAGAACGATATAAGAACTCCGTGCCAACGAAGTGACAAAAGGCGGCTGTGGTAACATCTACTCACAATTCGGCCATTTTTTCAATACTTAAATAATAAATAAAACAAAACATCGTTTTGGTGGTGAATTCTATTCACCAATCACGACTTGTCAAACAACATACCTACCAAATGTCCGATATTATCAACATATTGCCTGATAGCGTCGCCAACCAGATTGCCGCAGGCGAAGTCGTCGACCGGCCAGCATCAGCTGTCAAAGAGCTCCTCGAAAACGCCCTCGACGCCGGAGCCACCGAAATACAACTCATCGTCAAAGACGCTGGACGCACACTGATCCAAGTCGTCGACAACGGATGCGGTATGTCAGACGTCGACGCGCGAATGTGCTTCGAACGACACGCAACATCCAAAATCCACAAAGCCGACGACCTCTTCGCCCTCCACACAATGGGTTTCAGAGGTGAAGCTCTCGCCTCGATAGCCGCCGTCGCCCAGGTCGAACTGCGAAGCCGGCAGCGCGACAGCCAACTCGGCACCCTGGTCCTCATCGAAGGCTCGTCAGTCAAAGAACAGTCGCCCTGCAACTGCCCGCAAGGCACATCCATATCAGTCAAAAACCTCTTTTTCAACATCCCCGCACGACGCAACTTCCTGAAACGCGACAGCATTGAAATGTCGCACATCGAAGAGGTCTTCCGACGCATCGCGCTGCCCAACCACGACGTTGCCTTTTCGCTGCACCACAACGGAAGGCTCCTCTACGACCTCCGGGCCGGCAACTTCGCACAGCGTATCGCCGCCATCTTCGGCAAGGGATGCACCGAACGGCTCTACAACATAAACGAGAAAACAGAACCGGTGAAAATCTTCGGATACGTGGGCAAGGCTGAATACGCACGCAAAGCCCGCGGCGAGCAATACCTCTTCGTCTGCAAGCGCTTCATAAAGCACCCTATGCTCTCGGCAGCCATCGAACGCGCCTACAGCGAACTGATTCCGCAAAACTCCTACCCCTCCTACTTCGTCCTCCTCGACGTCGACCCCGCGCGCATCGACGTCAACATCCACCCGACCAAGACCGAAGTGCGCTTCCTCGACGAATCCATCATCTTCGCCATCCTGCGCGCAGCAACGAAAAAGGCACTCGGACAATTCAGCCTCGCCACAGAACTCGAATTCGACACACCGGCCGAAATCGACTTTTCGCCAGCGCCCAAAGACCACATTCCGCAACAACCCACCATCTCGTACAACCCACACTACAACCCCTTTGCCAGTAGCGGCGAACGGAAAGCGGCGAACGGGGAGCGGCGAACGGAAAGCGGAGAGCAGGAAGCGGAATACGCAGCTGAATTCCGACACTTTTTCGACAACGACATCGACAAAAGCGACACCTCAGGCCAGCAGCTGACGGTCAGCACCCCCTGCGACGACAAACAAGACACAACAGTCGTCGCCACAGCCACACCAATCTCTTACCAGAACCGTTATATCGTCACCACACTCAAGTCCGGCATTGTAGTCATCGACCAGCAGTATGCGCACGAACGCATTCTGTTCGAACGGCTTATGTCGTCAAGCGAGCAGCACACGACACCACAGCAGCTCCTCTTCCCCGTCAACATACAGCTCAGCCCCGCCGACGCCGACCTCCTAAAAGAGCTCATACCACAGCTGGAAAACCTGGGATTCATCATCTCGCCACTGACGCAAAACACATTCGTCGTCACGGCCACACCAACCCACATCCTCGACTCGCAACTCCAAAACACAATACAACAGACACTCAGCGACTACAAAAACTCTATGATGCAGAAATTCAGCAACCGCGACAAAAACCTCTGCCTCAGCCTTGCACGGCAAATGGCCGTAAAAGCAGGCACCCCACTCAAACCACAAGAGATGCAGAGCATCATCGCCGAACTGTTCAGCTGTCAGGCACCACACATCTCGCCCAGCGGCAAACGCACAATGTTCATCTTGGGAGAAAAAGAACTTCTGGCTAAATTTAGCGAATAGAGTAACTCTTTTAACAGCAATTATCAGCAACCAAACAGCAATTAGCCGGAAATTGTTCTTTAGAACTTGAATGTTCGTGAATTATCATAAATGTCAAAAAAAAATTGACTGATTACTTAATTACCAATCATCAACCAACATCCACCTATGCCACAACAATATTCACCTCAAGGTTTTCGTATGCTCCCCAACGGAGTTAAGCACCTATTGATTATCAACGTATTATTCTATCTGGCCGCAATCGTATTCCGCCAGTCGCTCCATATCGACCTCGACAACTACCTGGCACTCTTTTATATCGGCAGCGACAACTTCCGTCCCTGGCAGTACATCACCTATATGTTTATGCACGGAAACTTCGAGCATATATTCTTCAATATGTTCGCATTGTGGATGTTCGGCTACATCTTGGAAAACTATTGGGGCACAAAGCGCTTCATCATCTTCTACCTGCTTTGCGGCATCGGCGCCGGACTCTTCCACTCGGCGGTGGTAGGACTTACATCGCTGCCTGTCCTGAACGCCATAAACCAATATGCCTCGAACCCGTCGCCCGACGCTCTGCTGCAACTGTACAACGACCACTTCAACAACATTATCAACCCACGGTGGATTACCGAAGTGACCAATGCCTGGCGCAGCGGCGCTTCGGGCGATTTCGGCTACGAAACCACCAACGCACTGATGCAGGTCTATAACGACCGCATCATCGGCGTGCCTACGGTCGGCGCCTCCGGAGCCATCTATGGCATCCTGCTGGCTTTCGGAATGATGTTCCCCGAAGAACGCATCTACCTCTATTTCCTTTTGCCCATCAAGGCTAAATGGTTTGTAATCGGATATGCTGCCATCGAACTGGTCACCGGCATTATCGGCACCAACGACGGCATTGCCCACTTCGCCCACTTGGGCGGTATGCTGGTTGGTCTTGTGCTGATCCTCATTTGGCGAAGAAACGAACGCAACCAGCACTGGAACAACTAAGACACGATGAGCGAATATCGTAAAGGATTGGTCTACGGCCTGTTGTGCTACTGCATCTGGGGCCTTTTCCCGCTCTATTGGCGGCTGCTGGAGCAGGTGGACAGTTTCGAAATTCTGGCCCACCGAATGCTGTGGTCGGGAGTTTTTATGGTTACGCTTTTTGTCGGCATACGTCGTATGCGTCTCAAAGAGCACATCAAGGGCACGCGCCAATGGCTGATGCTGCTTGTTACAGGAGCGCTAATCAGCTTCAACTGGGGACTTTACATCTGGGCCATCAACCACGGATATATCCTACAGAGCAGCCTGGGCTACTATATCAACCCGCTGGTCAATGTGCTGCTTGGCTATCTATTCCTGCACGAGCGGCTCAATAAGGCACAGACCGTCGCCCTGCTTCTGGCTCTGGCCGGGGTGCTCTACTTCACCATCGACTATGGCCGCTTCCCATTGATATCGCTCGGTTTGGCTTTCAGTTTCGGCATCTATGGACTTCTGAAGAAAAAAATGGGTCTGAATGCCACTCCGGCTCTGACGGTCGAGACAATATGGATGATGCCTGCCGCGCTGGTCTACATCACCTGGCTATGCGTGGACGGCCAGTCGGCGCTGAACACCTTCGACTGGCTGACGTGGCTGCTGCTGCTTTTGGCTGGTGCAGTGACGGCAATACCCCTGCTGCTCTACGGCAAAGCTGCCGAACGCATAACGCTGACAGCATTGGGCTTTCTGCAGTACGTATCGCCAACCGGCCAGTTCCTGATAGGCATTTTTGTCTACAAAGAGAGTTTCACCACCGCCCATATTGTCTGCTTCGCCTGCATATGGCTGGGACTGTCGGTATTCACCATCGACATACTCAAAAGACTGAAAAGAACGGAAAACGGAAAGCGGGTGTGAATGCGTTAATGTGTTAATGCGTTATTGCGTTAGTGGCTGGCGCGGCAGCCTCGCTTTCCGTTTTCCGCTTTCCGCTTTCAAAGCGCCAGCGAAGTGATAAGCGTTAAAAAATTGTTGTAGTTCTCCAGCCCACAGCGGTCGCAGGTGTCCTTCGGGTCGTGGTAGCCGCCATATCGCTGCCCCATAGTGAGCAGGAACAGCGCCGGCATTCGCTTCGAAAAGAACCAATGGTCGCTGTTGGGACGGTTGGCACGACGCCGAATCTCGGGCGCAATTTCAAGCACTTTGTTCAGGTTTTCAAGCCTTTCGACGAACGGTTGGGTTTCGGGCACATCGGCATTGAAAACCATCAGGCCCTCATCGCCGCCGCAGAACATATCAATATTGATAAGCAGGCGCACTTTGCTGAAATCGAACACCGGATGGTCAAAAGCATATTTTGAGCCCTTCAGGCCGGCCTCTTCACCACTGAAAAAGCAGAACACATAAGTGTAGTGCGGCGTGTCGATTGCCGATATGCGGGCTATGTCGAGCACCGCGGCGACACCGCTGGCGTTGTCGTGGGCGCCATAGAAGACAATGCTGTCGCCCATTGTGCCAAGATGGTCGTAGTGGGCCGTAAAGACAATCATCGTGTCCACTTTGCCAGGAATGTATCCGTAAACATTCTGTGTCTTGTAGTTTGGGTGGAACTGCGTGAAGAAACTACAGTTGATGCTTTTGACCTTTGCCGGCATAGCCGAAGAAAGCACCTCGATGTAGGCATAGCCGTGCTCATAGTCGGTCAAAGCAGGTGAATAGGTGCTCAGTTCGTGCATACCGACGATAATACCGCGCGAGTTGAATGGATTGCGCAGCTTCAATTGGTTTATGGCCGACATTACGTTTAATGCTTTCTTTTCGCTTGAAAGACACCACTGGCTGGCATCGATATAGACGAAAACTTCCTGCAGCAAGTCGTTGTTTTTCTTCAGGAACTTGCGCATAGCATCGGTGTCGACCAGCACTTCGGGCGAAACGGTCAGCACCTTGAACTCACCCCAAGTGGATTTGGACCACGAAGGAATACGGAACTCCTCGTATGCCTTCATCTTTTTGCCGCCCACATCGAGCCGCACAGGCCCTTCCATCGAGAAGACACTAAATGTATATGGCTGGTAATAGTTGTCTACCAACGGTTTTACACGCATCCTTCGCAGTTCGCCACGGATGAAGTCGGCAGCGATGCTGTCGCCACGGAACGAGTAGCCACGCCCGTGGAATCCATCGGAAGTAAGCTGGCGAATCACTTGGCGAACATAGTTCGTGTCCTGCGCCATACCGCACAAGGAAGCTGTAAGCAGAAACAGAAAAACAATAAACCTATTCTTCATAAAACCAATTATTTTTAGTGCTCAGAAAATGTCTGCTTGAAGTTGCGGCCGTCATATGCAGAAAACCACGAGCAGACTGACATATCAGAATCCTGGAAAATGGAAATACATTGTCGGAAGGATCAGAAGGAAGCCGACGACAATCAGCAGAAGGATGAATTTCCACACCCACTTGAGCCAGGTGGCATAAGGTATCTTGGCGACACCCAGACAGCCTATAAGCACCCCCGATGTCGGAGTAAGCATATTGGTGAACCCATCGCCAAACTGGAAGGCAAGCACCACAGCCTGACGCGAGATATTAGTAAGGTCGGCGAACTGCGACATAATGGGCATCGTCAGTGCCGCTTTTGCCGAACCTGAAGGCATAATGATATTGAGCATCGTCTGGAAAGCATACATAGCACCCATCGATGTTACCTCTCCTGCCCTCGCCAGCGAGCGTGTAAGCCCATAAAGTATTGTATCAATGACCTTTCCGTCGCGCAGTATAAAAATGATACCACTGGCCAATCCGACAACGAGAGCCGCCGACAAAATGTCCTTGCAGCCCGCAAGGAAAAGCTTCGCAATATCATCGGCACTCTGCTTGTCGGCAATACCGGCAAGAAGACCCATAGCCAGAAACAGTGCCGAGATCTCCATAACATACCAATCATAGCCCAGGACACCGACAACAAGGTACAATATGGTGAATACCAGCAAGTCTAGTATAAAGAAATGCACCGATTTGCGGAGGGCGACAAATCCCGTAAGCAGAAAGAGCCCGGCAAAAACCGGCATCAGGCACACTTCTGCGCTGCCATTGCCTATGGCTATCGTGGTCAGCGGGTAACGAACACCACACCACACCAATACCGCACCAAGCAATATGTACACTATCCACGCTACTCGTGGCGTATAGTATTTCACCTGCGTGCTTGTCTGCTGCTGGGTACGTTCGCGCCAATATGCATCCAGTTTGTACACAGGCGATTTTTCTGGATGACGTTTCACTCGTCTGGCATAAAGCAGAACAAACACAATGCCAATTATCGTCAATACAATCCAGCAGAAGAAACGGTACTCAAGACCCGAAAACAACGGCAGTCCAGCAATACCCTGTGCAATGCCAATAGTAAAGGGATTGAGCATCGCTCCCGCAAAACCAACGTGCGCCGCCATATAGCACATACACACGCCCACGATTGAATCATAGCCCATCGAAATAGCCAACGGAACAAAGATAACAACAAAGGCTATCGTCTCTTCGCTCATTCCGAAAACAGCGCCAAAAAGACTGAACATTATCATTATCAACGATATGATTACATTATCCAGCCCTATCTTCTGAAAGATACGGAAACGGTTCAGCCGCTGCACACGGCGCAAAAAAGCCATAACACCTATATCGATGGCGCGACTGTTGTTGAGAATCCAGAAAGCGCCACCAACCATAAGGATGAAAATGATGATGTCGGCTTTGTCGCAAAAACCAGAAAACAGCGACGAGAAGATCTGCCACGTCTGAGGCTGGCGGTCGACAAAATGGAACGAGTCGCCCTTAACCACTTCACGCGACGACATACTGCCGTCGGCGTTGACAACTTCGACAGTCTCCCTGACAAATTCGCCGCCCGGAACAATCCACGTTAGCAGGGCGGCGAATACTATCAGTATAAAAACAATAGTGAATGTATGCGGAATGCGCTTCATAACTTAGCCAAGCATTCTGTCACATTCTTCTCAATACGTGCCTCAACATTGGTGCAGTCGTCAGCCTTGACAAACTTCTCGCCGGTAATATGCTCATAGAGCTCAATATAGCGGTCGGTGATGGAGTTGACAATCTCGTCGGTCATCTCGGGAACCTTCTGACCCTCTTTGCCTTGAAATCCGTTCTCCATAAGCCACTCACGGACAAACTCCTTGCTCAGCTGGCGCTGATGTTCGCCTTTGGCCTGGCGCTCCTCGTATCCGTCGGCATAGAAATAGCGCGACGAGTCGGGGGTGTGTATCTCATCGATAAGATATATCTTGCCGTCGCGCTTGCCGAACTCATATTTCGTGTCGACAAGAATCAGACCCTTCTTGGCTGCAATCTCGGTACCGCGCTGGAAGAGCTGAAGCGAATACTTCTCAAGCATATCGTAGTCCTCTTTCGACACAAGGCCGGTACGGATAATCTCCTCGCGCGAAATGTTTTCGTCGTGACCTTCGTCAGCCTTGGTGGTCGGCGTCACTATTGGAGTCGGAAACTTCTGGTTCTCAACCATTCCTTCGGGCAGCTTGATGCCACAAAGCACACGGTTGCCAGCCTTATACTCGCGCCAAGCCGAACCTGCCAGATAACCACGGACAATCATCTCGACACGGAACCCTTCGCACTTCAAGCCGACGGTGACCATCGGGTCGGGAGTGGCCAGCTTCCAGTTGGGGACAATGTCAGCAGTGGCATCGAGGAACTTGGCAGCGATCTGGTTCAGTACCTGTCCTTTGAACGGGATACCCTTGGGCAGCACCACGTCGAATGCCGAAATACGGTCACTGACAACCATTGCCATATACTTGTCGTCGATGTTATACACATCACGAACCTTGCCAACATAAAGGCTCTTTTGTTTTGGAAAATGAAAATCGGTTTTAACTATTGCTTGCATATATTATACTTTGTTTATTATTGTTTATATCAAATTGATATGTTGATGTATTAGTAGCTAAGGTTAAAGTTAAAGTTAAAGTTAAAGTTAAAGTTAAGGTTAAAGTTAAGGTTAAGGTTAAAGTTAATGTTAAAGTTTAAAAAGAACTAAGTCACTCGCTCAACTTCATTGCAAAAAAAGTGAAATTGACCTTGCCATATGCCCTGTGCTGCCAAAAATGAGGATGCTCCTCAAACGAAAATTCCTTCGGATGCTCCAGGATAAAAATACCGTCTTCGTTGAGCACTTCGCTTCCGAACACTATGTCTGGCAGTTTAGGCAAGTCCTGCAAGGCATAGGGCGGGTCGGCAAAAATGATGTCGAACTTCTTGTAGGCCCGTTTCAACAGGTCGAACACATCGGCGCGTACAACGTGTATGTTATCGACATTCATCTGGCGTGCAGCCGTCTTTATATACTCCGTACAGGCATTGTTGATGTCTATGCTCGTAACGTTCTTCACACCACGCGACACAAACTCCAAACTTACGGCGCCCGTACCGGCAAACAAATCCATCACCGTACATTCCTCATAATCGACATAATTATTCAGAATGTTGAACAGACTCTCGCGAGCCATATCCGTCGTCGGACGGACCGGCAGGTTGGCTGGTGGGTTTAGGCGCCTGCCTCTCAAACTTCCGGCAATGATACGCATATCACTTATGACAGTATTAGAGCGTGACGATAGGTGTGTATGTGCTGCATCTCAGCGACAGGCAACGTCAGCGGGCGCCCAGTATAAAGTGCCAGACTGGGGAAATAGTTCCTGAGTATCGCAAAACGCTCTCTGTCGGCCTCACCACAGACAGCCACCAGCAAACGAGCATCTTCAAGATGGAACTGGCGGGTCAAGTTGAGTGCATAATACATCGTCTCGTCGAAATTGACACAATCGTAAGTGTTCGAAATCTCGAGCTTTTTATTTCCAAAGATGGCAAAATCCGACTCACCGTCACGAAGGTTAATAAGCATCAGAGACCTCTGGTCACTTTGCTCCAGGAGAGTGGCATTGACCATTTTGCTATGCTGGCAACGGATTCTGATGCCCGGCACAGCGATGCGGAAAGCCGAAACAATATTGTTGTCGGCACTGAACACTATATTGGCTTTAATCAAGTCGTTGTGGTCACTAAAGACACCATATCCCTGTTTCACCTTGCAAAGCGTATCCAGATAGGTGCGCTCTTTCGTAGCGTCATAAAGATGTTGAGGTATCCATACAAACTGACGGCTCACAACAACAAGTTCGGCCTCCTTGAGGCCGTAAGACTGTATGCCAGCCTCTGCCAAAGCCCCCTTGATATCGGCCAGCAATTGAGGCATCGGAGCGTCAGTCTTGCACTGCACTGTTCCAAGAGACAAAAGCTCGTCGAGGATATCGGTCACCGAAAAAGAAAATCCATTTGACGTTAGGCAAATGGATAATCTTTTTTCATATTGTGCAACCGCCTTGTCCGATGTAATAAGTTTGTCGAATGAATATGACATTGGAGTTGGGGTTTATTGTTTTATGGTGAAAGTTGAGAGTTGAAACCCTGCATCTGCGATGGATTCCAAATCCCAACTTTCTACACCAGAATTTCTGTTTAATTATTCAAAGTTGCCTTCAGTGACAGGGGCTGTAATATCACCAACTTTCCATCCAAGGAACTTGCCCTTATCTTTCAGGTCGGCCTTTTTGTTGATAAGCCACTGGGCATCACTGCCGGTGAAGAGTTCCACAAACTTGTGGAAACCGCCCTGGCTCTCTTCGCTGGTATAGTCGGCATAAAGGTCGTCGAGGGTGACGTAAGCCTCGAAGGTCGGCAGTTTGCCACCGGCACCCGAAAGCGATGCGGCTACCGAGTCAGCCTTCAGGGTGAACTTGGTCTGCTTGTGGGTATAGGGAACATAAATCACGTCGGCCAGTTGCTCATCGGTGAGTGAAAGCTTTTTGTCCTCGCGAAGTTTTTCCAGAGGGACAACCAAAACCTCTTTCTGGACAATCCAACCCTTGCGGATAGCTTCCAGTTCGGGCATATCATACACCGAGTCAGGAGCGTTCTCTGCTTTCTCTTTTTTCATCACACGCTGTTCCTGCTTTTTGAGGTTAATAAGCAGCGTGTCGAAGTCGCCACAATAGGTGCCATAAGCCTGTTTGTGAGCCTCTTCGAGGGTACGGATTACTTTCAACTTTTCGCCACAGGCGTCACGACGGGTATAGAACTCAGACTCACGCTGTTGCGGACGGTTGATGCAAAGGAAAATCATAACGATGAGAAACACGATCAGTAGACCGAGTACACTCTTAAGGATAATAGATCCAGTCTTGCTCATTTTATTAGTATTTTTTTGTTTTTATTTTTCAATTTGAATTTGCAAATATACGAATAATTATGAAACTATACTGCGCTCGAAGCGAAAAAAAATAACATCCTTCCACAACAATATAATTGACAACTTTTTACAACAGTCAAAAATATGTTTCTTTTTACGGCAACAAAGGGCTCGGATGCCGTTTTTCATCATTTTTCGACGGTCAACTTTCAACTTTTGTCAGCTTGCTCTGTTCCAGATGATGGAGGGTCACACGACAATCGAAGTTGTCTTGGATGTAGCGTGCTATCTGTTCGGCACAGTACACCGAACGGTGCCGTCCGCCGGTACACCCGAAATTGATCATCAGGCGAGTATAGCCCTTCTCAATGTACGACTTGACCGACTGCGCCACGATGGCCCGCACCGACGACAGATACTGTTCTGTCTCAGGATGCTGCTCGAAAAAGTCTATCACAGCCTTGTCACGCCCGTTAAGCAGACGGTACTCGTCATACAATCCGGGATTGGGTAGCGCACGACAATCGAAAACATATCCGCCACCATTGCCGCTCTTGTCGTATGGGATACCGCTACGGTAGCTAAAGCTGAAAACGCTCACAAGCAGACCGTTGTCGCTGTCGGCATAGTCCGCCATCTCCGTTATGGCACGCCAAACGCCACCAAGGTGCGGCAAATCGACAGGCAGCACTACAGTGTCGATAATCCGGCGCAAGTTGCGTACAGCATATGGAATACTCTTGACGAAATAGTCTTTTTTCTCAATGACGCCGCGATAGCCGTAGGCTCCCATAGCCTGCATCATACGCACAAGAACATATCCATAGAACTTGTCGCGGAACGCCACAGGGTCGAAGTGCCCCGAAGGGTCCGTCTGCTGTCGTTGCCGGATGTAGTACTCCAGCAGCTCAAGACGCATATCCTCAGGTATGTCCGACTTCGAGCTGTAAAGCAACGATGCAAGGTCATACTGAGCAGCACCGCGTCGCGCACCTTGAAAATCAATAAAGTATATCTTTTCGTCAAAAAGCATAATATTCCTCGACTGAAAGTCGCGATGGACAAAATGGCCACAATCGCCTTCGAGAAGAAAATCCGTAAAAACACGGAAATCGTCCTCCAGCAACTGCTCATCAAAAGGAATATGGAAGAGGCGCAGAAAATAGTACTTGAAATAGTTCAAATCCCACTGGATAGCCTGCGCATCGAAGGTCGACCGCGGATAGGCCAAGCCAAAATCGACATCATCGCAGGAGGTCTGCATAGCTATAAGCTGGTCGATGACACGCTTGTAGAGTTCGCGCATTGGCTCGCTGACATCTACCCCATTCGTTTTCCGCGACGTCAAATAGGTGTACAGCGTCACATTGCCCAAATCCTGCTGAAGGTAGGTGGTGCGGTCGTCACTGACAGCATAGACTTCAGGCACGTTAACTCCACGTTGCCGCATCTGTGCCGCAAACGAGAAGAAGGCCTCGTTCTCACGCACATTGTGGTTCTTTGCGGCAATACAACTATGCGTATCGCCTTCCAACCTGTAGTACAGTCGGTTGGACCCGTTGGCCGTAAGCTGAATCTTGTTTTTGCAGGGCTCGCCGGCCCATAGTTCAAAAAGTTGTTCCAATTTGGTTCTAAATGTTAGAAGTTAAAAGATGCACAAAACGGGAGTTTTGATTTTTGTTGTCGAATCACCGGTCAACATTCACATTCATTCAAATGGAGCCGCAGTGCACAAACGACGCCACGAACCACACAAAGTCTATGCCTCTTCACTTTCCGCTATCACGCGTAGACCTGACCAGCCTTATGATAGCCACAACAAGACCCAAGACAGTGAAAAGCAGCGTGAAAAGCGGAAATGCCGATGCCCTGTGGCGGTCTATTGCCACACCGCCCCATACGGCGGCACCGACGATAACGGCCATTTCTATGCCCAACGTGGAGTAGCGTATCCAGTCTTTCATTGGCATCGGTGGGTTTTGTCAACGATGTTTCTGTAGCACAGCACGGTGTATGCAAACCAATCACTGACTAACCGAGTGTCAGTTCTCCTCTGCCTCGTCGGCGGCACGCATCTCGTTTTCCTTGCGCACCTCGTCGAGCATACGGCACGAGCCTGAGAAGGTGGCACCAGGTTCGATGCTGAGACGGTTGATCAGTATGTCGCCCTTGACATTGGCGGTGCTGTTCAGGGCCAGAAGCTCCTTGACGGAGATATTGCCCTCCACGCGTCCGATGATATTGGCATTCTGGCACACGACGTTGCCTTTGATGAATCCCGACTCACCGACAACGAGTTTGCCGTTGAGGGTGATGTTTCCGTCAAGAGTGCCGTCCAGACGGAAGTCGCCCACAGCGCTGACAGCGCCTTTGATTGTTGTTCCTTTGGCGATAGTGTTGATTGTTGTTTCCATTTCTGAGAATTTAGCCATTTTATATTGATTTGTATATGAATCGTAAAGAACTATTTTTTATAATAGTATTCATAAAATTTGCGATACGCTTCAATGTTTTTCTGGTTGTAGAAAGTATTGTAGTTCTGCGTCGAAATCGAGAAGACGACATAGTCCTGTGGATTGTATTTCGTCAGCGGGCCACCTTCCAGCAGCAGGTGCGTGCGGTAGTCCTCGGCCTCCTGGGCATTCTTGAAACGGTGTATAGTAAGCATCTGCACCGTGTCGGTGAAGAGCAACGGACTTGCCCTGTAACCGCTGTTCGAATAGTTCTGCATATTGAAGTCCGCAATGGCATACTGCAGCTGTGTGGCGACAATTTTCTTGTCGTTGATAAGCACAGCCACATAATGCTGCATATTTTCCTTGTACCGGTACATCAGGCTTTCCTGTGGCAGAGCCTCCATCTCGTCGCTGTTGCCGCTGTCGGTCTTTGTCGTTGCGTTGGCCACGTCGCGAACATTCTCGCTGTATCGGCGGCGTCCTTGCTCCTCGTCGTCGCTCGATATGTTTTCCGAAGCCGAGCCGTAGTAGCCTGTGCGGATGTACAAGAGTTGTTCCTTGGCCAGTTCCACCAGACGGCTCGTGTCGGCATAGTCGGCGATGATCGACTCGAAGGTGGCCGTTGCCACACTCGTGTCGCCCATCTGGGCCGAAGCCAGCCCCTTCCAGTATTTGAACTTACCCATCAGCGGTTCCTCGCTGTACAGGTTCAGCGCCTGGTCCACGTGCGCAACGACATCGTTGTATTTCTTGCGGCGGTACAGGCTGTAGACCGTGCCATATTCGTTCTGCGCCACTTCCGAGCGCTTGATGATTTCCAGATAGTATTCGTCGTCGCGGATCATATTGGCATAGTCGCAGTCCGGGAAACCCATCAGCACCATATCCTTGTAATAGTTTGCCTGAGGTGTGTTGCCCTGCTTGCTGTATATGCGCCACAGCTGATAGAAAGCCTGCACTATCTCGTCGGCATCGGGATAGTCCTTGGCCAGACGCAGATAGCATTCCAGCGCCCGCTCGGTATTCTCGATGCCGTCATAATAGATATATCCGGCATTGAGCAGGCAGCGTGCAATTTCCTGATGCATCGTGTCGCGTTGTCCCTGCGTTTTAGGCAGGTCTTTGAGGTAGTATGCCGGGAAGTGCGGGTCGTTGGGGTTGTCGCGCGACGCCAGGACCGCAGTGCTGTCCGATGCCGTGCTGTCGCTGTCGTCCACCTCGTCTGCCGGCGGTTCCATTCCTGGAATCATAGAACTCATAGCGAAACTGTTGCGGTTAGACAGGAACCAGTAGTCGTCCAGCGTTCGCACCCCCCATCGCTGGCGGAAGGTCTGCTTGCCCTTCGCAACGGTGTTGTGGTTGTAGAAATACCAGTCGCCTTGCAGCGTGTTCTGCTGGGCCAGAGCGTCTTGGTTCAGTTCGGCGATCATCTGCCTTTCGGCTTCTTCGGCTTCCTGCTGTCGCAGGTCGGCAATTTTCTTTTCTATAAGCTTTGAGCGCTTCGAAGGATCCATATCGGCCCAAAGCAACAGGCTGTCGTTGCGATAGATAACCCTAGTGTTTTCGACCAGTGCTGTAAGCGTGTTATATCGCGAGCGGATCTCGTCATAGTTGGGATAGCCCGACTTGATGATGCTCATCGCCGTATCGTAGTAGATCTGCGCCTCGTCGTAGTTTTCATAGAGTTCATACAGCACATCGGCCAGGCGCAGGGCCGACTTGGCTTTTTGCGACGGGTTGCCGTTGGCGGCCGCAACCGAATATTTGAAATTGTCGCAAGCCTTCTTGGCATCCTTCATACCCAGGTACATCTCGCCCTTGGCATAGTATATCTGGTCTTTGAATTCCTCGTTTTTCTTGTCTTTCAGCATTTTGTCGAGGCTTTTCTCGACATCGGCCAGATTTGTGTGCTCCTCGTTGGCACAGGAGGCGATATTTATCCTCGCGTTGAACTCCATCACATAGTCCGGACGGCACTTGAGCACCTTTTCATAGTATTTTGTTGCCGTTGGACGCTTCTCAAGCTTCTGATATATCTGTGCCATAATGAAATAGAGACGTGCCTTGGTGCGGCGGTCGGTCGTCTCGTCGAGGGCCAGACGAATATACTGCACCGACTTCTTATATTTCTCCTGCGGCAAAACAGCCTCTATCATAGCCATATACAGCTTATCCGACAGCTTGGGCGAAAAATTGTCCTTCTCCTGCTCGTTGACCAGCAGGTCGAGAGCCGACTCGGCTTCACTATACTGCTTTTCCTGCGTCATACAGCGTGCCAGGAGGATACGGGCCTCGTCGGACTCAGTGCTGCCGCTGTATTGCGAGATTATCAGGCGGCAGGTATTGGCCGTTGCGGCATAGTCCTGTTTGTAGAACGTGGCGTATGCCGTCAGCAAGTAGCAGTTTTTCACATACTTCACATATTCGCGGCCCTGCACATATATGCTGTGTTTCTTGATGCCCTTCACGCCCTTCTCTATGGCCTTGTCCATCTGTGGATAGATACCCATAGCCTTCTCCTTGCTGCCGATCTGATACACCGGCAATATCTGTGTATAGTCGTCGTTGAACGTGCGGCCCAGCTGCTTCACGCCCTCGCGGAAACTCTGGTTGCCGTTCCACCACACGTTATAGTGGCACGTGGTGTTGTGATAGGTGATGTTGGCCCATTTCGCCTTTTGCGTAGAGCATCCTGCCAGCAGCGCAACTGCCGGAAGCACAACAATCATTCTATGTAGACAACGGGGCAACAAGGAAAATTAAAAATTAAAAATTAAATCTCTTGCAAATGGTCAGTTGAGAGTTGAAAGTTGAAATTTCAAATTACAGGTTACAATTCACTATAAATCAGACCGCGTCAGCCACTAACACATTAACACATTAACACATTAACAAATTAACAAATTAACAAATTCACAAATTAACAAATTCACACATTCGCTCAGACGTTGAATCTGAAGTGCATTATGTCGCCGTCCTGCACCACATAGTCCTTGCCCTCTACGGCTATTTTTCCCGCCTCGCGGCATTTGGCTTCACTTCCAAGCGCCACATAGTCGTCGAATTTGATCACCTCGGCACGTATAAAGCCACGCTCGAAGTCGCTGTGGATAATTCCCGCAGTCTGAGGTGCTTTCATTCCCTTGCGGAACGTCCAGGCACGGCATTCCTTCGGACCCGCCGTCAGGAACGTCTGCAAGTTCAGCAAACGGTAGGCGGCCTTGATCAGGCGGTTCACACCCGACTCCTTCAGACCCAGGTCCTCGAGGAACATCTGCTTTTCCTCGTAGCTCTCCAGCTCGGCAATGTCGGCCTCTATCCCCGCGCCTATCACCAGCACCTCGGCATCCTCGTCTTTAACCGCCTCGCGGACCATATCCACATACTTGTTGCCTTTCACAACCGAGGCCTCGTCGACATTGCACACATACAGTATCGGTTTGGCTGTCAGCAGCATAAGTTCTTTTGCCGCTTCCTGCTGGCTTTCGTCCAGCTGCACCGTGCGCGCACTGCGGCCCGACAGCAGGGCCTCCTTGTAAAGGTTCATCACCTCCACCAGCTTCTTGGCCTTCGCGTCGCCGCCGGTTTTCGCCTTCTTCTCCTCCTTGGCCAGACGGTTCTCGATGGTCTCCAAGTCCTTGAACTGCAGCTCAACATCTATCGTCATCTTGTCGCGGACAGGGTCCACCGAACCGTCGACGTGGGTCACATTGTCGTCGTCAAAACAGCGCAGCACGTGTATTATGGCATCCGTGGTGCGAATATCGCCTAAAAACTTGTTTCCCAAGCCTTCACCCTTCGACGCGCCTTTCACGAGGCCGGCGATGTCGACTATTTCGACCGTGGCGGGGACCACGCTGGCAGGATGTTCTATCTCCACCAGTTTTGCCAGCCGCTCGTCGGGAACGGTGATTACTCCCACGTTGGGTTCTATTGTGCAGAAAGGGAAATTGGCTGCTTGGGCCTTGGCGTTGCTCAGGCAGTTAAAGAGGGTCGATTTGCCCACATTCGGCAAACCTACTATTCCACATTGAAGAGACATATCTTTTGTATCGTTCTATTTTAATTTTTGTTTGACATAAATCAGCGACTTGCGAATCGCCATTCCGTTCGCCGAGCAGCAGTTACAGCCCTGCACAAGGGCCTGGCCGCCGCGCCGCAAACTTCGGGAAAATTTCGCAGTCACTTCAAATAACACACAACTTCCGAAATTATTGCACAGAAAAGAAAAAAAAATCCCGCAAGCCCGTGCCGTCCCTTTTCCAGACGGCACCCACGCACGCCGCCGCCACCCTTCCGGTCCGCCTTTTCCCATTCCGTTCCTATGCAGTTCTTATATCGTTCTTATATCGCGGATATAAGAACGATATAAGAACTGAATCCGAAAAGTATGCCAAAATGCGGCGCAGGAGTCGCCGAGAAGCAGGTTTTGGCCGCACGGTGGTGTCGGTGGCGATGTTTGGAAGGGATGAAATGACGAGGGAACGATCGGTGCCGACCGTGATAAGACCTTAACGTAAAGACAGTTGTCTGCTGTCAGTTGCCACGACGCTCGAACTGCTCGAGCGACATCCGTTCGCGCTCGGTGAGGCCTGCGGGCTGACGTGGGTTTGAGGCGGCCTCGGAGCGTGCCGATGGCTTGCGACGGCCGGTGGCGGCGCCCCGCGACGAACGCCGTGCCGGTGGCTTCGTCGCCTTTCTCGGCACGGCGTCCTTCACGACGCGAGGCTTTGGCCGCGGAGGAGCCTTGGTGACAAGATAGTCGGGCGAGCCGGGATTGACATAGCTGCGCGTCTCGCTGGCCGCGCTGCCCTCGTACTGGGTGGTTCTCAGCGTGATATGGAAGCAAGAGCCACGTTCGTACTTGACATAGCACAGGCCTTCGTAGCGCAACTCGTATAGCGCAAGGGCAAGCATCTGCTTGCAGGCGTCGACGACGGTGTCGTGCCCGCTGGCCACGTGCTCGTAGCGCTGGGCCGAGAGGTCGAAAGTGGTGCCATAGATGTGGCAGGAGGTGTCGGTGGCGTTGCGGTTGACACGGCGGAGGCTCCGCTCGCTCTGTTCGGTACGCAATGCACTGGTGACGATTATGTTATGTTCGCCAACCGAAGGATAATGCTCGGCCATCAATACTCGGAAACGGTGGGCTATATAGTCGAGCAGCAGCACTGTTTCGGGCAGCAGGTAGGGCACCGAATGGTACATAGTGTCGACACGATAGACGGCGGTGCTGAAGATTGGCACGAGCGCATCGTTGTCGGCCGGGTCGCCGACGCGGTCGGGGTCGATGCCGATGGCACGTGCAGCGCTGAGTTGAATGTAGTTGGAGTCGTTGAAAAGCTCGCGGTATCTGATATTGTTGAAATTGAGTGGCGGGATTTCGCTGCGCACTATGCGTCTGCGGTATACGCGATGGATGTCGTCGGTATGGCCCGCATCGCCGACCACAGCGTCGTCGTCGCGAATGGCAGCGGCATAGAGGCGCTGGTCGCTGACTTGCGAAAGCTTGACGGCGGCAACGGCGACGACAGCGACACCGAGCAGCGCAACGAGCAGCAGCGGACGCCGCCACCGGAAGGTGGGTTGACGCTTGTGCGTTGACGGCTGGGTGTCGTGACGGTACATCATAAGTAATTAAAAATTAAAAATTATTTTGGGTGACAAGTGATTAGTGACCAGTGACACGAACGCGCTCGAATCACTGGTCACTATTCACTGGTCACTATTCACTATTCACTGGTCACTTTTTCGAGATATCGCGCGAAGCTGACGAGGTCGGGGAAACATAGGTCGACAAGGTGCGGGTTGCGTCGTGCCAGGTCGGGCTCGTCGCCCACGAGGACTGTCTGCATTCCTGCACGCCGTCCGAAAAGCATATCGCTCTCCGTGTCGCCGACCATCACCGAACGGCGCAGGTCGACATCGCCGAAATCGCGGCGGGCACGCAGGGCCATTCCTATGGAAGGCTTGCGCATAAACGAATGCTCGGACTTGAGCGCCGGGCAGTGGTAGATGCGGTCGATGCGGCCACCGTGCGCTTCGACCTCGCGGCGGAAAGCTCCGTGGATGGCTTCAAGGTCGCCTTCGGTCATCAGCCCTTTGCCGATGCCCTGCTGGTTGGTGACAACAAAGATGCGGTCGAACTTTTTTGCAAAAACGGCCATAGCCTCAAGGACACCGTCGATGAGGACAAAGTCGTCTGGTCGCGTCACATAGCCGTCCATAATGCGGCGATTGATAACGCCGTCGCGGTCGAGGAAAAGCGATGCCATCAGAGCAGCTCCTTCTCTATGAGGTATGTGTTGCGGGTGCTGGAGTTGCGGCAAATGAGCTCGCCAAGGAATCCGGCCAGGAACAGCATCGCGCCAAGGACGAGGAAGAGCATCGAGAGGTAGAACCACACGCTGTTGGTCAGCGCGATACGTCCACAGAGACGCAGCGAGCACACCACCACGAGGGCTATGAATCCCAACAGGAACGAGCAGGAGCCAATGAGTCCGAAGAAATGCATAGGCTGCTTGCCGAACTTGGACATAAACATTATCGACATCAGGTCGAGGTAGCCGTTGACGAAGCGGTTGAGGCCGAACTTGGTGACGCCAAACTCGCGCTTGCGGTGCTGCACGACTTTCTCGCCTATCTTGCTGAATCCGGCCCACTTGGCGATGACTGGTATGTAGCGGTGCATCTCGCCATAGACCTCGATGCTCTTCACCACGTCGCGACGGTAGGCCTTGAGGCCGCAGTTGAAATCGTGAAGCTTGATGCCCGACATCTTTCGCGTGGTCCAGTTGAAGAACTTCGACGGGATGTTTTTGGCCAGCTTGGAATCGTAACGTTTTTTCTTCCAGCCCGACACGAGGTCGAATCCATCGTCCTTAATCATATGGTACAGTTCCGGGACCTCGTCGGGGCTGTCCTGAAGGTCGGCATCCATCGTGATGACGACGTCGCCCTCGGCGTGTCCGAAGCCGACATTGAGTGCTGCCGACTTGCCATAGTTGCGGCGGAACTTGACGCCCTTGTAGGCTTCGTTACGGGAGCGCAGCTCCTCGATGACTCGCCACGAGCCGTCGTTGCTGCCGTCGTCGACCATAATGACTTCGTAGCTGAAGCCGTGTTCGCGCATCACGCGGTCTATCCATTCTGCCAGATGAGGCAGTGACTCTTCTTCGTTATAAAGTGGAACTACAATACTGATATCCATTTTATTAAATTAAAAATTAATAATTAAAAATTAATATTTATTTGTGACCTGTGGTTAGTGACCTGTGACCTGTGACCTGTGATTCGAGCGAGTTCGTGTCACTTGTCACTATTCACTGGTCACTTTTTCTTTTCTTTGATTATGTTTTTTTCTGTCCTGAAAACCAGAGCCGAAATGAAGGCTGTCATTATCGACATCACGGCGGTGCGGAAAGCCCCTATGAAAGCCCACGTGTGCAGCCGATAGGTGCGCATCACCGCTATGGTGGCGGCCTTCTCCTCGTCGGTGCCGGCACCACGCTGCTCGCCGGCGATGAAATGCTCCAGACAGCGTGCGGCAAAACCCTTGTCGACAACGCCGCCGTAGAACAGCAGGAAAAGTCCGTAGACTACCGAAGCAACAATGCCAAGGAGCAGTCCGTAGAGCATCAGCTCCTTGAAGAAAACACGCCCCTCAGGCAGTTTTTGGCGATAGCGGTAGGCGAAGAAAAGCGTCGCCACAAGCAGCACGATGTCGGTGACGTAATTCTCTGGAGCATAGATGGGATAATATATAAGTTTGCAAAACAGCACCGCTGCGCCGATAGCCAGCCCCGCAAGGGCACCATCGCGCAATGCCGCAATGCGGTATTTCCCGTAGATGTCTGATTGATACCTTCTTATAAATCTCATTCCATACAATTTGCCATTGCAAAGATAGTCACTTTTTAGTGATTTGCCACAAATCGGCCATATAAAGTTATCAACAATAATGAAGTAAATTGTGAATAGTGAATAGTGAATAGTGACCAGTGACCAGTGACCAGTGACACGAACGCGTCAGCCACTAACGCAATAACGCAATAACACATTAACGCAATAACACATTAACACATTTTTTATCGCCGATAATCAAAAAAATATGTATATTTGCAGATTATATTTTTGGCAAAATAATATGCATATATTTATAAATTAAATATTTGCGCAAAACAAGCCAACCAAAAACCACTTTGAAAGAACAAAAGATGGACTACAACTACAGCGAAATCGAACCAAAATGGCAGCGTTTCTGGCGCGAGCAGAAGACGTACCAAGTGGAAAACAATTCTTCGAAACCTCATTTTTATGTACTGGATATGTTCCCCTACCCTTCGGGTGCCGGCCTTCACGTAGGCCACCCGCTGGGCTACATAGCCAGCGACATCTATGCCCGCTACAAGCGGCTGCGCGGCTTCAACGTGCTGCACCCTATGGGCTACGACGCCTACGGTCTGCCTGCCGAGCAGTATGCCATCCAGACCGGCCAGCACCCCGCGGTGACAACCGAGCAGAACATTGCCCGCTACCGCGAACAGCTGGACAAACTGGGATTCAGTTTCGACTGGAACCGCGAAGTCAGGACCTGCGACCCGCAATACTACAAATGGACGCAATGGACTTTCATCCAGCTCTTCAACCATTACTATGACGAAGAGCGGCAGCAGGCCCGCCCCATCAGCGAGCTTGTCGAAAAGTTCGAAGCCGGCGACGCCAGGGCTCCGCAGTGGGCCTCGATGGACGACAAGGAGCGGCAGCAGCTGCTGATGAACTACCGCCTGGCATACCTTGCCGACACCGCCGTCAACTGGTGTCCCGAGCTGGGGACAGTGCTGGCCAACGACGAAGTGGTCGGCGGCCTCAGCGTGCGTGGCGGATACCCCGTCGAACGCAAGCTTATGCGCCAGTGGAGCCTCCGCATCACCGCTTACGCCCAACGTCTGGTCGACGGCCTAGACCAAGTGGAATGGACCGATTCGCTGAAAGAGATACAACGCAACTGGATAGGACGCTCGGAGGGTGCCGCCGTATGGTTCCCGCTCGACGTCCCTTCCAACGAGAATGTGCTGCCGGGTGCACAGGCCTATATGCCGCAGTTCGACCCGCAGCCCGTCCCGAGCTTCGAAATCTTCACCACTCGGCCCGACACAATCTTCGGCGTCACGTTTATGGTCCTCTGCCCTGAGCACGAGCTGATAGAGCAAATCACCACACCCGACAAGCGCGACGAGGTTATGCAATACGTCACCTGGGCCAAGAATCGCTCGGAGCGCGAACGCCAAGCCGAGGTCAAGAAGGTCAGCGGCGTATTCACAGGCGCCTATGCCGTCAACCCGCTGACAGAAGAAAAAATACCCATCTTCGTCAGCGACTACGTGCTGGCAGGCTACGGCACCGGAGCCATTATGGCTGTCCCGGCCCACGACAGCCGCGACTTCGCCTTTGCACGCCATTTCAACCTGCCCATACGCCAGGTGGTGACCCTCGAAAAAGACGTCACCAGCGACCCTGCGACCTGGAGCGAAAGTATGGACGCCAAGACCGGATACTCGGTCAACAGCGGCTTCGTCAGCGGTATGAAAGTCAAAGAGGCAATGAAGGCTGTCATCGACAAAATTGAGGAGATGGGCATAGGCCACCGCACCGTCAACTTCCGCCTGCGCGACGCCATCTTCAGCCGCCAGCGCTACTGGGGCGAACCGTTCCCTGTATATTATAAGAATGATATTCCTTATACAATTCCCGAGCAATGCCTGCCCCTGCAGCTGCCCAAAGTAAGCGAATTCAAGCCCACAGCCACCGGCGAACCACCTCTGGGACACGCCGACATCTGGGCCTGGGACGAAAAGAACCTCCGCGTGGTCAGCAAGAGTCTGATTGACAACAAGACCGTCTTCCCTCTTGAACTCAGCACGATGCCGGGATTTGCCGGAAGCAGCGGATACTATCTGCGCTATATGGACCCGCACAACGACGAAGCCTACTTCTCGAAAGAGGCCGTAGGCTATTGGCACAACGTGGACCTCTACGTCGGCGGTGCCGAACACGGCACCGGACACCTTATCTATGCCCGCTTCTGGAACAAATTCCTCTTCGACATCGGACTTGCCGTCGAGGACGAGCCTTTCAAGAAACTCGTCAACCAGGGTATGATACAGGGTCGCTCCAACTTCGTCTATCGTTCGAAGAAAGACAACAACCTCTTCATTTCGAAAGGCTTGATAAAAAATATGGATGACGTCACAGCCATCCACGTCGACATCAACATCGTCGACAACGACATTCTCGACACGGACCGTTTCCGCCTTTGGCGACCCGAATTCGCCGACGCACGCTTCGAACTCGAAGACGGCAAGTATGTCTGCGGATGGGAGATAGAAAAGATGTCGAAGTCGATGTACAACGTGCAGAATCCCGACGACCTGGTGGCACGATACGGTGCCGACACGCTGAGGATGTACGAGATGTTCCTGGGCCCCGTCGAACAGGCCAAACCCTGGGACACCAACGGCATTGAAGGCGTATTCCGCTTCTTCAAGAAATTTTGGAAGCTGTATGACTCTGTCAGCAACGAAAACGCCACGAAAGCCGAGCTCAAGACGCTGCACCAGACCATCAAGAAAGTCACCGACGACATTGAGCGTTTCTCTTTCAACACCAGCGTCAGCACCTTTATGATTTGCGTCAACGAGCTGGCAACGGCCAAATGCAACAAACGCGAAATCCTCGAACCGCTGACAATCCTGATGGCACCTTTCGCACCGCACATCTCCGAAGAGCTGTGGCACCAACTGGGCCACCAAACTTCCGTCTGCGATGCCGAATGGCCGGCATACGACGAGCACTTCCTCGTCGAGGATTCCTTCACCTACCCTGTCTCCTTCAACGGCAAGATGCGCTTCACCATCGAGCTGCCCGCCAACTGCACGCAGGACGACGCCATCGCTGCCGTTATGGCCCACGCCGACACGCAGAAATGGACTGGAGGCAAAGAGCCTAAAAAAATAATTTTCGTACCCAAACGCATAATAAATATAGTATGCTAAGCAGACACTTTTTAAGGGCCAAAGCCCTTCAGACAATCTACGCCGGTGTCTCCTCACAGGTTACATCGTCCGACGAGTTGATCAAGATGTTCGACTATAACGTTGGACGTCTCAATGATTTGGGAATATTGCAGCTCAGCACACTGCCGCAGCTGACATTTACCGCCGAACGCATTTACGAAAACGAGACGCAGAAATTCAATCCAAACGCCAACGAACTGGAACTGCTGCACAAATGGGCACAGAATCCATTCGTCGACAAGCTGTCGCAGGGGTTCGAATACCGAAAGAAAGTCGAACGGATGCACATCGATTGGAGCAACCACTTCGACATATTCCGCAAGATTTTCAACACTTTCAAGACCTCACGGCCGTTCCAGGAGCACGTGGCGCTGCACGAACCCTCTTTCGGCGACGAACGGCAAATAGCCGTCACCGCATTCAAATATCTGATGAACGACGAGACATTGAGGGAAATCATCTTCGACCGCGACCTGCTATGGGAGGACGACTTCGACCAAGTGGCACAATATGTTTTTATGCTCCTCAAAGAACTGGACGAAGAGTCGATGGACGAGGCGATGAAATGCCCACAAGTGTTCGAGGCGCGCAACGAAAAGGACTTGAACGACTACGACTTTGCCCGAAAACTGATTGTCGACACATTCAACCACATCGACGACGTCGAGCCGATGATCCGCAAGCACCTGCAGAACTGGGAGCTGGAACGCGTGGCCCTGATGGACATACTCCTCATCAATATGGCCGTGACGGAATTCACCTGCTGCCCCTCAATCCCCGAGCGCGTCACCGTCGACGAATACATAGAGCTTGCCAAAGAATTCTCCACCGAGAAAAGCAAACTTTTCATCAACGGCATTCTCGACAAAATGCTCATAGAACTGCGTGTGGCCGGAAAAATCGAGAAAGACGAACGCGGCCTGTACGACCCCACTTTGGAAAACCTTGACGCCAACGACACCAAATAGCCTATAGAAATGAGACACAAAGTTACACTCACACTCCTAATGGCCACGCTTATTTTGGCCGCCTGCAACAGTGGCAGCAACGAGACCGTCGACGCCAACATCATCAAGAATCCCAACACAGCACAAGGCTACGACGAGTCGCAGAAAATGCCCCGCATCGTCTTCGAGACCGATATGCACGACTTCGGACAGCTGATGGCTGGCGAGACGATTTCCTACAGTTTCAAATTCACCAACACTGGCAATGCCGACCTTATCATCAGCGGATGCGACGCCTCCTGCGGATGTACCGTGGCCGACTACCCTAAAGAGCGTATTGCTCCCGGCAAAACCGGATACATCACCGTGTCGTTCAAGTCGCAAGGTATGTCCGGACAGCAAGTCAAAGAGGTTGTCGTCGCTTCCAACACACAACCCGCCAGAACACGACTCCGTATTTCAGCAACAGTGAGATAAACGAAGCTGTTAAAACCTCTACTTTAACTTCGGAAAACCATTCCAAAGTACCAACGAAACGAATAAAAAATCAACGAAAAAAACTTAAACCCATCACACAATGAACATCCTTTTTGTAATGCTCCAAGCACAGGGAGCCCCCAGTGGCGCAGGCGGCAGCGGCCTCATTATGATTATCCTTCTTTTTGTCGTTATGTGGCTGCTTATGATTCGCCCACAAAACAAAAAAGCCAAAGAAGAAGCCAAGATGCGCGAACAGCTCAAGAAGGGCGACCGCGTCGTCTTTTCGGGCGGTATCTATGGTAAAGTGCATTCCATCAACGACACAACCGTCGAGGTGGAAGTGGCCAACGGCGTCATTATGACTGTCGAGAAAAGCTTTATCCAAGCTCTTGCCAGCAACAACGATGCCGTAGAAGAGAAAAAATAAACACTTCAAACGAGCCACCGTAACAGCTTACTATCGTAGAACTTACATTCAACGACGATGGACAACAAAGAGACCAAGGGCCTGTGGCAACGCATCCGACAGTCGCGGGCCTTCTTTTTCTCGCTGATAGCGATCTCCGCTATCTGGCTTGTCTCTGCTATGTCCGAACAAAAGACTTTTCGTGAGCAATACCGACTCGCTCTCGACGGCATCGACTACAACCGCTATGCCGTAACGTCTGCCGACAGCACTCTCGTTGTCGACATCACCAGCAACGGGTTCAACGCCCTTCGACGCAGCGTCCGGAAAAACAAGACCATCCACGTCAGCGTAGCCAAACAGATTGAAGGACAGAACGACAACGTCAAAGTGTCGCTCGACACAGAGGAAATCGTCGACATCGTCCGCAACCAGATAGACAACCAGGGGGTGTCGGCATTCAAAATCGTCAACAGTACCATCTCGCTCGCTATGGCGCTCCGCGAAAGCAAGGCGTTCGTCCCGAACATAGACAATGTTGAATTCCTCTTCGACGGAATGAACGGACTCTGCGGCGAGCCGCGGCTTATGCCCGACACAGTATTCCTGTACGGCAGCCACGCCTCGCTCGAAAAAGTCGACGAGCTACGCGCGCAACCGCAAACGCTCAAGCATATCCGTATGAGCGGCAAATACCGAGTACGGCTCGAACCCATTTGGGAAAAATATCCCGACCTGCATCCTTCGACCGAAAGTATCGACATCTATCTCCCCGTAGAGACCTTCATCGAGAAAACCATCTCACTGCCTGTCTCTTTTTCGGCCGACAACGTCAAGCGCGTACAGCTCTACCCCTCCACTGTCACCGTCAAATGCCTGGTGCCGCGCAAGCTCTATGCCAACATCGCGGCCGACGATTTTGCCGTATCGGCCAAGCCTGCCAACGACTCCAGCAGCCATCTTGTCCCCGTCGTGACGCAGTTCCCCTCCTATGTGCGCATCAAATCCATCAGCCCCGAAAGGGTCCAATACATCATCATAAAATGAAACTCGTAGGTCTTACCGGTGGCATTGGCTGCGGCAAAACCACCGTTCTCCAGGAATTCGAAAAAATCGGCGTGCCCTGCTTCATCGCTGACAAAAGGGCGGCCTCCTACTATACCGACCGGACGTTCCTCGACAACCTCCACGCCATTTTCGGCGACAAGCCTTTCGATGCCGACGGCAATGTCGACAAGCAGTCACTGGCATCCATCGTCTTCAACGACAGGCAGAAACTGCTCCAGCTCAACAGCCTGATCCACCCTCGAGTAATGGCCGAATTCAAGGAATGGGCCTCGCAGCAGCAGGCGCCATACGTCATCCTCGAATCGGCAATCATTTTCGAGTACAACCTGGACCAACACCTCGATGCCATCATTGCCGTTTATCTGGAGAAAGAGGAGCGGATGCGCAGACTGCAACTGCGCGACCGCACCACGCGCGACGCCATCGAGGCACGTATGCGCAACCAAATATCTGCCGAAGAAAAGATGGACCGCGCCGACTACGTAATCCTGAACTACGAAGGCAACCCGCGACAGCGCCAAGTGGCATTTACCGACAGACTTATCCGACAATTATAAAGCGATGAGCGACCAGAAGAGCGGAAAGCGGAAAACGCAAATCTGCTACGCAGGCGCCTCGCCTGCGAAAATGCGAAAATAACACAATAACGCAATAACACAATAACGCAATCACACCATCACAATAACGCAATAACAATGTACCAAATCCTCAAAAAAGAAATCCTCACTCCGGCAACAGTACTCCTACAAGTCGAAGCACCCTGGATTGCACAAAGCGGCCATCCCGGACAGTTCCTCATTGTCATACCCCACCCCAATGGCGAACGCATTCCACTGACCATCTGCGACATCGACCACGAACAGGGCACCGTCACCATCGTCTTCCAGATTGTAGGTGAATCCACACGCATTCTGGCCGATATGTCGCAGGGCGACAGCCTCTTCACCATCGTAGGCCCACTCGGACGTTCAGCCGAAGTGCTAGACCTTTTCGAGAAAAACCCCAATCTGCGCATCCTCTTCGTCGCCGGCGGTGTGGGGACAGCACCCGTCTATCCGCAGGCCAAATGGGCCTACCGGTTCGGACTCTACTCCGACATTGTCATAGGTGCACGAAGCAAAGACTTCATCTTTTTTGAAGACCGTATGAAATCCGTCTGCCAGCATCTCTACATTATGACCGACGACGGCTCCTATGGCCAAAAAGGTCTTGTGACAGACAAAATCCGACAGCTCATCGAGGACGGCAACCATTACGACTGCTGTGTGGCAATCGGACCCCTTCCGATGATGAAATTCGTATCGCTGCTCACCAAACAATACAATCTGCCGACAATCGTGTCGCTCAACTCAATGATGGTCGACGGAACCGGTATGTGCGGTGCCTGCCGCGTCACCGTGGGCGACGAGGTCAAGTTCACCTGCGTCGACGGCCCCGAATTCGACGGACACAAAGTCAACTTCGACGAGGCTATGAGCCGTCTGGCACGTCCCGATGCCCGCAAATACCGCATCGCCACAACCGACGGCACACACCGCTGCAACCTTGCCGACGCCGTCGAAGCCGCCACTGCTGGCCAAGAAAAGCCTATGCGGCAAAAACCCGCCGAGCAAGACCCGCAGCAACGCATCCACAATTTCGACGAAGTCTCTTACGGCCTCAACCACAAGCAGGCCCTGGTCGAAGCCTCACGATGCCTCAACTGCAAGAAACCGCTCTGCGTCTCCCAGTGCCCCGTCAGCATCGACATCCCGTCATTCATTGCCGCCGTCAAAAACAACGACATTGCCGAAGCCGGACGCATCATCGCCAAAGACTCCACACTACCTGCCGTATGTGGACGCGTATGCCCGCAAGAGACACAGTGCGAAGGCGCCTGCATCCTCGGCCACAAAAGCCAGCCCATAGCCATCGGGGCACTCGAACGCTACGTCGCCGACTGGAACCGCGAAAACAAAAAGTCCGAAGCCGAAAACAGCGATGCGGAAACTCCAAAAAGCACCAGCGCCGACCCCTCACAGGACACCTCTCGACACAAAGTCGCCATCATCGGCAGCGGTCCTTCCGGACTGGCCTGTGCCGGCGACCTCGCCAAAGCAGGAATCGACGTCACCATCTTCGAGGCTCTCCACCATCCCGGCGGCGTGCTCGTCTACGGCATACCCGAATTCCGACTGCCGAAACAGCGCGTCGTGGCGCCCGAAATCGAAAACCTCAAGCAACTCGGCGTCAAGATATACACCAACGTCATCGTCGGCAAGTCGGTCACCGTCGACGACCTCTTCAACCATCAGGGCTTCAACGCCGTATACATCGCCTCCGGTGCCGGACTGCCCAAATTTATGGGCATTCCCGGCGAAACACTCGTCGGCGTGCTCTCCGCCAACGAACTGCTTACGCGAACCAACCTGATGCACGGCTACGACACCAACTACGACACCCCGATCCTCCTCGGCCACAAAGTCGCCATCGTCGGTGGCGGCAACGTCGCAATGGACGCCGCACGCACAGCACGACGCCTGGGCTGCGAAGTGACGGTCATCTACCGTCGCGGCGAAGAAGATATGCCGGCACGCAAAGAAGAAGTGCATCACGCCAAAGAGGAAGGCATCCAGTTCCTGTTCCAATGCAACCCCGTCGCCATCCTCGACGACGGCAAAGGCAACGTCGCCGGAGCACGGCTCGTGCGTATGGAAATGGGCCAGCCCGACGCTTCGGGACGACGTCGTTTCACCACCATCCCCGACAGCGAATTCGACATCGAGCTCGACAACATCGTCATCGCTCTTGGCACAAGCCCTAATCCGCTTATCAAAAGCACCACCCCGGGTCTCGACACCCAAAGTTGGGGTGGCATCATCACCGACGACAACGGACAGACTTCCAGACCGATGGTCTTTGCCGGTGGCGATGCCGTAAGCGGTGCCGCAACCGTCATCCTTGCTATGGGTGCCGGCCGCCAGGCAGCAAAAGCCATCATCAAATCGCTCCAGGAGAAATAGGGAGCTTAAAAGGAAGTTAAGGGAAGTTAAAGGGAAGTTATAGGGAAGTTAAAGGGAAGTAAAAAGGGAAGTTAAGGGAAGTTAAGGGAAGTTAAGGGAAGTTAAAAGGGAAGTTAAAGGGAAGTTAAAGGACAATACGAATTATCCCTTATTTTCCCTTTTTCCGCTTTCCGTTTTCCGCTCTCCGCTTTCCGCTCTCCGTTCTCCGTTCTCCGTTCTCCGCTTTCCGCTTTCCGTTTTCCGCTTTCCGCTCTCCCGCCTCACATTTTTTCATACCTTTTTTATTCAGTTCTTATATCGTTCTTATATTGCGAATATAAGAACGATATAAGAACTGAGTAAAAAAGGTGTGCAAAAAGGCTAAGCAGAGACCTCTGAATCCTTTCTCAAATGCATAGCCGATTTGTCGTCAAACCGTGGACGAAATTACCGCGAGGGTACAATAAGTGTTTAATCAAGGGCTTACGGCGCTATTCCATCCCGAAATATTAACAAACAACCCCTTCCCGAACGATGGGAAGGGGTTGTTGCATATTGGTCGAAAGTCGCCGAAGCATCACAGCTTGGACTTGAAAATGCGGTTCCAGCGTATATTGCCCTTGTCCTTGTCTTTCGAAAAGACAATCATCGAGCCGCGACCTACCAAGTGATCCTCAGGCACAAAACCCCAATAGCGGCTGTCGGCGCTGTTGTGGCGGTTGTCTCCCATCATCCAGTAGTAGTCCATCTTGAAGGTGTAACGGTTCGTCTCGCTGCCGTTGATGAAAATCCGGCCGTCGCGGACCTCGAGGCTGTTGCCCTCAAACACTTCGATGACTCGACGGTACAACGGCAGGTTTTGCTCCGTCAGCTCCACTGTCGTCCCCTTGGCTGGAATGGTTACCGGACCGAAATTGTCGACAGTCCAGTCATATCGCGCGTCGTGCGGGAAGAGTTTGCGACCGGAAAAACCTTTCTGTATCGACAGGGGCATCACTTCGGCAACACGGTCGCTGTTTTTCAACGTATAGTACATCTCGTCGGTAAGGGGAAGCGTGTAGATCATTCCCATTTCGTCAATGTCGTGCTGCGAAACTCCCGCCGACTGGAGCTCGTCCATCAGTCGGACCATTGCGTCGTTGACGGCCATCTCGCTACCGTTGCGGTAAACGAGTTTGTATGCCGGCGTCAGGCGGACAAGATGGCAGCTGTCGGCACGCATATAGCCCATCTTTTCGACAGTGACATACTCGCTGTAGCGACAGGCCAGCGCAATCTGGGCGTCGTTCAGGAAAAGATAGCGGTAGTAGCCGAGCGCGTTGCTGCAGTCCTCCTGCGATATGCCTATCGAAGCAAAATAGCTTTCGTCTTTCTGGATTTTACCGGCAACCGGATCGCCTCCAAACGCACCTATCTGCACCATCGACGTCACATAGTCGTCGAGGCTTTCCGACATCCTCACGGCATAGGTAAACTCCAGATTCTTAGGATTTTCGATCGCCGAACCGTTAATGTGGACACATTGGTCTTTTATCTCGAGCGTCTCGCCCGGCAGGCCGATGCAACGCTTGATGAAATTCTCGCGCTTGTCGACCGGGCGCACCACTATGTTTCCGAAAACGCTCTTGTTGCTGTGGACTGTCTCGCGGCCATATTCGCGAACAAGGTCGTGATACGAGCGATTGCTCTGGAAAGCAGTGCAAACCGTGTCGCCGTCAGGGAAATTGAACACCGTGGCGTCGAAGCGGTGCACACCACGCAAGCCAGGATAACGGTGATAGGGCATCCGTATCCATTTGAGGTACGACTCCCGCTGGCCGTCCGAAAACGGCAACACGTTGTGTACCAACGGGAACGACAACGGGGTGATGGCTGCACGAGGGCCGTAGTCCATCTTGCTCACCATCAAATAGTCGCCGACCAGGAGCGATTTCTCCATCGACGACGAGGGGATTTTGTAGAACTCAAGGCACATACCCCTAATCAACACTGCGGCAATCAGCGCAAAAACTATGGCGTCAGCCCATTCGCGGGCGTTGGAGTATTTTTTCTCCTTCTTACCCGTCGGGTCATTATACTGCAACTTGCTCAGTCCCAGATAGGGCATATAGACAAACGGGAAAAGCACCGCCAACGTTTGCTCCCAGAAGTTGTGGCGGTTGAAGACCTTGGCGGTCTCGACAACCAACATAAGGAAAGTGAAAATGTTGATGGCAGGAATCAGGAAATAGATATACCATTTCCAGTTTTTGCCGCACACTTTTATCCATAGAATAATGTTATAGACGGGTACAATAGCTTTCCACGGAGCAACACCGGCTTTCTTGAACACAAACCAAAGTCCAAAAAAAGGACCAATAATGTAAATCAGGGCAAATAGATTGTAAAGCATTATGTTTTGATGTTATTATGTTTAAGGGTTATAGACTCTGTTAATTTTTAACTCGAAATTCATCAATCAAAAATACTAAAACGTCAGCGACCGATAAATATTGTATCAACGGCAGACAAAAGTGTTTTTTTGTCGTTTTCGAACGACAGTTCCGAGGCTGCGCTCGCAAAACGTCTGGCACGCTCGTCGGCAGGTAAGGCATCCCAAAACTCCAGAGTTTCCTTTACCGTCCGTGCCAGTTGCTCCGGATCGGGAGGCTCAGAGAGCCCTTTCGCAGCATCGAACGGCGCAGGAGGCACCAGCGTTCCGATGCCAAAATTCTCGACAACACGATGTATTTCAGGAAAATCAGTTGCCAGTACAGGCACTCCGGCCTGAACAAAGTCTGCCAATCGGTTAGGCAGCGAATAGTAGTAGTTGAGACCACGGTTTTCGAGCAGCGAAATGCCGAGACTGGCCATCGGAGTGAGAGCGCGAAGCACCTCGGGCTCCACACGCCCCAGGAAAAGCACATTGTCAGTCCCCTCGGCACGCTTGCGCAAATCGTCGTAGACATCGCCTGTTCCTGCAACAACAAACTCGCATTCAGGAAGATAGCGCATTGCATCCATCATCCACTCAATACCACGACCCAGATTCACGGCACCCTGATACAACAGGATGCGGCGTCCTTCAGGAACCGACGACAACAACTTCGACGCATCGCCGCCAGCTGTGGGGAATGTCATAGGCACATTGCGCACGACCTTCATTTCCAAGCCGTAGCGTTCACGATAGATGTCAGCAATCGACTGGCACACCGTAACAGCAGCACACCCCGGACGTCGCAGTTTTGGGAAAAGAAAGTCCTCTACCCTTGTCCAAACCCTTTTTACACGGGGGCGCCCCACAAGCTCGGGCACCTCGGGGAACATCTCGTGAGCATCGAAAAAAAGCGGTTTGCGACGCAGCCGCGCAGCAAGCCATACGGCAGGCAGCGTGTCGGTATCGTTGGCATAGAATGCATCGGCACCAGTGAACAAAAGCCTGAAAAACAGACGACAATTGTATTCGGCATAGAAAACCGCCTTGCGACGAAACAAAAGACGCATACGCACCGTACGGTAAGGCCGTTGCACGGCGACACTCTCCGGCAGGCGCCGCCCCACGAGCGTCACATCATACCCAGCTTCGGCCAAAGCCATACAGCTGCGATGGACTCGCTGGTCGGTGACAAGGTCATTGGTCACTGTTAGTATAATACGTCGTCGCGACATCATCATTTTTTTTGAAAAACGCATTCGGCGCAAAAATATTATTTGCATAAGAAAAATCTTTTTTCACCGCCCTCTTTTGCAGTTTCAAGAAAAGTTATTACCTTTGCATCGGCAACCACCAATTGCCAAGATTCGCTTTTTATATTGAAATAGAAATAAATATATCAATTATATGAAGAATTTAGTTATCGTAGAGTCACCAGCGAAAGCCAAAACCATCGAAAAATTCCTCGGGAAAGACTACACCGTTATGTCGAGCTACGGTCACATCCGCGACCTGGCAAAAAAAGAAATGAGCATCGACGTCGACAATGGATACGAACCCGAATACCAGATTTCGGAAGAGAAAAGCAAACTGGTCGTAGAACTGAAGAAAGCTTCGAAAAACGCCGATATGGTGTGGCTCGCATCCGATGAGGACCGCGAAGGAGAAGCCATCGCCTGGCACCTCAAAGAGACCCTCGACCTCAAACCAGAGAAGACAAGACGCATCGTTTTCAATGAAATTACCAAAAACGCAATCCTCCACGCCATCGAGAATCCGCGCGACATCGATATGAACCTTGTCGACGCACAGCAGGCTCGCCGTGTGCTGGACCGTCTGGTGGGTTACGAAATAAGCCCCATCCTGTGGGCCAAAATCAAACCCGCACTCAGCGCAGGACGCGTCCAAAGCGTTGCCGTCCGACTCATCGTGGAACGCGAAGACGAAATCAAAAACTTTGTCACCCAGAGTTTCTTCCGCGTCACCGCTGTCTTCAGCTGCGGCACCAACCGCCGTCTGCTCGCCGAGCTGAACCACCGCTTCAAAACCGAAGAGGAAGCAAAAGCTTTCCTTGAAAGCATCAGAGAAAGCACTTTCAAAGTTGACCGCGTCGAAACAAAACCGGCACGCCGCAGCCCTGCTCCTCCGTTCACCACGTCGACACTGCAGCAGGAAGCCAGCCGCAAACTCGGATATTCCGTGGCGCGTACAATGCAGATAGCACAACAGCTCTACGAATCGGGATACATCACCTATATGCGTACCGACTCGACCAACCTGAGCGAAGTGGCTCTCGATATGGCAAGCAAACAGATTGAAGCCACCTACGGCAAAAAATATGTCAAAACACGCCGCTACCACACCAAAATCAAAGGTGCGCAGGAAGCACACGAAGCCATACGTCCCACCGACATCGCTGCCACCGAGATCGGTGCCGATGCCGCCGGACGAAGACTGTACGAACTGATTTGGAAGCGTACCATTGCATCTCAAATGGCTGATGCAGAGCTGGAAAAGACAACCATCGAAATTGACATCGACGGACAGGACAAACATTTCTCCTGCTCAGGCGAACAGGTACTTTTCGACGGTTTCCTCAAAGTCTATTACGAATCGACCGACGACGAAGAGGAAGAAAGCCCCAACCACCAGCTGCCCGCCGTGAAAAGCGGTATGGCTCTGGACCTCGAATCCTGCACCGCCACGCAGCACTACACCCAGCATCCGCCGCGCTACACCGAGGCAAGCCTCGTCAAAAAACTTGAAGACCTCGGCATCGGACGCCCCTCGACCTATGCACCGACAATATCCACCATCCTTAAACGCGAATACGTCATCAAGGAAGACCGTGCCCCTCAGGATTTCAACACCATACTGCTGACGCTGGTACCCGGCAAGGATATCGCCCGCAGCGAAAAAATCGAACACCTCGGCGCCGAAAAAGGCAAACTCTTCCCCACCGACATCGGAACCATTGTCAACCAGTTCCTTATGGAGCATTTCACCGATATTATGGACTATAACTTCACCGCCAAGGTCGAGAAAGACTTCGACGACATTGCCAACGGCACACAAGCTTGGCGCAACGTCATAGGCCAGTTCTATATCCCCTTCCATCGCAATGTAAAACAGACACAAAGCCATTCGAAACGCACCAGCGGCGAACGCCTGCTCGGCACAGACCCCGCCAGCGGGAAAAACGTGTACGCAAAAATAGGCCGCTACGGTACACTGATACAAATCGGCGAGACCAACACCGACGAGAAACCCCGTTTTGCATCTATGAAGAAAGGACAGAGCATCGAGAACATCACCCTCGAAGAAGCCCTCGACCTCTTCTCGCTGCCTCGCACCCTTGGCGACTACGAAGGCCACGATGTTGTCGTAAGCATCGGACGCTTTGGACCTTATGTGCGCCACAACGGCAAATTCTACTCACTCTCGAAAAACGACGACCCATACGTCGTGTCGCTCGACCGTGCTATCGAAATCATCGAGGTCAAACGCAAACAGGCCGAGGAGAAAGAGCGCCTCAAAGTTATGTTCCCCAACGAGATAGGCGAATACGAAGGCGAGAAGGTTGTCTCCAATGTCGGAAAATTCGGCCCCTACCTTACTTATAAGGGCGAAAACTACCGTCTGCCAAAGAACGGATACGACCCCCTCACCATCACGTTAGCCGATGCCGTTGCCATTATCCGCGAAATGCAGGAAAAGAAAAGCAAGAAGAAGAAATAATAATTAATTTTTTCATTACGAAAGGTCGCCATAATTGCTTGGCGGCCTTTTGTTTTTGAAAAAACAACCATTGCAAACACAGCAACGGAATGCTGTAATTACTGACTTTCCGCAACAGAATTGTATTTCAGTATAGGAAATTGTTGTACGGGTAGCGGACAGCGTGTATACGCTTTATTTCTTCATACATCAGACGGCGCAGGGTGTCGATGTTCTGCCGCTCTGCAGCAGAAATAAAGACCGTGAGGCGGTCGCTTCCGTTCGACAGCCAGCTGTTCTGAAGCATCTGCAGAGTCCAGTTGGCCTTTGTCATCGGGGTCAAGTCGTCGGGATCCTTCTCTACATAGCGGTATGCATCGATTTTGTTGAACACCATTATTGTCGGCTTGTCGGCAGCGCCGATTTCATCAAGAGTCTTGTTGACCGATTCGATCTGCTGCTCATAGTCGGGATGAGAAATATCGACGACGTGCATCAGCAAGTCGGCCTCACAAACCTCGTCGAGCGTCGATTTGAACGATTCCACCAAGCCGTGCGGCAGCTTGCGGATGAAACCCACGGTGTCGGTAAGCAGAAAAGGCAGATTGTCGACAACCACCTTGCGCACAGTTGTGTCGAGGGTGGCGAAAAGCTTGTTCTCGGCGAAGACGTCCGACTTGGAAAGCAGGTTCATCAGCGTCGACTTGCCGACATTGGTGTAGCCTACAAGTGCCACGCGGACAAGGCTTTCGCGGTTTTTGCGTTGTTGCACTTTCTGTTTTTCAATGTCTTTGAGCCGTTCTTTCAGTAGGCTGATTTTCTCGCCGATAAGCCGACGGTCGGTTTCTATCTGGCTTTCGCCGGGTCCGCGCATACCAATACCGCCTCGCTGGCGCTCAAGGTGGGTCCACAATCGTGTGAGACGGGGCAGCATATATTGCAACTGAGCCAGTTCGACCTGCGTTTTGGCTATCGAGGTGCGGGCCCGCTTGGCAAAGATGTCGAGAATCAGCGTAGTACGGTCAAGGATGCGACAGTTGAAAGCCTTTTCGAGGTTGCGCAACTGGGCTGGCGACAACTCATCGTCGAAAACAACAAAGTCGGCATCCAGGGCGTTCTTGTATTCGACCACCTCCTCCAGTTTCCCGCTGCCAATGTAAGTGCGACTGTCGGGACGGTCCAGTTTCTGAATAACCGTCTTGACAGGAATGCCACCTGCCGTTTCGAGCAGGAAAGCAAGTTCCTTAAGGCATTCTTCGGTGCGCTCCATCGTCGTTTTGGCGTCGCACACCGAAACAAGGATAGCACGCTCGGGAACGACGTCGGTCGAGAATGTGTTGCGCTCCTGAGGCGACGGACGTCGCTGGTTCTCAGACTCCCAGACGCCTGTCTCGCCTTTAAACTTGCCCTTATTCGTCTTCCAGTTCGACTTTTTCATCGGCATTGTGGATTTCTATTGCCCGGTGCAGGATGGCTTCAAGACCGGCACCTGCCACGGACCAGGAAAAATTGCTGTGTACAAAATCGAAAGCATTGTCGCTCAGCGTTGTGGCCAAAGTCTCATCGTCGAGAATCCTGACGACGGCCTCTGCCAGACGGGTGGCATCGCTACCCAGCAAGACCTGCACACCGTCGGTGGCATTGAGCGAAGAATTGGCCAGTGGCGTTGTGATGCAGGGAATGCGCATCGACATAGCCTCCAGGAGCTTGTTTTGCAATCCTGAGCCGATACGCATAGGAGCGATGAAAATCTTCGACTGGGCATAGTAGGGACGTATATCGTCGACCGAACCGGTGACGCGGACCCTGTCGCTCGCCAGACTGCGCACCGCTGCAGTCGGAGTGGCACCGGCGATGACAACCCGGACTTCGGGATGTGAACGCCATACGACAGGCATTATCTCATTGACCAGGAAGCGTGCCGCGTCGATATTGGGCTTGTACTGCATATTGCCGCAGAAGACGACCTCGCAGCGTTTTTCGACCTGCATAGGGCTGAAATAATCGAAATCGACGCCGTTGCGCACTATGTCTATTTCGGTGTTCCTGTGCTGCGGAATGGCCTCGCGGTCGGTCTCGGATATGACCGTAAGCCGGTCGAAAATCGAGCAGGCGTTGAACTCGGCCGAACGCAGCATCTTGAACTCATAATGCAGGAAGAAATAGCGCAAACCACGGTATTTCATCATTCTCCGCTCCTGATTCATCGAAAGTGCATCCTGAAAGTCGAGCACCTTGGGCCGGCTGCTGTGGGCCGCATATTTCATTGTGCGCACCATCTGGGCATAGATTACGTCGGGCTGCACACGATCCTCAAATTCGCGGCACAGGCGCTGCGCCTTGCGGCTGTCCCAATAGCCGATCTGAAGCGAACGGATGCCGAAAAAGTTGCGCACTACACGGAAGAAACCGAAAAATTTGGATATGCGTGCCACGCAAATCTCGCGGCAGTACTTGCGCAGCTCATCGATGGCAGAATCCCCTACCCTGTTGTGCGACAGTGCGAAGAGGTAGACATCGTTGTTGGCCGAAAGGGCCTTTATCTGATGATATGCCCTAAGTTTGTCGCCTTTTTCAAGCGGAAAGGGGAAACGGGGCAATATGACTAATATCTTCATACGGTTGAAAGATGTTGTTAATTCGTTAATTTGTTATTTTGTTAATTCGTTAGTGCTGACGCGGTTAATAGTTTTCCGTTTTTCGCTTTCCGCTTAAAACAAAGTTGTCTGTGTTCCTTCGGCGAAGCCTTCGCGGTCGTCGGGCAGGGTGTCGGCATCGGTGTTGTCCAGGCTGCTCTCGCTCTCGTCGTCGCTTTCAGCATCTTCGGGTTCGGGCAGCGGTTCCAGCCAGCGGAAGGACTTCACCTCCGACGTTGTGATGCGCTTGCCCTTGGCCTTGTAGCCTTTGACAGCGATAAACTCATCCACTTCAACAATTTCCGACTCGACTTTCTTTTTGGCGCTTTCGTCGTAGACGACCTCAAGGCGCGGGAATGTGTCGACCGAGAAGGTCACCATAGTGTCGCCCGACTCTTCGTCGAGGAAAGAAAGCTTCTTGTCAAAGTCCTCAATTACAAAGCGTTTGATGTAGTAGCTGCCGCTGTCGGCCGCCTTGTATACGACGCTGACAATCATCTTGGGATTATGCTTGCAAATCAGCTGAATATCGTCGTCGTAGTGGTTGGCAAGGTCGAAGTTGGTGGTGCGGAAATGTCCCGAAGCCATCAGCGTTAGGATGCGGTCCTTGCCCTTGAACTCGCCGAGATAAAGTCCTGCCTCATTGACATTGAGTCGTTTGACACTTTCGTCGAACCATATCTTGCGGGCACCGAGGGTCGACACGCCCTCCCCTTTCATATTGATGCTGCGCACCGCATTGCGTGTCAGGATGTTGCCCATCGAGGCACGTCCTTTGATAGCGAGCGTGGCGAAATTGAAATCGAAACTGGTTTTCTTAAGTTTTGGTTTCGACACGTGGTGGATGGTGACTGTTTCGGCTTCGCCGTTGGGATTGGCGGTGAAATAGAGGATTTTAGAGCCCTTGGTGCCTTTGGTCAGCACATAGTCCTTGTCGCGCGTGATGCCAAGGACTGAGAATCGTTTGACGTAGACGTAGCCGAAGGCGCCGTCGCGATAGATCATATTGTACACCGTACGTTCGTCGCCCTTTCGGAACAGGCCGATGAACTCGATTTCCTTGCATTCCGTGCTGCCGACGAATCCCTTTTCCTGCACCTTGGTGACAAGCATTGTGCCGTCTTTGCGGAAGACGATGATGTCGTCCATCTTCGAGCAGTCGAAAGCATATTCGGCGTCGTCGTCCTTTTTCAGTCCATAGCCTGCGAAGCCCGTCTGCCGGTTGACGTAGAGTTTTTCGTTGGCCACGGCGACGGTCACGGCCTGGATGTCCTCGAAATTGCGGATTTCAGTCTTGCGTTCGCGTCCTTTGCCGTATTTTTCGAGGATATGGCGGAAATAGGAAATGGCATATTCCGTCAGGTGTCCCAGGTGGTTCTTGGTCTCGTCGATGTTGATTTCGATGTTTTCAATCTCCTCGTCGGCCTTTTTGATGTCGAACTTGGAGATTTTGCGCACCGGTTTTTCGCAGAGTTTGAGCACGTCCTCGCGCGTAATTTCCTTCTTGAACAGTTTGCGGTAGGGGTCGAAAGCCCGTTCGATGGCCGTAACCTGCTCGTCCCACGAGGCTTGGTCTTTTTCCAATTGCTTGTAGATGCGCTTTTCAAAGAATATTTTTTCGAGCGACACCCAGTGCCATTTGTCCTCGAGTTCGGCGAGTTGGATTTCGAGTTCCTGCCGCAGGAGGTCCTTGGTGCGGAAGGTCGAGTGGCGCAGTATTTCGGAGACAGTCATAAAGACCGGCTTGTTGTCGACGATGACGCAGGTCTGTGGCGAGAAGCTTATCTGGCAGTTGGTGAAGGCATAGAGAGCGTCGATCATCTGGTCGGGCGAGACGCCTTGAGGCAGGTGGACGACAATTTCGACCTCGGCGGCGGTATTGTCGTCGATTTTCTTGATTTTTATTTTGCCGTTCTCGTTGGCCTTGAGGATGCTTTCGATAAGCAGGTCGGTGGTGACGGTGTAAGGCAATTCGGTGATTACGATTGCCTTGCGTTTTTCGTCATAGTGCATTTTGGCGCGTATGCGCAGGCGTCCGCCCTGAGCGGCGTCGTTGTATTTCGAAATGTCGATAAGGCCTCCGGTGGGGAAATCGGGATAGATTTCGAAGGGTATGTTTTGGAGTATTTTTATCGACGATTCGAGCAGTTCGCAGAAGTTGTATGGCAGGATGACCGACGTGAGGGTGACGGCGATGCCCTTGGTGCCCTGTGCGAGCAGCAGCGGGAACTTGATGGGGAGGCTGACGGGTTCCTGCTTGCGGCCGTCGTAGGAGGGTTTCCATTGTGTGGTTTTGGGATTGAAGACCACCTCTTTGGCGAATTTCGACAGTCGTGCCTCGATGTAACGTCCGGCGGCGGCATCGTCGCCGGTGAGGATGTTGCCCCAGTTACCCTGGCAGTCGATGAGGAGGTCCTTCTGGCCCATATTGACAAGGGCGTCCTTGATCGAGGCGTCGCCGTGGGGGTGGTACTGCATTGTGTTGCCGACGATGTTGGCCACTTTGGTGAAGCGTCCGTCGTCGGTTTCCTTCATAGCGTGCAGGATGCGTCGCTGTACGGGCTTGAGTCCGTCGTCGATGTCGGGCACGCTGCGGTCGAGGATGACGTCCGAGGCATAGTCGATCCAATAGTCCTTGAACATAGCGTTGAGCGAAATGGTCTCGCCGTCCTCGAAGGCTGTTCGTCCGGAGTGGTGGTCGTCGACGGGGGGCTTGATGCCGCTTTGCAGCTGTTGGTCCTGAATGTCAGGCAATTGTTCGTCTTGTTCTTGATTGATGTCGTTTAAGTCGTCACTCATTTTAAAGCTGTAATTTTTTGCAAAATTACGCATTTTTAATGGAATAAAGCTGCTTGAGACAAAAGATTTTTAAACCATTTTGCCAACAGCCGTTGCGCAGTAGAGGTAGAGGCGAGCAATGTGGGTCGCGTTTTCGCACAGCGTTGCTATGCAGTTCTTATAGCGTTCTTATATTGCGGATATAAGAACGATATAAGAACTGAGTTCAAAAGGAATGGGAAAAGGCAGTGTTGGGAGGGTTTGAATGGAGGTTGTTCAGGCGTTGGGTGTGAGCACGTCGGCGATGAGGAAAATGCTGCCGGTGACGAGGACAAGGTCGTCGGGGTCGGCGTTGCGGCGGGCGTCGTCGATGGCGTCGTTGACGTTTGTGAAGGCCTGGCCGTCGATGCCGAGCTGGTGTGCGGCGGTTTGCAGTTCGCCGACGGGCAGGCGTCGCTGTACGCTGGGCTGGCTGAAGCGCCAGATGGGAGATTGGCCTATGTGTTCGGCGTTGAGCTGCGAATGGAGATAGGCGAGGATTTTGTTGTAGTCCTTGTCGGCGACGCAGCCGTAGATGATGTGCAGCCGTTTGAAATGCAGCCCTGCGAGGCCGAGCATCATTGCGTTGATGCCGTCGAAGTTGTGGGCTGTTTCGCAGATGGTAAGCGGCTGTCGGCCTACGATCTGCCAGCGTCCCATCAGGTGTGTGTTGTCGACGACGCGGTCGAGTCCGCGTCGGAAGGCTGTGCTGTCGATTTGCAGCGTTGTGGTTTGGCGCAGCTGTTGTACGGCTTGGCAGACGGTGGCGATGTTCCACATCTGGTATGGTCCGATGAGGCCCGAGGTGAAGTCGAGGACAAGGCCGCTTGTGGGGTCGACTATGGGTTGGCCGTTGTGCTGGAGCTGGAAAACCATCCGCTCGCCGTCGAAGCGCCAGTTGGGGTCGACGTGCCAGTGCTTGTCGGCGAAGGTGATGGGGCTGCAGCGCTCGGCGGCGATGCGCTGGAAAACGGGTTGCGTTTCGGGCTGTGTCTGTCCGACGACGACGGGGATGCCCGTTTTGATGATGCCGGCTTTTTCGGCGGCTATTTTTTCGAGGGTGTCGCCGAGGAACTGTGTGTGGTCGAGGCCTATGTTGGTGATGACGCTGAGCAGGGGTGTGATGACGTTGGTGGAGTCGAGCCGTCCGCCCATACCGACTTCGATGACGGCGATGTCGACGTGCCGGTTGCGGAAATAGTCGAAGGCGAGTCCGACGGTCATTTCGAAGAATGAGAGTCCTTGTGGTTCGAAGAAGGACTTGTGTTTTTGGACAAAGGTGACGACTTCCTGCTGGGGTATCATCTGGCCATTGATGCGTATGCGCTCGCGGAAGTCGACGAGGTGTGGCGAGGTGTAGAGTCCGACTTTGTAGCCGGCCTCTTGCAGGATGGAGGCGAGGAAGTGTGAGACGGAACCTTTGCCGTTGGTTCCGGCGACGTGGATGGAGCGGAAACCGCGCTCGGGGTGGCCGAGATGGTTCATCATTGCCTCGGTGTTGGCGAGGTCGGCCTTGTATGCTGCTGCGCCGATGCGGTGGTAGGCTGGCAGGGCGCTGAAGAGGTAGTCGAGGGTTTCTTCGTAAGACATTAATAATTAAAAATTAAAAATTAATAATTAATATTATTTTTGGGTGACAAGTGATTAGTGACCAGTGACCTGTGGTTAGTGACCTGTGACCTGTGACCCGTGATACGAGTGCGTTCGTGTCACAGGTCACTATTCACTGGTCACTATTCACTGGTCACTATTCACTGGTCACTATTCACTGGTCACTATTCACTATTCACTAT
>JAFROL010000019.1 GCA_017429685.1 Bacteroidales bacterium | reverse complement strand
CAGTTTTTAGTGCGCGACGATTTCAAATGATCATTTGGGTAGTTATCAATTCTTTACAAAAAAACACACCTCTTTTTTAGGCTATTAGAAATCTGACTTTATTGCATTTTACTTAATATTAACTTTTAATGGACACTAGTGTTTATAGATAAAAAAATATCGTAGGCAGGGGTTCCTCCCTGCCTACGATATTTTCTCTGTCTGCCGATGACGATTACGGAGTAACGTCGCCGTTGACAATCACTTTCGTGTCGCCTCCGACCTGGCCTTGGTTGCCGCCGCCGTAAACGTTGCCGAAAACCTTGGCGCGGCCCGTAAGCTTGACCTCAGTATTGGTGCTGACGGCAGCAGCGTTTCCGCCGCCGAAGACATTTCGGTTAACAACGGCCCTATTCGTCACCTCGACATCGGTGTTGCCGTTGATGGCAGCAGCATTTCCGCCACCAAACACATCGCCTCCCACACGGCAGGGATAAGCCACCGATTCCCTCTTGGCGCCAATGGTAACCTTAGGCGAACCAGTAACCACAGCACCTGCACCAAGACCGCCGCCAAACACATTTTGGTTGACGGTGCCTTTTATGATGTTGACTTCCGGGTAACCAGCAGAATGGCTGTATGGTGCCAGGTGACCTCCGCCGTAGACATTGTCTATGCTCAGCGCGCACTCGCTGCTCTCATACACATTGACCGTTATTGTGCCGCCGATGGTACCCTTGACATTGCTGCCTCCGAAGGCGTTGCCGATAGTGCCGCCGTGGATGTTGAGCAGCACGTTGCCGCTGATGCTGGCGTCGGTTTCATTCGTGCCCTTGCTGCCGGCATAGACATTGTCTATTACGCCGCCATCTACAGTAAGCGTGACATTGCCTGTGATGGGTGCCAGATTAGAGCCGCCATAGAGGTCTCCAATATAAACTGGATACTCTGTATTGCAGACAATAGTAGTAGTAAGGTCAGTGGTGATTGGCATCAGGTTGTTGCCGCAGAAGTACTCTTTGATATCCTCCTGACATCCGCTCGAACTGGTCAGGGTAGCCGTAATCGACCCTCCTATGGTGCCGTTTTGATTACTTCCGTTGAAGAGGTGGTTGAAAATGCCACCATTCACGGTCAGCGCCACACCGCCATTGCCGATGTTGGCAGCAGTAATCTCACCGTTGCCGCCGCCGAAGGCCCAGTCGAAGCGGCCGCCGTCGACGATTGTAGCCACCCCCTGGGCCGCAGCAGCGTTGCCGCCGCCGAATATACGTCTGATGGTGTTGTCGCAAGTATAGATATGCACCGTCGCTTTCTTAGTGGATGCGGCATTGCCATTCTCAGGCGCATAGTCGGCCGCATTGCCGCCGCCAAACACCTGGTCTATGGCATAGCCGCCATCGGCCACAGTGTTTGTACCGGTCGTCCGAGCCGTCTTGTAAACATTCACAAACACATCGGCCTGCGGCGAGCCGTTGGTGTTGTTACAGCCATAAACCGAACTTGCGGTCAGGTTTGCGCTGCCCGAATAGTTGCCCGCACCGTCATCCTCGCCGATATTGACTGTGACCACGCCATTTACTTTGGCGGCAACGGCAGTTATACCATTGTCGACATCGGCCAGTCGGCCCTGGCCTCCGCCATAGATATTGCCGTCGTATGTGCCGCCAAGAATGTTGACCGTGGTAGTGTTGCTTGCATTGGTATTGGCGTTGCTCAAGGCTCCACCGCCGTACACATCGCCCTCAATGTGCGAGTTGCCGGTAATGGTGAGCAACACATCGCCCATCACTTGTCCAAGAGTGGTAAGGTTCTCTGTCGTGTAGAGTATATGGTTAGGCTTATCAATGCCGATGGAATTGCCGTGTTCCCAAGTGTAGGTGGTTGTTGCGCCTTTAACGCCAGTGCGATAGGTGCCGAGGGCATCGTAATAGTAGGGTTCCACCCTAAAGCCAATAGAATCCACTTCGACGGTGGGCAGCGATGCCGAAAAGCCTGCACCATATACATTGCCGTTCACAGTGCAACTGTCAAGGGTGGATGAGGCTGGGCCGTTAACCGCGCCAAGGCTACCGCCGCCATAGTAGTCATTCAAGATGGTGCAACCCGTCAACGTAGAAGTAACGTTGCGGCAAGTGGCCAGGGAGAACTTTACATACTCCACAAAAATACGCGCACAGTTATCAAGATTACCAGACATAGGCAGGAACTGGTAGTTGAACTGAGTGGAAACACCACCATAAGTGCTACTGTAATCTTGATTATAGAATCTTGCCAACCAGGCGTTCCAAGAAGCGTCGTTACCAGCCTGAGCATTGTTATGGGGAAAGTTTATTACATTGTTATGGTTGTATGGTGCCTGACGGCTGTAAGAATTGCCTCCATATCCAGCTCCGAAGAAAGTACCGAAGGTGCAGCCCGTAGCCGTGGTGGTTACCGTCTTTCCGGTGCTCATATCGCCGAACTTGGGGCCGCCGCAGTACAACTCGATATAGCCGCCCGTAATTGTGGTACTAAGATTACCTGTCACCGGTTGGGCAGCATTGATACCACCGGCAAAGAATTCACGGATGTCGGCATTCTGCACTTGCCAGGTGATGTTGCCCGTGTTGTCGGCACCATTGGCTTTGCCCAAGCCCTCCATAGCAGCACCGGCTACAGTGCCGAAGCGGCCTCCATTGATGTAACATTCGGCATTGTCGGCATAGCTGGTGATATCGCCTCGATAGAGACCTGTAAGATAGAACTCGTCGTAGTCGCCACCCGTGACCGATACAGGTGGATGTTTCGATTGATATGTATAATCCTGGTGGGTGCCGCGATGGAACTCCTTGAACCATACGTTGCCGCCAACAAGGAAATAGGTGGTCTTGTTTGCAACTTTGCTGCTCTGGCCACTCACCCACTGCTCCATCACACCACCTTGCACAATATATGGAAAAGTGCCACGGTCGCTACGGTCGTACTCGAACTGGGTAACGCGAAAGAGAGCGGTATTTGTCACCTCGAACCAGTACTTAGGCTGCATAATACCAAAGTTGTATGAACCCGTTCCACCCGTAGACTTCTGCGCCATACCGAGACCTACAAGGTTCAGGAAATCGTATCTCAAAGGATGAAATGCAGTTCGGCCATTGAAGCGAAGCATAAAGGAATAGTCCGGCTCGTTGTCGCCATCAAGGTCGACAGAGGTAACTGTATAGGGTTTGCTTTCATCTGCCGCTATAGATGCAATATGGTGATAATTGCCCACAAGCACTACGGCATAGTCATAAACGGATTGTCCCTTCCTCGTCGCCTCGCTGATACCCGAATAAAGTGCCGTGCCCGAACTTGCAATGGCATCACCTATCGTGGTGAAAACAATCTGGCTGTTAAAAGATGCGTCACCGTTAGTATAGATGCTTCCGCCGCCAACATTAGGTACATCATATCCAGTCGTCATTGCCTGATTGTACACCTTGTCGGCGTTTGGGTCGGCCAAGTAGACGCATTTGGCCCAGTAGGGTTCGATGGTGATGGCTGTCACTCCTTCAGGCACGTCCCAGTAGGCGCCCTGGTTAAAGACGCGATTGCTGCCGCCAGTGCCATAGAGGTCTTTGTTGGTGCAGTTGCGGTCGGCGAAGTTATAGGCCGGCGCGTCACTGCCCGTGGTGAAACTGCCGGGCGTACCGCCAGTGATACTTACTATCTTCCATCCCGTAACAACTCGGTTGCCAGTATAGTTGTTGGTTCCGACATCGTTATAATAAGGCAGTTGCACCTTATAGTAGTTGAAGTTGTAATGGGCCGTGTCCTTGTCGGTGATGTTTAGGGTGAGGCTCGGTGTGGTGATTGCTGCGCCTGTAGGGGCTGCGTAGACGGCGCCGCCGCTGCCCATCTGGATGGTTACCGCCAGCTGGCCCAGCTTGCCGCCCTGGTTGCGCGGCTTGCCAGTGGTTGCGTTGGCAGCGTCAATGTTTACCACCGAGGGGTATTTGCCTTGTGCCATCAGTACGGGATAAGGGTGGTCGCTGCCAATGCTGTCGGGCAGAAGCACCCATTTCAGCATATTGCTGCCGCTGTAGGTGCCGGTGGCCCACCAGCCTGCCAGCTTTCGTTGGCCGTTGAGAAGGTGGCGATAGAACTCGAAGCGCTTCAGAAAACGGTCTTCGGCACCAAGGGCGCAGTTGTAAGTAACACCTGATGGACTCACATAGGGAGCCTCAAGGCGGAAATAGTTGAAGTTACTCACACCGTTTGCGTCCTTGTTGCTAATGATATTTCCACCATAAATAGGAGAAATCGTACTGCCGCCCGTAATATTACCGTAAAACATACAGGCGAAGACCATAGTCTTGAGGTTGTTGCTGGCGGTAGACACATTGTTGTAGCCAACGATACCGCCGACATTGGTGCCGCCGGTGATGTCAGCATAAGAATAGCAGTTGACAACGCGGGCCGTGCCGTCAAGGAAGCCAACCAATCCGCCTGTGTAACCAGTGCCGCCCACCGAGCCATTGAGGATGCCCACATTATAGATGCGTGCCGCGCTGTTGGCTGTGCAGGCAACAGCACCGGTGTTGCCGCTGTGACCGCTTATAGTCACACTCTCAATAACCAGATTCTTCACAGTGCCGGTAAGAGTGGTAAAGAGGGGTGCGGTAAGGTTCTTGATGCGATAGGGCATCTTTGTCGCAGGGTTGATGTCGGCCTCAAGGGTGCCGCTGAAGGAGGCAACACCCGGAGCGCCACCGGTGATGTCCTGCGTAATGACATAATGGCCAGCTGCATCAGTGATTTGGCTAAGCGAGGAAATGTTGATTTGTGCCCGCAGCTGTGAAGGCTGCAAAAATGAAATGAATAATAACGACAATATAAAAAACCTATTAAATGCTTTCATTTTTCAAAATGAGGAATACTTTCTAAAGTTGTAATTCGTTAACAATGTTGTTTATACAATAACATCCACGTCAAAAAAGACGGGCAAAGATAAAAAATTCGTTCCAGGGTTGTACGAACCCTCATCCACATCCACAAGGTGGACGCTCTTGCGGTTCAGTGCGTTGGAGTGCGGCGGCTCGTAGACCAGGTATTTGCCCGTCTGGGCGTGGACGATGAAGTACTGTCCGCTGGTGCCGCTGGGCAGAACCAGCCACACCGAGTTGAGGTCGCCGCCCGTTTTGTATGTCGTCAGGAACGGCATCGACGGGTCGCCAGGCGAAAGATAGTTGTTCCCGTTCGTGTTGCTTGAAAAATACGCGTCCTTGTTGTCGGATTGTTGCGGATTGGCCGCCGGCACAAGATAGTACTCCGTCGTGTTGTTTTTGATGTAATACACGCCCGAATAGTCGGTCTGTGCCACGGCGAAGGACGGCAAAAACAATGCGACGATGCAGAGAAAAAGACTCGCAGCCGACGCAAAAAAGCGGAATTTACCGCTCATTTTTACCCCCCCCAACAAATACAATACTATAATACAATTCGTTATTCTGCTTTTTCATCTCCAATATTGTTTTTGTTTTCACTGCAAAAATACAAAAAACACATAATCCACCAAAAAAAATTTAAACCCTGGACCTGGACCGCAGGCTTCCAGCCTGCACCCCCCCCTGGAGCGCAGGCTTCCAGCCTGCAAAAAAAATTGTTAAAAATCCCTAAAAACCACCCTAAAATCCTTACTTCACTCACAATCAACATTTTAACATTTTTACCTCCAAATCCCCTAACGGGCTCATTCCCAGCCCTTCAAGCCACCCGCTCCGCCCGTTCTTATATCGTTCTTATATCGTTCTTATATCGTTCCTATATAAAAATATAAGAACGATATAAGAACGATATAAGAACGATATAGGAAATGCCAGTGCGGGTGGCTGGAGAAATCTTTCCGGTCCCTGTCGGTTTTGGGGCAATAAAAACGAGCGCGTGCCGTTATCCATTTGTCAGGCGGCAAAAACGCGGTCTGGATTTTGACGATAAGATTATGCAGAACAAAATAGAAATAATGGCCCCCGTGGGCTCGTACGAAAGCTTGACAGCGGCGATACAAGGCGGAGCCGACGCCGTCTATTTCGGCATCGGAGAGCTGAATATGCGGTCGCGTTCGGCGGCCAACTTCACGCTCGACGACCTGGAGCGCATCTGCGACATAGCGCACCGCGCCAACATTCGCACCTACCTGACGGTCAACACAATAATCTACAACAACGAAATCGACGAGATGCACCGCCTTGTCGATGCCGCCAAACGCGTCGGCGTCAGCGCCATCATCGCCAGCGACCTGGCCGTCATCACCTACGCCCGCAGCGTCGGCGTCGAGGTGCACATCTCGACCCAGTGCAACATCAGCAACATCGAGGCCGTGCGCTTCTATGCCCAGTTTGCCGACGTGATGGTCACCGCCCGCGAGCTGCCGCTGAGCCAGGTGAAGGAAATCACCGACTTTATCCGCCAGAACGACATCCGCGGACCCAAGGGCGAGCTGGTGCAGATCGAGATTTTCGCCCACGGCGCGCTCTGTATGTCGGTGAGCGGCAAATGCTACCTGAGCCTCGACAACGCGGGCTACAGCGCCAACCGCGGCGCCTGCCTGCAGCTGTGCCGCCGCCAATACCTGGTCAAGGACCTCGAAAGCGACACCGAGCTGGTGGTCGACAACAAATATATTATGTCGCCCAAAGACTTGTGTACCATTGACTTTCTGGACAAAATCGTCGATGCGGGCGTGCGCGTTTTGAAAATCGAAGGCCGCGGACGCAGCGCCGACTATGTGCGCACCGTGACGGAATGCTACCGCGAGGCCGTCCAGGCCATCGCCGACGGCACCTACACGCCCGACCGCATTGCGAAGTGGAAAGAGCGGCTGGCAACTGTCTTTAACCGAGGATTTTGGGACGGCTACTACCTTGGCCGCCGGCTGGGCGAATGGACCGAGGGCTACGGCAGCCAAGCCACCGAAAAGAAGGTTTATTTGGGCCTGATTAAGAACTATTTCACACGCATCAGCGTCGCCGAGGCACTGCTGCAGACCGCCGAGACGCTGCGTCCCGGCGACGAGGTGATGGTTATGGGCGAAACCACCGGCGTCTACCGCGCCACCGTCGAGGAACTGCGCCTGGAGCGCGACCCCGTGGCCGAGGTGCATCAGGGCGACCGTTTCAGCTTCGCCACAACCGCAACGGTGCATCGCGGCGACAAGCTGTACAAGATTGTGAAAAGTGAATTGTGAATTGTTGATTGGTAACTACCAAATAATCAAGCAATGACAGACGAAGAAAAACGCGCCGTAAATGTCGCCATCGAGGCCGGACACATACTGCTGGAAAACGGGGCCGAAATCAGCCGCGTCGAGCAGACGATGGATATAATGGCCGGCACGCTGGGTGTCAAGGAGCACAGCTTTTTCGTGCTCAGCAACGGCATCATCTCGACTGCCGGCGACTACGCCCGCGCCGAATTCATACCCATCAAAGGCACACAGCTGTCGCGCGTGGCCGAAGTGAACTGGCTGTCGCGCCGCATCGCCTCGGGCGAAGAACGCGACATCGGCCGCATCGAGCAGCTGCTGCACACCATCCGCACCAGCCCCGGCAAAGCGTGGTGGGAGCTGACGCTGGGCGTGGCCCTTGGCGTGGCCACCTTCTGCATTCTCTTTGGCGGCAGCCTCATCGACGCGCTGGCCACCTTCTCGGCAGGGCTTTTACTGGGACTTTTCATCAGCTTCGCTATGCCATACCTGTCGCGCATCGTCGGCAACCTGCTGGGCGGACTTTTTGGCGGCCTGCTATGCATCGGCGCCTATCGCTTAGGGTTCGGGCAGCACCTGCCAAATATGATTGTCGGCACCATCATAGCCCTGGTGCCCGGCGTGCCCTTCACCAACGGCATCCGCGACCTGGCCAACGAGGACTATATCGCCGGCGGCACGCGCCTGCTCGACGCCTTCACAGCCTTTCTTTGCATCGCGCTGGGTGTCAGCCTTTCGCTGCTGGTCGACGGCACCTTTATGCGCGGCATCATCAAACTCGAGCCACCCGTTGTCGACGCCCTGACGGCAATATACCCCATACAGATAGCTTCGGCCCTGATAGGCACCGTCGGCTTTGCCGTTATGTTCGGCACACCGCGCCGCTTCTACTTCGTCTGCGGCCTGGTCGGTGCCGCCGGATGGCTGGTCTACCTACTCATTCTTCGTGCCGCAGGCGCCGACGGCACGCTTCTGTTCTCGCCCGTATTTGCTGCCTTTGGAGGCTCATTTATAGTCACTTTCGCATCGCACATAGCGGCGCACCTGTGCCGTTGCGCCTCGACGGTGTTCCTCATCTGCGGCATCATTCCGCTGGTGCCGGGAGGAGGCATCTTCTGGACAGCCTACTATCTGGTCACCAACCAATTGTCCGAAGCTGCAGCTACCGGATTTATGGCTCTCAAGGTGACCATCGCCATAGCAGGCGGCATCATCATTGCCGCAGGCATCTTCAAACGCATCTGGAAAGACAAAATCACGACAAAATGAACTTTGCACTGATCGGCCGCCAGCTCTCGCATTCCTATTCGCAAAACCTTTTCGATGAGCATTTTGCGGGCAGCGGGCACACCTATAGTCTTGTGGAAATCGACGACCTCGACGACCTGAGGCCCACTGTCGAAAGGCTGCATTTGGACGGCTTCAATGTCACCATCCCCTACAAGGTGGACATCCTGCCCCAGCTCGACGACATCGACGATGCCGCGCGCGACATCGGAGCCGTCAACACGGTGAAGGTGCAGCGCACTGCCGGACGTCTGTTTTTGAAGGGGTTCAACACCGATTCGGCGGCTTTCGCACAAACCATTTCGCAATTCAAAGAGCAAAACAAATCGTTTAACATAACAGGGGCGCTTATTCTCGGCACAGGTGGCGCCGCACGTGCCGTCGCATACGCCCTTTCCTCGTTGGGCATCGGCCACAGCCTCGTCAGCCGCGCCCCACACGGCGACCGGCAGATCGACTACGAAACCGCCTATTCGCTCGCCTCCGAGCGGACACTCATCGTCAACGCCACGCCCGTCGGGATGTTCCCCAACTGCAGCCAGTCGCCCTGGCAGCGCCCCGACCTGTTAGGCCCACGCCATCTCTGCTACGACCTCATCTACAATCCCTCCCCCACCCGATTTTTGTCCGAAGCCTCACGCTTCGGCGCCGCCACCAAGGACGGCTTCGAGATGCTGAACCTCCAAGCCCAGAAATCCTGGCACATCTGGGGCCTTGAATAATCCCGCGAAACAGACCTCTTATTTTTCAAATGAAATAAAAAACGTATCTTTGCACTCGAATAGATTCCTCAAAAACAAGCCCAATGAAACGAAAAATATTCAGAAACACAATATTACTGCTGGTTGGCACCGCTATGGCAGCCGCCTGCGGCGACGCAAACTCCAGATACGTCAGGAAGGCGATACGCATAATGGATAAAAACGGCATCTATGCCCAAGGAACGGAATGGGAACAGGCCAAGTCGGCAGCACTGGCAGCACGTCCGGCAGACCTCGAGGAAGCGCAGGAAATTGTAACCCAGGCGGGCAAAGTGGCCGGTGGCAAGCACACCTTCCTGATGACCTCGGACAACGTCGTCACCAACGACACCGCCGAATGGGCTATGCCAACAGTGGAGCTTATGGAAAACGGCATCGCCGTGATTATGCTGCCTCCGTTCTCGGGCAACGCGGAGGAAGGCATAAAATATGCGAACACTGTTCTATCGGGCCTAGGCGACAGCCTGCGCGGCGCAGTCATCGACCTGCGTGGCAACCGCGGCGGAAATATGTATCCGATGATCGCCGCCATACACCGCTTCCTGCCCGATGACATACTGTTGAAACTCAACTCACGAAAAAGACCGATTATCATCAACAAAAACTACGTTCTGAATTCGACTGGCATCGACGAGCAAGGGTACATCAAGTGCCCCGTGGCTCTGCTGACCGACGACTGGACTGGCAGTTCGGGCGAGGCTGTCTTGCTGTGTTTCCGGGGACTGGAATACACACGGACCTTCGGCATCCCCACTGCAGGATACGCTTCAGCCAACAACACCTACGCCCTTCCCGGCGGGTCGGTACTGGTGCTCACCATCGGCGAGGACGTGGCACGCACGGGCGAAGTATTCTGCGACGACCCGATAGCTCCCGACGTCGTCAGCGAGACTCCGCTGGAGGATGCCATAAGATGGATTGAAAGCTATGAGCTTCGCTGAATCAAAAAAAAATGACACATACCATTCGAGTTTGTCGTGTATCAGGTGTGGCAGATGATGTTTAAGAATAGTTTTACAGAACTCATTATGATGCCTATGATTTGAATAGAAAATAGAATAAAGTTGCCTATGCTTTAGAAATGTTTTTGCATCAAATTGCCTATGTTTTAGAAAATGGAACGCTTAAAGCACTTTCTATCAATTACAACTGTTTGTAGTTGTGAACTTTGTAATTATTTATACGTTCAAATAACACAGTAAAAACTGGTAATATAACTGAAATATGGCCAAACTATGGCCAATGGATTTCAAATTATTTGAATGCACAATCCTTTATCAATTGCCGACCAGCCTCTGTCAACACATACTTCTGTTTTGACGAGTTCGGCTTGTCGGGAATAGTTGGTGTTGCAAGCTTGGAGTCTAAAAGGATATTCAAGCACATCCGTCTAAATCTGGTACGGTTGGTTTGGTTAAGAATGTCCATCAGTTCTATGATTGACATCTCCTCTTGGAGCGCCAGGAATGCTCTTACTACAAGTTCAAAATCTGCCCCCTTGACTTGGGACACAACTTGGGACACAACTTGGGACAATTTTTGTTTAAGTTACTCATTCTTATTAGGTTCAACTTGGGACAAGTCTACTGTCCACCCTCACCAAATAGTCTTTCACCAATAGCGGTGAGATATCCGAGAGTTTGATGTCAGGATTGCCACGGTCGTCAATTGGCACTCTATTGGCCATATCCCGAAGTTCATCCAGTTGTTCTCCTTTTGCCTCAACAGAAGATTACCAAAAAAACTATTTTAATACACTGAAATTACAGCTTGTTTTTCTACGCATTTTCGTTTCCTTTCTCGAAAAGGTGGCCAAAAGGTGGCCAAAAATGGGATATAAAAGAAAAAAGATTTTGCATTTTCGCTCATTTAGAGTTACTTGCAAAATCTCTTTGGTGCCCGGAACAGGACTTGAACCTGCACATCTTTCGATACACGCACCTGAAACGTGCGCGTCTACCAATTCCGCCATCCGGGCTGGTAATGTTTCAAGCCTCTTGAAACACTTTGCTTTCTGAGAGTAGAAACGTTTCAGGTTTTTGTGCCCAGGACAAGACTTGAACTTGCACGCCTGAATCGGCACTACCCCCTCAAAGTAGCGTGTCTACCAATTCCACCACCTGGGCAATCTTACTCTCGAAAGCGGGTGCAAAAGTACTACTTTTTCTGATATACACAAAATTATTTTTACTTTTTCCTACGCCACCAGTACTAAACTCACTAAAAACTAACATCATATAACATTAAAAAATTTTGCAAGGCATCCGCTGGGATGCCTTGCAAAATGTGTTTTCGGAATGAAAAACGACCAAATTTGGGGTCAAAATCAATCGTCGCCCTCGATTACGTCTTCCTCGTCGACGTCCCAGTCGCCGGGGTCGTCCTCAGCCTCGGCGTTGCCGCCCATACGCAGCAGGAAGTTGGGCACTTCGCTGCGGCTCGGCGAGATACGGTAACGATAGTCGCCCTGGTCGCTCTTGCCGCTGACGTGGCGCTTGTCGGCGGGCAGGGCCTTGATCATATCGACCCATTCGCCCACCGAGCTCTGGATGAGCATCTGCTGGCTGTTGAACTCGTAGTTGAAATAGTACCAGTGGTCGGAGGCCACCTGAATGTAGAGCACCAGGTAGTTGCCGTTGCCTTTGTGGTACATCTGGGCTTTGACGCGAGTCGAGAGATGCAGTTGCTTCTTGCCGACCATTGCCAGCGAGGCTACGCCGTCGTAGCGGTAGCCGAGGGCCGGGTCGTATGTCCACTCTATGCCTTCGATGAGCAGCGTGTTGTCGAACTCCTTGGGCATCTTGTCGTAGAAGCCCGTGCTGACGTAGTTGGCGTAAGCTTCGGCACCGGCTTCGGCGCCCATATAGTACATCATTGCGCGGCGCGTAGCTTCGTTGGCAGGCTGCGACGGCGACAGGCGCAGGTCGTCGGCAATGGTCTGAGCCATAGCTCCAAGCACCTTCTCGTCGATGGGGAATGTGAAGCCGAGGATGCTGCTCATCTCGATGTCGCCCTCCTTGCTGCCGCCAAGGGTGGCGGTGCCATACGAGAAGAGGCTCACCAGGTTCTGCTTGACGTTGAAATTGATGGGGCCCTCGCCCTTCATCTCGCAGGTCTGCGTGTTGAGCGTCAGGTAGGGGCTGACGACATTGTCGGGATCCTGAATCTTTTCGGCCGAAGCAATCATATATTCCTTTGTATCATTATTATACGTCACATATCCGTATGCGCCCATCAGCTCGTTGTCGGCGGCGCGCTCGGCGGTGAGGAAGGCGGGATAGGGCATCATATTGGCCTTGTTGAAAAGAATCGACGCCGTGATGCGGTTGCCCTTCCAGTCGGTGGGTATTTCGGGCACCGAGACCAGTATCTGTTTGGGGTCGAGGTAGCTGGAGTAGGCCAGCAGGCCGAGCTGCGCCGACGTGGTGCACTTGTGCAGCAGGCGGACGCCGCCGTCGAAATAGTAGTGCTCCTTGTCGGCCTCGACGCGGACATTGCCAGCAAAGCCGAAGGCGCTGTTGAGCGTGAAGTTGGCGCTGTCGGGCACAAAGCCGTTGCCCACCGAAACGCCACGATTGTCGGGCGCGATGGACGACAGGTAGATTTTCTGCTTCTTGTTGTCGACGTCGACATAGTCGATATAGCCCTTGGCGCTGTATTTCTTGGCACCATCGAGGATTACGTCGGCATCGTAGATCAGATGGTATTTATTGTCGCGGCTGGCCAGAATCTGCGAACGCTTCATCAGGTCGATAGCGCCGCCCTGGCGCACGTGGAGCGTGTCGCCGCCGGGGGCGATGACGGCATCGGCGCTGTTGACGGTGAAGACCTGGCGGCAGGTCAGCTGGCCAGCATTATACAGATATGTCGAACGCACGGCGTGGAAGTTGAGGCTGTCCTTGGTGGAGTCGGTCGAAACGAAGAGGGCGCCGGGCTGCTCGGTGTGGCGGAAGCGCTCGCGCAGCGTCAGGCCTTCCAGGCCCTGGCTGCTTTCGCTCTTGCTGTTGATGAGATCCAGCTCCTTCTTGTCGATTTCCCACGAGAACTTGTCGACATAGGCGGCATACTGCAGCAGCGGCAGCTGGGTGCGGCCCAGGTCGGCATTGGCCACAAAGTCGGCCCGACGCTTGGTGTAGTCGGTGTGCGACTTCATATCGGTGGCGTAGAAAGCGATGTTGTTATACACCTCAGAGCGCAGCGTGAAGGCCGTCACGTTGCTGTACATATCCTTGGGCTGCAGCGAGAAACGCAGCGACTCGAGCGTACCTTCCTTGATGGTGACGGCTCCGGAGGCGTATGCTCCTTCGGGCTTGAGGACGGTATGGCCAGCCAGCAGGGCATCGTTGTGGTACATCTTGAACTGCGGACCGTTGAGCAGCTGCGCCACGCGCATCGAGTCGGCATAGGGGTACCAGCGCTGCATAGCGCGGTTGATGCGGATGTCGGGGAATACGCCCTGTTCCTTGACATAGAAGGTGTCGCTGACGGCAACCATCGAGTCGGGCATAAAATAGATGGTCTTCGACTTCATTACGGAAGTCAGATAATCCACCTGACCTTCGGCGCGGAAGCCGCGATAGCTGAGGTCGAGCTTGTTGGTGAAATGGCCCTTGCCGCCATAGGCGTCATATCCACCGCGCGGCGTCTTGCGGACAAAGCCAAGCGAATAGTCGGGCTGCACCTTGAGGGGTTCGACGATGTCGGGGAAGATGCCCGCCGAGGTCAGCACGCCGTTGAAACTGAGGCTGTCGGTGACAAAATCGACCATATTCTTGACCACAAACGGATGTATGGTATAGTAGAATTTGTCGCGCACGTAGGCGCCGTTGTGGATGTCCTTGCGGTCGTAGTATACATAACTGTCTTTCAAGCTAGTAAAGATAGGATATTGTTCCGCGACCTTCTTCAGTCCACTGTGGTTGTCGGCCTGGTCAATCTGCAGGTGGCCCGTCAGGTTGTGCAGCGGCGTGTAGACGATGTGCTCCTCCTGCGGATTGTTGAACTGGGTGACGTAGAATATCATCGAGTCGACCTGCGGCAGGTCGAGCTTGAAGTCGTCGTAGAGGAACGTTGCGTTGGTGGCGTAGAAAATGAAGCGGCCGGCGTTGATGCGGCCGTTGAAGTTGATGTCGCGATTCTTGCGCACCTCCAGCTCGCCCTGGTTGGGATAGATGACCACCTGCTGGCTGTCGCTGAGGACGAACTTCTCGACGCCGTGCACGCTCAAAGCGTTGCTCGAAAGATTCAGCTCGGCGTTGTTGTTCTTGGCCGACGATTCAAGGATAAGTGCGTCATAATCATAGTCTTTGCTCTTGGCGCTGGCCTTGGCATAGTCCACCAGCTTGTCGTTGACATAGATTTTGCCCTGCGCCTCGTTGTACGACACCAGGCCCGACTTAGCCAGCGTGTGAATCATCGACTTGGCCTGCATAATGTCCATCTTGATGGCCTGGGCGAACTCGTCCATATAGAAATCGTAGGTCATATCGCGCATCTGCATATAACGATACACGCGTATGACGGGGCTCACCTGGTCGATGCCCTGGATTTCGCGGAACTTGCGTTCCGAGTAGTAGCTGTTCGACTCAAAGGTCGAATAGCTCTGGTCGCCCGACGCGCCAAGCATAGCAAAATCCAGCTTGTCCTCGTTCATCTTCCAAACGATTGATTCGCAATACATATCCAGGTTGTGGTACGAGTTGGAATAAGGGCTGTAATAGTTGCGCTTCGAGTCGTTGATGAGGCTCACCTGCTTCTCTTGCGCCAGATAGCGCACCGTGATGCCGTTGTTGCAAATCGAGTCGCCATCGATATAGATTTTGACGGCGGCATTTTCCGACACCACGCGGCTGGCGGTGATGGTGAACTTGACCGAATTGACGGTGATGAAAGGCTTGCCGCTGCGATAGAAAATCAGTGTGGCGGGGTTCTTGGTATCGCTGGTGATGAATTTCGAGCCGTTCATCATAAAGCTGCCGCTGTAATCGACACCGGGCAGGATATCCTTCATTTTGAAGTCCTTCTGATACGAGCGGAATTTGGGGAACGAGTACTTCTCGGGTTCCAGCTTGGCGCTGAGCGCCTCCTCTACCCTGCCGTAGATGGGCTTGCTGAAATAGTTGGTGTTGGTGAACTGCACCGAGTCGGCGACAAACTTGGGAAACTTCACCACCGCCTCATATTTCGACAGACTTGCCCAGCAAACTGTGGGAGCGATACCCGTACGGTCCCAGTTCAGGCGGCCTCCGTCGCCCACCCATTTGTTGTCAAAGTAGTGGAAAACACCCTTCGTGCCGTATATCGTGCCGTTGTCCTTGTCCGAGCTGTAGTAGAGCTCTACCGGCTTGTCGACAAACACCTTAATCTCATTGTCTTCAAAAGCCAGACGATACGCACAATCTTTCTGCAGCTGCCACGTGCAGGACCGCGATGCATAGAGCGTGCGCGACGTTGCCAAGCCGGCGCTGAACTCAACAAAATCTGTGAAATCCTTGATTTTCTTGTTGCGCGACTGTATATACTCGATGCATCCAAGCCACTGGTCGAAGTTCGACGAATTGCCAGTAGCCGCCAGCGTGTTGAAGAGGCTGATAAAATTAGTCACATCCGGATGCTGACGCACCTTGAGTTTCAACACCGTATTGCAGATTGCCGTGACACGGCCCTGCGTCGAGCCGTCCAAAGCTCCATAGCGTACCCCGAAGTCGCGCATTAGGCGCGCGTTCTCGGTCTTGCGGTCTTTGTCGCTGGTGGCTTGGTTCAGGTATTCAAGCATCTCCTGCGGCAAGCCGCTTGGAGTGAATTCGGTTATGCGGTTCTTCTGTGCCATAGCCATCGGCACGACACACAACGCAAAAATCAGGACTATCAATCGTTTGATTCTCATATTGCAATATTAAATTCTATCTAAAACAATCTCACAAATAACGACAAAAATCCAAAAAAAGTATCAATCCGGAATTTTTCGTATTTTTGCAGATGCAACCAAAGGAGCTTCTGTATGCAACTTTTCTTTTCAGACGACATAGAATCAGACATTTGCACTCTCAGCGACGATGAGTCGAGGCACTGCATAAAAGTACTGCGTATGGCTGCGGGCGACGAACTTTTCCTCACCGACGGACGCGGAACGCTGTGCCGCTGCCGCATTTTGGACGCACACCCAAAGGCCTGCACAGTCGAAGTGGTGGAACGCACACGCGACTACGGACGGCACTCATTCTTTCTCCATATAGCCATTGCACCGACAAAAAACACAGCTCGAACCGAATGGTTCGTGGAGAAAGCCGTCGAGATGGGCATCGACCGCATATCGCCCATCGTTTGCGACCACTCCGAGCGCTGCGTCCTTAAAAAGGAACGTCTCGACAAAATCGCCGTCAGCGCCGTCAAGCAGTCGCTCAAAGCCTACCTGCCCGAAATCGACCCGCCAACACCCGTCACCGAACTCATCGACTCACCTTTCGACGGGCAGCGCTTCATAGCCTACTGCGACGGCGACCACCGCACACCGCTGCACAGTGCCTACAAGCCAGGCAGCAACGCCTTGATTCTCATTGGCCCCGAAGGTGACTTCAGCCCTTCCGAAGTGCAAAGGGCTCTGTCGGCAGGTTTTATTCCCGTAACCCTCGGCAGCAGTCGTCTGCGCACCGAGACCGCCGCCCTCGCCGCAACAGCATTTTTCAACCTGAGCAACTAAAAAGGGGAGTTAAAGGAAGTTAAGGGAAGTTAAAGGAAGTTAAAGGACAATACATCCGCCTAATCTGCCTAATCCGCCTAACCTGCCTAATCCACCTAACCACAAAAAAAACACAGAAAAACAGCAATGAAACGTATATCTCTGATCATCTTCTTACTATCAGCACTCGGCGTTCAGCTATCGTTCGCCCAGACCCGCACCCAACTGGCGCTGCTTAAGTATGGCGGCGGTGGCGACTGGTACGCCAACCCAACCTCGCTGACCAACCTCATAGCCTTCTGCAACGCCGACGCCAATATGAACCTCGACCCCAAATACGCCACCGTCGACGTCGGCAGCAGCGAAATCTTCAACTACCCCTTCCTGCACCTTACCGGCCACGGCAACGTCGTCTTCAGCAGTCAGGAGGCGCAAAACCTGCGCAACTACCTGATTGGCGGCGGATTCCTGCATATCGACGACAACTACGGCTTGCGCGACTTCATCGTCCCGCAGATGAAGAAGGTCTTCCCAGAGCTGGACTTCGTCGAACTGCCTTTCAGCCACCCCATCTACCACCAGAAATACGACTTCCCCAACGGGCTGCCCAAAATCCACGAGCACGACAACAAGCCACCCAAGGGCTTCGGCCTCATTTGGGAGGGGCGCTTGGTATGCTTCTTCAGCTGGGAGTGCGACCTTGGCGACGGATGGGAAGACCAGGATGTCCACAACGACAGCCAAGAGACACGCCTCAAAGCCCTCAAAATGGGCGAAAATATTGTGCGTTACGCCTTTATCGGAAATTGACAAAAAACTAAATAACGGTGGAGGCCAAAGCAAAAAACAACTTCCATCATTATTTTTTCACCTATTCCACGTGTATTTAAAAAAATTAGTATCTTTGTATTTTCGCACTGAATAAATAAAACATACATAAGATAATGGAAGACAACAAATTGTTCACCGAATTCCCGCCCGTTTCGACCGAAAAATGGGAAGAAGTCATCAACAAGGACCTTAAAGGTGCTGACTACGAGAAAAAACTGGTTTGGAAAACCATCGAAGGTTTCAAGGTAAAGCCCTACTACAGAGCCGAAGACCTAGAAAATATTGAATATCTGAATTCTAACCCCGACCAGTTCCCCTACACGCGTGGCAAGCACAGCGACAACAACGTTTGGGACATCCGTCAGGACATCAAAGAAAAAGACCCCGCTAAGGCCAACGCCTATGCCCTCGACGCCGTAAAACGCGGCGCCACAGCCATCGGATTCTGCGCCAAGACAATCGAGACCGAAGAGCAGATGGCCACCCTACTGAAGGACATCTACCTGACGGCGGTGACAATCCACTTCAACTGCTGCAACACCAAGTTCATCGACACACTGCGCCTCTTCGTCGCCGTGGCCCGCAAGAACGGCTTCGACACCAAAGAGATACGCGGCACGGTGAATTTCGACATCTATAGCTACGCCCTCAAGCACGGCAAATTCTGGGGCGGCGAGGAAAACGACCTCAACGAGGCCGTCGAGCTCGTCAACTACGCCAAGGAGAACCTGCCCAAGTTCCGTGTGCTGACCGTCGGAGGCACCCTCTTCAACAATGCCGGCTCCAACATCGTACAGGAGCTCGGCTTCAGCCTTGCCGTTGCCAACGAGCTTATGGCCAAGCTGACCGAACGCGGATGCGACGCCACGCTGGTGGCCAAGAACCTGGTTTTCAACCTCGCCATCGGTGGCAACTACTTTATGGAAATCGCCAAGATCCGCGCCGCACGTATGCTGTGGAGCAAGATCGCCGAGCAGTACAAACCCTCGTGCGACTGCGCCCTCAAGGCCTACATCAACTCCACCTCGTCGACCTGGAACAAGTCGGTCTTCGACCCATACGTCAATATGCTGCGCACCACCACCGAGACGATGAGTGCCGCCATCGCCGGCGCCGACTCGATTTCGACCGCGCCGTTCGACATCGCTTTCAAAGAGGCCGACGACTTCAGCTACCGCATCGCCCGCAACCAGCAGCTGCTGCTCAAGGAAGAGTCCTACCTCGACAAAATCGTCGACCCCGCAGCTGGCAGCTATTATATTGAAAACCTGACCGATTCCATCGCCCAGTACGCTTGGAAGCAGTTCCTCGCCATCGAGGAGAAAGGCGGCTTCGCCAAAGCCATCCGCGAAGGCTATGTGCAAGACGAAATCGCCAAGACCGCCCAGCAACGCGATATGGACATCGCCACACGCAAAACCACCATCCTCGGCACCAACCAGTATCCCAACCTGACCGAGACGATGAACGCCAAAATCGAGAAGAAACCTTGCTGCTGCTGCCATTGCGAGAAGGGCGACGAAATCAAGACCCTCGAACCCTATCGCGGAGCCGAAGCCTTCGAGCATCTGCGCCTCGCCACCGAGCAGTCGGGCCGCCGCCCCAAAGTGTTCCTGCTCACCTACGGTAACCTGGCTATGCGCCGCGCCCGTTCGGGCTTCGCCACCAACTTCTTCGGCGTGGCTGGCTACGAAATCGTCGACAACAACGGTTTCGCAACGGCAGAAGAAGGCGTCAAGGCCGCCCTCGAGCAGAAGGCCGACATCGTGGTGCTCTGCTCGTCGGACGACGAATATGCCGAAATCACCGAACAGGCTTGCAACCTGCTGAAAGGCAAGGTCAAGAGCATCGTCCTGGCTGGTTTCCCGAAGGAAATGGTCGAGACCTACAAGGGCTATGGCGTCGACGAGTTCATCCACGTCAAGACCAACGTCCTCGAATCCCTCACCGGCTTCCAGAAACTTTTCGGAATAATGTGATTTTTAGGAGTAAAAGGAAGTTAGAGGGATGTTAAAGGAAGTTAAAGAGTAACACATTATAAGGAAAAGGTTCCTCGCGGGGAACCTTTTTTGATGAAAGGGACAAAAACGACAATGAAATTCACTTATCCGCTGATAGACCGCTACATACTGGGCAAGTACATCAAGACGTTCCTGCTCTGGCTGGTGCTTATCATCGTCATTGTCATCACCTTCGACGTGTCGGAAAAGCTCGACGACTTTCTTAAGAACCAAGCCCCTATCGGCGAAATCATCTTCCAATACTACCTCAACTTCATCCCCAACTTCTTCAACCTCTACGGACCACTCTTTGTCTTCATTTCCACACTCTTCTTCACCTCCAAGATGGCGGGCAACACCGAAATCATCGCCATCCTCGGCAGCGGCATCAGCTATCGGCGGATGCTTCGGCCCTACCTGCACGGAGCCCTGATCCTGGCACTTGGCATCCTCGTCATTGGCAATTTTGTCATCCCGCGCAGCAACATACACCTCAAGAAATTCGAAGACAAATACATACACACAAACCACCGCAGCTACTACAGCGACCTTCACTTCCAGACATCACGCGGTGTACAGGTCTACGCCTACAGCTACGACGTCAATGAGCGTAGCGCCGTTTTCTTCCAACAGGACAGCTACGACCCCTCCGGCAAGCTCAAAGTTCGCGTCACCGCCAACAAAATCATCTACGACACCGCCACCGACGCCTGGACAGCCCAGGGTATGACGATGCGCACCTTCGACGGCGACAAGGAGACAATGCGCAGCAACGCCAAAGTGAAAATCCGCCTCAAGCTTAAGCCAGACGACTTCAACCTGGCCTCGAAGCAGATAAGCACAATGAACAGCATCGAACTGTACCACCACATACAGCACGAAACGATGCGAGGCTCGGGAGCCGTCATTGCTGCCAAGCTCGAGTTCTACCAACGTCTGCTCAACCCTCTGGCATTCATCGTGATGACATTCATCGGAGTGGCCATCTCGTCGCGCAAGACACGCGGCGGCATAGGAATCCATCTGGCGATAGGCATCAGCCTGGCGTTCGGATTCATCGTCCTGATGCGCGTCTGCTCCGTATTCTCCGAAAACGGCAATTTGCCGCCATTCCTGGCGGTGTTCGTCCCACAGTTCGTTTTCGGCATCGCCGCATTGTACCTGATCAAAAAAGCACCAAAATAAAAAAAACATTACTAGTAACACTAGTTAAACTAGAAAAACTAGTAAAACTAGAAAAAAAATAAAAATAAAATGACAATCCAAGAAATAGAAGACCAAATAATCAACGAGTTTGCCAACTTTGACGAATGGCTCGACAAGTACAGCTACCTCATCGAACTCGGCAAGGAATGCCCCGTCATCGACGAGAAGGACAAGACCGAAAGCAACCTCATCAAAGGCTGCCAGAGCCGCGTGTGGCTTAGCTGCCAGCAGCGCGACGGACGCCTCTACTTCGCCGCCGACAGCGACGCCGTCATCACCAAGGGCATCATCTCGCTGCTCATCCGCACCTTCGACGGACAGACACCCAAGGACATCCTCGACGCCGACCTCCACTTCATCGACGTCATAGGCCTCAAAGAGCACCTCTCGCCCACCCGCAGCAACGGACTGACGTCGATGCTGAAACAAATCAAGATGTACGCCCTGGCATACTCGATGAAGAAAGAATAATCAAACAAAATATCGTTATTTCGTTATAACGTTATATCGTTATATCGAACTAACGCAATAACACAATAACGCAATAACGCACTAATATGACCCCCACCAAAGAAACCATAAAAGACGCCGTAATCAACTGCGTGAAAAACGTCTACGACCCCGAAATCCCCGTCAACATCTACGACCTGGGACTGATCTACAACATCGATGTCGACGACGAGCTCAACGTCAAGGTGCTTATGACGATGACCGCCCCCGACTGTCCCGAAGCCGAATATATGTTCCGCGAGGTCAAGGATATGATTTCATATATCGAAGGCGTCAAAAGCGTCGATGTCGAGCTCACCTTTGACCCGCCCTGGAGCTTCGAAAACCTGAGCGAAGCCACCAAAGCCGAACTGGGATTCCTATAATCGAACCATCCTAACCAACACTAGTTGAACTAGTAATACTAGCACGACTAGTAATACTAGTTCAACTAGAAACACTGAAATATGCGCCTACGCAAAAAACAACAAGCCTTTATCGATGCCGCCACAGCTGGCGGAAGCCCCTCCTCTATGTTCTGGCAGCGACTGCGCCGCAACCGGATGGCCATCGCAAGCCTTGTTGTCATAGGCCTTTTCGCACTTGTTGCCATACTGGGCTACCTCATCACCCCCGACCACACACCCTACTGCAACCAGCAGTACCTCGAGCTGGCCTCGATGAAACCGCTGAGCAAAGCCACCTTCCTATACCTCGACAACAGCACCGAAGCCGAGCAGGGGCCGCTCAAAACCCTTGCCAAGGGCCGTCCGCTCGGGGCCGAGGCAATACCCGTCTACTCCTACAGCCATCAGGGCGACAGCATCGTCGCCGAGACCTACACCGGCTCCATCCCCAACGACGGCGAAACACTGCGCCTGCCCGCCAGCAAAGTCAAAGAGATCAAGACCCGCACCTTCCTTCTCGGCACCGACACCTACGGGCGCGACATACTGAGCCAAGTGTTGATAGGCAGCCGCGTCAGCCTCTCGGTGGGTTTCATCGCCGTGGCCATCGCGCTGCTCATAGGCATCCTGCTCGGCTCACTGGCAGCCTACTACGGCGGCTGGGTCGACAGCGTCATTATGTGGCTCATCAACGTCGTGTGGTCCATCCCCACCGTGCTGCTGGTCATCGCCATCACCTTCGCCCTGGGCAAAGGCTTCTGGCAGGTCTTCATCGCCGTGGGCCTGACAATGTGGGTCGACGTGGCCCGCGTGGTGCGCGGCCAGGTGCTTTCGGTCAAAGAGAAAGAATACGTCGAGGCCGCCCGTGCCCTGGGCTACCGCACCCCACGCATCATCCTGCGCCACATCCTGCCCAACATCACCGGTCCCGTCATCGTCGTCACCGCCTCCAACTTCGCCAGCGCCATTTTGCTCGAAGCGGGCCTCAGTTTCCTCGGAATCGGCGTCCAGCCGCCTATGCCGTCGTGGGGAAGTATGGTCAAAGAAAACTACGGCCAGATACTGCTCGACAGCGCCTACCAAGCCTTCATCCCAGGTCTCGCCATAATGCTTATCGTATTGGCATTTATGCTTTTAGGCAACGGCATACGCGACGCGCTCGACATCAAGAACTGACGCTGCAAACAATACAGAACCAAAACCAAAAGCAAAAAAAACTTAAAATTTTAACATATATAAAAAAAAGTGTGTACTTTTGCATAAAATTTCCCGTTAAGGGAAACACATAACACAGAACGAAAATTATTATTAACCAATTAAAAAACAACTAAAAAAATGAAAAATCTTTTCAAAATGATGGGCATTGCTCTCGTAGCTTGCTCAATGTTCGCTTCCTGCGGCGAAGAAACCACTCAATTCACCATCACCGCAAATGCAAATGATGCCACTATGGGTACCGTTACTGGCGGCGGCGTCTATGATTCGGCTGCCACCGTTACCCTGACCGCTACCCCCAACGAAGGCTACACCTTCGCAAACTGGAGCGACGGCGTTACCGAAAATCCCCGCACCATCACCGTTACTGGCGATGCTACCTACACTGCTAACTTTGTAGCTGTTGTCACTAGCCACGCTGACGTTGCTTACGCCAACACCACTTGGGCTGCCACTTTTGTCGGTTGCGGCACTCACGAAGGTCAGTTCATCACCCGCCTCTACAAGGACCAGACCGCTAACGACCAGCCTTCTGTCTATATGGTTGGCGGCACCAGCGTCGGAACCTACACCGCTGCCCAAGACAACGACTACGTCTTCTTCTACTTCAACTACAACAATGAGCTGACTCCCTACAATGGCACAAACATCCCAGTTTGGCAGTGCGAAGAAATGACCGAGACCATCACCGCCATCGATATGAACGCCCAGACCTTTGCTTACACCGCCGTAGGTAGCGTCTGGAATGCAGCTGAATATCTTGCCGGCAACGAAAACCCGACCGTCAACAGCCTGTCGACCGACGTCAACAGCCCCTGGCAGACCATCGAGTTCAGCAAAGGCAACGTTATGCCCAAAAAACTTGTCCGCAAATAATCAACCCTTTAGCAACATTTGAAGACAATGAAAAAATCATTCAAATTCGCAGCCATCGCTGTTGCCGCCATCGCTCTGATGACCGCTTGCAACAACGCTCCTGAAGCAGCCGACACCACCGCTGTCGACACTCCCGAGGTAATCGATACCCCCATCGTTGACACCCCCGTCGTCGACACCACCGTTGTCGAAGAGGCTCCGGCTCCTGCTGCCAAAAAACCCGCCAAAAAGAAAAACAACACCCCCGCAGTGACCAAAGAAAAAACTGAGGGCGGCAGAACTATTGGCAAAATCAACACCACCGAAGAGAAAACCACGGTGAAGGAAGAGGCCATCAAAACTGGCAAACTTTCACGCAACTGATTTCTCACGTCATCAAAGAAGAGACCGCATTGCGCGGTCTCTTTTTTTTCTTTTATGAGCCTTATAATCAGTATGAGAAAAAAATCCATCCCCACATTATTATGTCTGACGCTGCTGTGTGCCGGATGCTCGTCGACACAAGATCTGGTCGAAGAAGTGGCCTACAAATACTCCTACGCTATGGCCAACTACAACATCGACGAGGCCGAGCAGTTTGCAGACCACGAAACCAAGAAAACAACCATCACCACAGGCCGCGGACTGCTTGCTATGGTCGACAGCAACTACATCAAGTCGGACACACCAGCCAAAATAGAAATCATCAAAACTGAATTGGTCAACGACACAACAGCCGTCGTAACCTACCACAAAACCACACCGATAAAAGACTTTACCGGCACCGTTGAAGTCCGCAAACAGGACGGCGAATGGCTAGTACACTCGCCCACGCCGGTAATCAAGGAAGAGCTACCCGAACAAGTGGAAAAAGCACTTGCAAAGCCCACAAAGCTCCAAAGACACCAGTCGCTGAAGAAGGACAACGACTGACCCGTTGCGTCGGATTTGCAATCCGACGCTGCTTAATATAAGGATTTGTAATCCGCAAACACCGCAAACACAAAACAATGACGACTCCATACTGCACCTTAACAAAGACACTATACTTCGTAACGTTAACCGTTGTCGACTGGATAGACATATTCACACGCCCAATCTACAACCATATAGTTGTCGATTCGCTCAAATATTGTCAGGAAAACAAAAGCCTCAACATTTATGCGTGGGTGCTGATGAGCAACCACATTCATCTATTAGTAGCTCTCGATAAAGAACTCCCGTATGAAGAAGAGCGACTGGAACTGTCAAATGTCATACGCGACTTCAAAAAATTCACTAACAAGAAAATAATCGACTGCATACAAAACAACCCCGAAGAAAGCCGAAAGGAATGGATGATGAACAGGTTTTGGTTTGCCGGCAACAATGACAGAAAAATCAAGAATTACCGTTTCTGGCAAGAAGGCTACTATCCTGAGGACATTGTTTCGTACAATTTCCTTCAACAGAAAATAAACTATATCCACCAGAACCCGGTCACGAGAGAAATAGTTTCAACACCAGAGCATTTCAAATACAGTTCAGCAATAGACTATGCTGGAGGGAAAGGACTACTGGACGTTATTATAGTGCAATGATTTTTGCGGATTACAAATCCTTATATTAAGCAGTGTCGGATTGCAAATCCGACACAACGATAGTGCAATGATTTTTGCGGATTACAAATCCTTATATTAAGCAGTGTCGGATTGCAAATCCGACACAACGACAAATCCGACACAACGGCAAATCCGACACAACGACACAACAGCGGCCCATAGCCTTTCGAATGCTATCCGGACCGCTTTTTTTCATATTTTTCCAATGCAGTTCTTATATCGTTCTTATATCGCGAATATAAGAACGATATAAGAACTGCATTAAAAACATATGGGAAAAGGCGTAGGCGACGGCACAGAGACGCCGACAAGAGGAGAACGGCAGAATGGTGTGCAAAAAAGCAGGAAAAAGAGGTGCCGCCCGTCAGACAAACAGCTCGCGGACAACATAGAAGGCAGCAAAGAAGGCAAAAGCCAGCTTGAGTCCTGTGCCGGTGAGGAAACCAAGGAAGGCACCCCAGGCGGCACGCAGTGCCGCACGGCTTTGCTTGCCGCTGACAAGCTCGCCGACCAGCGCACCCGCAAAAGGCCAAAGGATGACTCCCAACAGGCCCTGCGGGCCGAAAGGAAGCCCGACGATGGAAACGACAAGCCCTATGTTGCAGCCCCAAACTCCCGCTTTGCTGCCTCCGTGGCGCTTGGTGCTCCACGAGGGCACAATGTAGTCGAGAAGCGTGATGACAACGGCCACTGCCGCTGTGGCTACGAGGAACGCGGGAGTGAACTGCGCCGCGTCGCTGAAATGGATCAGCAGTAGCGCCGCCCAGCTGAACGGCGGGCCGGCAAGTCCGGGAACTATGGAACCGGCTATGCCGACAAGGAACAGGATTATTGCCAGAATTATAAGTACGGTGGACATCGGGATTAAGAGTTTGGAATTAGTTGACTTACTTGAGAATTATGTAATTAGTTTTGAATATTCTTCCTTGATTATCAAGCCTTAGATTACAGGTCATTCTTGATTTGCCACGGTAAGCCGGTCGCCGAGCATACGGGTCATATACTGCTGTATGATAGCCTTGAGGTGCAAGAGGTGGCCCTGAGGTGGCGTAGGGAGCGGATGCTGCATCAGCGGATCGGAGGAGAGCGAATAGGTGCCGGTCACTTTTTCGCCGTCGAACTGGATAATGGTGTCGCCGCGGAGGTACTGGTATATGCCGCCGCTGTAGTTGACGGTCCAGCTGCTGTCGGGCTCCGTAGCCAGCAGATCCTTGCCGAAGGCTACGAAGGGACGGTTGTAGCCCACCAGGTGCAGAAGGGTTGGCATAAGGTCTATCTGCTGCGCAATGCCGGGCTGTATGCCGCGCGGCAGCTGACCGCTGGGGTCGTAGATCAGTATGGGGCCGCGGAAAAGGCCTATGGGACTGCGGTAGTAGTCGTGATTGCTCATATTAGTGTGGTCGCTGGTGAGGACGAAGATGGTGTTGTCGAACCACGGCTGGCGCCTTGCGGTGTCGAAGAACTTGCGCAAAGCGTTGTCGGTGTAGCGTATGCATTTGTGCATCACCATTTCCTCTTCGGGATATATGTCCTTGTACTGGTCGGGAATGACGAAAGGATGGTGGGACGAGGCTGTGAAGACGGCAGCGACGAAAGGCTGCTGCATCTCGCCGATTTTGGTGGCAAAATACTGCAGGAAGGGTTCGTCCCAGATGGCCCAAGTGCCGTCGAAGTCGGCCTCGCCGCCGAAACGCGAGTCGGCATCGTACTCGTCGCGACCATAGTAGGCACCGAAGCCCATAGAGCGCGCCGCGGCCTGGAACCCCATCGAACCGTTGTCGGCGCCGTGGAAGAAGGCCGACGAGTAGCCCACTTTGGCAAGCTCGCCGGGCAGTCCGCTGACGCGGTTGAGGGAATAGGGAGTGAAATAAAACGGTTCGACAAAGGTCGGTATGGACGCCAGGATGGCTGGCATACCGTCGATGCTGGTGCGTCCGTTGGCGAAGGTTTCCTGCCAGGTGAGCGAAAGGCCGAGCAGCGAGTCGACAAAAGGCGTGTAGCCCTTGTAGGTGCCGCCGTCGAGGTCGTGGTTGTAGAAGCCAATGTATTCACGGCCAAAGCTTTCGACGATAAGAACCACAATGTTGCGACGCGGCAGGACGACGGCCGTGTCGGCCGTATCGGCGACGTGCAGCGGACTGTAGACAGCCTCAAGCCGGGCCTCGTCGTCGAAATATGGCGGAATGCTGAAGCTGGTCTTGCCGATGGTGCGTATGACGGAGAATGGGGTATTGAGCACTATGGCAGCTTCGTTAGGCTGGTTGACATACTGGTTGGCATCGGTGAGCGACACCGGCCTATAGGTGCCTATGATGCCACCTCGCATAGCCACAACCGCCAGCGGCATAGCGAGGACAAAGGCCGGCCACTGCGTGGCGAGATAGCGGCGGCGGACGACGTGGATGTCGGTGCCGGTTTCGAGGCTGCCACGCGGCTTGGCATAGAGGACTATAAGCATTGCTATCAGAGCGACGCCCGCCAGGACGAGATACCAGTGGTTGAGCAGCTCGGTGGCAAAAATGGTGCCGAGATTGCTCTCGTTGCTGAACTCGTGGAAGAAGGTGCTGGTGGTGCGCCGTCCGGTGTATTGCGAATAGACGGCATCGGAAAGGTTGGCTACGACGGCCAGCGAATTGACTACGACATAGAACCATTTGCACATCGTCTGCCACCAGGAGCGTTCCTTGCCCATCAATGGCAGCAGCATCAGAAGCACATAGAGCGTGTTGGTATAGGCTATGGCCGACCCGTCGTAGCGCAGGCCTCCACGCAGCAGGCTGGACAGGCTCAGGTTGTGCCACCCCTGGGCAAAGAGCGACCAGTTTTCGCACACGTAGAGTATGCGGCAAAGCATATAGACGACATATGCCAGAAGGATGTTGAGGACGACAGAAAGCAGAGGGGAGCGAGTGGAGTAGCGTATCTTCATAGGCAGGAGGCAATTAGATGAGTGTCAGAGTTCGCTGTCGGTCATTTCGAGAAGCCAGGGTATGTTTGCAGTAATGCCGATATCGTATTTTCTCACACTGCCGAGCTTCTTGTAGGGACGAATGTCGTGGTGAATGTACACTTTCTTGTTTGCAGCGAGCTTGTCGGCGTATTCTTCGTGATTGTACTTGTCTTCTTCGGGTTTGGCCTTGCTGTAGCCCATCAGGAGCTTTTCGACATTCCAGCGGTTGTGCTCGACCTCGGCCAAAACGTCGATTTCGTCTTTGCTCAAGGGATCGGTGTCGTGGCTGTCGTCGTCGGGCGAGAGGCCTCTCATACGCCGCAGTATGTCGAGCTTTATGCGAATAGAATAAGCGCTGTAGAGGTTCGACCACTTGAGTGCTACGGTCAGTTTGTCCCACTTTTGGCGAGCCTCTTCGATGATGTTTTCGCTTGAGAGGGCGCAGAGCGCACTCGACGAAGGCATATCATTGCTGTACAGATAGTTGACAAGCCGTGCCCTGGCGAGCGACTTGGCGTCGCTGCTGTAGCCCGTGTCGATCATTCCGAAAGGATAGATGTTGGCGTAGCGTCCGTGGCGTTTTGTTACATTCAGTTTGCCGAAGGCATCGATATAACAGTATTCCTCGCAGAATTTCTGGTCCTGATAACGCAGGTTGGTGACAAAATTGTCGGAGCGGTCCTGACGGATATAGATGGGAATGCTGCAGAAATAGATAGTATCCGGCAGATTCATACCGATTTCGAAATTGTCCTTGGGGTTGCGCATAGCCAGGAAGAGGGAGAGCGACTGAGTGGGGTCGAGTGTGTAGTCGCACAGCCGGTCCTGGACGCGCTTGGAGAAGATGTCGCCCTTGATGAACCGGAATTCGACATCGAGGAATCCACTTTCGTCGCTTTCGGAAATACTGCGCGATTTGTCATCATTGCAGCTTTTGACGGTACTGTCGGAGAGGTCCTCGTATACGGGAGGCTGCACGCTGAAGAAATGATGGTAGCGTGTAACGAACTGTTCCATCTCTTCTTTGGCGTTGCGGTCAATGAAGGTGATACGCGTCCGGCGCATTGAATTGTCAGAGTATCTGTGGTAGTGGAGCACGTGAGCGGCTTCGATGGCCATAGGCACCGAGCAGTTGGTGATGCCTACAAACACAAGATGGACATAACGTTCCTCGTCCTTGTCCTCGCGCAGAAGCGGCGGATACTTGATAGGACTGTCGGGATTGCGTTTGTCGATATGGCATCCTTTGACGAAAACCTGCTTGGCCCATCCGGTGTAGAAATTGTAGGGGACGAGCTCGATGCCAAGCTCGCGCACTTCGCTGAATATCTCGGTGGTCTTGAAGGCGGTATAGGTGTCGAGGTCTTCGAAGACACAGGTTATGCGTTTGGGCAGACGGATATTACCTTTTTTGCTTTTGAGGTTTTGCAGGTAGTTGCAGATGCTGTCGACATTTTCGACGTTCATTGCGTCGTGGGTTTCGATTTCGCGTCGTCCGACGATAAAAATCTCTTCTGCGTTTTCGAGATGAATCTTGGGATAGCATTCCTCCATCGTGCGATGGCCGTAGTTGACGATGATTCGTTTCATCTGCTTGCTTGCCACGGATTTGGCAAGCCATTCTTTGATTTTTTCGGCGTTGACGGCAGTCAGCAGCAGTACGTATGCGTTTTTGTTGCGCGCAAAGATGTCGGCGATGATGGCGGGCACCATATCGTCGTAGCCCATAATGACATAGTGGTTGGAAAGCAGGTAGAAGATGCGTCCACTATGATGGTCGTCGACACGGCGGCTGATGCTGTTGGTAATGAGCGAGATAATCATTCCGCTGAAGAGAAAAACGCCAACCAGATAGGTGAGCACACTGATAACCAGCGTCCATCCGTTTATGTTCACTCCACTTTCAGAATTGAAAATATACAGGTTGTTCAGCGCATTGGTATCAATCAACAGATACAAAGGCAATGTCCACTTGCTCAAGCCGTTGGCACTGCAAAAAACCTGCCACTGCGAACCCGACAACGACAGCATAGCATAGGATATGCCGAAGGCCATCAGCATAAAGACAAAAAGAATAAGACCTTGTTTCCAGAGGTTTGACGAAAGGACGCGGTCGAAATATAGCAGCAGTTTTCTGTTATTTCTTTTCATCGTTTATTTGTGTGTTTTTTCCTTTGGTTTCACTTTGGCTTTTTGCATTGCGCTCTTCGACTTCCCATTCGTGCTTTTTGTTGCGCTCTTCGACTTCCCACTCGTGCTTTGTTTTGCGGTCATCGACTTCCCACTCGTGCTTTTTGTTGCGCTCTTCGACTTCCCAGTTATGCTTATTCGAGCGTTCATCACTATCCCATTTATTTTTCCGCGTACGGCTAACAAGGTCGAACATCAACACTATTGCTTTGTATAGCAGAATTGTAAGTGTTGTTATAATAGCAATAAGGATAATGGTATTGCAAATGTCGACAACTGGATTGACCGGGTTGATTGCTTGGAAAGAGAGAATCATAATTATAATGTTTTAATGATGTAATATATTTTTTTAGAGCGATATATCCGCATTCGTGGTTTGCATAACGATATGCAAATATACAAAAAAAATCAATTACGACGGGACCGTCGTAAAGAACATCTTAATTTTCGGCTTCAGATTCCGACTCCTTTGCTCACGGTTCGTAGACGATTTCCACTTTGCTGCGGCCCTCGCCGATTTTTTTCAGTTTGATTTTGTTGGGGATGCATCCCAACAGCTCCTCGCGGTGCGAGATGATGCCTACGCGTCGCGAACTTTGCCCGCTCATCTCGCCGAGTTTGCCCAGCGTCGTCATCACGCTGTTGAGACATTCCTGGTCGAGAGTGCCGAAACCTTCGTCGATGAAGAGGATGTTGACGTTCATATCCGGACGGTTCAACGACGACAAGGCCAGCGAAAGTGCAAGCGAAATCATAAACTTTTCGCCTCCCGAGAGTACCGTGGCGCTGCGCACCTCGTTGCGATTGAAGCGGTCGAGGACAAGGATGGACAGCTGCTCGTTTTCGGCTGTGCAGGTCAACGTATAGCGGTCGTTTATCTGGCAGAGATAATGGTTGGCGTTGTTGAGCAGAGGTATAAGAATTTGAGTCTGCACCAGATTGCGGAACCGTTCGCCTCCAAAACGGGAGTCGAGAATCGACCAATGGTCTTTTTCCTTTTTGCTGGTCTCATAGTCTTCTCGGGCCTTTTTCATTGTCTTCTGGTCCTCTTCGTCTTTCTCCAGCTTGGTTTTGGCTATGGTGTAGAGCCTTGTGGATTCTTTCTCTATCTCATCCTGCTCGAGGAATAGTTTCTGCAGTTCATTTCTGTCGGGAACAGATTCTTCGTCGTTCAGCGACAACGCCTTCCTTGCATCGGAAACGCCTATTTTTGCATCTTCGGATATTTTCTGCCAGCTGCTGACACTGCCTTCGATTGTGGCAATTTTGCGGCGTGCTTCGGCGACATCGTCGCGACTGGCCATCAGTGCGCGCAGATAGTCGTCGTCCTTGCCGCTGCGTTGCCGCCAGGCTGCCAGCACAGCACAGGATTCCTCAATTGCGAGACGACAGCTGTCAATCCTGTTGCGGACGGCAATACTGCTGTCCAAGAGGTCGTTCCACGCTTGTGTCGGGTCATTGAACTCGACGGTGGCGATTTCATCGGCCTTCCAGTCGTCATTTGCAGCTGATATCCTGTCCTTTATCTGCAGATATTGATCCAGCAATCCCCGTCGGTTTTCGAGGGAGGCGTGACCGTCGGCCGCACGAGTTTTGCGATCCAAGTATTCGGAAGCTTCGCAAGAAAGCCGCGACGAAGTATCCTTAACATCGTCACGCCATTTCGGGAAGAAAGGAGCCAGCGCCGAATCCAGTTTCTCGACTGCCGCTGCCAGCGCCGTTTCCAAAGCGGATATTTCGCCGGAAAGACTGTCGATGCGAAAGCTGTTGTTTTCGGCTTTGGCTTTGGCGGCCGTCAGTTTGGCGGTGGCAGTGTTGAGGTTTGCGTCCAACTCACTCTTGGATTTCTGGCGTCTGTCGATTTCTTCCTGCAATTTTGCCAACTGTTTGCGTTTGCGCTGCAGCTCCAATTCATCGCTGGCAAGCTGTGCCAGCTTAAGGTCGAAAGCGGCCTCGATATCGCCACTTTCATCGATTCCTGCTTTCACCATCCTTTCGGAAAGCTTGGCAGCAACGGCTTTGATGCTTTCGTTCTGACTGTCCAACTGTTGGCGAAGAGTCGTTATCTGTCCGGCGATGCTGTTCACATCGCCGTTGGCCTTTGTGAGACGTTCCAACGCGTTTGCGGCTGCTTTTTTCGTACTTTGCAGATTCTCTTCGTAAGGGGTCAAGAGCGAGGCGAACTGTTCCTTGGTCAGGATGGTACCGGCAATTTTTTGTCCACAGAGTGGACAGATTTCCACATCGTCCGCAACGATTCGCTTTCGCAGTTCGTCGAGTTTGTCGTCGAGACTGGCATTGACAGCCGAGAACAGACGCATAGCCTTTTCGTTGTCGGCCGCCGCAGTGTTGTAGGCCTCTTGGGCATCCTTCTTTTCTGTCCGTTTGTCATCAAGAGTCTTGGACAGCTCCGTCAGATTCGATGTCTTCTTGTCGCGCTCAGCGACACTTTCAAGCCATTTGCCGTGGTCGATGCGCAATGTTTCGTAGGCTGTCCTGAGCTTCGCAAGACGAACAGTATCGGTATCCATCTGCTTCGGGTTAAGCAAATTGCGGTCTTCCAGCAATCGGTTGATTTCATCCTGTGCGCTTTTAACATTGCCCAAGGCATTGGCTTTTCCGATTTCGGCATCCTGGAGTTCTTTGGACAGCACTGCTGTTTGAGCCACAGCGTCGGCGTAATCCTTTTTCTTGCCGTCGAGAGCGTGGCAGTCCGCTTCATAGCGGTCCAGCGAGGCCAGCACCAAGCGGCTTTCGGTGTAGAGCGTGTCGTGGTCCTGCCGTTCGGCAAGCCAACGGTCAACTTCGGAAAGGCGACGGGCTTCGTCGTCGAAATCGCGTTGCCTTTTGGCCAAGTCGGCAGCCAGTGTGGCAAAACGTTCTTTCAGAGCCTTTTCCTGTTCACAAGCTTCGGCCAGCGACTTGCGATTAGCAATAAGTTCGCTCATCCGTTTGCGCTCCTCGTCCGTGTCGTCCCAGTCAGCACACAGGGCTTTCTGCGCTTTGAAGCTGTCTCTTTCCATCTCCCCTCTTAGAACAGTCAAATGTTCTGCTGCCGCATCGACATTTTTCTGGTTTTCGAGTATCTTGTCGACCAGACTGATTCTGTCACTCAGGAGCTTCTTCTTTTCTGACGCCTGCTTTGCATTCTTCTCTTCTGCAACGAGACTGACCTTCAATGCCTGAACCTCGTCGTCGGGAAGGACTATATTCTCGACGGCTTCCATCACGTTCTTTGCTGTTATACAGTCCTTTTCCTTGCGCGAATAGATGTCGTGTATGGCTTTTCCATATGTCGAGAACAGTTCGGTATTGGTCAGTTTTTCAAGTATTTCGGCCCGTTCTTTGCGGTCGCCGCACAGGAAGTTGGCAAACTGTCCCTGTGCCAGCATAGCCATTCTGTTAAACTGGTCATAGGTCATTCCTATGACATCGGTGATCATTCTGCCGTTAGTATCCACCTTCACTTCCGCTTCGTTGCCTGCCTGCAGCGTCCATTTCCGCTTGCGGTAAATCAGTTTGCCTTTCGACTCACTCATTCCCAGCTCGGTACGGGCACGGTAGACAGTGCCGTTGTTGCCTTCGAAAACGACCTCGCTGTAGCAGTCGTCCTTGGCCGAAATTCCAAGTCGGGTATACTGTTCCAGACTGCCGATTCTCACCTCGTTGTTGTTGGTGTTGTGGAACGAGTTGTTGTTCTTGTTTTTTATTTCGTCGAGGCGTGGCGTTTTGTTGAAAAGCGCCATCGAAATACAATCGAGCAACACCGATTTCCCCGTGCCTGTATCGCCAAAAATGAGGAATTTCTGCGCGGCCTTGCCCGTGTCAGGGTCTTGCAGGTTAGGGTCATTCTCAAAATCTATGTCGGCCTTCTCGACAGAGGCAATATTTCGGATATGCAGTTCAAGTATCTTCATCAGCTTTCCTGTCCTTTCCTGATTTCATTTTCCACCTCCTTGAAATCCTCCTCGAGCTGATTGATGTCCAATTCGGGGAATGAATCAATCATTTTTCTTACAAAATCGAGCGGGTCTGTCATCTGCTTCAGCTCGGCTATTTCGAAGACGGGCCGCACAGCTTCTTCGGGTTGCTCATCGTCGTTTTCGAATACGGTTTTGGGGTTGAAACGCACTTCGTTGCCTGTCTCTTCGAGACGTCGGTAGATGGTTTGCACAAAATCGACCGGGATGGGTGTCCGCCTGTCGATGCGCAGACGTATGTAGCCGCTGCCTGTTTCTCTGCAAAACCCGTCGACCATATCGTAAACCTCTTCGGCACTCGACGCGGCTGGTGTTCCGTTGGGAGGAAGAATGAAGAAATGACGCAACTCGTCAATCCTCAATCTTGTCAGCTCTACCGTGCCTCCGTGCCGGTCAATGTCGACCAGACTGACGGTGTGGGGATATTGCTCGTCGCAACTGACGTGGAGTGCGCTTCCAGAATAGCGTGCAATGCCTGCAGCATAAGAGCTGTGCTCGTTGTTCTCGTCGGCTAAAGGATGTCCGATGGTCTGAGCACGGTGGATGTGGCCAAGGGCAAGGTAGTCGTATCCAGTGCCAAAATCACCGATGCCAAGGTCGCGGAGATTGCCGACATCGCTGTGTCCTGTTGTGTCACTGCCCGACACTGCCTGGTGTGCCATCATCACCACAGGGCGACCGTCAGCATTGCGCTGGTCGACGTAGTCGAGCAGCGACTGCAGCGTGTCGCTGCGAAGACTTGCGACAAAAGGCAACACGACAATATAGCCCGTAGGCAGTTCAACAACAAAACGTTCCTGCCAACCGTCGGGCTGCGTGGCTGCATCGACCGATGGACCGTGCCCCACCAGCTTCACGCCCGACATACCCCACACCTCGCGGTCGGCCTCGATGCGTGCCGCCGAATCGTGGTTGCCAGCAGCAATGACAATCTGAATATCAGGAAACTGAAGATGCAATGACACAAAACTGCGGTTAAAAAAATCCTTAACCGCAGCGCTGGGTTGCTGAATGTCGAAAATGTCGCCACTGACGACCAGCGCATCGGGCTTGTAAATGTCGCACCATTGGCGCAGCTGATCGAAAAAATGATTGTGTTCGTCGGTCCGCTCGTAATACTGGTACAGTATCTGTCCCAGATGCAAGTCGGCAGTGTGCAGTATTCTCATTGTATCAACGCTTTATTGTCCTACAACATTTTCCAAGGCGCGGGCAAGTTGGTCGGGACAGCTGGTATCCTTGTATCCGCAACGTATGCCTCTCAGTTTGGATTGAACTTCTGCTGCCGGCATACCTTCGACAAGGCGTCCTATACCCTGAAGGTTGCCATTGCATCCGCCATAATATTGCACGTTGTGGAGCCGTCCTTCGTCGTCTATCTCAAAGTCAATCTGCACCGAGCAAGTGCCGGCAGTCTGATAACTGTATTTCTTCATTATTATGATTTTTCAACGATTGTACAATTTGCTGTATGTGAAGGGGGGAAATCGTATCAATATAGCAAAAGGAGCGTCATTTCCCCCAATTGTCACGGTCTAACGAACGATAGTTGATTGCTTCGCTGAGGTGGGTAGTGGTAATGTCAGGAGCTCCTTCGAGGTCAGCTATGGTTCTGGCCACCTTGAGGATACGGTCGTAGGCACGGGCGCTGAGCCCAAGACGGTCCATAGCGTTTTTCATCAGTTCCTGGCATTCGGCATCTATGTCGCACCACTGACGGAACAGCTTCTGATTCATCTGGGCGTTGCAGTGTATTCCCTTGTAGCCTTTGTAGCGCTCCTCCTGAATCTTGCGGGCAGCGATGACGCGCTGGCGTATGACGGCGCTTGGTTCGCCAAGTTTCTTCTCGGCAAGGGCGGAATGCGGCAACGGCGTGACTTCGATATGGAGATCTATGCGGTCGAGCAGCGGCCCGCTGATTTTGTTCAGGTATTTGTTCACCGCACCGGGATTGCAGGTGCATTCGATGGTGGGATGGTTATAGTATCCGCAGGGGCAGGGGTTCATAGCCGCCACAAGCATAAATGCCGCCGGATATTCGGTAGTCATCTTGGCGCGGCTGATGGTGACGCGACGCTCTTCCATCGGCTGTCGCAGCACTTCGAGCACACTGCGTTTGAACTCCGGCAGTTCGTCAAGAAACAGCACACCGTTGTGCGCCAGACTGATTTCGCCAGGTTGCGGGGTCGTGCCGCCACCGACCAGAGCCACGTCGCTCACCGTATGATGGGGTGCCCTAAAGGGGCGTACCGCTATCAGCGAGTCCTCTTTGCGCATCTTGCCGGCGACGCTGTGTATCTGTGTGGTTTCGAGCGACTCTTCGAGGCTCAGCGGAGGCAGGATTGACGGCAACCGCTTGGCCAACATTGTTTTGCCGCTGCCTGGAGGACCGATAAGGATGACGTTGTGTCCACCAGCGGCGGCAATCTCGAGGGCGCGTTTTATTTCTTCCTGACCTTTTACGTCGGCAAAATCGAACTCGTACTGGTCCAGGTTGCGGGCAAATTCGGCACGCGTGTCGACCACGGTCGCCTCGATAGTTTTGGTGCCGTTGAGATGGTCGATTACCTGCTGTATATTGTCGGCGCCATAAACCGTAAGGTTGTTGACTATTGCTGCCTCACGGGCATTGTCGTGCGGCAAGATGAGGCCTTTGAATTTACGTTTGCGAGCTTCGATGGCCATCGGCAGGGCTCCCTTGATGGGACGAAGGCTTCCGTCGAGCGACAACTCACCCATAATAACATATTCACCAAGGTGTTCGCTGCTCATCTGACCGTCGGCGGCAACGATGCCTATAGCCAGAGGCAAATCATAGGCCGACCCTTCCTTACGGATGTCGGCGGGAGCCATATTGATGACAACGTGGCGCTGCGGTATGTGATGGCCACACTGGACTAGCGCAGACTGGATGCGCTGCTGGCTTTCCTTGACAGCATTGTCGGGGAGGCCGACAATCATAAAATTGACGCCAGCCTCTACACTAACCTCAACTGTTATCGTAATGGCGCTAACACCATAGATTGCACTACCGAAAGTCTTGACTAACATAGTTCTGTCGCTTAAATATTTTTATTAACGCTGAATAGACATTATTATTGCATAGCAATATAAAAATAGTGGCCAGTCAACTGTGGTTGCAAAACAGGCCGGTTTTTCTCCTGACGGTTCCCCAAACTTCTATTTTACACCCTTAATGTCCTTGATGCTTCTGAACACCTTAATTTCGGCAGGCTCGTCTTTTGCTCTCCTTCTTTTATTCGAAGCCTCTCGTGCCGTCGAGTCGGGATTCCGGGCCTCGGCGATGCTGTCGGCTATGCGACAATCATTCAATTTCCGTTCAGTATAGGCATTCAGGTTGTCGAGTACTCGCGAAAAGACTTCCTCCAGCATCTGCGGCCGACGCAAATAATAGACTATAGTACTGTCGTATTGCTCTTTACTGATGCCATATTTGGCGTATAGCGAGTCATAGGCGGCATCAACAAGAGTCTTTGCCGAATCACGGTTGTCGGCTACGTTGTAATAGCTGTCTATGAGGTGTGCCTCGGATAGGAATTGCGCCAATGTGGCAGTGTCGACAACATCGTCGGGGACGACATCGTTGTGGCAGGCGGAGAGAGAGACCGCGAGACAGAGGAACAACACTATACGATACTTGCGGCTGGACATTGGAGCTAATGGTTTTTACAAAAAAAACGGAGCTACTGTCGAGTCTCCGTTTTGTGGGAGTTATTGGATTCGAACCAATGACCCCTTGCTTGTAAGGCAAGTGCTCTGAACCAGCTGAGCTAAACTCCCAATCTCCCGTGAAAGAGTTTGCAAAAGTACAAACTTTTTGCCAAACAGCAAAATAAAAATTAAAAATAAAATATTACGTATTAAAAGTCAGCCTATTAAACTACAAGTATCGATAATTTTCAGACATCACTTGTATGTGAATTGTTTTTCAAACTCGATAATTTTGCATCTCCACCAACGACTTATAAGTGCCTCCGCGCTGCATCAGCTCGCTGTGCGAACCCGACTCAACGATACGACCACGATCCATCACAATGATGGTATCGGCGTTTTCGATTGTTGACAAGCGGTGGGCTATGACAATCGACGTGCGGTCCTGCATCAGGCTGTCAATGGCCGACTGGACAGCCTGTTGCGATTCGGCGTCGAGAGCCGACGTTGCCTCGTCGAGAATCAGTATCGGCGGATTGCGCAATATGGCACGGGCGATGCTGATACGCTGTCGCTGTCCGCCGCTGAGGGCACTCCCGTGGTCGCCAACGGGGGTGTCATAGCCTTGTGGCAGCTGCATAATAAAGTCGTCGGCATATGCTATGCGTGCCGCTTCGCGGATGCGCTCCATACCGACGCCTTCAAGGCCAAAGGCTATGTTGTTGGCCACCGTGTCGTTGAACAAAATGCAGTTCTGCGACACGACACCAATATTGCAGCGCAACGAGTTGATGTTCATATCCTTGATAGGCACGCCATCAATCAGAATGCGTCCGTCGGTCGGGTCGTAGAAGCGCGGTAGCAGGTCGACAAGGGTCGTCTTGCCGGCTCCCGAAGGCCCAACGATGGCAACCTTGCGACCCTTGGGAATGGTTAGGTCGACGTGGTCAAGCACGAAAACCTGACGGCCGTCGTCGCTGTCGTAGGCAAAGCTGACATTCTGGTATTCAATCTTGTCGCCGAAGCCTGTCATCATCACAGCATCGGGCTTTTCAACGATGCGTTCGTCGGCATCGAGAATCTCGAAGATGCGGGCTGCCGAGGCACTGCCTTTCTGGAGGCTGCTGTAGGCTTTGACGATGGCCTGGACGGGAGGTATGAGGCGAGCAAAGATAATGACGAATAGGATGAAAACCGAGGCCTGCAGGTCGCCGCGCAGCACAGCGTTGCCACCAAGCACCAGGATAAGACCTAAACCGACGGTGCCCATCACCTCCGACAGCGGACTTCCGGCTTCGCGACGGCGTGCCACACGCATCATCCGCCGGCTGTAGTCGGCGTTGGAACGTTCGAAGATGTGCTGCCTGTGCTGTTCACGGCCATAGGCCTTGATGACTTCAAGATTGTCGAGGGTCTCTTTGTAGGCCGACATTGTTTCGCCCATAGTCTGCTGGCCTTTTACCGAATTACGTTTCAGGCTTTTACCAATATACGCTATGAGCAGCACCGCCGGAGGCAGGATAAGAAGGAACAGAAGGAACAGACGCGGACTAATGAATATTAGTGTGGCAGCGAATACGATGACATTGACAGGGTCTTTGACCAGCGACTGGAGGGTGCTGACAACGCTCCACTCGATGTCGGCAAGGTCGGCCGAAAGCCGGCTGATGATATCGCCCTTGCGGTGCCCGGCAAAATAGGAGATTGGCAAAATTGTGATTTTGTGGTATATGTCGTCGCGCAACCGACGTGTAATGCCGTTGCGGATGGGGCTGAGGAAAAAGAGCCCCAGATAGCGTGTAAGGTCATATAGCAGCACGCAGAGCAGGTAGGCACCGGCAAAAGTAAACAGGCTGGTCCAGATGCCGGCCGACTGCTTGAAAAAGTACAGGTGGTAGAGCGCCCATTCCGTCAGGGCGCTCCGGTTGAAGGCAAAGACGGGCTCGACAGCCGGCGGCTGGCTGAGGCCGAAAAAAAGCTCTATGACCGGAACGATAAGCACAAACGACATAAGATTGAAAACCACGGACAGCAGATTGAAGACAATGTTCAGCGCAATCTCCTTGGGATAGAAACGCAGGTAGCGGAACACGCGGAAAATGCTCGAGTGTCTGAGGCGTTGTCGTATGGTCTGCAGTTGGCGCATAATCAGATGATAGTAGTCACTACATTTCGGTTATTACAATCTGTGGGTTGGCCAGCGACGAATTGGGCTTGTACTCAAACCGTTCGGCACGCAGCTGGCGCGAAAGCAGATAGTCGTGGATGGCCTTTGCCTCGTCCATACGTGTGGCCTCGATGCGTATGTGCATCCGTGGATGCTGAAGCAGATAGTCGGCATAGACGTCGAGGATGGCTGTGGCGTTGGCACTTAGGGGCAGAATGCTTTTGTTTCCGCCTGTTTTGGGCAGTGGCAGCGGATAGCGGTCCAGCAGCTTGGCGGGTTGAAGCACAAAGTCGGCGGCACCAAGGTCGCGACGCACTTGTGCCGCGTTGCCGCACACAACGCGTGGCAGATAACCGTCGACGCTGACAATAACCGTGTTGTTGCCTTTGGCGGAAAGGGCTATGGCATAACCGTCGCCATAACCGCCAAAAAAGTACCGGTCGGCATCGGCCTTCTCTCTCAGCACGTCAATGGTGCCAGACAGGCGTACGTTGTCGCTGCCCATAATGGCTTTGCCTTCCACGATGCTCATCTCCTCGGGTTGCGCCGCAGGGTACAGCTCGAATGTGAAGATGTCGTTGCCACCGATGCCGGCCCATTCGGTCGATTTGCCTGCAAAATAGCCGTGCTTGCCGTCGGTGGTGACGTTGAAACTGATGTCGTTCTCTTCGCTGTTGATGGGCAGGCCGAGGTTGGTGGGCCGTTGCAGATAGGTGTCGGTCAGGTCGATAAAGTACATATCGTATCCTCCGAAGCCCTGCCATCCGTTCGAGGCGAAATAGAGCGTCTTGCTGTCGGCGTGGATGAAGGGAAGCCGTTCGTTGCCTGCTGTGTTGACAGCGGGGCCGAGGTTTTCGGCGCGGCTCCAGTCGCCGTTGGCCAGCCTCCGGCAGCGCCAGATGTCGTCGCCGCCCAGGCCGCCGTCGCGGTTCGAAACAAAATAGAGGTACTGCCCGTCGGGGGTGATGCTGGGCTGCGACTCCCACGTGCGTTCGCCGTTGACGTTGCGTCCGGCGTTCTGCAGCGGGCCCCATTTGCCTTTGTCGCGTTGGCAAAAAAATATGTCGCAGTTGGCATAGCCCTTGTCGTTGTGCGTCACAGAGAGATACATAAGGTTTCCGTCGGCAGTGGTCGTGAGGCTGCTGATCTCGCCGTCGTCGTTGAAAGGCGGAGCCATCGCTTCGCCAGCGGTAAAGGCCGTGTCTTTCCAGCGGCTGACGTACAGCCGCAGCGCCATTTCTTCCGACTCCCTGTTGTAGAACGTCTTCTGCTTCGATGCCGGCACTTGCCGCAGGTAGTAGATTTCCTTGCCATTGGGCGTGATGTAGGGCCTGTGCTCGTCACTGCGCGACGAAGGGCCACGCAGCACGGTGGGATAGAAAGGCACCTGATTGAGCTGTGCCTGCGCAAGGAACTCGGACCAGTAGAGGTAGGTCGAGGCCTCCTCGTAGACCACGTCGTAGGCCGGATTGGGCTGCTGGTTGGCGATGTCGAAGTAGCGGTTCAGCTGCCGGACGGCCTCGTCGTAGTTTTTATAGGTATATTCTACCACACCCATATAGAAGTAAGCCAGCGCGTTGGGATAGTCCGGACAGTACTTGAACAGCTTGGTGAAATGATTGCGGACAGAAGCCGGGCGTTCGCCGGTCTTGACGGCGCTGACGCCCATATAGAAGTATGGGTCGGCGGCGGTACGGTTGTGCTGCGACACCTTGCGCATCAGCGAGAGGCATTGCTGGTAGCGCTTGTTGTTGTAGGCTTCGATGCCTTTGTCGAAATCGCTGCGGTCGCTGCCTTTGAAGTTGGGGTGACAGTCGTCGCCCTGTGCCGCCGCAACATAGGGCAGCAACGCCATCAGCAGAAGCAGCAGCCATTTCATCATCAGACAATTATAGTTTTGAAGGGTCTATTTCGAAATGTGCATCGGGACCGTTGCAGGGGTTGGCACAGGCAATGGCGCAGTCGGCGCAGGAGGTCAGCTCGCCGTGCAGGCGCTTCTTGACCATATCGCCCACAGTGTCGCGCAGCGAGGAGATGGCAATGTTGCGTATCACCTCGTCGCAGAAGGCATAGCTAAGCATCGTGACAGCGGTGCGCTGGCTGATGCCACGCGTCATCAGGTAGAACATAGCCTGCTCGTCGAGCTGCCCTATGGTGCTGCCGTGCGAGCACTTGACGTCGTCGTTGTATATCTCGAGGAACGGCCTGGTGTCGACGTGGGCCTTGTCGGTCAGCAGGATATTGTGGTTGGTCTGATAGGCCTCGGTCTTGACGGCACCGTCCTGCACCAGCACGTGCCCGTTGAAGCGGGCGCGGGCGGCATCGTCGACGATGCCTTTGTACAGCTCGCGGCTGTGGCAGTTGGGCTTGGCGTGCTCAACGAAGATGTAGTTGTCGCACTCCTGCTCGCGGTCAATGAGGTAAAGCCCGTCGGCCTCGAGGGTGCAGCGTTCGCCCTGCATACGCACCTGTATGTTGTTGCGCACGTGGCTGCCGCCCAGGGTCACGGTGCACATCGAAAGGCGCGAGCCTTCCTGCATCGCGACGTGGAGCTCGGTGAGGTGGTTGGGCTGGGTGTTGGGGCCTTGCAGGCGGTACAGCTTCAGGCTTGCGTCGCGCTCAATGCAGACCTGCAGGTTCTCGATGTCGGGCATAATGCTGTAGCCCTTGTCCTCGTGCAGCATAAAGAGGGGGGCGTCGGCGGGATTGCAGAGCACGATGCATTCCTCCTGACGGCCGGCGACGGCGAGGTGCTGCGGGGCCGCGTCGCACTGCCACGCGTCGGGCCACACGTTGGGCAAAACGTCTTTGCGTATCATTTCTCCAGTTCCTCCTTAATCCATTCGTAGCCTTTTTCCTCCAGTTCAAGAGCCAGTTCCTTTGGGCCCGTCTTGACGATGCGGCCCTCGTAGAGCACGTGGACAAAATCGGGGACTATATAGTCGAGCAGACGCTGGTAGTGGGTGATGACCACCGTGGCGTTTTCGGGGCTGCGCAGCTGGTTGACGCCGTTGGCGACGATGCGCAGAGCGTCAATGTCCAGACCCGAGTCGGTCTCGTCGAGGATGGCCAGCGTCGGGTTGAGCATAGCCATCTGGAAAATCTCGTTCTTCTTCTTCTCGCCGCCGCTAAAGCCCTCGTTGACCGAACGGTTGGCCAGGTTGGTGGTCATTTCGACCACCTTCTTCTTCTCCTCCATCAGGCGCAGGAATTCGGCACCGCCCATCGGGTCAAGGCCGCGGTATTTGCGCTGCTCGTTGATGGCTGTGCGCATAAAGTTGGTGATGGTCACGCCAGGAATCTCGACAGGGTACTGGAAGCCGAGAAAGATGCCCTCGTTGGCACGCACGTCGACAGGCAGGTCAAGGATGTTCTTGCCGTTGTATATCACCTCGCCTTCGGTAACGGTGTATTTCGGGTTGCCGGCAATGATGCCTGCCAAGGTGCTTTTGCCGTTGCCGTTAGGGCCCATAATCGAGTGGACTTCGCCCTTGTTGATTTCGAGGTTTACGCCTTTCAGAATCTCGCGGTCGCCTATCGAGGCGTGCAAATTGCGTATCGACAGTAATGACATATTTCGTGTAGTTTATTGATTATCGAATAATTAATGCATCTGCACCACTATGGTGCAAACAAACAAAAATACGAATTATTTTATATATACGCGCAAAAAAGTTTTCGCCCGCCGCCGAAAACCGTTCCGGCAGCGCCCTCGCTGCGCAAAAAACGGCCCGCACCAGGGTCGCATTTTGGCTCACTGTTTTTATTCAGTTCTTATATCGTTCTTATATCGCGAATATAAGAACGATATAAGAACTGCCTTCCATCGGTATGGGAACCGGCGGAGCGGGTAGCGCTGGGAAAGCGCGCCGTTTGCCGCATCCGGCCGAGGGCGCGATTCCGGGCGTCCGGCAGGCCGACCCCTCGCCCACCCGACAGACCGGCGGCGCACCTTGCAATTCGTCCGGACCACGGCTTCTTTGCATAACAATATTCCAAATTAAAAATTTTTGTGTAAATTTGCAAAATGGACACGAACGGCCACAACGCGGTTTGCCCACTGATTTATAAGCACATAAAATACATCTTGATATGAATGCACCTATAGTTACTCTTACGACGGATTGGGGTTGTCGCGATTTTTTCGTCGCGATGGTCAAAGGGCGGCTCTGCTCGTCGGTCCCTGATGTTAGAATTGTCGACCTCAGCCATAGCCAGCAGTGGAACGACCCAGCCACCACCATCGGCATTGTCCGCTACGGCATACCGTCGTTTCCCGAGGGCACGGTGCACATCGTCGATGTGGGTTGCGAACGGATTGCCGCCGAGGGGGGGCCGTCGGCAGCAGGATGCGTCCCGATGCTGGTGCGCAGCCGCGGCCAGTATATCATTTGCAGCGACCGCCGACTGCTCGAACAGTCGCTCGACGCCGGCTGCGACGTAACCATCGAACTATCTCTGCCCGAAGACATTAGAACCTACACCTTTCTGGCCTACGACCTGTATTGCGATGTGGCGCGTCGTCTTTTGGCCGGCGAGCCGCTTCAGCAGCTTGGCACAATATGCGAGCCGCTGCGTCGCCGTATGCAGCCCCAAGCCCAGACGGAAGGCGACACACTTGTGGCAATGGTTTCAGGCATAGACAATTACGGCAACGTCAATCTTAACATTTCTTACGAAGACTTCGAAACCCTTCGGGCGGGACGCCGCTTCAGGGTGAAAATCGAATGGCGTTCGGGCCGCAGCGAGCACTATGAGGACATCGTGGGTTTGAGCCGCCACTATGGCGACGTGCGGATGGGCAACGTCCTGCTGACGGTCTCGGCCACGGGCCAGCTGCAGATAGCTATCAACAAGGGGTCGGCAGTGCAGCTGCTGGGCCTGGGCTACGCCTCGCGATGCCATTTCCAGTTCGAGTAGAACGGAAAACGGAGAACTTAAAAACGAAAAACGGAGAACGGGCTACCGCGTCGGCAGCTTTCCGTTCTCCGTTCTTCGTTTTCAGTTATTTCAGCTCTTGGGGGTCTTCCAGTTGAAGAAGACCTGGATGCCGGCCATCTGGTAGACCTGCCAGTGGCCCCAGTTGCCCATACCGGCAAAGTCGGTGTCCCATTTCAAGTTGAGGGCAAAGTTGGCCGAGATGTGCTTTGAGAAGCGGTAGTCGAGTTTCAGCTCGAAATCGAGGTCGGTCTCGAAGGCGCGGCGTTTCAGCCAGCCAAAGTCCTGCAGGTCGGTCCAGGCTTCGCCTTCGGCAAGGGTGTATTTGGATTCGGTGGCGATGTTGTCACCCCAAGCCATATTCTTGGGTTTCTTGTAGTCATAGAAAAGCTCGGCGCGGGCATAGAGGTCGAGGTTGGGCAGGATGTCCTTCTTGAGGTACATACCCTTGACGTACGAACCGAGTGCAAAATAGGTGTGGGTGAAAGTCGACGGGTCGGCAGCGTTGAAGTCGTCGTCCTGAATGACACCGTAGGTGTAGCCGTTGGCAATCAGCGTGTCGCTGTAGACGAAGGTGGTCTTGCCGGTCAGGAACGAGAGCGAGACGGACCAGTTTTCTTTCTTGAGCTCGAACGAGAGAGCGGTGGTCAGATAGCCAGGGGCCAGGAAGCTCGACACCTCAGTGGCGATGGCGTTGTAGCCGATGCCTTCATAGGTGTAGCCCTTGCCGAACTGCGACTTGAAGTTGGCCGTGAAGCTGGCGCCCCAATCCTTGTAGGCTTTCCACGACAGGGCCGAGGTCAGGTCGATCTTGTCGTTGCTTTTGCGGCGCGTCTCGAAGCGGCCGCCCACGCTGTCTTCGGCCGAGTTGTCGAGGTCCTGCCAGGCAAAGCCGTAGGCCAGGTCGACGACGTTGTCCCACACGAAGCGCGGGTGGGTGTATTTGTAGTTTCCAAAGAAAGTTCCGGTGATGTCGATTTGCGAATTGCCCGTTGCGGACCAGTTGTGGTAGAGGAACTCGCCGATTTTGAGCGCCGGAGTCGTCGAGGTGCTCCAGGTACCTTTGGGAGCATCTTTGGTTTCACTGTTAGGCTCGTCGTTGGTGATGGTGTTGTCACCGTCGCCGGTGGCCCGGGCGATAGGCATTGCCAGAAGGGCCAAAGCTGAGAGAAGAAGTATTTTTTTTGTCATATTTTTATGGAATAAGATTTGATGTCTCTTGTTCACAACTCACCTTCGCCCACAAGTTGCTGGACGACAGTCTGTATTTCGGACTGTTCGAATCCGTGCGAGGCGAGGAATGATACCAGTTTGCCTCGCAGTTTGTAGGGGTCGGTGTCGTGCAGTGTGCGCAGTTTGGTTTCGGCAAGCTGACGGAGGGTTTCTGTGTACTGTGTTTCGTCGATTTGTTGCAACGCATTGGCGATTATGTGGTTGTCAATTCGTTTGCTGCGCAGCATATAGTTGATTTTTATGCGTCCCCACTTCTGCAGATGCAGTTTCGATTCGCAGTAGATTTTGCAATAGCGAGCTTCGTCAATGAACTTGGTTTCAACCAGATGGTCTACTATGCGTCCTGCAAGTGCCCTGTCGGCACCCCACGAAAGAAGCTTCTCCATAACTGACGTGCGGCACTGCTCAGCTGTAGCGCAATAGTGTTCGGCTTTAGAGATGAAGGCTTTGTCAGCATCCGTAAATTTGAATTTGTCTGGCATTGGTGTACTCTATGGTATGGTGAAAATGATATAAGATACTGATATAATGTCGCTTGTAGTTATTTTGAGTTTTATTTTCTTAGGGCAAAAATACAAAAAAAAAATAATTACGGACAATTTGCGGCTTTTTTTAGGCATTTTTCTTTCGACGCCCAAAGTGCACCAAAAGCGGCTTAATGCGAAATTCTTTGCCGCCAATCCAAAAAATATTCGTAACTTTGCAATTGGAATAATAATATAAAAAATATGGGAAAAGGGAGAATACTTTTTGTCAATCAGGAGATTATGCCTTTCGTGCCAGAGTCCGAAAACTCGTATATCGGTCGCTATTTGCCTTCTTTCGCCCAGGAAAAGGGACGTGAGATAAGGGTTTTTATGCCTCGTTTCAGCAATGTCAACGAACGCAAAAACCAACTGCACGAGGTTATCCGCCTGTCGGGTATGAACCTGATAGTGAACAATGCCGATCATCAGCTTATCATCAAGGTGGGCTCGATACCGTCGGCACGTATGCAGGTCTATTTTATTGACAATGAGGAATATTTTACTCACCATAAAGGTTTCTTTGACGAGAACGGCAAGTTCTATGCCGACAACGACGAGCGTATACTTTTCTACGGTCGCGGCACCCTCGAGGCTGTTCGCAAGCTTGCCTGGCAGCCGCATCTGATTCACTTTACAGGATGGTTCTCGTGTATGATTCCTTTCTACCTGCGCCGCATCAACAAGGAGAACGCGTTCTTTTCGGGCACAAAAACGGTCTTTTCGATTACAAACGATGCCTTTGAGGGCAATTTCGGCCCCGATATGGAGCGCAAGCTCAAGGCAGACGGAGCCACCGCCAAGGATTTGCGACTGTTTGAGAATCTGGACTATATGACGCTTACCAAGGCGGCAATCACCTACGCTCACGGCATCGTCATCGCTTCGCCCAACGCCAATCCTGAGTTGGTGGCCTTCGCTCGCGAAAACAAACGCAACATAGTGGAATACAACGCTGACCGCACCGTGTTCTACGAACAAATCAACAAACTTTACGATACCATCATCGGAAGCAACATCAACAATTAAGCCCGATGGGCATCGGTGAAGTTGGACGGGACTCAAAAAGATATGATGGACATACATTTGTTTTCCTACAGCTCTCCAACCGCAAATATACCAAAAACCAACCACAATTCACGAACTAAATGACAAGAAACAGATTTTTTATAGCATTGTTTTTCTGTGTTTTTGCTCTTTTCGCTGCCTGCAACGAAAAGGAGTCTGACCTCGGTGTCGACCTTCAGGACCCGGCAACGCTCTATGAAGGCATCTGCGACACGGCCTATGGCACTGCCTATACCGTTTTTGACGATTCGCTACAGACTTCATCCCAGTCGAATGCCCTGATAGGATGCTATAGCGACGATGTTTTCGGCTCGTCGGAAGGTGTGCTTTTTATGCAGATTACCACTGCCGACAACGCGGGTGTCGAGTTTGACCAGAACTCGCTGATCGACTCGGCGATACTATCGTTCTCGCTGGCCACCGTCTATCCTGAGAGTTTGGGCTCGAAATCGTACAGGGACCTTCATTTCGAAGTGTATCAGCTTGCCGAGCCTGTGCTTCGCGACAGTGCCTACTATGCTTTCGACGAACTGGCCGTCAACGGCACGTGCTTTTTCGACGGCACGGTGCGCGTGGAGCAGAGCGACAGTATGGTGGCTTCGATGCGCCTGAACGACAATTTCATTGCTTACGTGCGAAACAAAAGCTACGCCTCCTCTACTGACTTTGAGGCTGCTATGAAGGGCATTCGCGTGCGCCTCGTCAACGACGGGACACCGCAGGCAGCGACAATCAACCTGGCCGCGGCAGGCACCGGACTCGGCATACACTATCGCTATACCAACGGAAGCGACACGATAGCGCGTACCTATAACTTTGTCGTCTCGCAGACGGCTCCGCATTTCTGCCAGTTCAAGAACAACTACATCGGCGCCCTGTCAACGTTCAACACCAACACCAGCGACTCTATTGAAGGCTCTCAATATCTGTATCTTAGTCCGATGGGCGGCACAAACGTCAAGGTTAATTTCAACAGCTTTGTACAGCAGTTCCACGCCGACCACCCCTACGCTGTGATTCATTACGCTGAGCTGCAACTCCCGGTTGCCGACCTGTCGCCAGCCTACAAACCCGATATGGTTGCAGCCCTTAAGCTTAACGCCGACGGCAGTATGTCGAGCGTGCAGGATATGTACGACGTCTCCTTTTCGGGCTATGACGGAACTTACTCTGAAAATGGCAAATACTACCGCCTCCGCATCACCCAACATCTTCAGAAAATGTTAAAGGCAGGTTCGGACTACGGTACGCTGCTGGTGCTCAACGCACGGCGTTCGTCGCCCGCAAGGCTGGTGCTCAACGGCACCAGCCCGTCGGCTACCGGCAACAACCCTATCCGTATCAGATTTGTGTACAGCGAATAGTGAATCATTTCAAAAAAACCGATGCTTAAGACCTTATGAAAAAAAACATTGTTTTTTCCCTTTTTGTATGCAGTTTGCTCACTGTAAATGCCCAGATCCGTTATCAGAAATTCTATGACGCCGACAAGGGCCATCCCGCAGTCGAGGGTATGATGACCGACGACAGTGTACGCACCGGCGACTGGACCTTCTGGCATCGCAACGGACGTGTCTTTCAGCAAGGCCGCTACAACGACCGCGGCGAAAAGACCGGAGTGTGGAAAGTTTTTTATGAGGACGGCGCCAAGTGCGCAGAGGAGTGCTACGGCACAGGCATTTCGAAAGAATGGTATCCCGACGGAAGCCTCAAAAGTGAAGTCGCCGTGACGGCAGGCCGCAAAAACGGCACCTACCGGTCGTGGTACAGGAACGGTCAGAAAAAGGACGAAATAGTTTTTGTCGACGGCCAGAAGCAAGGTTCAGCCAACGAATGGCACGAAAACGGCAAACTGAAATTCAAGGGCACCTATCGCGACAACGAGCTCAATGGTATGGCCGAATGGTATACCGACAAAGGCAATATGGATATGAAAGGCCGCCTGGAGAACGGCGAGCAGGAAGGTGAATGGCTCTTCTACTGGCGCACCAACGGCAAGATCGGCATTCGCGGCACCTACGAGCAAGGCAAGGAAACCGGCGTTTGGACATACTATTACGAAACCGGCGAGAAATGGCGTGAAGGCCAGTTTGTCGGCGGAAACAAAAGTGGCAAATGGACCACGTGGTACGAGTCGGGACGCAAGCTGCACGAAGGAAACTATGTCTCGAACAAGGAGGAAGGCGTATGGACAGCCTGGTACGAAGACGGGCGCATCGACTATACGGGCAGTTTCCACAAAGGTATGAAAGACGGCGAATGGAAAGGCTACTATGACGACGGACGCCCAAGATATGTGATGCACTATGCCGCCGACGAGAAGGACGGCGAGGAGGTGCGCTATTTTGCCAACGGAAAAATCGAAAGTCGTGCCAATTATAAAAACGGACTGTGGCACGGCAAATATGAACGCTTCAACAGCGCTGGAAAACCTGAAGAGTCAGGCTCTTTCGCCAATGGAGAAAAAGAGGGCCGATGGGTGCTTTACGACGAGCAGGGCAAAGTGGCCAGGGCTATGGTCTTCAAAGGCGGCAAGGAACAGAAAGACGGCGACCGCAAACCCGCCGGCAACAGCCGGGCAGGAGACTTCTGATTTGCCATTGACGCATTGACAATCCGTATTGCCTTCCCTACCCTACTGTCTCAACTTTCAATTTTTCAATAGTGTATACTCTCTTATTGGCATCAAAATCGCCGCGGCGCCGGCAATTGCTATCGCAACTGGGATTCCCTGTCGATTTCGTAGATATCGAAACCGAAGAGATTGTGGAGCCCGGCACTCCTGTCGAATACATTGCCGCATCGCTGGCATTGCTCAAAGCCAAAGGCTATGCGAAGACATTAGCCGACGATGAGATTCTTGTCACCGCCGACACTATTGTTGTGCACAAAGGCGAGGTGCTCGGCAAGCCACACAGCCGGGAGCGGGCCTACGAAATGCTTCGATCGCTGTCCGACGACAGGCATACGGTCTACACCGGAGTATGTCTGAAAAGCGCATCGCGACAGGTTGTCTTTACCGAGCAGACCGTTGTCGTCTTTCGCCAGCTGAGCGAAGAGACAATCTGGCACTATATAGACCAAGGCACCTGCTTCGACAAAGCCGGAGCCTACGGCATTCAGGAATGGATTGGGATGGTCGGCGTCGAGCGTATTGAAGGCTGCTACTATAACGTAATGGGGTTGCCGCTGTCGCGCCTCTACGACGAACTGCGCCAACTGATGCGGAAGTCCTGATCGGTGGTCAGCACTCTGCGGTTCAGCAGCGAGCGCACCGTCGTGGTCAACTCTTCCTTGTCTATGTTCGGCAACCTGTCTGCCAGTTGCTTGATTGTTTGCGGCCCGGAAGCCAATACTTGTTTTATCATTTCCTCCAGCGGGAGACTCTCCTGCCTCTTCCTGGCAAGGCATACGTCACAGATGCCGCATCCCGACTGCTGCTCCTCGCCAAAATAGCGCAGCAGCTGGCGGCTACGGCACTCGCTGTTGTTTGTGGCATATCTTATAATGGCCTCACGACGGTTGGCTTCGGAGCGTTTCAGGTCTTTGTAGTTGCGGTCGCTGACGTACAGGTCCTTGATATCGATGCGCGGCGAGCTGAATATTATTTGCGGCTTGAGCGTTTTGGGGATGTATTCCGCCATCTGCAGCCTGTTGAGTTCTTTGAGCATATTGGCGACCTGCGTTTCCGTTTTGCCGCATCGTTGCCCTATGGCATTTTCGCTGATGGGTGTATAGTCGGTAAATATGCCGCCATAGATACGCAAGAGCGATGTCAGCATATCGCCTATTTCGCGGTTAGAGACCTGAAAGCGATACAATTCCTCCTTGCCCACAGTGATGAACAGACGCGACTGCAGTTCGCTGTGCTCGGGCAACGCGACAAGCCCCTCGCGCTCGATGAAACGCATTGCGCTGAAGAAGGTGTATACGTCAAAACTATAGGCAGCGCATATTTTCTCCATCTCGAAGTCGAAACGGCTGTCCTGGCCGGAACCGACAGGAATTTGGTAGAAATTGCACACAGCCCTATAGACATTGCGGATATAGTTGAGCGGAGGAAAGTCGCGTTCCAGCGAACAGTGCAGCCTCTCGACGTCGCTGCGCTGGTATAGCTGCACAGCGTAGGCCTGACGTTCGTCGCGGCCCGCTCGGCCGGCTTCCTGGAAATAGGCTTCGGGCGATTCAGGCAGGTCATAGTGGATAACAAAACGCACATCAGGCTTGTCAATTCCCATTCCGAAAGCATTGGTCGCCACCATTACGCCACACGACGATTTCTGCCATTCTTTCTGCCGCTGGTCGCGTTCTTTCAACGGTATGCCGGCGTGATAGGCTGCAGCAGGGATATCGTTGTCATTGAGCAAGTTCGCCAACTCTATGGTGCGACGGCGGTTGCGGACATATACGATTCCGCTGCCGCCTACACCTTTGATGATGCGCAGCATTTTGCCCGTTTTGTCCTCTTCCTCGAAGACACTGTAAGAAAGCTTAGGTCTGAAGAAACTGCTTTTGAACACTTTGCCATTGCGAAAATCCAGTTTCTCTTTTATGTCGTCGACCACTTCGGGAGTTGCCGTTGCCGTGAGGGCGACAACCGGTGCCGACGGATGATATTGGCGTATGCGTGCTATCTCGCAGTATGGCGGACGGAAATCATATCCCCATTGCGAGATGCAATGCGCCTCGTCGACAGCAATGAGGCTGACATTCATCTGCCGCAGATGGTCGATAAAAGTGCGGCTCTGCAACCTTTCGGGCGAGACATAAAGCAGCTTCACCCTGTCGTTGATGCAGTTGTTCAGCACCGTCTCTATTTCCCGTTTCGTCATTCCCGAGACAAGGCATCGGGCTTTGATGTGTTTTTCCGTCAGCGACCTCACCTGGTCTTTCATCAGGGCTATCAGTGGCGAAACCACAAGAGCGACACCCTCTTTGGCCAGCGCAGGAATCTGGTAGCACAGCGACTTGCCGCCACCCGTGGGAAGCAAAGCCAGCGTGTCGCGACCCGAAAGCACCGAGTCTATAATCTCTTCCTGCAAGGGGCGGAAACTGTCGTAGTGCCAGTATTTTTCAAGGATTTCAAGAGGGGTCATTATCCAGGTTAGGGTTTAAGGGAACTGATGGACGAAATTTAAAGACGAAATTAAAAACGCCGGGTATGTTTTTTTATTGTTGAAAGCAATAAAAAACCGCTCTGAAAGGACTTCAGAGCGGTGATGGAATGCGACGTTGCCGCAGTGCTTATCGCAGCAGGGTGACCGTTCCGCGTCGTGTCACGATGTCGGTGGTGCCGGGTCTGCGATAGGTGCAGGTGTACACATACACTCCCTGCGGACATTTGTGGCCATTATAGGTGCCGTCCCACTTAAAGTTCTGGTCGGTGGTGTAGAGTATCCTGTTGCCTTTGCGGTCGTAGAGGTTAAAGCTGAAGTACTCCAGCTGGTTGTGGGTAAAGAGCGAGAATTCGTTGTTGGTGCTCTCGTCGGGAGTGAAGGCCGTAGGCATCCAGACCGAGAAAATCTCGATGGGGACATAGAACTGCGTGTCGCTGGTGCATTCAAGTTCGTTGCCTGTTGTCAGGCTCACCAGGACCGAGTCCTCACTAAGGTCGGTGAAGGTGTAGCGCAGCTGGCGTTCGGTCGACGTGTTGCCGTTGCCGAAGTTCCACAGCGATGTCGTTGCCCCCGGCGATGCGTCGCGGAATGTCACCACGGGTTCTTCGGAGTCGATGAAGTTGGGGCTCATCTCGACCGTTGGCACCGGATAGGGATAGACGCGGATGGTCTGTGTGAGCGGCGTGGCCGAGCAGTCGTTCATACCGTGTCCGGTGAGGGTGTAGGTCGTCGTTGTATGAGGTGTGACTATAAGGGTGTCGTTGTTGATCTGGCCGTTCATCGACGGGTCGTCGGGCATCGACGTCCAGGTGTAGCTATAAGCATTCGATGCATAGAGCTTCACAGTCTCGTTGTCGCAGATTTCAGTGACAGGCACCTGCAGCCTCGGGTCGACGATATAGATATTGATGCTGTCCCACGAGGTGCATCCGAAAGGTGTATGCGCCTTGACGTAGTAGCGTTCGTCGTGTGTCGGCATCGTCGTCAGCGTGGCTGTGTTGGCTTGCAGCGGGTTGCTGCTGTTCATCGAGACAAACCAGTCGTAGACGGTCTGCGGGTTTTGCGAGGTGACATTGACGATGGCTTGAGTTCCGTTGCACACAATCGTGTCGCCGATAACCTCCAGCTCTGGATATTCCTCGACGTGAACAGTAGTGTTGCTATTGACGTAGCAGTATACCGGATCGAGGATTCCGTCGGCGTTGGTGTCGCTCATATAGTGTACATTGTTGCGTGTGAGCAGCAAGACTGTCGACGTGGTGTCGAAACCGAAGTGCGACACGGTGGTCGGTGCCACCATATTCAATGTGTCGCTGCCGATGATGGTCCATTCGGTGTAAGCGGCGCCAGGAGTCATATTGAAAATGTAGATAGAGTCGCCCTCGCACAGGCTGTCACGTTGCAGGTTGATCGAAGCTCGTGGAGGCTTGATGGTGCGGATTTCGACGGTCTTCTCATTCCAGCACGAACGTCCGAAAGCGGTGGTGCGCACTTTGACACTATAGTGGTTGTTGGCTGTCGAGCCGGTTTCGTAGGTGTGGTGTACCGTACCGCCGGTATAAGTACCCACAAGAGTCTGCTCAGTAGGAGGATAGGAGGAATAGAACTGCCACTGTGTGGCGCTGGTGTCCACACGGTTGGTGTCGTCGGGCGAATAGGGTGCATAGCTGAGGTCGGTCATTGTTATGCCGGCGTTGCAGTCGAGCGCACTGTCGACAACAATCACAGGCTTGGTGTTTCCCACATCGGTATAGATACGCGACACCAAGGGATAGCTCTCGTTCATCTGGGTGGTCATCTTGCACATAATGGTGGTCTGGGTGACGCTTTGTCCATTATCGGTG
>JAFROL010000034.1 GCA_017429685.1 Bacteroidales bacterium | reverse complement strand
TCCTCTGCTCTACCAACTGAGCTACGACGCCATCATTTCTCTCGAAATCGGGTGCAAAAGTACAAACTTTTTCGATATTGGCAAAAATTTTTTTTGAATTCGTCGAACAATAAAAACAAACAAAATGATTATCAATAAATTATTTACACATATTTTTTTTCAAACGATAACTACTGCAAAGTTTTATTATGTACTGTTCTGCTCGTTTTTTTAGATTTTAGGCATTTCCATTGCCACCAATCTTCATCGAAGTGAACCAAAAGGACAGGTCCTTGGGGTCGATTTATTTCTCGGTCAGCTGCTGGTAAAGTTTGAAGAGTTCGGCGACACAACTGCTCTCGGTCATTGTCTTCACATCGAATCCGTAGGCCTGCATCACGGCGCGGTCGTTGTTCTGGTGGGCGCGGCGCAGCTCCGCGGGCATAGTCAGTTCGTCGTATAAGTCGGCGAGGCTGCTGTCAGGATAGAGCGCGCGGGCATCGAGGATGGCTTGCGCAGTTTGCTCAATCTTGGCCTTCTGCGCGTCAGTAGGCGTCGGCCAAGGGAAGTTGTTGTAGACGATATCTTTTGAATAACGATAGTCACTCTTCAAACGACCACCTACAGCACGCATCCACGCCATATGAACATTGCTTGTGAGAACACCAAGATGATAGAGGGTGGCATCGGGAATGATAAGGACAAGGTTTGTTGGTATGGAGTCAGATGTAAGAAATCCTATCGGAACATAGCGACGACGCTCTGAAGATACACTTGGAACAACAATGTATGTGTCAGGGTTATTGGTTTCACGGAAAAGAGATGGCGTATCAGCCAATTTCTGTCGCCCTTTGTCCGGAGACGATAAACGATCTATTCGACATGCATTAATTCGCTCCAATACATAAGGCATAGACTGTAAAATAGAGGGCGATGCATCTTTAAGCCAAAGACACCACCGCTCACGATTATTAATAAATTCTTCACTTCCAACGAGTCTTTTAATATAGTGCTTGGCAGCAGGCTCTTTTTTTATGAAATTTTCGTAGTCTTTGCTCTCAATAATAAGATTGCCTCCGTCAGCAGGACGGTTGCCGGTTGTCATCAACGGAACATTGCAAAGTGGCTTGTTGCGACTATCAATCCATACATCCGGAGAACCAATCAGATAACCATTGATGTTATTTGTATTGATGGATTGTTCTCCATCAAAAATAGTTTTGTTTTCTATGTAAGAATTTGAAAATCCAATAATCACACAATGAACGTGAGCCTTAAGAGAAGCTTCGCTATCCCAACGAAATGTACGGTATGCAAAATCAATATGAATTCCAAACAATTCTTTTAGAGTTTTCCATATGGAAGTTACCTGTTCACCTTGTGTGATACTGTTTGTAGAAACTAGTGCAGTCCGGGTTTTAGTGGAATACTTCATTATTTGTGCGGCTTTGTAGTACCATCCTGCCACATAGTCGATTTTCCCAGCTGTTTTAGTGGCTTTTCCGAAAAATTTAAGAATGTCTTCTTTTTGCTCCTTGCTTTGTAAAGAATACCCCACAAACGGCGGATTTCCCATTATGTAATCATAATGTACCTCATATCTCTTTACCTCTGGCTTTACGATGCTGTCGAAATGACTTGTCACAACATTCAACTCCCCGTACTCTTCTACAGGTTCACTAACCTTCGTCAGGTCAGGTTCAATAATCAAGTGGACATTCTTGGCACGAATGGTGGGTATATCCGACGGCTGTTCGAAGACATTCCACTCCATCCGCAGGGCATTCCCTTCGCGGATATTACTGTAGCTTTTCAGGGGCAGGAAGTCGATGTCGCGGTGGATGATACGCTCAGTTTCGCGGAGCATCTGCGCCTCGCTAATCCAAAGGGCTGTGGTGGCCACGGTGACGGCGAAGTCGTTAATCTCGATTCCGTAGAACTGGTTGATGCTGACCTTGATGGGATTGGCCTCCTCGAATCCGATGAACGACTGTCCGTGGTGGCGGACGTTGATGACCTCGTTCTCCAAGCGGCGAAGCGAGAGGTAGGTCTCGGTGAGGAAGTTGCCGCTGCCGCAGGCAGGGTCGAGGAAGGTGAGTTGCGAGAGTTTGTCCTGGTATGCATCCAGCCGCTTGTTGCGTTCACGCTCCACCTTCACCTCCAGTATCTCGTCCAACTCGCGACGCAGGTCGTTGAGAAACAGTGGGTCGATGACCTTGTGAATGTTTTCGATGCTGGTGTAGTGCATACCGCCGCTGCGACGAGTCTCGGGGTTCAGCGTGCTCTCGAAGACGGCTCCGAAGATGGTGGGCGAGATCTCGCTCCAGTCGAAGTCCAGGCTGGCATTGTCGAGCAGAGTGGCCTTCAACTCGGGCGTGAATTGCGGTATCTCGATTTCCTCGGCAAAGAGGCCTCCGTTGGTATATGGGAATGCCTTGAGGTCGTCCTTGAGGTATTTGCTACGTTTGTCCTGTGGGGTGTTAAGTGTTTCAAAAAGACGGATAAGAGCCGCACGGAGGTCGTCGGCATCGTAATGTGTCAGGTAGTCGTGAAACTGGTTGTGGCCAAAAACCTCGGCGTCTTCGGCATAGAGACAGAAAACAATGCGGACACAGAGGATATTGAGCCATCGTAGTGCTTCAGGCGAGGGGTCGTCGTATTGCTTGAGCAACGCCTCGTAGATGCGGCCCACTATCTCGCCTGCCTGCATCGACACCTGCATTTCCTTGGTGATATGCTCACTCTTCTGGTCTACGAGGAACTGCAGGCGGTAGTATTCTTTGGCCAGGTCTTTGAGCTGAATCTTCTGCGGCTCACCATTGGGTTGCTCCATATCGTAGACCCAGAACTCACGGAAATTGCAAGTCACCACCCAACGCGGATGGCGGCTCAGCGGCAAACCGACAATATACTTCTTGGCCTGCTGGAAGGGGTTGAGCATAGCGCCATCGCTCTGATGGATGGGAGCCCCGAGGTCTTTATCGATGCTTTTCTGTTCAATCAAAACCCGCGTGGTGGGCAGGTATGCATCCATAAAGTTGGTGCTGTCAACCATCACCTTGTCCTCGAATTCCACGAAGCCATATGGGTCTTCCACCCCATATACCTTCTGAAGCAATTCGAGCCAGAACTTCTGCGTGTCGCCCTTCTCGTATCCTTTGCCGCTCCATCGTTGTGCGAATTCACCCGCAGCAGCGGCCTGCCGTTTGTCTGTAGTCATAATTTGGTCAGTTTTCGATTTGCAAAGATACGTTTTTTTTCTGATCTGGCAAAAAAAATTAACAGAAAGAGTCCCAATCCGCTAATTGTAGAAGGGAGTGTATTTGCGTAGAAGCATCAAAAGGTCAGACCTCGTTTGTTACGCTCTCTTCTTCCTGCTCTTTGGACTTTTCCGGATGCAGCCACAGCTGATCAATGATAAGGAGTGCAACACCGACGCACACGCACGAATCGGCCACATTGAATATAGCGTTGAAGAACTCGGCGCTTTGGCCGCCCACCGCCGGCACCCAGTCGGGCCACGTCCAGTGGAACATCGGAAAATAGAACATATCGACGACCTTGCCGAAGAGGAATCCTGCATATCCACCACCGTCAGGAAACAGCGTAGCCACCTGATCGTAAGTACTTTCGTTAAAAATAACGCCATAGAAACAACTGTCGACCAAATTGCCGACGGCGCCGACAAGTATCAGGGTGATGCTTATCAGCAATGAATATGGGGCATTCTTTTTGAGCTGACGGATAAGGATGAAGACAATCACCACCGACGCCACGAGGCGGAACAGCGTAAGGAACGCCTTACCAAACGAGTCCCCAAACGAGACACCAAAAGCGATACCCTCATTCTCAACGAAATGCAGGCGACACCACTCGCCTATCAAAGGAATGTCGCCACCGATGGGGAGCGTCGTCTTGATCCATATTTTTACAACCTGGTCTATAACGAGCATCAAGGCGATAATGCCAATGCAAATCCAACTTTTCTTTTTTATCGTTTTATCCATATAGCTTTAATACAAAACACTTTAGGCGACAGCTAAGCAACATCGCGGAAATGCAAAAATACAAATTATTTTTTATTTTCGCACTGTTCGGCCAACTCGTCGTACCACCTTTGGCCAAAACGGCGCACAAGCGGCTCTTTCAGATATTGGTACAGCGGCTTGCCCTCGGCCCTGCCCTTCTTGACGGCGCAGCGGCAAATATCCCATTCGTGGTAGTTTACCGCCTTAAAATCGCCATAATCTTCGATGCGGACAGGATAGAGATGGCAAGAAATCGGCTTCTGGAAATCGATCTTTCCGTCGCGGAATGCCTTTTCTATTGCGCAGAGCGTCAAGCCATTTTCGACAATGGCGTATGCGCATTCGCGATTGTTGACCAGCGGCGTGCAGGGCAGTCCGTCGACATCGATGGCCGACACTCCGTCGCGCTCAACGACGGCGATGCCATCGGCAGTCATATAGGGTTTCACATCAGGGTAAATCCGTTCAAGGACAGGGATTTCGTCCTTTTCGAGAGGCGCGCCACAGTCGCCCTCTACGCAGCAGGCACCCTTGCACTGCGCAATGTCGCAGCAGAAACGGACATCGGCAAGATTGTCGGAAATTATACAGTCGTCAACGATTAACATCAGGGGAGGAAGCTCTAGAAATTAAAAATTAAAAATTAAAAATTGAAATCACTATTCACTGGTCACTATTCTTTGGTCGTTCTCCCGCTCGCAAGCGAGCGAGATCTTGAAAATCTTGGAAATCTTTTTTTGGCGGGTTTTGGCAAATCTTGGAAATCTGGGAGAATCTTGGAAATTTTTTCCGACTAGTCGGAAATTAAATTTTACGAGTCACGGGTCTCTTGTCACGGGTCACAGGTCACTGTTCAATATTCACTAATCACACCTATAATCTTATCGGCCAAAACCGCAGCCAGTTTGTATTTCGACTCGACGGTCCAGCCGGCCACGTGGGGTGTCAGCACTGTGCGTGGCGACTCAAGCAGATAGCGGAAGTCGGCAGGCAACGTGTCGAGGTCGAGGCCGTCTTTCGACATATCCTCATATTCAATGACGTCGAGCGCGGCACCCAACACCCTGCCCTGCTCCATCGCGGCGACCAAGTCGGCCGTCTTCACCACAGCACCACGCGAGGTATTGATAAGGAAAACAGGTTTTTCGAAAGCCGAGAAGAACGCCGCATCGGCCATATAGTGCGTTTCGTCGGTCAGCGGCACGTGCAGGCTGACGATGTCGGCGCGTCGCTGCAATTCGTCGAGCGACACCTCCTCCACACCGTCCGGCGCATAGCCTGCGGGCTTGTATTTGTCGTAGGCAACAATATGGCACTCAAAGCCTCGCAGCCTTTGAGCGAAAGCTCTGCCCATATTGCCGCAGCCGATGATGCCCACCGTGCGGCCTTTGATTTCCAGTCCCCGGTTGGCCTCGCGCCGCCACAGTCCCTGGCGCACCTCGCTGTCGGCCACGCGTATTTTGTCCATCAGGGCCAGCAGCAGACCAATGGCGTGTTCGCCCACAGCGTCGCGATTGCCTTCGGGCGAGTTCAGGCATTTGATACCCAGCGATTCGGCATAGTCCACGTCGATGGTCTCCATCCCCGCCCCCACGCGGCCTATGCAGCACAGGTGGCGAGCGTGATCGATGAAATTGCGGTCTATAATAATCTTGCTGCGCACCACCAGGGCGTCGTAGTTCTGCACCTCGGCCAGCAGCGATTCGTAGGTGCAGTCGGTCCACACGCGGCAGCAGTGGCCCGCGGCCTCAAGTTTTTCTACCAGCACAGGATGCGTGCTGTCGGTAATCAAAACGTTCATTTCCTTTTCTTCTTGAAATAGTATCCGTCGCCGTGCTGGAATGTGCCGTAGCGCGATTGCGGCGTTCTGTATGTCTTTTGTGTTGCGCCGCCAAAGACGCCTATGCCGCCATCGATGTTGCAAATCACCTGCACCGGCTCGCTGAAAAGCCCGTCGAACGAGTCGTATTCCGCGTTGGCCGAGGTCTGCTCGTAGCGGTACAGTTCCTTCGAAAGGCTTCTGACTTCAAGCCGAATCGGTATTTGGGCATAGTCAAACTCGTCAAAATCAGGCCAAATGCTGAAAATGGCCGTAAATTCGTGCTCGCCGTTCTGGAACAGTTCGCTGCTGAAAGCCATCTCATTCCCATAGAAGCTGCCGTCATAGCCATCGATGGCATCGACAAGGTCGTGACTGTTTACCAGTGGGTCATTGACTGAAAAGTACACATTCCGCATATTTACCGTGTCCCAGTACGTCAGTCCGCTGCCACTGGCATATTCCGAAGCGTGCTTTATCGACACCGAATAATAGTCGTCGTTGCCCGAGCTTTTCACCTTGAAACGGACTTTATAATAGTAGTTGCCCTTTCCATAATAACCGCCATATTCGTCATAGTAGTTCCCTTCACTTGTATCAACCACAAGATCAAGCACCTCGACCTCGGGCATCTGCGGCATCGTCGTCGTCGCGCTAATCTCTTTGTCGTAGCCCGGCACGGTGGCTGTCAACCGCAACGTGTCGCCAGGCTGCGGCCGCAATGTGAAGGTGTATCCGCCATAGAAAACGCTGTCCTCCATCCAGTACTCCCCATCAGTATAATAATAATGTCTACCCGACAACAGGAAGCCGCGCGGATCGTACACACCCGTGTAGCTGCCCGTCCCGTCGCTGAGCGTCACCGTAGCGTCGGAAACAGTGCCGAAACTCCTGTTGTCCAGAAAGAAACGGCTATATCCGACATAGACCGACATCAGCGAGTCGCTGACCGGCTTGGAAATCATCACTACGTAGGGCTTCACCTCGCCGGGGTCGAAATCAACGGGTTTCTCGCAAGCCCCCAGCAGTACCACGGCTGCCAATAATATATAATGTATACGTTTCATCTTCGTTTTAGTTTTCATCTTCGTTCAATGTTATGTATCTAAGGTTAAGGTTAAAGTTAATTCGTCAAAACTTAAAGCTATACGATACCGACGGTATTATGGGGAACAGCGACAGCTGCACCAGCGACGAGCTGTAGTGTACCCCGTTGATGACCGAATGCATATTGTTCTTTTCGTAGACCATAAAAGGGTTCTTGCGGTTGTAGAGGTTGTAGACGCTCAGGCTCCAGGTGCGGACGCCGTGCTTCTTCTCCTTGTGGAAGTTGACACCGATGTCCATACGGTGGTATGCCGGCATACGGAAGTTGTTGCGGCTTTCGATGTACGAAACCGTCTGGCCCGTGGTGGGGTCCACATATTCGTGCATAGGCAGCGTGCCCGTGTTGCCCGACGAGAAGACCCACACGGCGCTGCAGTCGAAATTCTTGTTGGGCTTGTAGCTCAGCATAATGGATATGTCGTGTCGGCGGTCGTACTTGGCCGGGAAAGGCTCGCCGTTGTTGATTTCCTGTCCTTCGCGGTCGAACTGGCGCATCGTCTTGCTCCAGGTGTAGCCCACCCAGCCGGTGAAGTCGCCTATGGTGCGCTGCGCCAGCAGCTCTACGCCATACGACCAGCCATCACCCATAAAGACCTTGTCCTCCCAGCCTGCCGAAGCAGCAAAGAAATTGGCACCGTCGCGATACTCAATCATATTGTGCATCTTTTTGTAGTAAAGTTCCATCGACAGGTCGGCCAGCCCCTTGAGGTTATAGAACACACCTGCCGCCACCTGGTGGGCGTGCATCGGCGCGATGCGCTTGGTCACCGGCACCCACAGGTCGGTGGGCAGGCTGATGCTGCTGTTCGACAGCTGGTGCATATACTGCGTCATATAGCTGTATCCCGCCTTGACCGACAGGTCGTCGCTTATCATCAGGCGGCCGCTCAAGCGCGGCTGCAGCGAGGGGTAGAACTTGCCCTGCACGGCAAAACCCGTCAGGTTGATGCCGCCGTTTATTTTCAGCGACTCGGTGATGCTCCAGTCGTCCTCGATATAGGCGCTCAGCTCGTTGGCGTGGACACGGCTTTCGCCCAGCACGGTGTCGTAGACCGTACCGCCCGAGTTGTCGCCCTCTTCCAACTTGTTGCCCGTCACGTCGGGCTGGAAAATGTGGTGCAGCAGGCTGCCGCCGAACTTGACCGTATGGTCGGGGTTTGGCTGGTAGTCGAAGTCCACACGCCCCGTAATGTCGCGGATGCCCGACTTGTAGTACATCTCGGCCTTGTAGTAGTCGACATCCGAATAATGGTAGTCATACTCTTCCAGACCGATACTGATATCGTTGCGATAGCGCGTATAGGCGCCGGTGACGTTCATAAACAGCTTGGGAGTCAGCTCGTAGTTCCACCTGAGCGACCCCACCAGGTTGCCCCAGTTGTAGCCCATCTTCATCTTCTCCTCGCCCGAGCTGTTGCCGTCGTAGGCATAGTCGTAGCGCATACGGGCATAAATCTTGTCGTCGCCCGAATACCAGCTGCCTATCAGGCGGCTTCGGCTGCTGAAACGGTGCGTCACCTTGGCGTTAAGGTCGTAGAAATAGTAGCCCGCATTCAGCCGTCCGTCCTCCATAGCGCCGATGGCCATAATGGCAGGCTGCGCCAGAATGTCGAAATAGGTGCGGCGAAAGCTGACATTGAAGGTGGTCTTGTCCTTCCATATCGGACCCTCCAGGTTCACCTTGGCGGCGACCAAGCCCACCGACACGTTGCCGTGCAGCTTGTTTTCGTTGCCGTCGTTGCTCGTTATGTCGAGCACACTCGACAGGCGCCCTCCGAAGCGTGCCGGGAAGCTGCCCTTATAGAGCGTTATGTTCTTGATGGCATCGGCATTGAAGGCCGAAAAGAAACCGCCCAAGTGGTTGACGTTGTACAGCGGCACGCCGTCAAGCAGGAACAGGTTCTGGTCGGGACCGCCGCCGCGCACATACATACCCGACATACCCTCCGTGCCGCTCTGCACGCCGGGCAGCAGCTGAAGGGCTTTCAGCACGTCGGCCTCGCCAAAAAGCACGGGTACCGATTTGATTTGCTCGACCGGTATGTCGATGGCACTCATCTGCGACGAGCGGTGCGAGCTGACGCGGTCGGCGCGGACAGTGACGGTCTTCAGCTCCGTGCTCGTAGCCATCTTATAGTTAATCTCCTTGTTTCCATCCAGTTCGATGGTGTCGAACACCGTCTTGTAGCCCACATACGACACCCTGAGCACCACTTTGCCCTTGGGCAGCGTCAGCGAGTAGCGGCCCTCGGCATTGGTCAGCGCGCCCTTGCCCGACAGCATATCGTATATCGTGGCGCTTATCAGCGTCTCGCCGCTCGACGCCGAGCGCACGGTGCCGCGGATTGTATAGTTCTGCGCCACGCCGGTAAGGGTGCACAGCACAGTTAGCAGTATAAGAATTGTTGTTTTTTTCATAATCAGCTTTAAATCATTAGCTTTTAAAGAAGTCGTTAATCCAGCCGCTGGGTTGGCTTTTGGACAGCAGCGTGCCGCAATAGCGGCAATAGCGGGCATCGGGGTCCTCCTCGGTGTGGCCGCAATGGGTGCAGAAGCGCGGGCCCACCTCGCTGCCGGTGTCCATCGATTTCGTGTCCGCCATACGGCTCTCCTCATATTCGTTGAACTCGTCGGGAACAACAGCCATCTCCGCCTCCTCGCTTTCCGCTTTCCGTTCTCCGTTCTCCGTTCTCCGTTCTCCGTTCTCCGCAGCTTTGTGCTCCTGGATGGTCTCGCCTACCACAATGCCCGTAGGCACAGCAATGATCGAGTAACCCAGCAGCATCACCAGCGTCGAAATGAACTGGCCCATCGGCGTCACCGGCGTGATGTCGCCATAGCCCACTGTCGTTATCGTCACCACAGCCCAGTATATTGCCTTGGGGATGCTCGACATAGCAGGGTTTTTGCCGTTTTCGAACATATATATTATCGAGCCGAGAATGATAGCGGCGATAAACACGAAAAGCATAAAAATCAATATCTTCGTCACGCTGCGGCGAATGGCGTTGAGCAGGTGGAAACTCTCCTGCAGGAAGCGCTGCATATTGAAGATGCGGAAAATCCTCAGCGTCCTCAGCACGCGCAGCACCGTCAGCGTCTGCGTGGCCGGAATCAGCAGGCTCAGGTAGGCCGGCATAATCGACAGGAAATCAATGATGCCGTAGAACGAGAAGACATACTTCCACGGCTTGCTCAGGCAGTAGATGCGCAGATAGTACTCGAGCGTAAAGATGATGGTAAGCAGCCATTCTATAGCCTTCAGCACCCAGCGCAGGTTGGAGTGCACAGCCTCGAAACTGTCGAGCATTATCACCAGCAGGTTAAGGCCTATCAGCACCAGCAGCCACACGTCGAAGCGCTTGCCCGCCGGCGTGTCGGCCTTGAAAATGATGCGGTAAATCTCCTTCTTCGTGATATTGCGGTACTTCTTCGGAATCAGCACACTGAACAGCAGCCAATGGAAAAAGTTGCCCGTCGCCACGACAATGCGCTTGCCTATCTGGCGGTAGTTCAGACGCGAAAAGAAACCCACCAGCTTGCGACCCACCCACACCAGCGGATGCGTCAGCGCATACCACAGCAGCATCAGCAGCTTGACAACAATATTCTTCTCTTTCTTCATTTTAACCTTAATTTAAACCTTAACTTTAACTTCAGATACAATTACTATTGTCCCTTAACTTCCCTCTAACTTCCCTTAACTTCCCTCTAACTTCCCTTAACTTCCTTCTAACTTCCCTCTAACTTCCCTTAACTTCCCTCTAACTTCCCTTAACTTCCTTCTAACTTCCCTCTAACTTCCCTTAACTTCCCTAAAAAACCCCTCCTAACCTTTGGCATAAAACAACACCGACTGCCTTTCCGGCCGGAACATTCCGGCAGCCACGCGGCGCACATCCTCCACCGTCACTGTGCGGTACAGCGCAGGCTCGTCGTTCACCCACTCAATATGTCCCAGCCATTCGTTCTGGCATAGCGACATCGCGCGGTCCGCGCTTTTATAGTTGTTCACAAAAAAAGTGTTCTCAAACCTGTTCACCACCTTCTCCAGCTCGTGCGGCGACGGCGGCTCGGCAACCAGTCGGCACAGTTCGTCCTCGACGGCACGACGGGCGGTGCCAAAGTCCGTGCCGGACGTCAGGCGTCCCGACACCACAAACAGGCCTGGGTCGGCGTCGCCCGTAATATAGGCGTCGATTTCAGTAAACAGCTGCCGATCCTTGACCAGCGCATTGTACAGTCGCGACGAGCGTCCGTTCGACAGAATGTCGCTGACCAAGTCCGCGGCCCTGAAATCGTCGTCCACACGACTGCACATCGGATAGGCCATATACAGCGCATCCGACGGCACATCGCGTTCCACCCTCAGCTCGCGCGCCTCCCGTTGCTCCGGCTCAGCAATGCGCTTTCCGCTCTCCGCTTTCCACTTTCCGCTCCCAATGTCTCCGTACCACTTCTCCACCAGGCGGAAAACATCGTCGGCGCTGACGTTGCCGCACACCGACAGGATGGCGTTGTCGGGACGATAATAGCGCGCAAAGAAAGTCCGCACATCCTCCAGCGTGGCCTCCTGCACGTGGCGTATGTCGCTGCCAATGGTGCACCAGCGGTAGGGATGCACCTTGTAGCACAGCGGCCGCAGCAGCATCCACACATCGCCGTAGGGGCGGTTCACATAGCGATAGTTATATTCCTCCGTAACAACCGATTGCTGCACCTCCAAGGCGCGCTGCGACAGGTCTATGCCGCGCATACGGTCCGACTCCAGCCACAGCGCCGTTTCCAGGTTGCGCGCCGGCAGGGTGATGTAGTAGTTCGTTATGTCGTTGTTCGTGAAGGCGTTGTTCTCGCCGCCGGCCTCGGTCACCACAGCGTCGTAGTCGGGCACACGTTCCGTGCCGCCAAACATCAGATGCTCGAACAGATGCGCAAAGCCCGTCCGCGACGCATCCTCGTCGCGCGCACCCACGCCGTACAGCGTGTTCACGGTCACCAGCGGCGTGCCGCGGTCCTCGTTCACTATCACCGTCAGCCCGTTGGACAGTTTATGTTTCTGGTAGTCTATCATCCGGTCAGGATTCTTAAATATGACCAACTATAAACGTCCATTTTCGACTAATATTGCGTCCCACCCAAAAATTAAGTAATTAGTCAAATATATTTCAGTGACCTGTGATAAGTGACCTGTGACAAGTGACCTGTGACAAGTGACCTGTGATAAGTGACCTGTGACAAGTGACCTGTGACAAGAGACAAGAACGCGTTCGTTTCACAGGTCACTCACGTCCAAGACAATCCCTGTTAAAAGAAAAAAAATAATTTCTGGTTAATTCCTGACCAATTTATGGCAATTCCTGTTAAAAGAAAAAATGCTCCTCGAGCAGAAATTAAACAAATCAAAAACAAATTATTCAAATACATTTATGACAATTCACGAACATTCACGGACATTCACGTTCTAAAAAATAATTGCTGAATAATTGCTGATAATTGCTGTTAAAAGAAAAAAAATAATTTCTGGTTAATTCCTGGCCAATTCCTGGCAATTCCTGTTAAAGTCTCCTGCTCGCAAGCGAGCGAGATCTCGTAGATCTTGTTTTTTCTTTTTTCTCCTGCTCGGTGTTCCGCCTCGCGAAATCTATAGATCTTATAGATTATAACGCTCGCAAGCGAGCGAATTGCTGATAATTGCCGGTCCATTGCTGGTAATTGCTGTTTAAAAAAATTTCTGGTTAATTCCTGGCCAATTTATGGTAATTCCTGTTAAAAGAAAAAATGCTCCTCGAGCATAAATGAAAAAAAATTCCTGGCCAATTCCTGGCAATTCCTGTTAAAAGAAAAAAAAAGTTATTTTTTGCCCTATCCGCAAGTCTGCGAATCCCCGTCTTTCAGCCACTTACAAAACCCCGACAAAATTTTTTTTCGATTTTTGCGTTACTTTTTTGGATTTTTGCAACTATATATACAACAAGGGAAATTTTGCCCAGTCCTACAGGGCTGTCGCGCTTTGTTTATGAAAAAAACGAATGACCAACAAAAAGCCGAGTTTCTCCAGATGCTCACCCAGTGCCAGGGCATCCTGATAAAGCTATGCAAAATCCAGAGCAGCGAAGCCTACACCGGCGACGACCTTTTCCAAGACGTCGTCTACGCCCTGTGGGAAAGCTGGCCGACATACAAGGGCAAGAGCAGCCCCAAGACCTGGGCCATCCACGTGGCCATTAACGTCATCGGACAATACCACCGGCGACGGCGTCACGAGCCAAAATTCGTCAGGCTCGACGAGAAAATCCTGCAGAACCTGGCCGCCATCGAAGAGGAAGCCGACAACGAGCCCGACCAGAAAATGCTCTTCGCCCTGATGGAGCATCTACGCGATGACGAGCGCAGCCTCCTGGCCCTCCGCCTCGAACGAATGTCGCTCGAAGACATCAGCGCCGCCACAGGCCTGGGCCTCAACGCCGTCAAACAACGCCTCTACCGCATAAAACAAAAACTGACAACTGCCAAAAACAAAATAAAAATAGAATAACCTCAAAAAACGCCCTTTAAAATGCTCCTCGAGCATAAATCAAACAAATCAAAAACAAATTATGCAAATACATTAATGACAATTCACGGACATTCACGTTCAAAAAAAAAAAAAAATTGCTGATAATTGCTGATTAATTGCTGATAATTGCTGTTCAAAGAAAAAATGCTCCTCGAGCATAAATCAAACAAAAAAAATTGCTGATAATTGCTGATTAATTGCTGATAATTGCTGTTCAAAGAAAAAATAATTTCTGGATAATTCCTGGTCAATTCCCGGTAATTCCTGTTAAAAGAAAAAAATGCTCCTCGAGCATAAATCAAACAAATCAAAAACAAATTATGCAAATACATTAATGATAATTCACGGACATTCACGTTCAAAAAAAAAATTGCTGATAATTGCTGATTAATTGCTGATAATTGCTGTTCAAAGAAAAATGCTCCTCGAGCATAAATGAAAAAAAAATAATTTCTGGATAATTCCTGGTCAATTCCCGGTAATTCCTGTTAAAAGAAAAACCACATAATATGAACACAAAGACCAACCACAAGACCCCCAGTCACCACGACGCCGACCAGCTGATGGAAGAACTCCTTTCCGCCTGGGACAGCCACAGCCGCCGCATCGACAAGGCACTGACCGTCGCCCCCCCGCACGTCGACTTTGCGCACCTCGAAGCGCAACGGCGCAGGCACGCCGCCCGGTTCCTCACAACGGCTGCCGCCCTTGTGGCACTTGCCGTCGCCACAGCCTTCGTTTTCCATCCCTTGGCCGACGACCGCAACTTCCGCCTCATCGCCATCATCCTCGTCGCCATCGACACCCTTTCGGCCCTCTACTGCCTGTGGCGCGCCCTCTCCCGTCCTTCCGCCGCCGCAATCATCCCCACCTTCAGCACCTCACAGATATCCGCCGTCGGCCTCACATCGCTGCTGCTGACGCTTGCCACACACCTACTACCCGCCGGCGACGGCTACCAGATAACCCTCGCCTCCAACCTTCTGTCGCGCACCGACATCATCCTCGGAATCAATCAAGTTTTTTGCATACAATGAAACGACTTTGGCCCACAACAATATTACTATGCCTCCTTCTTGCCGCAGGATGCATCGTCCTTGTCCGCTGCCCGCGCACCGTCCCCACCGACCAGTGCAGCGAGGTCTACCGCCGCTACAAGGACAGCGACAACCTCAGCGTGGCCTTCGTCAAGGACTACCGCATCGGCGACAGCATCACCGTCGACGTCACCACCATCACCGCCCCCGACTCAGCCAGCTGGGAAAACTTGCAGAGGGAGATGAATCAGTCCGAGAATATGATTAAACGTAGGAGAAAACTTGTAAATGAAGGCCGATATCTGTTGTCAGATTATTATTGTGAAATAGGGCATCCTGAACGATGTATTCCCTATGATAAAGGCCGTTGTTGGCTTGTATTTCTGAATTTCACGGAAAAAACAATATACATATTTCATATCACAAGTCACGAACAAGCATTAAAAATTCAAGAAAACAAAATAAAAGAAGTATACGATAACGCTTAAAAAGAAACAAAATGAAGAAAAATTTTAAAACAGCAGCATTTTTTACAGTGCTTAGCCTCGCAGCCGCCAGCTGCCAGAAAGATTTAAGACATTGATTTAGAATAATAACAGCAAAACAATCAAAAAAAATTCAAAAACGATGTCACGTTTTTCTCAAAAAGTGAGTATTATATATGCATAAAATTAAAGGATTCTTTATGATTTAAAACATTAATTTAGAACAACAACAGCAAAACAATAAAAAAATATTTTTCAACAGTGTCACAAATCGGCAAAAAAATATGCATTTATATAGGGTGAAAAGGATATAATCCGAAACGCAACAATGTTAAAAAAATATAAAAAATGTTAAATTAGGAACTTTTTGACTTCGAAAATGCTCTTATATAGAATGGAAATATTTTATCGGGAAGTCCGCACTCCCTCGCCTATAACCGTCCCCAACAGCAGACTGCGGGGACACAGAAAGTACGGATTGTGTGCTGAAAACAAATGAAGTAGAAACAAATTGCAAAAAAACGAATGATATTAACCAATTAAAACCCAACAATATGAAACGAGCCTTTTTCTTCTTTACAATTGCGCTTTGCGCAATAAGCCTCAAGGCACAGGATTCCATCGTCTACCGCTCCATCTTCGGCGACAGCACAACATCGTGGATGGGAACAGGAATATACAATTTCGAGGGCGCGGACCGCTTTTGTCTGATTTCCAGATTTGGCGACACGGCAGTTATTGAAGGTCTGAAATACAATATTCTGCGAGACAATTATTATTTTTATTGCAATCGTATTAGTAAATATTATGTTAGGGAAAGCGACTCAAAAGACAAGATTTATCTTCGATATGTAATGGACTACTTTCCACCAGACAGTGTCACGGCCGAAATTCTTGTTATGGACTTGTCGCTTAATGTTGGAGACACTTTAAACACAAAGAGTTGGTTGGAGTGTTCCTCTTTGGGTGTAAAGCCAGCTCCTCGAATAATGATTGACAGCATTTTCTATATGGACGGCAGGAAAATGATGCGTACCAGTTGTATGGCAGAATTCCAGTCTTACGGTTTTGGTATAATAAAAGACACACTCTATTTCATTGAGGGCGTAGGTCCGTCTATGGGTATCGGATACGCATATTACGCCACCGAAGCACTTTACGGTGATGGAGGCATACTGCCTCTATGGACAGTCAGTCCTTCAGTATGGTGCCATTTCTCGGATTCAACCAGGGATTTCCATTACACCAACTATTATTCAATCAATTACGCTTTGGGGCCAGAAGATTGTGGCTATAGTGAGATTATCGGCATACGAGAAAGAGAGAGACCAGCAACAGAAATCTATCCCAATCCCGCACAGGACAAAATCACCATCGACGGCACCTTCTCTCCGCAAAGCAGATACAGGATAGTCTCGATTGACGGCAAAACAGCCCTCGACGGCACCCTCTCAAACGGGAGCAACACCATCACCATTGCCGACCTTCGGAAAGGCATCTACCTGATAAGCATTGAGGACAACGGAAACAAAACAATAAAAAAATTCGTGAAGCTATGAAAAAAATTCTTTTATTATCAAGCCTGCTGCTTCTGCTGGTCAATTCGTGCAAGCAGTACCAAGCCGACGAGACTCGCGATGTCAAAATCATTATTTATAATGCAAGCACCCATAATGTCAAGTTGGAATTTCTGGATCGCTCGTATTGTATCCCAAACGGGGTTGCCGTTTTCGACGACTCCATTTGGGCCTGGGAATCAAAAGGATGCAAAACCAGTTTCTATGTCGATACAATAAGATTAACATTTGACGACAGCATACAGATAACTCACTGGCAGTTTCCTGACAGTTCATCTAATCGACAGATAAAAACATCTTACGTATTCGAAGAACTGATTGATTACATATACGTTCCAAAGGAACATAACATTATGAATCGGGCTGGAAACTATAAATATAGCTATATTGAGCCAGTTAATCTTGTTGAGTGCGTATATGTTATTACCGATGACGACTACCAGAGAGCGTTAGAGGAAGGCGTTGTCAAGAGAATGATTCCTGCAACCCGGTGAAGGTCCCGTTGCGGCGGATCTGCGATCCGCCGCAAATTATTATAAGGATTTGCAATCCGAAAAAAACAAAACAATGATTTACAGCCATCTAATAAAAACGACACAATAAATTTCATTTTTTAGCGTTACTTTTTTGGCATTTTTGCAACTAATATATACAAATGGGGATAGTCTGCGTTCCCAAATCCACCAACCGCCCCGCCTGCAGACAGCGAGGCTTACAAAAAAATAATGACAATAAAAATATAAAAACAAGCGATATGAAAAGAATAGCCTTATTTCTCGCCCTTGCTATGACAGCGATGTGCGCCTCGGCGCAGACATTTACTGTCGCAAACGACGACGGTGTGGAGATAAAATACACCGTCACAGCAGATAACGCCGTAAAGGTAGTGGCGAACGAATACACAGGCCGCGTCGTCGTCCCACAGACCGTCACATATCAGGATACTACCTACATCGTGAACGAGGTGGGCTTTGCAGCTTTCCAAAACTGTAGTGCCCTCACCTACCTCCAGCTGCCGGCGACAATAGCCCGAATAGGCAACATCGCATTCAAAGGAGCCTACCATCTCGACACTCTGATGCTGCTCTGCCCTGTCCCGCCCATCAGCCAGTATGGCGAGGAGTACAATCCTGCCGTATTCTCAGGCCTGTTTGGAAGCATAGCCAGCAGCCGTACCGACGACATAACCGTTTGCGTACCTTCGGGACACCTTGCCGACTACAGAAGGAGTGCGTGGGCTGCGATAAAACACCTCACATCGCCGTCCGCGCTGCCCATAACCCTCTACTGCACACCCGAGATTTATGTCTTCACCGACTGGTATACTATCAGCCCAATCAAAAATGACTCTGCCTCGTACCATACGTTCTTCTACGAGGTTGGCGACACGATGCGCGTAAAGGTCGGATTGGAAGGGTACATCAAAACCAACTACAACTTTTTTGCGTCAGACGACAGCGTCTTCCTCGGCTGGGACAACGGCAGCCTCACCGAATTTGTAGTCAGCCACGCCGATACCCTGCGCCCTATACTGGCGGACATGGGCCGCAAAACCTTGGCGGTAAACCAGATAAGCACACCCGTGAAGGTGCTTGGACAGCTCGGCTACAAGTGCCGCCACCCCCAATATCACTTCCCGGCAGATTCCAACACGTCGCCGCTTTACGCCAACGGGCTGTGGGTCTCCGCCCGCCAGATTGACGATGCCGACACCGTGCTCGCCTGTGTCCACAGTTTCTCCGCCGGCGATTATGTGCCGGGGCCGCTGCGTGTCGACGGCAGCTGCAGCAACGATATGCAGACACGCACCAACTTCAACCGCGTATGGTCCGTGTCGCGCAGCGAGATCGACAACTTCCTCGCACACGTCGGCACTCCGGGCTACAGCATTCCCGACAACATCAGGTCGTGGCCCGGCAACGGACCCGAGGGCTATGCCGCGCAGCTGGCGCCCTACTTTGACGCCGACAGCAACGGCATCTACAACCCGCAGGCCGGCGACTACCCCCTGATTCGCGGCGACCGTATGCTTTTCTCCATTTTCAGCGACGCCACCACACACATATCCTCGGGCTCCGAACCTCTAGGGCTCGAGATACACGTCTCGGCCTACGCCTTCGACGAGCCTGGCGACACCGCGCTGAACAACACCGTCTTCCTCTCATACAAGGTCATAAACCGCTCCAGCCACACTTACGGCAGTGTACATTTCGGCGAATTTGTCGACATCGCTCTGGGCTATGCCCACGACGACTATATCGGATGCGATGTCAGACGCGGCCTGTTATACGGATATAACGGCAACGAGACCGACCGCTACCACTTCTATCCTGGCAATCCACCGGAATCCTATCCTGGTATTCCACCGGCACAAGGATGCGCGGTACTGGCAGGGCCGACGATGGACGCCGACGGCATCGACAATCCCCGCATCGACATCGACAAGATGCGCATCCACTTCCCAGAACAGCTGGCCACCTATCTCCGTGCCAACGGCAACGGCTACGACACCGTGCGCCTTAACGCCGACGCCAACCTCTACTACCCCTTGGCCTGGCATTTCGTGCCCGACGACGAGGCCGGCAACAACGCCATCAACGGCGCCAACTTCGGCAACGGCATCGCCGACGACGAACGCATCGGTATGCGGCGTTTTGTATATTTCAACAATGGCATCAGCAGCAGCATCAACAGCGATCCGCAGACGGCAAGCGACTACGACAACCTGCTGCACGGCCGCTGGAAAAACGGCCAGTCGATGAAATACGGCGGCGACGCCGTGTCGACGGGCACCTCCGACGACGACTGCACCTTTATGTTCCCCCACGACAGCGACCCGCTCCACTGGGGCACCAACGGCACCGTGCCCAGCGTCAGC
>JAFROL010000049.1 GCA_017429685.1 Bacteroidales bacterium | reverse complement strand
CTCTTTGTCAAATAATCCAATGCCTTGATTATTACGGTATTTCATAGATGCTGTATTTTTCTGTTAATACTGCAAAAATACGAAAAAATATTGATATAACAAAATGAAATTTAGCTATTTAATTTATAGAACTCCCCTTATGAGATCCGCGATACTACGCGCCTGCTCTACCGCCGCGGGTTGATGGACGACCTCTGCGCATCGTTCACCGTAACGATGCACGACCGCAACACCGACGACCCAGTGCAAGCCTACCACGCGGCAATGTTCGCCTTCTTGCTCTACGGCGTGCTGCGCGAATGGATCATCCGCGACTTCGACCAACCGCCAGCCAAGATGGCCGCCATCGTCCGCGAGGCTACAGCGCGGATGGTATGATACGTTGACCCTTATCCGTCGCAAATCACCATAGCTCCTTGGCCAATAACGACAAAGGGACTATTTTTGCATCCTTAAAAAGGAAAACATAAATGCAGAAGATATTAATATCCAGTTTAATAATAGCATTTTGCGTTCTTTGGGGCAACACAGAATGTCTGGCGCAGAAGGTTGGAACACGAAACATTTTGTCAAACAATAAAAACTCTAAACAGATGAAAAAAGCACTCACAATCTTTGCAGTGGCCGTTGCAATGCTCGCCACCGCTAACGCCCAAACGGGCTTAAACATCGGCTACACGCCGCAAACCATCACCTCCTCTAACGGCAACTGGCACGACACCATCAGACTCGATGGCGTCGCCATCGGAATCAATCATAACATCCAGCTCAGCGGCGACCTCGCCCTGTCGGTAGGACTGCAAGGGCGATACGGCTTTGCAAGTTCAGAGACCACCGTTGACCTCGGCCTGCTCGGTTCGGCAAAAGCCACAGCCAGCTACAAGCATCTGCTGGTCGACGTCCCTGTGCTGCTCAACTATGGCTTCAACCTCGGCAGTGCCCGCCTCACCCTCTTCGCAGGTCCCACAATCAGCTTCGCTCTGATGGGCAAAACCACCTGGAGCGGCAACGCCAATGTACTTGGGGCTCTCAACCTTGGCACCGACGGCGAGGATGACTGGTATGACGACGACAGCAACAATTCCCGCTTCGACCTCGGTGCCACCCTCGGAGCCTGCATCTCGTTCAACCAATTCCGCATCTATGGCGGCTACAACCTTGGCCTGCTCAACCTCAGCACCGCCGACAACACCACGCGCAAAGCTGCCGGCTTCTTCGCAGGCATCGGCTATGCCCTGTAAACAACAGTTTAACTCAAACATTAAAAAACAGCGGCGGCGCAAACTTTTGCACCGCCGCCTCTTTGTATCTCTGTTGCCTAAGACAACTCTCCGCTCTTTGGCTATCGCCGTCACCAGCAATCACTAAAAACGATAGCGCTCGTGTCACAGGTCACTTGTCACAGGTCACTAATCACTAAAACCGATAGCGCTCGTGTCACAGGTCACAGGTCACAGGTCACTATTCACCTACCCCAGCACCACATCCATCACCATCATCAGTACGAAGCCCAGCGCAAAGCCGATAGTCGACAGGTTGGTGTGCTTGCCCTGTGCCGTTTCGGGGATAAGGTCCTCGACCACGACATACATCATTGCACCGGCCGCAAACGCCAGCAGGTAAGGCAGCGCCACGCCCAGCGCCGAGGCCAGCAGGATGATGGCCAGCGAGCCGACAGGCTCCACCACGCCGCTCATCGTGCCTATCAGGAACGAGCGCCAGCGCGAATTGCCGGCGGCATACATCGGCATCGAAATGATGGCACCCTCGGGAATGTTCTGTATTGCAATACCTATCGCCACAGCAAAAGCCGCCGACAGCGTCAGGCCGTATTCCGAACCGGCAAAAACCACACCAACCGCCATACCCTCAGGCAGGTTGTGGATAGTCACAGCCAACGCCAGCATCGCCGTGCGCGACAGTTTGCTGCGCGGACCCTCGGCACTTGCCGCACCGTTGTGAAGGTGGGGCGTCACCTCGTCGATAAGCAGCAGGAAACCAATGCCCAACAGGAAACCCAGCGACGCCGGGATGATGCCGCCGCGGTCCATCTCAATACTGGGAATGATCAGCGACCAGATGCTGGCCGCCACCATCACGCCCGACGCGAAGCCCAGCAGCGTCTTCTGCAGCCGGTCGGGAATATCCTTCTTCATAAAAAACACAAAAGCCGAACCCAGCATCGTCCCAGCCAGCGGCAACAGTATTCCAAGCATCAAAGCAGTCATAATCTTTAGTATTGTATTATTGAGTTATTGTGTTAGTGCGTTAGTTTTATTGTAATTGTTTCATAGGCGAAACCGGCAGACATAACAACCTGACAAACGCGGAGAAACACAATTTATTGTTGCAAACAATAATAATTGATAAACCACGTTAGATTAAATATATCACATAATCAGTGACCAGTGAATAGTGACCAGTGAAACGAGTGCGTTCGTGTCACAGGTCACAGGTCACTAATCACTAATCACTAATCACTAATTACTAAAATGATAGAAAAAGGAATAAAAGGACATCTTGAGCAGACCGTCACCGACGAGCTCTGCGCCGACCGCATCGGCAGCGGACTGGTAAAAGTTTTCGCCACACCGATGATGATAGCCCTCATCGAACGCACTTGCAACGAGAGCGTTACGCCCCTACTCGACCCCGGTCAGGGCACCGTGGGCACCCGTATCGACGTCAGCCACTGCGCCGCCACGCCAGTCGGAATGCGCGTGTGGTGCGACAGCGAGCTGACAGAAGTCGACCGTCGCCGCCTCGTGTTCAGCGTCCGCGCCTACGACCAATGCGGCCTCATCGGCGAAGGCACACACGAGCGCTTCATCATCGACAGCGACCGCTTCCAGCAAAAAGCCAACGAGAAAAAGTTGAAAGTTGAAAGTTAAAGGGAAGTTAAAAGGAAAGTTAAAAGGGAAGTTAAAGGGAAGTTAAAGGGAAGTTAAAGGGAAGTTAAAGGGAAGTTAAAAGGGACAATACGAATTATCTTTCCGCTTTCCGTTCTCCGCTTTCCGCTTTTCTAAATTTCCAAGATTTCGCTCGCTTGCGAGCAGGAGTTTCACTAACAGGAATTATCAGTAATCAACCAGGAATTAACAGAAATTTTTTTTTAATTTAAACAGCAATTACCAGCAATTGAACAGCAATTATCAGCAATTCGCTCGCTTGCGAGCGGAAAATCTACAAGATCTACAAGATTTCGCTCGCTTGCGAGCAGGAGAAAAAAAAATAACGGGAGACCAAAAAAACTGATATGAAACAGATTCGCATAATACCCCTGGTTTTATTGTTGCTACTGACGGCCGCATCGTGCCGCCAGGCCAACACACAGACAACCACATTCGTACAGCAGGCCGACCCACAGCAATGGACGCGCGACCTGCCCCTGCCCGCGCCCATCACCGACCGGCCCGAGCAGATACTGACGCGCAAGGCCTACGTCGTATCCTACAACCGCGACACACGCCAGCCCAACTGGGTGGCCTGGCGACTCACCAAGGACCACACCGACGGACCCGTGCCGCGCCCAGCCACAGCCTGGCACGACGACAAAGAAGTGCCGCAGCCGCGAGCCTACTGGCAGGACTATCGCGGCACCGACTGGGACCGCGGGCATATGTGCCCCGCGGGCGACAACAAGTGGGACTCGGTGGCGATGTACGAAAGCTTCCTGATGACCAACGCCTGCCCGCAGAACAAGACCCTCAACAGCGGCATCTGGAACCAGATCGAGATGGACTGCCGCAAGTGGGCACGCCGCTACGGCGAGGTGGTCGTCGTCTGCGGCCCCCTGTTCCTCAACCAGGAGCACGACAGCATCGGCCAGCACTGCATCCCAGTGCCCGAAGCCTTCTTCAAGGTCGTCGCCCTGCTCGACCCCGACAACCCTAAAGGCATCGGCTACATCGTCCGCAACAACGAAGGCACCAAAAAGCGCGACAGCTACACCAACACCATCGCCGAAGTGGAGCGCATCACCGGCCTCACCTTCTTCCCCGACCTGCCCGAGCCGATGCGCAGCGCCGTCAAGGACCAAAAAGGCAACTTCTGAACCCGTACGGCACACAAGCTCCACATCCGCCCACATACAGCATAAATGGATAAAAAAAAGGAAACCCCTGGCACGATGATACCAGGGGTTTCCCTTTAGACAGGGGGGATACCATCGCCGCGCGATGGCATATTTTTTTCATTCAGTTCTTATATCGTTCTTATATCGGCAATATAAGAACGATATAAGAACTGAATGAAAAAAAAGAGTAAAAACGTCTTGCAGGTGCCTCGCGCAACCGTTTGCGACGTCAGTCGCACAGCGGGTTGTCGCCGTCGATGTGGTAGACGTCGTCCCAGAGGGTCCAGTCCTTGCGCTTGTCGCGGTAGCTGATTGCGCAGCCGGAATATTCATCCAGCATACGGAAATAGAGCTTTTTGACCAGGCTGGCGTTGAAGACGGGCATCAGGCGCGTGTCCTGCTGGGCACGTTCGCGGCAGCGGAGGAACAGGCGGCGGAACTGCTTGAGGTTGTCGTGGTACCAGCTGGTGTGGGTGCTGTGGATCCAGCTGCGAGGGGTCCCGAACAGGGCCTCGGCGGCATAGAGTAGCAAGCGGTAGCTTTCGATGCGGAGCCCTAGCTGCCACAGCTCGTCGCTATAGCGTTCGTACTCGCTGCTGAGCTTGCGGCAATAGCCTTCGGGGCCCAGCTTAAATTCTTTTTCCTGTTGTTTGAGTATTGCCAGCTGCTTCAGGTGACGCTCCTCGGCCAAGTGCATCATCGAGGGGTGCAGGTGCGTCTCGCGGCCGTTGCTCCAGGCCAGCATAACTTTTGTTTTCGGCTGAGCGCCAGCCTTTTGGTTTTCGTTTTGGTTTTCGTTCAAAGTTTCGTTTTCGTACGAAGTTACGTTTTGGTTTTCGTTAAAATTCATATTTTTAAATGTTTTGAAGGTTTTTACAAAAGCGATGATTCGGCCGGGTCGCTCAGGCTTTTGCAAAAAGGAGAAACTATGTCAAAGACCTCGGTGGCCTGAAGGCGTCAGAAAAGGCGTACAACTCCCCTTCCGAAGGACGCTTTTGGCGACCCGACGAACAATGTTTCCCGATTTAAAAATATGATTTTCAGAAATTAACGCATAATCGTATTGCGGTGTTTGATTGTGCAAATATACGAACATTTTTATAATGCAGACAACTATTTGTCTTTATTTGCAAAAAAAAACGAAAGTCGCTGAGCAATAAAAAGCGTGATTTTTAGTTATGTAGTCATTATGAGACAGAAAAGGATTCTTGTTTTTATTGCCATCGCCGCGCTGATGGCGACGGTGTGTGCCGGCTCGGCCAACGCGCAGCAGGGGCGCCAGCAGCGGCTGCGGCAGCATTTGTACCTGCTGGCCAGCGACAGCCTGCAGGGTCGTCTGGCTGGCAGCGTGGGCGGTGCCAAAGCACGCCAATACATTCTGAACCAATACCAGGCGATAGGCCTGCAGCCCTACGGCGACAGTTGCCTGTACCCATTCAGACCGAGGTTGTCGCCTATAGGCTATGACTTTGACACCGGTATGATCAGCAATATCATTATGATGATTCCGGGCAACGACCCGGTGCTGAAGGACGAATATATCGTGCTGGGCGCTCATTATGACCACATTGGAGTAAAAAACGGGCAGGTCCATAACGGCGCCGACGACAACGCGTCGGGCAGCACGGCCCTGATCGAGATTGCCCGCGAGCTTTACGCCCACCGCAACGAGCTGAAACGCAGCATCATCATCGCCGCTTTCGACAGCGAGGAGCAAGGGCTGTACGGCTCGAAAGATATGGTGCGGATGATGGGTGACGACATCCATAAGGTCAAAGTGATGATGAGCATCGATATGGTGGGTTGGCTCAGCGCCAACAACGCGCTTGTGATTGAGGGCGTTGCCACCCTTGACGGTGCCGACAGGACGATGAGGCAGATTGCCGACGATCAAGGGATGACGCTGAAACTGAAACGTTTTGAGACGTCGGCACTGACGGCCACCGACACCGAACCCTTCGCCAGCATAGGCCAGTTGCCGACGCTGGCGGTAACCTCGGGCCTGAAATCGCCCTACCACAAGCCCGAAGACGATGCCGACCTGATCGACTACGAAGGCCTTGACCGCATCTGCGGTTTCCTCACCGAGCTGACCCTGCAATGGGCCACCGACCGCGCTCCGCTCAAGGCCAGCGGCAAGGTGGCGCCCAAGCACCGCGACCACCTGCCGATGTTCGAAATCGGACCCGCCGCAGGATTCGGAACTGCCAGCCTGCGCTATCCCAACTCGTCGCTGAAGGGCCGACTGGGACTGGAATGCCACGCCGGCCTCGACGCCCGCTTCAACCGCGGTTCGTTCACGCTCCAGTGCCAGGCGCTGTTCAATGCAGCGATGATGCCAAACGTTGACTTGAGCGGAACCGCAGCCGACGTCCTGAACCACAGTGACGGCGAGACACAGACCAGCCTTCTGATTCCCGTTTCGGCGATATGGAACGCCACGCCGGAAGGCTTTTTCTACCTCGGTGCCGGTTTCAACTATCGCCGTCTGCTGAACCACACGGAGACATACAATGCCAACCTTTGGGGCGTGCATTGGACCATCGGCTCACGCACAGGTCGTATCAGCTGGTCATATACGATGCTCTATCAGTTGGATTCCTATTTCGACGACACAATGCCACGAACGACATCGCTGCAACGTTGGATAACCGTTAGTTTTCTGCTATGAACACAGGAGCAATCTGGGCCATTGTCTGCGCCCTGCTATGGACGGGTGGAATGATCTATTTCGACTGGAAAAAGGGAAAGAAGAAGTGAACCTTGCGACACTCTTTTTCACCGCCTTTTGATTTAAAAACTCCCCGTTGTAACCCTGCCAAACCCTGTTTTCAATCCGAAAAGCCCTTTCGCAACCTGCGAAACCTTGTTTCATTTTCAAAACACCCTTTTGCATCCCCGCAAAACCTTGTTTCAATTTCAAAACCCATTTTCACAAACCGCGACAGCCGTTTTCAAAACCGTTTGGGACTTTCGCATTCTGCGGCGGTCGGTTTTTTTTCAAAACTGACATTCGTAATTCGCGACAGGCGGTTTCAATTCCACGCTGTAACTGTTTTACCTTCCACATAGACATACTGACGGCCATATACGTACTGGTCACCATAACTTGACTTGTTTATCTTGTCAGGTTCGCCCCAACTAATTAAAAGCAGTTCCAGTGGCATTCCAACCTTTACTTTTTTGTGCAATGCTACATCCACAATGTTACCATACTTTGAGTAAAGTTGATTGTAGTCCTCTTCCAACATAAATCCTCCCCAAAGCAAATCATGTGAGTATGTTTTTATCGTCTCCTTATTCGTCAGTTTACTTTGATTAGATTTGTTTCGGACCAGGTCGTTTGTTATCAGAGTTGCTGTGCCATCTTCAAACACAAGACAAATCCACTGTGACTCTTTGTCTACACTAACAGCGACGACTTTTTTTACGACAATGCTATCTTCATTTATCCTTGAAAACCTTACGTTCTTTCCGACATATCTATTTTCACAGTATGTGTAATAGCCCATCGTAATAAAGGGATTTCTTATACCATCAAGAACATCGCATTGATAATATGCAGTGTCCTTATCAGCAGGATTGTAAAGGACTAACCAGTCCTCATTTTCAATCTTTTTATAATCCACCACATTAAAATATTTCTTTTCTATCGCCTCCTTAGGTGTATATGTTCTATATCCATTTTTGACGGTACTTTTATATCGTATTTGATCATATGATGCCACACCTTTCTTAGGGAACGAACTATAATAATTACCAGCAAAAGGAGTATTTATTATCGCTCTAACGTATAGAGTTTGTCCTATCATAATATTAGGACTTTCCATGAAAGGATAGTTATACGTACTATCGTAAACTGTTTCCACTTTTTCTTCTGCTGGTTTTACTGGAGTGTACTCTTGAATTTGCGCAATGGATTCTCCAACCATCAAGGTTAATACCGAAAAAACAAGTACTGTTTTCTTCATATTGTTGAATAATTTAATTAATTATACATTTTTGTTTTTTTACATCCAGAGTGAGTTTAGAGTAAACCCTCCCACCCCGCCGCAGCATTGCGGCAGGTGCAGGCATATGAATTAAAAAAAAAGAGGAAATTTTTGTTCTCCGCTGCGCTATCGGAACGGCCACCGGCAGTTCCTTTTTGTTCTCCGCTGCGCTATCGGAACGGCCACCGGCAGTTCCTTCATCCTCTCCGATTTCTTGTGCAATCCGTAGGGGAAAAATCAGCGAGTTATGGATATATACTTTCATCCTTTGACCATTTTACCATTCAATATACGGTCGACAACAACGATTTTGTTCTCCTCTTCGCTATCGGAACAGCCACTGGCGGTTCCTTCATCTTCAATATGAAATACATATATCCACTTCTTGTTGTGCGACACCATACGCCGTGCACCGGGGTACACCCTGCGGATGGTCGCGGAACGACTTTCGGCGAAACAGTCGGCATAGACGGCAAGCGAGTTGACCTCGTCAATCATCGCCAGCACATAGCGCCGTGCGCTGTCGTAGGACATCACCTGCACAAGGTAGTCGTACAGTTCGTCGATGTCCTCGTCGGCCGACGGGTCGATTTCAACCTTCTTGTACAGCCGCATAATGTTCGTCAAGTTTTTTCAACACCTTGCCGAAATATTCCTCGACAGACATTCTCTTCTTTTTCTTCGGAGCGGCGGATTTCGTCCTCGCAGGAGCAGCATAGGAGGTGGTATCCCCTGCCCGAAGCGCGCTGTATGCTATATTATCCATTGTGTTCATATGGCACAAGTTGTTATATTTTTCGATTTGCAAAAATACGAAGAATTATCGAATTGACAAAATGCAATTTTAATATAGTGTTAGTTCTTGCGGCAGGTGCAGGCAAATGAATTAAAAAACAAAGAGGATATTTTTGTTCTCCGCTGCGCTATCGGAACGGCCACCGGCAGTTCCTTCATACTCTCCGATTACTTGTGCAATCCGTAAGGGAAAATCAGCGAGTTATGCATAGATAAGTAATTGTTCAAATTTATTTTACATATAATTATCATCTAATTAACCATTAATTTATGGATAATTCGTGGCAATTCGTGTTATAAAACATTTAGATTAATTCTGATTAGTTACTTATTTTCATACGTTACAATTATTAGTTCAAGGGCACGAAGTACTCGAAGCAGAGATCCTCGTCGAGCGTCCGCCAGCTGATGCCGTAGCGGTCGGTCTCATAGTCCTGTAGCGCCGCAGCCGATCCGCGCAGACGCGGATAGTCAGCGATACGCTCGCGCAGCTCCTGCCCGCCGTCAGTTAGGATGTGCACATACTCGCTGTCGACCCAAACCTTGCTTACATTCATTGTCATAACGTTTCCTCCTTACTTTATTTTCCGAAAAACGTGTGCCACTGCTGGATATTTTTTACATCATTGTTTTGCCCTATTAACGCAACATATTTGTTTTTATTGCCCTCGCCCACAACATTTTTCTTCCGCCACGAATTGTGCAATGCTTCGGACTGGCACAGCGGCTGATATCCATCCCGCAGAATATGGCCACGCTGAACAAAATCGATGCCGCCCCTATGGCTTACAAGTTAGAGCGCCCTTCTATGGATGGCCGGAATGATCTATTTCGACTGGAAAAAGGGGAAGAATAAGTGAAAAAAGTGAAGAGTGGAGCTCCACTCTTCACTTTTAACTATTCACTAATCACCATTCATTTTAATTATACGCGTGGATACCACCGAGTATGAGGTTGACGCCGAAATAGGTGATGATGACGCTAAGGAAGGCGAGGAAGCAATAGGTGTGGAATGCCGTAGGGCGGACATCGTCGCGGAAGTCTATCAGCGGGAAAATGTAGACAATCAGCGTAATGAGCGCCCATACCTCCTTGGGGTCCCAGCTCCAGTAGTTGCCCCACGAGATGTTGGCCCACAGGGCACCGATGACGATGCCGATGGCCAGCAGGGCGACGGCGGGATAGAGCATCAGCAGGCTGACGCGGCGCATTTCGGCAGCCCGCGAGGGCGAGAACAAAGCCGCCAAGCCGTTGAGCGAGATGAAGAAAAAGAGCGCATACGACAGCATTATCACAGTGACGTGGAGCGTGAGCAGCGGCGAGCTGAGGACAGGCATCAGGTGGGTCACAGGCGGATTGCTGCCGCTCATCATCGCCACCAGCTGGCAAAACCCCATAGCCAGCAGTCCGATGGATGGTGCCATACGGTAGCGTCGGGCCATAGCCAACGAAACAATGCCTGCCACGATGGCCGTAAGGTTCATACTGTCGAAGCCGCCAGCCATCGGGATGTGGCCTCCAGCCACCCATCGCAGGATGAAGATGAGCAAAAGGAACAGCGTGAGGCAGAGCACTATGGCTGCAGGAATATGGGCCGTGACGAGATTCCATCCGCGCTGCTTGCCGTCGGTGTTGCGCGAGGCCGTGAATATGGCTAGGGCGAAGAAAACGAGGCCCAGCGTGACGGCCAGCATTGCCAGCCAGCGGCCAGTAGTGAGGCTGTTATAAAGGCGCTCGGCACGGAAGCGTGCCTGCGTGGGCAGCACCTTCCCTGCCCTTTGCTGCTGGTACTTGATGGTTTTATCGAAGACGCGTTCCAGCTCTTCGAAGTTGCCCTCGACGACCAGTTCCTGACAGTAGCTGAGCTGTTTGCGGATGAAGAAAAAGTCGTCGTCGGGGATGCCAAACGGCAGCTCGTCGTTCTGGGCGTACCAGCTGACGGCACCAGTGCTGTCGGCGACGGGGAATTGCTTGACGAACTTGCCACCCAGAAGCATCTGGACGAGGTTGAACTTCTCACTGGCGGCGCGCATCGTTTTGGTTTTGATGTTGCTGCCGCCCATAGCAGCGGGCATAGCGCCACCCATTGCCGGCGGCATTCCCTTGGGAGCCTCGAAGAGCTCGCGATGAGCCAGGAAATCGTTGAAGCTGACGCGCTTGGAATCGGTTCCGAGTGCGGCCTTCACATCGTCGCCCTTGATCTTGATCATCGGTTCGTCGGCCCAGTCGGCATAGTAGAACATCCAACCGCCGAGCACCTGCTCGGGCGTGAGTCCGTCGTAGCGCGCATTGCCGCTGAGCTTGGTGGTGAAGTCCTTGGCCAACGTCTGCATCGGGCAGACGCGCCCCTTGTAGAGCACATAGATCTGTCCCATCTTGTCGGCCGTGGCTTTGGGCAGCGTGCGCGGAGCGGCAGAGGCGGAATTGAAGGCGAAGAGCAGCAGGACGACGGCGGCGCCTTTTACCAACTGGCGAAAGCGCGAACGCGGCGAAACAAAAACACCAATAATTCCAAGTGCCATAAGCACATAGCCGATATATGTCACCGCGATGCCCCACGGGTCGTGTGCCACGCTGAGGACCGAGTTGCCCTCGTCGTCGTAGTCTTCCTGATAGAAGCGGTAGCCACGATGCTTAAGGATGTTGTTCATCGAGATGTCGCAGTTATCGCCTTCCACAATCACGTGGCTCACAAAGTCCATCGGTGTGTGTGTTCCAGGATAGGGAACCACCTCGAAGTTCTTCAGTTCCACCTCGAAAGGAAGTGCAGAAGTGTTGCCTTCGCCGGTATCGATAGCAACGGTGCGCACACCGGGATGGAGCGTTATGCTGCCGTGCTGGCCTGTCCAGGCCGTCAGCGCACCGCCGACGAGCAAAAAGAGCACAGAGCTGTAGAGCATCAGGCGCGGCCAGCTGTGCCACATTTTTCCCTTGACGATGGAGTATACGACAAAGCAACCGACCAGAGACAGAAGGATATAAAACCACCACGCGCCATAGATGTGCGTGGTGGCATAGTCGTTGTCGTGGAATTTTTCGACGATGGTGCCGGCGGCAAGCACCGCAACGAGCGGCACCATAAGAAACAGGCTAAGAATATTGGATTTTTTCATTGTTGATTTATTTACCTTAACGTCAACCATAACCCTAACTAGCTGACGCCATTGGTTTTGCAGAAATCATTCCACAGTTAAGGTTAAGGTTAAGGTTAAAGTTAAAGTTTTATTTAAGTTAATAATCAGAATTAATGTACATATTTTATAACACGAATTGCCACGAATTATCCATAAATTAATGGTTAATTAGATGATAATTATATGTAAAATAAATTTGAACAATTACTTATTAATTAAATTGCATCGATGAATTTCACGACTGCGTCGCGGTCGGCCTTACTGAGCTGGCGGAACTTCTCGACCGTCCAGCGGGCATCGCTCTGCGCGGCACCGTGCCACATAATGGCCTCGATGACGTTGCGGGCGCGACAGTCGTGCAGGCGGTCGGCGTGGCCGCTACAGATGGGTGCCAGTCCGCGTCCCCACAGGGGCGTGGTGCGGCACCAGCCGGTGCGAATGTCGTTGACCATATAGAGGCGGTGCTGCACGAAGTCGCTATAGGGCCATATTTTCTGGTAGGGATAGCGCGGCAGGCGCGGGTCGCCGTCGGCAAAGAAGCCGGTGGGGTCGGTGAAATTGTCGGGACCCGTTGTCCAACTGGGACGATGGCAGGTGGCGCAGCCCAAGTCGCGGAACAGTTTGCGTCCGCGCTGCACGACGCTGTCGGAGAGGTTGCGCGCTGCGGGCACTGCCAAACCGCGGTGCCAGATCATAAAATTGACATAGTCCTGGTCGCTCATCTCGGCAGGCAATGTGTCGCAAAGCAGGTAGTTGCGGATGTCGGTGGCGGGGTCGCCGGTCTTGTTCCACTGCGGGAAGTAGGTGTAGAAGTTGGCCTGCACATCTGGGTCGGCGGCAGCAGCGTCGGCATAGATGCTGGGCGTCAGGCTGAGGTAGTGGCTGCGCTTGTTGCTACGGTTCACGTTGGTGATGTTCCAGATGGCGTTGCTGCCGGGAGCATCCTGCAGCGGGCCGCGGCTGAGGGCATAGGTGAAGCGCTTGGGGTGGTTGGTCTTGCCGTAGTAGCCCGTGGCGGCCCAATCGTTGCCAGCCCACATAGCGGGGTTGAGGTCGGCACCGGCATCGTATTCGCGCTGATACTGAGCCTTGAGCGAATCGTCGGGAATGGCATCGATAAGGCCAGTGCCGTAGATGCCGATGGTGGTTTCGAGGCGGAAAGCCAGCTGGCCGTAGTTGTTGACCAGAGGCGCATAGAAGGCATCCTCGGGGATGGTCACCTCGGGATAGATCAGGCTGTAGGTCTCGCCGTCGGGGAAGCGGTTGCCCCACTCGTCGGTGTAGTTAAGCCAGGCGATGTTGATTTTTTCCTCGTCGATGGGAGCCTTGAAAGGAGCCACAGCCTTGGTCTGCGGCATACCGGCCACCGAGGGCTCGTAGGCTCCGGTCTGCTCGTTAAAGACCACCAACAGGTAGCCGTTGGCCCAGTCGTCGGCGCGGTAGCGCTCCATACGGCGGCCGTGGCCGTAGCCGGGATGGCAGGTCTCGCAACTCGAGCGGACATAGACAGGACCCAGACCGTTGAAGGGCGGGTTGTTTTGCGTGATGGTGTGTTCGAAGAAGAACTCACCATATTTGAACGCCGTTGCCATACCGGCCTGTTCGGTGGCCGGCGTGGGGTCCTCGTAGGCCGAGGCCGACTGGTTGAAGGTGGTGCCAAGCTTGCCGCCGGCAAGGGTCTCTTCCTGCACCCATTCGGGCTGGTTGGGGTCGATGGGGTCGGGCTTGACCTCATCCTCCTTGCAGGATACGACCGCAGCCGAAAGCAACAAGGCTCCGATCAGTAATGATTTCTGCTTTTTCATTAGTTTTGAGTGTTAGTTAGTAAATAGGATTAATCAGTTCTCTCTAAGGGCGTCGATCACCTCGTCGAGGGTTTCGCTCAGTTCGGAGCAAGCCTCGACAGCCTCGCCGTTGCGCGCATCGCTATAGTGCAGGGCAAAGGGGGCCGGCATAGCCTGAATCTTGGCCAGGGCGTTGTCGATTTTGGTCATCACCTTGGCATCCAGGTCGGCATTGATGGCACCAACATAGTTGTGGAGCGATTTGCTGTTGTCGCGCTGACCATCGACACCACCCATCCATACGTTCTGGATGCTGCGGATGTTGTTCTCGAAGTCAACTATCGACATATAGCTGTAGGGCGATTCGATGTAGGTGATGTCTTCGCCGTGCCAAGCGGCATAGATCTTCGAGCTTCCCACCTCGTCGGCGATGTCGACGCAGCCCTGCACGATGGCTACGAGGGCAGCGGTGCGACTGGCGTAGGTGCTGCCTGCCTGACCGGCATTTTTTATATTGTCGCCATAGCTGTTGTCGCTACCGGCCACAGTGTAGGCCATCTCGAGGTCGTCGAGCTTGGCGATGTGCGATGCAGGAGCGTTGTCGCCCAGCCAGCCCACTTCGAGCTGATAGCAGCGGTTGCGCAGGTCGCCCGAAACGGCGACAACATAAATCCACTGGTCGGCAGTAATATCGCTTACATTGCGGGGCTGGCCGTTGCGGAAGAGGATAAACTCGATGCCGTGGAAACCGAGCAGGGCATTGCCCAGACGCTCGCCGGCGACGACGTCGCCATCCTCGGCATCAAGAGCCTGAATCATAGCGGGACTGTTCATCAGCGTGTTGAAGGCGTCCTCGTCGAGGGGCCAGCTGTCGATGTGGGGGTCGACACCATAGTCGCCGGCAGCACCGAAAAGGAATGCCTCGCTCTTTTCCCACCAGGCACGAGCCTCGAGGAATTTGTCGCAGGCAGCCTGCAGACCGCTCTGCGTCGGGTTGGCTTTGAGGGCGGCCAGCTGGTCAGCCAGAGCTTCGGTGGCGGCAGCCAGAGCCGTATAGGTTGGCGCCACAGTGTGGTCGACGAACTGCGCTGCAATGGTGGCAGCATTCTCGTCGGACGAAGCATTGTTTGTTGTGTTCTCATCTTTGCACGAAGCAAAACAGAGAGATGTTGCAGCGACGACCGTTGTCATCGCAAGTTTAAGATAGTTACGTTTCATATAGGTATGTTTTTTGTTGATATATTTTCGTTAATGCGTTAGTGCGTTAATGCGTCAATGCGTTAGTGGCTGACGCGGTAGCCAGCTTTCCGTTTTCCGCTTTCCGTTTTCCGCTCACATCTATTAGTGCTTGAAAAATCCCGTCCAGGTTATGCCAAGAGCGAAGAAGGGCTCGTCGTTGTACTGGTCGGCCAGCAGGCGGATACCACCCTCGGCCTTGACCGTTATTTCGGGCAGCGGACAGTAGTTGATGCCAGCCGAAAGCACATGACGCTCACACCATTCAACATCGGTCCATCCTTCGGCAGGGACGAAGCTGTCGTAGCGGTCGTAACGGGCAAAAAGATAGAGTTTGCGGTTCTTGGCACGCTCATAACGCCAGGCCAGCAGGTTGATGCCTGCTTCGATCGAGGCGTCGTATGCGCTCTCGCCCACGGCGGTGTGCGGATAGGGGTTGCCGCTCATCGTGGTCTGGTTCTTGTTGCGCGTCGAAATGAGCGATGCGTCGCCCAGATGACCGTAGTCGAAGTTGCCGCGCAGGGTCAGCCAATTGTTGCGATAAGCAAAGTCGAAGGCGCCAATCAGTACGGTACCCTTTGCATCGCGGTATTGCGACGTCTCGCTGTAGATAGACGTCGTGATGTCGTTGTTGAAACTGTTGCCGGCATAGCCACTCACACTGAGGCGAAGTCCCTCGACGCCAGTCCAGTCCACACGCACCGCCGTCGAAAGGCCATTGGCGGGACGGAACTCGTACGGCGACGCCGAGCCGTTGTGGATCCAGCCGGCGTCGTTGAAAAAGTTGCTGTTGAGCGACGGCAGCAACTGCGCCTCATAGCGCCAGCTGCCGGCACGGCCCCACAGGCTCAGGCCCGTCTCGTGCCACGTGCAGGGCATAATAGTGTTCTCGCCTTCAGGACGATAAACACTGAAAAACATATTGGATGTATGGCCATTGTTGGTCATACCGACAGGCACCACAATATGGCCGGCGCGGATGTTGAGATGCTTGTTGAAGCTTTTCTGCACCCAGAACTGCTCCAGAGCCACCTCGCCGCCACGCTCTATCTCTTGTTCGAATTCGCCGGTCTCTTCGGTCTCCTTCTCGGTAGCAGCCTCGACGCCACCGTGTTCAAACTCAATCTCGGTACCCATCGACCATCCGCGGCCGAAGTCGTAGCCAAGCATAATGACAGCGTGTGGAATATCCACGCGGCCATAGCCCGGCGCATCCTTGTAGCGGTCGGCATTGCGGTAGCGGAACACATTGTCGCTGTAGAAATGATGGCTATACACAGCCTCGCCATAGCCACCGATAGTTAGGCGCGGCGAGCGCGCCACAGAGTCGTTTTGCGCCGAAACCGACGCAGCAAGTGCGCACACAAAAAGTGTGCATAGTGTTGATTTAAAAATCGTTCTATTCATTGCATTCTTGTAGTTTCCGAATGCAAAATTCACGATTCTACACCGACTGGACAATAACCAATATTGGTGATTTATCAGCAAACACTAATGATTTGTAGCGAATGCGCAAGGGGAACGGAGATGTGAGAATTGAGAACTGAGATGTGAGAACTGGCTAACGCGCCAAAGTTCTCCGTTCTCCGTTCTCACTTCTCCGTTCCCACATCTCACTTCTCCGTTCTCACATCGAAATTGGCTGCCTTGCTGGTCGTGACTATCCACACACCGGCAAAGACCAGTAGGGCTGCCACTATCTTTGTGAATGTCAGGCGGTCGCTACCCGATGCAATGGCTACGGCAATGGCTATCAGCGGCTGCAGGTAGCCATACATACTGACCAGCGTGGGACGGATGCGGGCCTGCCCCATCGGCAGCAGGAAATAAGCCACGAAAGTGGCAAAGAAAATAAGGAATCCTATCTCGAGCCACACCGTTGTGCTGATGGCCGCAAAATCGCTCGTCGCCAACTTGGGCAGCGCGAACGGTAGCGACAGCACCAGCGAAACCAGGAACATCCACTTCATCATCGTCACCACCGAATATCGTGCCACCAGTTTGCGGCAGGTGCCCAGATAGAGAGCAAAGATGGCGCAGTTCAGTATCGTGTAGGTGATGCCCATCGCCGTCGTCTCCTGGTTGGCAGCACCCTTGTGGGCGTTGCTCTGCAGTATTATCCACACGATGCCCACAAAGCTAAGCAACACGCCGCCGACCTTCTTCCACGTAATAGGTTCGCGCAGGAAGATGGCGGCCGAAAACATTGTCAATATAGGCGTTATGGTGGTAATGATCGACAGGTCGACCGGCTTGGTTTGCGCTATGGCGTTGAGGAACGTGACCTGCGGCAGGAAAATGCCGATAACGGCAGCACCGAAAATCTTCATCAGGTCGCGAAACGGCACTTTTTCGCGCGGAGCGAACAGAGAAACCAGCCAAAACAGCGCCGCCGCCACCAGCGCCCGCATAGCGAAAAGCGTGATGGGAGCCAGCCCGCTCTCGGTGGCTATATCGCGGCAAAACACGATGTTAAGTCCAAAAATGACATACGTCACCGCCGCCGCCAGATGTCCTATAACCTGCGATTTTTTCACGCTGCAAAAGTACTAACTTTTGTCGTAATAGCAAAAATTGTCTTTCTTGACAGGTTTTTGCACCATTAGTATGCCGCCGACCGCATTCCAGCAGTCGTGGAACTTCAAACTCGCCTATGATACATTTCACAGAAAACAATATCACCGCACCACAGACACGGCAATCTGGTACGCAGGCGCCGCACCTGCGATAGGATCCTCTGTTTTCTAACATTCTAAACATATTACGGTCAATTATGGAATCAAACTCCAGATTTGGCTACAAAATCACGCATTTTATTAAAAGCAAATCAGTTTTTTCGGAAAATAATCACACAATCGGCCCTAATAAAAACCACCAATTAGCCAAATTAGCACACACAACCGATTATTAATCAGCAAAAAAAGTTACATTTGGCCAAATATGGAATTAAACTCCAAATTTGGCCAGAAAATGACAAAAAAAAGAATTAAACAACGTTATTTCCGTAGTCTCTTTTTTAAAACTCAACACCTCTTCCTTCTATTTTAAAAAACTTACGATGCAAGGCTAAGACTAATTTCAATTCCGACAAAATAAAGTTTATTGATAAGTAACTGGTCATAATAACTTTAATTTTTTTGAACAGGAATTGCCAGAAATTGACCAGGAATTATCCAGAAATTATTTTTTAATACGGATATCTGTGAATATCCGTAAATTACCATAAATGTCAAATAAATTTGACTAACTACTTACACAATAAAAGAACCTATAATTCGTTTTTTGAAATGTGCACCAAACACTCTTATGACCAAAGAAAAAACAAATATAATTAAATCAATCCAATCATTGGGCTTTTCGGTTCTTCCTAACGGCTCAAAGCTTGTACTTTTTGGCTCGCAGGCTCGTGGCGACGAGCGCAGTGATTCTGACTGGGATCTACTGATACTGATTGACGACAAATATGCTGGTCCACAAGCCTTTAGTACTTTTGCGTATCCATTCGTTGAAATGGGCTGGGATTTCGGAACTTATTTCAGCACCAAAGTCTATTCATTTTCTGAATGGGCAAAACGCAAGGGTACCCCATTCTATAACAACATCAAAAAGGAGGGACTAACTTTATGCTGACAGACGAAGAAAGATTAGCATTGGTCAACAATAAGGTGTCTCGCTCACGGGATACCTGGAAAAAGAGTATATTGGAATGAAAATATCGATTTACCCTCTGACACCATTTACGAATACGGGAAAAAAGTGTAAATAAAATTGCGGCGGATTTTTCATAAATCCGCCGCAATTGGTTTTCCGATCTCACATCTCCGATTACTTCAGGTTCTTGAGAATCTGCAGGGTGAGATCCCAGAACATCTGGACAGTCTTGATTTCAATGCGCTCGTCGGGGCTGTGGACGCCGCGCAGCGTGGGGCCGTAGCTGATCATATCCATCTTGGGGTACTTCTCGCCGATAAGGCCGCACTCGAGGCCGGCGTGGATGGCGCGGACGATGGGCTCTTTGCCGTACATAGCCTTGTAGGTCTCGACGCCGACTTTCAGCACACGGCTCGACGGGTTGGGCGTCCAGCCGGGATAGCCGTCGCCGTGGGTGACGTGAGCGCCAATCATACGGAACGTGGCCTCAATCTTCTGGGCGGCAGCGCGTTTGGCACTCTCGACCGAGCTGCGCTGACTGGTGGCGATATGTATCTGTTTGTCATCCATTTTCACCGACGCCAAATTGGTCGAAGTCTCGACGAAATTAGGAATCTCGCGGCTCATAGCCAGCACGCCGTGGGCACAGGCCAGCAACACGTTGAGCAGGTTGTACTGCGTCTGGCGGTCGATGAGCAGCTGTGGCATATCGATGGGCAGCAGTTCGACCTTCAGGTCAGGCTCGGTGCTGCGGAACTCGAAAGTCAGATGCTGGCGGAACTCGTCGACCATCTTCTTGAATTCGCCGTCAAAATCCTTGGCCACGACGATGTCGGCCCAAGCTTCGCGGGCAATGGCGTTGCGCAGGTTGCCGCCGTCGATGCGGGCCAAACCGATTTTGCACTGCTCGGTGGCGTTCCAAAGGATGCGGGTCAGCAGCTTGTTGGCGTTGGCAAGACCCTTGTTGATGTCGTCGCCGCTGTGGCCGCCCTTCAGACCGCTGACCTTGACGCGGTAGGCCACCTCGCCGGCAGGGCAGTAGCGCGTGGTGTAGTCGATTGCCACGGTGGTGTCGATGCCACCGGCACAGCCGATGCAGAACTCGCCCTCGTCCTCGTCGTCGAAATTGAGCAGGATGTCGCTGCGGAGCCATTCGGTCGAAAGTCCGCCGGCACCAGTCAGGCCGGTCTCTTCGTCGACAGTGAAAAGGGCCTCGAGGGGACCGTGCTCGATAGTGTCGTCGTCGAGGATGGCAAGGATGGCGGCCACGCCGATGCCGTCGTCAGCACCCAGCGTGGTGCCGTCGGCCGTCAGCCACTCGCCGTCGAGCACAGGCTGGATGGCATCCTTCAGGAAATCAAACTGTTTGTCGCCGTTCTTCTCGCACACCATATCCATATGGGCCTGCAGGCAGACGCCCTGCGAATGCTCGTAGCCTTTCGATGCAGGCTTGCGGATCAGCACGTTGCCCAGCTCGTCGCTGAGGGTTTCCAGACCGTGGTCGCGGCCGAATTTTTGCAGATAGGCCGAAATTTTCTCTTCGTGTTTCGATGGACGCGGGATTTGCATAATCTCGCCAAAATAACGCCATACAGAGGCGGGTTTCAGTTGTGAAAGCATAGTATTACGATTTATTGTGTTTTTCAAATATGTATCGATTATAACGAGCAAACCTACAATTTGTTGTAAAAAAAGTTAAATTTAACATATCGCATACTTAACGATAATATGGGCTATGTCACGTCTCTATACCGTAAAAAAAAACTTTCACTGGATAAAAAGCAACTGTAAATCAAATAAGTTGAGTACCTTTGCACTACAAAACACTAAAGGGGAGTTCTATAAAATAAACCACTAAAGTTCATTTGGTTATCTCAATAATTCTTCGTATTTTTGCAGTCTAAACAGAAAATGTAGCAAGTTTGAAATACCGTAAGAATCAGGATGTTGGTTTATTCGACAAAGCAAGGAGACGGAGCAAGTGCTGACGTAGCCGCCCAAGGAAGCACATAGGGAATCGGTATAGCTTGATGCTGGATATACAGGGATGGAGGATGTCGTGAGGGCAAAACACTTGACTCCGATAATCTGCGAGAAAGGCCGGAGAGGCCATCCTTTGACGGTGGAGCAGAAGGAACGCAACCGGCAGAAGTCGAAGGTGCGAAGCCGTGTAGAACATATATTCGGATTCATAGAGCAGACTATGGGTGGCCTGATATTCAGAGGGGTAAGAATGATAAGGGCAAAAGCCAACATTGCGAAAGTCGAGCGCAGAGCAAGCTTGCTTGATATGCCGAGATGCAGCAATGTCACCATAGGTAACATAGCATTGACAAACCTCGTCTACAATATGTGCCGACTGGTGCAAATCAAGAAATACCGCTCCAATTTAATTACGGTTCAATAGGCAGAATATCAAGTGATTACACTCACGCCCCTCAAAAAAAGTAGCGAAATATCTTTTTCAAATAAAAAAAAGTTGTAACTTTGCATCCGTAAATCGAATGTCAAACCACTGTTGTCTGGCAGATTAACGGGTTCTGTCTGTTTTGATGACCAAAAAGTGAATAAATAGAACCCACCTGAATATCCAATTATTAAAAACTCAAAGCAATGGAAGAAAACAGTACATTAAACCAGGAAGCTATGCGGCTTCTTGACGAGGCTGCTTTTACCTCGTCTAAAATCAAGAAAAGAGAACGTAAAGACGGCGTTGTAAGCGAGGAGAATATGTATCCCGCGTCGAAGGCCGAGACCGAAAGGATGGCATCGTTGCTGCGCCAGGCGGAGCAGGCGGCAGAAGACCCGAACGACGAGGCGTTCCGCAGCAAATACGAGCAGTTGAACGACATCGTCCAGTGGTCGAACCAGCGTCACCGCACCTGGTCGTGGGGACTTATATTCGGGGCACTGGTATGCGCACTCCTACTGCTCATTGCCCGCAATTCGGACAAGAAGGACGCAGAGCAACGCAAAGCCAACGTAGCGCAGGTGGAGGCGTGGACGCCGTGCGACACCACCATCACTTGGGAGAGTTCGGCCGAGAAGTCGGACTACAACAGCTGCCGCACCAACGCCAATAAATGGAAGGCCTATCGCCTGGCAGAATACAAATTCAGACATCTGGACAACCTTAAACAAATTGAGATTTACCAGAACAGGGCCGACACCGCTTCGACACAGAAGGCGAAGGACAGCTACCTGAAATATGTAAAAGACTACCAAGAGCAATCGGTCAAAAACCGCGCACGCTTCGACAGCATTGCGGCGATGAACTATGAGCAGGTGAAGCAAGACGCCCTCAACTATCACAACGACAGAGTCGAGTCGGCCAATTCGAGCGCTGGCTCGAAGGTGGGATTCATCATCTTCCTCATAGTCCTGATTGCCCTCTATATCTGGACGGGCTATCCCAACGGCTACGAGCTGACCCGCACACGTACACGCGACAAGATTCTGGGTTGGGTCCGCAAAGTCAGCTTCTGGCTGGCCGGCGTATTCTTCGGCACGGGCCTGCTGATGCAACTCTTTGCTCCCGATAATCTTGTGGAATATGTATACAACAACGGCCATCGCGAGACCCGCCGCGAAGCCGACATCGCAGGCACCGCGTCGAACGTAATGATAAAATTCATCCTGATGGTCATCGGATTGTTCATATTCTGTTTTATCTCTATATTTCTGATGCTTGTAGAGACCATCGGCGGTCTGCGCAGCACCATTGCCACCACCTTCGGCAGCAAGAAGAGTGCACCGGCTCAGCAGGAGGCCATCACAGAAGCATAACAATCTCAAAAACATACAATCTGGATTTAACAAAGGGCATTATTTTGCCCTTTTTCTTATACATATTATAATAATTTCGTAACTTTGCAAATCAAAACCGACACACTTGAAATTACAAAACAACGATTATTAATTATCAATTAATATGATAGGACTTTTGGGTAGCGGCAGCTGGGCTACCGCGATAGTAAAAATACTGCTCGAAAAACAGGACCGCCGCATCAACTGGTGGGTGCGCGAGGAGGAGGCCATAACCGTTTTGCGCGAAGAAAAACACAACCCACTCTACCTCAGCGAGGCTTATATCGACACCGACCGGTGCAACATCAGCAGCAACATCCGTGAGGTGATAGAAAAAAGCGACGACATCTACCTTGTCGTGCCTTCGGCCTTCGTCGACAAAGCCCTCAAAATCGTGCCGCGCGACCTGATGCAACAGAAGCACTTCATTTCGGCCGTCAAAGGCATCGTGCCCGAATATACCACCATCATCACCGAATACCTGCGCGAGCAAATAGGCCTGGACTACAGCCAGATGAGCATCGTCAGCGGCCCCTCGCACGCCGAAGAGGCTGCACGCCAGCGCCTCACCTACCTCACCGTGGCATCGACCAACCGCGACTTCGCCGAGCGCGTGCGCAGCCAGCTCAGCTGCCACTACATCAAGACCACCTATTCGACCGATATGACCGGCATCGAGTGTGCCGCCGTGCTGAAAAACATCTACGCCATCGCCGCCGGTATGTGCCGCGGACTGGGCTATGGCGACAACATCATCGCCGTGCTTATCAGCGACGCCCTGCAGGAGATGACCGACTTTATGCAGCGCATCTCGCCGATGATAGGCAACGGCGACTTCAGTGCCGATGCGCGCCTGCGCCAGTTCGAGAGCTTCGCCTACCTCGGCGACCTGCTGGTTACCAGCTACTCGCAGTTCAGCCGCAACCGCACGTTCGGCAATATGCTTGGCTACGGCTACACCGTCAAGTCGGCACAGCTCGAGATGAAGATGGTGGCCGAAGGCTACTATGCCGTCAAGGGCATCAAAAAAATCCTCAAGGAACTGGATATGCACCTGCCCATCGTCGAAGCCGTCTACGCCGTCCTCTACGAAAAGAAGCCCATCGACCGCACCATCAAGAAACTGCTGGAGAATCTGCATTGATTCTTCGGGCAAAAGCGACTACAAGCGCACCAAAAAAAATCCATCATCAAAGGAGCAAGCCTCAGTAACCTTCACGCATACCGTCACATATAGCCACCGACCGTTTTCCGGCACATCCGCGCCGTCGGCCCAACACCTGCGCCGCCCATTCGGGCAGCGTTAGCACCCAGTTCTTATATCGTTCTTATATCGCGAATATAAGAACGATATAAGAACTGAATAAAAACGATAGGCAAAAAGGCATAGCGGCCAGAGGTCGGGAGGCACCTTTTCCGCATAATGGCATCGGCTCAAAAAAGGGCAAAATCCGTCGCCGAAAGCCCGAAAAAAAACTTCGCCGCACCATCGTACAACGCCAAGTTATCACCAGATGCCGCACTGCATATCAGCCAATTAACACCGGCCGAATAAAAATATTTGCAAAATATATCCACAGATTGCGAAAAATATAGTACTTTTGCAAAACATTATTAACCTTAAAAACTAAAAGTAAAATGGCTTACAGAATCACTGAAACTTGTGTTGCTTGCGGCACCTGCGCTGGCGAATGCCCCGTTGGAGCTATTTCCGAAGGCGACATCTACAAGATTGACGAAAACGCTTGCGTTAGCTGCGGTACCTGCGCTGACGCCTGCCCCACCGGCGCCATCGTCGAAGGCTAATCGTCAAAAAAGCATTACATTCATAAGAGGATGCGTCGCCCCGCGGTGCATCCTCTTTATTTGAATGGTGAATAGTGACCAGTGAAACGAGACCTGCGATTTTAACTTTAATAAATTTTTAATTATTAATTTTTAATTATTTAAATGATTCAGCTTCAATATATCAAAGAGCACCGCGACGAGTGCATCGAACGTCTTAAGATAAAGAACGTCGCCGACGTGGAACAGCGCATCGACGAAATCATAGCCCTCGACGAACGCCGGCGCGCCCTGCAGCAACGCAGCGACGCCGTCAAAGCCGAGCAAAACGCCATTGCCAAAGAAATCGGTATGCTCTTCAAACAGGGCAAACGCGACGAGGCTGAAGCCAAGAAGGCCCGCACCGCCGACCTGAAGGCCGACGAAAAGCAGCTGGCCGAAGAGATGGCCACCGTCGAGCAGGAGCTCAACGCCAAGCTCATCAGCCTGCCCAACACGCCGCACCTGAGCGTCCCCAAAGGCAAGTCGGCCGACGACAACCTGGAGGTGGGCCGCTTCGGCACGATGCCCGAACTGCCCGCCGACGCACTACCCCACTGGGACCTCTGCGCCAAGTACGACATCGTCGACTTCGAGCTGGGCAACAAGGTGACCGGCGCCGGATTCCCCTTCTACAAGGGCAAAGGTGCGCGCCTGCAGCGTGCCCTCATCAACTTCTTCCTCAACGAGGCCGCCAACGCCGGATACGTCGAAATCCAGCCGCCGCTGATGGTCAACGAGGCCAGCGGACTCGGCACCGGCCAGCTGCCCGACAAGGAGGGTCAGATGTACGCCATCCCGCTCGACGGATTCTATATGATCCCCACCGCCGAGGTGCCCATCACCAACATCTATCGCGGCGAGATCGTCAGTGCCGACCAGTTCCCCATCAAGCACGTTGGCTATAGCGAGTGTTTCCGCCGCGAGGCCGGCAGCTACGGCAAGGACGTGCGCGGCCTGAACCGTCTGCACGAGTTCTCGAAGGTCGAAATCGTCGTCATCGAACACCCCGACCGCAGCTATGAGCGCCTCGAGGATATGAAGCACCACGTTGGCGGACTGCTCGACAAGCTGGGTCTGCCCTACCGCATCCTCAAGCTCTGCGGCGGCGACATCAGCTTCACGTCGGCAATGACCTTCGACTTCGAGGTGTGGAGCGCCGCTCAGAAGCGTTGGCTCGAAGTCAGCTCGGTGAGCAACTTCGAGGCTTTCCAGGCCAACCGTATGAAGCTGCGCTTCAAGGACAGCGACGGCAAGACGAAACTCTGCCACACCCTCAACGGCAGTGCCTTGGCATTGCCCCGAATCGTGGCTGCCCTGCTCGAGAACAACCAAACCCCCGACGGCATCATTATGCCCGAATGCCTGCGCCCCTATCTGGGATTCGACAGGATATAGAAGTTTTTGGGAAGTCTTTGGGAAGTTAATGGAAGTTAAGAGAAGTTAAGGGGAGTTAAGGGACAATACAAACCAGCATCAGCCGAATGTATTGTCCCTTAACTTCCTTTAACTTCCTTTAACTTCTCTTAACTCCCTTTAACTCCCTTTAGCTTCCCTTAACTTCCTCTAACTCCCCTTAAATTCGCAAAGCGGGGATTTGCATCAGGCGACCACGCCGCTATCAGCTTTTCTTTTTGGCCTTCTTCTCTGCGGTCTTGCGGTCCTTTTCGGCTGCAGCGCGCTCTTTCTCAGCCTTCTTCAAAGCTGCGGCACGCTCTTTCTCGGCTTTCTTCTGGGCTGCCAAACGCTCTTTTTCGGCTTTCTTTTCGATTGCGGCACGTTCTTTTTCAGCCTTTGCGGCAGCAGCAGCCTGCTCTTTGGCGGCCTTTTCGGCAGCCTTGCGCTCGGCCTGCGCAGCCTTGCGCTGCTCTTTGGTCATATTCTTTTCAGCCTCTTTGGCGCGGGCCTGCTGGGCTTTCATCTCCTCCTTTTGGCTGGCCTTGGCCTCTTTCACGGCTTTCTTTTCGGCAGCTTTGCGCTCTTTTTCAGCCTTTTTGTCGACTGCTGCGGCTTTGTCGGACTTTTTCGAGACTTTCTTGTCTACAGCCTTGTCTGATTTTTTCGAGGCTTTCTTGTCGACTGCCTTGTCCTGCTTGGCAGCGCCCTTCTTGTCGGCTTTGGCCTTCAGCTCGGCCGGGGCCTTGTGGTAGGTCAGCGTGCGCAGGGCGGCATTGTCGAAAATGCCGTCCTCGTACTGCAGGCGCACCGTCCAGTTATCCATCATATCGTACACATATTCAAACGTATATACAATCGTGGCGTATGGGCGCTCGACGGTCATCTTGATGCAGTCACCCTGCTCGTTGTTCACGTAGGTGCAGGTCTCGTCGAGGGCCTTGCCGTGGGTCACCTTCTTGATGAGGAAATCGCGGTTGTCGTAGGTGTACTGCACCGTGCTGACGGCCTTTTCGCCCGAGGTGTAGTCGGTTATTTTCTCACTGACCAGCAGGTGGTTATGATTGTAGCTATATTCGCACACCTTGGCGGGCAGGCTGTCGACATAGTAGTAGCTCGACTTCAGCACCAGCCCGTCGTCGTCCAGTTCCTGGCGGCACTTGAGGTCGAAGGGATAGGTGTTGGTGTAGGGCGTCGTGTTGAGGTCGGCCTTGGCCAGGTTGACGCTCTTATAGTCCTTGGTTTCGGCATAGACGTTGATGTCGGCCATATTGCCATTGTACTTGGCCTCAACCTTATAGCCCTCGCCGACGAACGACGAAAGCAGGCCGTTCGAGGCATAGCTGCAGCTGGTCGTCTTGCCCTGGCGCCCCTGATGGGTGTAGGTGACGCTGAGCAGGCGCCCGGCGGGGTTGAAGGTCACGATGCGGCCATCGTCCTCGCGCAGCACGTTGCGCAGATCCTTGACGAACCACTTGCGCTGGGGCCAGTCCTCGCGGAAATAGTCCTTGCGCAGCAGGATATCCTCGTCCATCGAGGCCACATATCCGCGCAAGCCCATCTGCTGGCAGTCCATACGGAGGTTTACGACATCCTGCGTCTTGGCGCAAAACGACATACAAAAAGCTATAATGGTGAAAGATAGGATTTTTTTCATTGTATATAATTACGTTTTTAGCGATGCAAAATTACGCAACTTTCCGGAAACAGCAAAATAAATTTTATATCAATTAAAATAAATTCGTATATTTGCATTTTCAAACAAGAGTGCATTTATTAGGCAAAGACACATATAAAACAATCTTTTAAAACTATGTACGACAAAGAACGCGGGCTCTATATAGCCCATTGCGACGAGGGCGACCTCGCGATCAACGGAAAAATGGCCAACCGACACGGACTCATAGCCGGTGCCACGGGCACGGGCAAGACCGTCACGCTGCAAGTGATGGCCGAAACCTTCTGCCAGGCAGGCGTGCCCTGCTTTATGGCCGATATGAAAGGCGACCTCAGCGGCATCAGCAAGGCCGGCGCAATGAGCGGCTTCATAGAAAAACGCAAAGGCGAGTTCGGCATCGACAATCCCGTGTTCGAAGGATGCCCCGTGCGCTTCTATGACGTCTTCGGCCAACAGGGCCACCCCATCCGCGCCACCATCTCGCAGATGGGTCCGCAGCTGCTGTCGCGCCTGCTGGGCCTCAACGAGACGCAGGACGGCGTGCTCAACATCGTCTTCCGCATCGCCGACGAAAAGGGGCTCCTCATCCTCGACCTCAAGGATTTACGCTCCGTGCTCGACTACGTGTCGAAACACGCCAAGGAATACACCACCAAGTATGGCAACATCTCGTCGGCCACCGTGGGTGCTATCCAGCGTTCGCTGCTGCAGCTTGAAAACCAGGGCGCCAACCAGTTCTTCGGCGAACCTTCGTTCGACATCCACGACCTGCTGCAGACCGAAGGCGGCAAAGGTGTGATGAGCGTCCTCGCCGCCGACCGCCTGATGCTGCAGCCCAAGCTCTACAGCACATTCCTGCTGTGGCTTATCTCGGAACTCTACTCCACCCTGCCCGAAGTGGGCGACCAAGAACTGCCAAAACTGGTCTTCTTCTTCGACGAAGCTCATATGCTTTTTGAAGACACTTCCAAGGCCCTGGTAGACAAGATAGAACAGGTCATCCGCCTGATACGAAGCAAGGGCGTTGGCATCTACTTCATCAGCCAGCTGCCCACCGACATTCCCGACAACATTCTGGGCCAGCTCGGCAACCGCGTGCAGCACGCCCTGCGCGCCTACACACCGCGCGACCAGAAGGCCGTCAAGGTGGCCGCCGAAACATTCCGCGCCAACCCTGCCTTCAAGACCGAGGAGGCCATCACCACACTCGAAACCGGTGAAGCCCTCGTCAGCCTGCTCGACGAAAAAGGCGCACCGGGCATCGTGCAGCGCGCCAAAATACTCTTCCCCCTGTCGCAGATTGGCGCCATCACCGACAGCGAACGCCGCGACATAATGAACCGCAGTACAATAGGTCACAAATACGACCAGATGATAGACCGCGAAAGTGCCTACGAGATGCTCCTTGCCGAGGCCGAGGGCGCCCTGCAGGAGACAGAAAGCGGCACCGGCAAGCAGACACCGGCGGAAAAAGAGAGCCCGAAAGCGGCATCGTCCAAAAAAGGCGGACTGCTGTCGAAAGTGGGCAAAGCTGTCCTCACCGCCGTCACCGCCACGCTGGGCACCATAGTCGGCAGCGCAGCCAGCAATGCAATCAGCGGCAAGAAGACCAAGTCCAAAACCTCGGCAGGCCAGCGCATTGTAAAGAACAGCACCTCGGCCGCCACACGCACCATCACCCGCGAACTGACCCGCGACATCCTCGGAAACCTCATCAAATAAGCGGAAAACGGAAAACGGAAAGCGAAAACCAAATTCCTCAAAAAAATTTAAAATAATCAACATAAAACATAGAGCAAATGAAAAAATCAATCTGGATCCTCCTCGGCATCGTTGCCATAATAGTGTTGTGGGCTGTCAGCGCCAACAACAAAATGATCACCAAACAAGAAAACGCCACCAGCAAATGGGGTAACGTCCAGGCCGACTACCAGCGCCGCAAAGACCTTGTAGAGCAGGCCATCAACATCGTCAAAGGCGCCGGCAACTACGAGTCGTCGACACTCGAAAAAGTAATCCAGGCGCGCAACAACGCACCCCAGCTCGACGCCAACGACCTCAGCGAAGAAAACATCGCCAAATTCCAAGCCGCCTACGACAAAATGGCACAGGAAATGACCCGCGCCATCAACGTCACCGTGGAACGCTATCCCGAACTGACGGCGACCAAAAACTATCAGGAATTCCAAACTCAGGTGGAAGGCTGCGAAAACCGCATCAACGTGTCGCGCAAGGCTTTCAACGACGCTGTCCGCGACTATAACACGACCATCCGCCGCTTCCCCAACAGCGTCATAGCCGGTATGTTCGGCCACGAAAAGATGGGATATTTCCAGGCATCGGAAGGCGCCGACCAAGCCCCCTCGACCGAAGCGCTGCTATAGTCGTTTACGTTTTATAAAACAACGCAATGATTAAGAGATTCTTTATCGTTGTCATATCAATATGCTCCATCCTTTCGGCTGGCGCTCAGACCAAATATGACGAGACAGGATGGCTTCCCGACAAGGAGAACCACCTTGTCTACGACTTCTATGGCCTGCTGGAAAGCAGCCAGGTCGATGGACTCGAAGAGCGTCTGCTGGCCTTCAACGACAGCACGTCGAACCAGATCGTGGTGATGATAACACCAGGTTTTGGCGGTAGCGACATCTCTTCGTTCGCCTTCGATGTGGGCAACAAATGGGGCATCGGACAAGGCGAGTTCGCCAATGGCGTCATCATAATAGTCAAACCCAAGGACGATACCGACGGACAGGTCGAAATAGCCGTCGGCACAGGCCTTGAGGGTGCCCTGCCAGACATCTTCTGCAAGCGCATCATCGAGGACGAGATGATTCCACACTTCCGCGAAAACGACTATATGGGCGGCATCAATGCCGCTCTCGACATAATCCTGCCCGTATGCGCAGGCGAATACAACTTCGACCAATACAAAAAAGACAACAAGGTACCCAGCTGGTTCATACTCCTTTGCCTGATAGCCTTCATCGGCGTAATAGTCTGGGCCACAAAGAACAGCGGCAGCGGCGGCAGCGGCGGGGCATACCTCGGCGGCTACGGCCCCACCAGCACCTGGTCGTCGGCCGGCGGCGGCTGGAACTCAGGCTCCTCGGGAGGCGGCTTTGGAGGCTTTGGCGGAGGCAGCTTCAGCGGCGGCGGCGCCAGCGGACGCTGGTAGCACCTTTTCAACAATTGTTGATAAAAAAAAGCCATTTTTTGAATTCCGACTGCAAAAATAGACTTAACTTTGCAGTCGGAATTTTTCAGTAAACAATAGCGAAATAAAACATATAACCATATGAGATTCATAATAAATAGCCAATTATTCCTGAAGCACCTCAGTGCCCTCAGCGGCGTCATTTCCAACAACAACACCGTACCCATCATTTCGTGCTTCCACCTGCACCTCGAGGACAATATCCTTACCATTAAAGCCACCGACCTCGAAACCACGATGGTGAGCAGAATCGAACTGGAAAACGCCCGCGTCGAAGGCATCGACAGCATCGCCATCCCCGCCAAACTGCTCATCGATATGCTCAAATCGCTCGACGACGTACCCATCAACTTCGCCGTCAACGCCGAAAACTACAGCATTGACATCAGTTCGGGAGAAGGCAAATACAGCCTTGCCGGACAGAATGCCGACACGTTCCCGGCAATGCCCGAAATGAGCGACACCGTCCAGACCTCGATGCCCGCCTCGGTACTCGTCAATGCCATCAACAAGACCGCCTTTGCCGCCTCGACCGACGAGATGCGCCAGCAGATGTCGGGCATCTACTGCGAGATGACTCCCGAAAATGTCACCTTCGTGGCCACCGACGCCCACAAGCTGGTACGCTACCGCCGCAACGACATCCACAGCGACGAAAGCGTCAACTTTATACTGCCCCGCAAACCCATTATGCAGGTCAAGAATATATTGAACGGCAACAAAGAAGACTTTGACGTCACCATCGACTACAACAACACCAACGTTTTCTTCACCTTCGACAACTTCTTGATTGTATGTCGTCTCGTCGACGGAAAATACCCCAACTACGAGGCCGCCATACCAAAGAACAATCCCAACAAACTGACCGTCGACCGCCAGACATTCCTCAACACCTTGCGCCGCGTCAGCCTATTTGCCAACCAGTCCACCCATCAGGTACGCCTCAGCATCAAGGAGCGCGAACTCGAAATCTCGTCGGAAGACCTTGAATTTTCGAATAAGGCACACGAAACCATCCCCTGCAGCTATGACGGTGAGCCTATGGACATCGGCTTCAATGCCAAGTTCCTCAGCGAAATGATAACCAACCTCGACACCGAGCAGGTTCTGATGGAGCTCTCGCACCCCAGCCGCGCCGGCATCCTCTTCCCCATCAACGACAGCGAAGAGGCCAAAGCCGAAGACATCCTGATGCTTGTGATGCCCGTGATGCTGGCCAACTAAGTTCATCCAGTCCACAGACGCACCGTCTGCGAATTCAAGCAAGCGCTTTAATAACCCAACATACACACAATCTTAGACAATCTTTTTTATTGAAAAATCCCGCGCCGCCCGGCACGGGATTTTTTTCAGATTCACATCAATAACAAATGTCTGAGAGAAAAAAAACGACACAAAGTGAACCGCTATTCGCAGGGTGGTTTTGCATTGTTCGGAATACCTTATAACGCCTTATCAGATATGATGTTTTTCATAAAAAAATTAAATATAGTAAACAAAAGCCAGGTATTTCAAAAAAAAAACGTAATTTTGCAACGCTATGAGTAGGACAAAAACACAACGACACGGAAAGATAAAACTCTGGGCTGGAAGAACTTCGACAGTTTTCAGCATTATGCTGGTACTGTTCGTCTTCGGTCTTTTGATGTTTGTGGAATATCATTCGTATATGGCCACGCACGAAATGCAGGAGCGCATAACCTATCAGGTGAACCTCAACGCCGAAACCACAGAGGAGGAAGCATTGAGTCTGCGCGACGAGCTGGCTGCTTTGGAATATGTCAAGAATGTGGACTATATCTCTGCCGACGAGGCAGCACGCCTTTTCTCAGCCGAACTGGACGAGGACTTCCTGACTCTGCTCGACAGCGTCAATCCGCTCTATCCGACCCTGATGGTGACCCTTAAGGCCAGCAACAACCCGACGAAGATCACCGATATGCGACAGCGTTTCGAAAAAGAGGTTAGCGAGTATGCCAGCGTGGACGATATAACCTACCAGGAGACAATGCTCAACGACCTGAGCCAGATTTTCTATAAACTGTCGTGGCTGCTGATAGTGTTTATGGTGCTGCTGCTTATTGTGTCGGTGGCACTGATAAGCACAACGATAAGAATCTCTATCAATTCGAACCGTGCCACGATACGCACTATGAGTATGGTGGGTGCCAAAATGGGATTCATCACACGTCCGTTCTTGTGGCGAAGCATTATTTATGGGTTCCTCGGGGCCACCTTTGCCACCGTGCTGATGTTTGCAGCCATCTACATCTTCAACAAGCAGTTCCATCTGGCCATCTTCCATCCACGCCACTTCGTTGCCTATGCTATACTGGTGGCAGCAATCTACTTTGTCGGCATCGCCATCTCGTTCATAGCCACATACTTCTCGGTTCACCGCCACATACGTAGCAAAAGCGAGGAATAAACGTAAAACATATCAATAGACAACATATCAACTTATCAACGAAAAATGGATAACAAGAAGAAAAATACTGTAAGCAAGCCCGTTACAAACGACATTAAAGCCACAAAAAACGAAGAGTCGGCATTGGATTTCGCCTTTGGACCAATGAACTACATACTGTTGGGCGTTGGCATAATCCTTCTGGGACTCGGCTACATACTGCTCAGCGGCGGTGGCAGCGACGACCCCAATGTCTTCAACACAGAGATGTTCAACAGCCGTCGTATGGTAGTGGCTCCATTGATGATTGTCATTGGCCTTGTGGTCGAGATTTGCGCAATTATGTTCCGCCCAAAAAACAAGGAATAATAAAGTTTACGGGGGAGTAAACGGAAGCTGAAGGACAATAGTAATCCCGATGCATTCCGTACAAATCGATTCACAAACAACGCCAAAGCGGTCCCAATTGCCCCATAAAAAACACCCATTTCAACCCCTACTGATTTCAATTTTCAATCATAAATTTTCAATTTTACAATGGATTGGTTTCAAGCTCTTATCCTTGGTATAGTACAAGGTCTTACTGAATATTTGCCCGTCAGCAGCAGTGGTCACCTCACCATTGGGTCGGCCCTGTTTGGTGTTGACGGCGAAGCAAACCTCACCTTCAACATTGCCGTACACGTGGCCACAGTGCTCAGCACCTGCTGCATACTGTGGAAGGAAATTGTATGGATTTTCAAAGACTTGTTCAAATTCAAATGGAACGAGGGCACAAAATATGCATTCAACATTATCATTTCGATGATTCCTATCGGCATAGTAGGCATACTGCTGAAAGACAAGGTCGAAGCAATTTTCAACCCCGAGACGTCAGCCAGCATCTTCGGCAACTCGCTATTCATTGTGGGCTGCTGCCTGATGCTGACGGCCTTGCTGCTGACCTTCAGCTATTTCGCCAAGCCGCGCCAGAAAGAGAACATCACTCCGTGGAACGCCTTCGTCATTGGCATCGCACAAGCCTGTGCCGTGCTGCCTGGCCTAAGCCGCTCGGGAAGCACCATTGCAACGGGTCTGATACTGGGCAACAAGAAGGAAAAGCTGGCCCAGTTCTCATTCCTGATGGTCATTCCGCCCATCCTTGGCGAGGCACTGCTCGACTTTAAGGACCTGATTGGCGGCGACGCTGCTGCCGAAGGAGCAACAACAGCCATCGGCACACTGCCTCTCGTCATCGGATTTCTGGCAGCCTTTGTTGTCGGATGTATAGCCTGCAAATGGATGATAAACATCGTGAAACGCGGCAAACTCATATGGTTTGCAATATACTGCGCTGTGGTCAGCCTTTTGGTCATCATACTCCCCTACCTGTTCTAAATGTCTGACAAGCCTGGCATCATCATTGCTGTCGACAAACCCACGGGTTGGTCGTCGTTTCAGGTTGTCAACAAGCTGAAATGGCATATTAAGCGTACTTTTGGCCTCAACAAATTCAAGATTGGCCACGCCGGCACCCTCGACCCACTGGCCAGCGGGTTGCTGCTTGTATGCGTGGGCAGTGCCACCAAGCACATCGAGGAGCTGCAAGCCGGCATAAAAGTATATAGTGGAACTATGGTGCTTGGTGCAACGACACCCTGCTACGACTTGGAGCAGGCTATCGACGCCTATTATCCCATCGATGGCATCGATGCCGACCGCCTTGAGGCCGCGCGCCTCCGGTTTATCGGCACCATAGAGCAGGTGCCACCTATGTTTTCGGCAGTAAAAATAGATGGACAAAGGGCTTACGTTTCGGCCCGAGACGGCGAAGCTGCCACCATTGCGCCCAAGAATGTGACCGTATACGATTTCAAAATCACAGCCTACCGTCTCGGTTCTTCTTCCCAGCCAGTGGCAATGAAACAAAAGCCTTCCGCCCAGCCCTCACCTGTCTCGGAACGACACCTGTACCGTAATCCACAGGGCACTGTACCCGAAGAGCTGCCACAACTGGATTTCCGCATCAGCTGCAGTAAAGGCACATACATACGCAGCATAGCACGCGACTTTGGTGCTATGTTGGACAGCGGTGCGTTCCTCAGTGCCTTGCGCCGCGAACGCATCGGCGACTACAGCCTCGACGAAGCCATAAGCATAGACTGCATTGACACAGTTATCACCACCGAAAATCCATTGTTTTCCAGCTTGGCACAAATGAGAAATTAAGTTAATTTCACACTTTACACATATACTAAACATATACTGAGTTTCAGTTTTTTAACATATTAAATCAAAATAAAATGTTAAAAAACTTGACTTTCGGTTCTGATTTTTGTATCTTTGCAAAATCACATCAATCAATATTTGATACAAATATAAAAAAATTATGATAAACACCCTTTATTCAACGATGAAACTGTCGCAGTTCAAGTTCAATCTCCCCAAAGACTTGATTGCCGAAAAACCCTCGAGACAGCGCGACGAATGCCGCCTGATGGTAATTGACCGCAAAACACAGAGCATAGAGCACAAGCTGTTCAAGGATCTTATCAATTATGTAGACACCGACGATGTGGTGGTGGTAAACAACACCAAGGTCTTTCCCGCCCTGCTGAAAGGCGAAAAAGAAAAGACCGGAGCACAAATCAACGTGTTTCTGCTCAGGGAACTGAATCCAGAAACGCGCCTGTGGGACGTCGTTGTAGACCCCGCCAGAAAGATACGCATAGGCAACAAACTCTATTTCGGCGACAGCGACGCCCTCGTGGCCGAAGTTATTGACAACACCACATCGCGTGGCCGCACCATCCGATTCCTCTACGACGGAACGCACGAAGAGTTTATACGCCTGATAAAAAGTATGGGCCAGACACCTATTCCCGAAGAAATCAGGGCAATGCGCGACATCTCGTCGGACGACAAAGAGCGCTATCAGACCATCTATGCCAAGGTGGAAGGAGCCGTAGCTGCACCAACAGCAGGCCTACACATCAGCCGCGAGCTGATGAAACGTTTTGAAATCAAGGACGTGAAATGGGCCGAACTTACACTACACGCAGGTATCGGCAACTTCAAGCCCATTGAAGTCGAGGACCTCAGCAAGCACCGAATGGACTCGGAAGAGATGCACATAGACGAAGAATGCTGCGACCTCATCAACAACGCCAAACGGACCGGTCACAAAGTCTGCTGCATAGGCACAACAACTATGAAAGCCATCGAGACCGCCGTCACTATCCCCAGCAAAGTGAGCCCCTACGACGGATGGAGCAACAAATTCATCTTCCCGCCTTACGATTTTACTATTGCCGATATGATGGTCACGAATTTTCATCCTTCTATGTCGTCGATGTTTATAATGGTTTCGGCTTTTGCCGGCCCCGAATTCCTTATGCAATGCTATCAGACCGCCATCAAGGAGAAGTACAAATTCAACACCTATGGCGACGCGATGCTGATATTGTAAACAGAAAACAGAAAGCGCAAGACGAGAAGCGTGAAGCAAAATTGCCGCCGCAAAATTTCAACTTTCAACTAAAAATCCCACCTCAATGACTCCCCTGGCTGAACTTCTAAGACCTACCACTCTTGACAACTATATCGGACAGCAGCACCTTGTCGGTCAAGGTGCTGTGTTGCGCACATTGATTGAGAGCGGGAAGATACCGTCGATGATTTTTTGGGGTCCTCCAGGCATCGGCAAAACAACTTTGGCGATGATTATCAGCAACACCCTGCAGCGTCCTTTCCACACCCTCAGTGCCATCAGCAGCGGTGTGAAGGAAGTGCGCGAAGTAATCGAACAGGCCAAAAAGGAAGACGGTGCCATACTTTTCATCGATGAAATCCATCGCTTCAACAAGTCGCAACAGGATTCGTTGCTTGGTGCCGTCGAACGTGGCACAATCACGCTGATTGGCGCCACAACCGAGAATCCCTCGTTCGAGGTCATCTCGGCACTTCTGTCGCGCTGTCAAGTCTATGTGCTGAAAGAATTCGGTCGTGCCGAAATGGAACAGCTGATTGACAGTGCTGTGGCATACTATGCTTCGCAAGGACGCAAAATAGAAGTCAAGGAGAACGAGGCTCTGCTGCGAATAAGTGGCGGCGATGCCCGCAAACTGCTCAACGCTTTCGAGCTGGTCGTCAACCGCGACAAAACGGACAATGTTATTGTCGACAATGAAAAAGTCACCAATGTCATACAACAAAACCTCGCTTTTTACGACCGTCAGGGCGAGATGCACTACGACATCATCAGTGCTTTCATAAAATCAATGCGCGGCAGCGACCCCAATGGCGCCGTCTACTGGCTGGCACGAATGATAGAGGGTGGCGAAGACCCCGTCTTCATTGCCCGACGTATGCTGATTTTCGCCAGCGAGGACATCAGCAATGCCAACCCCAACGCCTTGCTGCTGGCCAACGCCTGTTTTGAAGCTGTGACAAAAATAGGCTATCCCGAATGTCGCATTACGCTCTCGCAGTGCGCCATATACCTTGCCAATTCTGCCAAAAGCAACAGTACCTATATGGCTTTGGCCAATGCCCAACAGGCCATACGCCGCACTGGTGACTTGCCGGTACCGCTGCATATACGCAATGCACCGACAAAACTGATGAAAGAGCTGGGATACAGTGACGGATACAAATACGCCCACGACTATGCCGGCAACTTCGTCGACCAGGAATTCCTGCCTGACGCATTGCGCGGCACCAAGTTCTACGAACCCGGCGACAACGCACGTGAGAACGAGACCCGCAAACTGCTGCAATGGCGCTGGAAAGAGAAATACGGATATTAACCACTCTCCGGCTGACTTCATCACGTTCAACCACAGCCGACAACAACCGAACCCGACACTATGGCCGACGCACTCCTGACAATAGAAAACCTGACCAAATCGTTTGGCGACAAATTGCTGTTTGAAGACATCAGCTTCGGCATCAACGCAGGCCAAAAGACAGCACTGATTGCCCGCAACGGATATGGCAAAAGCACCCTGCTCAACATCCTGACCGGCAAGGAACTGCCCGACAGCGGCAAAGTCACCTTCCGTGGGGACGTGAAAATGGCCTACCTGCCGCAGAACCCTGATTTCCACAAGCATCAAACCGTGTGGAGCTTTGTAGAGGCAGCCGAACGGCCCGAGACTGTCGAGCCTTGGGATTTCGAGCAACGTGTCGAAGAGGTGCTGTCGCGTCTGGAGATCGACCAGCTGATGGACCGCGCAATGGACACCCTCAGCGGCGGCGAACAGAAGAAGGTGGCACTGAGCCGAATACTTATCGACGACACCAACCTGCTGCTACTCGACGAGCCAACCAACCATCTGGACATCAGTATGATTGAATGGCTCGAGGATTTCTTGAGCAAACAACGTCTGGCCATACTGATGGTGACGCACGACCGCTATTTTCTTGACCACGTCTGTCAGGACATCATCGAGCTGGACAACAGCCGATTGTACAACTATCGCGGCACCTTCGACTATTATCTTGAGAAGAAAGCCGAACGCGAATACAACGAACGCGCCGAGGTCGAGAAAGCCAAGAGCCTGTATCGCACCGAGTTGGACTGGATGCGACGTATGCCGCAAGCCCGCGGCACCAAGGCAAGAGCCCGCATCGACGCCTTCTACGAACTGGAGGAGAAAGCCCATACACGCTTCGAGCAGGAACGCGCCGAACTGACCGTAAAGACCGAGCGCATCGGTGGCAAAATCTTGGAACTGTACAACGTCAGCAAGTCTTTCGAAGGCCGCAAAATGCTCGACGACTTTTCATACACTTTCAAGAAAGGCGAGAAAATCGGCATCGTAGGTCCTAACGGCATTGGCAAAAGCACATTCCTCTCAATAATTACTGAGCAGATACGGCCCGACAGCGGCCATATCGTTGTAGGACAAACCATTCGCTTTGGGTTCTACACCCAGAACGGAATGCAGGCCAAGGACGATATGCGCGTGATCGACATCATCCGCGAAGTGGCCGACGTCATCGAGTTGGAGAATGGCAAGGAAATGTCGGCACACCAGTTCCTCTCCTATTTCGGATTCGACGACACCACGCAATACAACTACTTCGGCAACCTCAGCGGCGGCGAACGGCGCAGGCTGTATCTGCTCACCATCCTGATGGCCAATCCCAACTTCCTTATCCTCGACGAGCCCACCAACGACCTGGATATCTACACCATAGGCATCCTTGAGCGATTCCTGAAAAGCTACAAAGGATGCGCCATCATCGTCAGCCACGACCGCTCGTTTATGGACAACCTGGTCGACCACATCTTTGTCTTCGAAGGCAATGGCCGCATACGCGACTACCACAGCAACTATAGCGAATATCGCGAAACGAAACAGCAAATGGAGAGGACGGCTCAGAAGCAGCGCAAAGAAGTCCACAACGAAGACACCTATCGGGAACAGCTGAAGGCCCAACGTGCCAACGACAAACCAAAAGCCACATATAAGGAGAAGAAAGAATACGAACAATTGACAGCCGAAATCGAAGCTTTGACCGCCGAACGCAAAGAAATAGAATCTATGCTCTCTTCAGGCACCGAAACCGACACGGCCAAAATCACTGCAGCATCCGAACGTATTGGCCAACTCATTGCAACCCTTGACGAAAAAGAGATGCGATGGCTCGAACTGGACGAATTAATCAATTGAATCAATCATACAAAACACAATTATATGGAACAGCTTACTATCGGCGCCTTGTGCGAAATTATTCGACAATCAGCACCCAAAATCTACAACAGCATTTCTATCGACACCGCTATAGCGCCAAAAAAATACAACTACTGTTATATCGAAGCTCACACACAACGTGTTGAATTCAAGACCGAACGGCGGTCGGCGGCCATCGACGACAGCATTGCCACCAATTTGCACGCCATTATCGATAGCAACGACACCTATGTAAGGATAGACAAAGACTTTGTCGACGATTTCAACGCCGCACCTAAATTCAGCACCGAAGGCTTCTTTGCCTCGACCAAAAAGAAGATGGATGAGCTGATGAACGGCGGACGCAGCGTCGACCACCACGACATAACCCTCGACACCGAAGGCGACAAACTTTCCAAGCGTCAATTCCCATACGCCATCAAAGCCGAGTGCGGCATTGTCGACTGCCCCAACTGCAAAGGAAGCGGACTGGTCGAAGGCACGGATGACCAAGGCAACACTGTCTCGCAACTATGTCCGGAATGCAAAGGTAACAAAAGGATTGGTTCCCTATCTTATTTCGTCCCTAAAGTAGTCGAAAAAAATATCAGTCTGACACTCTGCCTTGAAGGCGAAATCGATGATTTTCCGCTTTCTGCCATCAAAGCTCACATCGACGAACGTCCCGTCGCCAAGCGAATGCTGGCACACATAAACGGTATCGACAAAGAGGATTTTGACGATGCACTGGTGCCTTACATCGACATCGTCAGGGACAAAACTGGCGAAGACAACGCCATCGAAGACTACTATTATCGAATAGTAACCTGCTACACATTCACTTATCGCAACATTATAACAGGCGAATTGAAAAAGGGCGTTGTCGTCAACCCATCCCAATCGCCCGAGATAGTGCTGATAGGCAATGGCAGCTCAAAGATCATTAACCGAATGAAGGACAGCGCCAAACTTGTAAGCCGTTTCTTTGGCAGCATTGCCGGCAGCGCACAGCGCGACAAGGACGACCTGAAACGGACCATACGCCTGCTAATTGCCACCGTTGTTGCCGACGGCATCGTCAGCGAAGAGGAAAAACAATCGCTCACCCTCGCCATACGCAACATCGACATACTGACTGGCAAAGAACGGGAAGAACTCGCCGAACTGCTCAGCGAAGGCGACACGACTTTCCTAAACGACGACGACTTCAAATTTCACAACGTTGCCAACCGCGACGAGACACTGGCACGAATGCAGGAAATAGCCAACAGCGATGGACTTGTCCACGAAAACGAACGCGACCTAATCGAAAAACTGAAATTAGAATCCAATGTCTAACATCAAGAAAACAAACGCAGCGCGCATCCTTGACCAGTTGAAAATCAACTACGAACTGATTGAATATACCGTCGACGAAAACGACCTCGGCGCCGCCCATATCGCCGAGCAGCTGGGACTGCCCGTCGAGCAGCTGTTCAAAACGCTTGTTTTGCGTGGCGACCGTAACGGATTGTTTGTCTGCGTAATCCCCGGTGCCGAAGAAGTCGACCTCAAAAAAGCCGCCAAGGCCACAGGCAACAAGAAATGCGATCTGATTCCGATGAAAGAGTTGTTGCCCACCACGGGCTACATCCGCGGCGGATGCTCTCCAATAGGTATGAAAAAGCCGCTGCCCACATTCTTCCACGAGAGCATAACCCTCTACGATAAAATATATTGCAGCGCCGGACAGCGAGGCCTGCAGTTCTGCATTGCCCCCACCGACCTTATTCGAGCAGCAAAGGGTACCGTCTGCGAACTGACGATATAAGAACGGAGATGTAAGAAGTGAGAACGGAGAAATGAGAACGGAAAACGACACTGACGCGTCAGCCAGTTCTCCGTTCTCACTTCTCCGTTCTCACATCTCACTTTTCCGTTCCTACTATGCTTCAGGGTCGTGGCCCTTGCTCATATAGGTGTAGCCTTTCATCAGGCCGGTGTTGGCACTGCCGATAAAACTCAGCACGACCTTACCCTCGTCGGTGTTGCCGTACTGCTCCTTGATAAGTTCGACAGCGTGCGACACAATCAGGCCTTTCTGATAGATGATGCGGTAGATATCCTGGATATTTTCAATCTGTTTCGGCGAAAAACCGCGACGGTGCAAACCGAGGGCATTGACGCCTGCAAACGAGATAGGATAACGAGCTGCCTTCACAAACGGCGGTATGTCCTTGTTGACCAACGAGCCACCCATCGTGATGACGTGCGAGCCAATGTGCACAAACTGCAGAATGGCGGTCTTGCCACCCAGCACAACCCAGTCGCCGACAATGATGTGTCCAGCCAGCGTCGTGTTGTTGGCAAAAACGCAATTGCTGCCCACCACGCAGTCGTGTGCCACGTGTACGTATGCCATTATCAGGTTATTGTCGCCAATAACAGTCTTGCCCGACGCCGAGGTGCCGCGGTTGATGGTGCAGCACTCGCGGATGACGTTGTTGTCGCCGATCTCGCAAGTTGTATATTCGCCGTTGAATTTCAGGTCCTGCGGGATGGCCGAAATCACCGAGCCGGGAAAAATCTTGCAGTTCTTGCCGATACGCGCACCGGGGAAAATGGTGACGTTGGGGCCAATCCACGTATTGTCGCCTATGACGACATCTTCATATATAGTTGTGAAATTTGATATCTTTACGTTGTTTCCGATTTTTGCTTCAGGATGCAAGTCGTATAAGATCATAACTGTTAACGGTTTATAATTTATTTAATAATTGATTTTCTGATTGTTTGAGCCAAAGCCACATTGGCGTGGTGGCCAGGGCACTTGATGGTGAAACGGGCCTTGACAGGCATTCCCACCAAATATATATCGCCAACGAAATCAAGCAGTTTGTGGCGTGCTGGTTCATTGGTAAAATAGGGTTCGATGGTATTCAGCACACCGTTCGACACCTTGATGCTGTCTTTGTCGCGGTTGTACAAGGCTGCCAAGCGAGCCTTTTCTTCGTCGCTGAGCGGTTTGTCGACAAAAACAAGGGCGTTGTCGAGATCGCCTCCCTTTATAAGGTTGTGAGCCAAAAGCATTTCCACTTCGCGCAGAAACACGAACGTGCGGCATTTGGCGATTTCGGCTGCATATTGGTCATAGCCGGTCATCTGTGCCGACTGGCTGCCTATCAGTTCGCTCTGAAACACAATCTTGCAGTCGACCGAGAACACATCGGCAGGCTCGGCTTTCATCACGATGCCCGATTTGTCGTCGCTCCATTCGATAGGCTCAGTCAGGCAAAGATAGCGACGCTCCGCATTGAGCTGCACGATGCCCGACTGACGAATCTGCTCCACCCACAGGCGCGCACTGCCGTCGAGGATGGGCACTTCTGGGCCGTCGATTTCCACTATGGCGTTGTCGACACGCATACCGTGCAACGCCGACATCAGGTGCTCGATGGTCGACACCGAAACGCCATCGGCAGCCACCGTAGTGCCGTGGTTGGTGTCGGCAACATTGTCGGCCAAAGCTGCTAATGTTTTTTCGCCCTCTACATCAGTGCGCTTAAAGATTATGCCGCAGTCGGCGAATGCGGGTTTGACTGTGGCGTGAGTGAAACGGCCAGTGTGAAGTCCTGGACCTGAAAGTGTGAATGGTGTATTTATTGTTGTCTGGAAATCCATAAATCTGTTTGGTCTTTTCGAAAATATAATGGTGCTAATTAATTATTTTACAGGGACAAGTTTATAGTTATTCATCTGGTAGATATCGGGCAACTGGTTTTCATAGCCGCCTGTCGGCGACGACTGCCTGAGGCTGAACGGGAACAGCATACCGGAAGGAGCACTGAATTTCTGCGGATTGCGCCAAAATTCGGCACCTTGACGCCATAGCGCTGTCGAAAAATACAGCATTATATCGTGGGCAACACCGGCATAGAGTGTATTTGGCTCGGTGCGGAACTTGTCCTTGTAGGTATCTATGAAATCTTTATGTTTCTGGTTGTTATAATCGAGATAGCCCATCGTGACAGTCGTATAATTGAGATGCTGCAACTGCTCGAAGTCCACATTGGGAAACTCCGTAAAGTAGTTGTTTGTCGTTATCAGCACAGGCACATTCTTGTTCAGCGCCGAAAGGCGGTTCAGCAGCGTGGTGGCAAAAACCGTGTTCTTGTTCTTGTCCTGGTCGTAGATACTGATTATCACATTGTCCGCAGTCGATTTCAGCGTCGAAACCAGCTTGGCATTTGCACCCCAGTCGAAAAACGTGTACTTGATATCCTTGCGCTCTCCAAGCTGCCTCTGCAGTTCGCCATAATAGAGCTTCTCGTCGGTCGAGTTGCCTTTGTTGTTGGAATGCAACACATAGAGATTGCCGCCACGATGACTCTTGGCAACAATGTCAAGCATTCCCTTGACGGTGCCCTCGACCGAAGGCATACACTTGACAACGTATGGGTTATCATTCACCACCTCGGCGCGCGACGAGAACGGATTGATGACAAAAACCTGATGCTGTTTGGCCAGTTCAGCCAGTTTGGCAAAAGGTTTTTTCACCAACAAGGCGACAACAAAGTCGGAGTTGGCCACATTGTGCGAATTGAAAGCAGCAACAACATCCTCGTCCTTGTCCGACGTCAGGTCGACGACATTCAGGACAATGTCTATGCCCTGACTCTGAAGTTCGTCCAAAGCCATAAGGATTCCTTCGTAGAACTGAATGAATTCAAAGACTTTATATTCTTTCTTGCCACGTTGTTCTATATCGAATTTCGAAGTCGATATTTCGTTCAGTTTACTGAGGTTGAGCGGCATAATCACAGTGACAAACAGACGTTTGCTATCCTGACGGTCACGCACCTGATAGTTGAACGACGACACCGTAGAGAAATTATAGTATGGCGCCTGAGTCTTGGGAAAATCCATCGGCACTTCGGCAAACGGATACGGATTGACCACCGGACGACGCATCGTTGCTGTTGTCGCGTCGATGTTGTCACTGTTGCCAAAAGAAATAATCGGCTGGGCTATAGCATCAACCGACGAAGATTCTTTTGCCTCCTTTTTGGCAGCCTCAGCTCGAGCCCTCTGCTCTGCCTCAGCACGGGCCTTTTCCTCGCGAGCTTTTTGTTCAGCCTCAGCACGAGCCTTCTGCTCTGCCTCAGCACGAGCCTTTTCCTCGCGGGCTTTCTGCTCAGCCTGCTGTTGAGCCTCAACGCTTTCCGCTTTCCGCTCTCCGCTTTCCGCTTTCACCTCTCCCTTCGGCGGTATTTTCAACATCTGGCCAGCCTTGAGCTGCTCAGTCTTGAGTTCAGGGTTAGCTTCTATTATCTGGTCGACAGTTACTCCATATTCGCGAGAAAGGCTATAGAGTGTCTGCCCTGGTTCTATCTTGATGTAATGCACCATATTGGCCGGCGCTGTAACGGCCTGTGCATTAGCGACTACCGCCGCGACGCTCTGGTCGTTTTTTGGCAGCCATACCGTATCGCCCACCTTCATCAGGTGGATATCAGTCTTGATTACAGCATCATAGTATTTCAACCCATAGGCTCGGGCTATCGAGAACAGCGTCTGCCCTTGCTCGACGATATGGACATAATACTCTTTATTGTTGATAGTCTGCGTCTTGTCAGACACCTTCACCGCGACAGTCTTCGTACTCTGGGCCGAAGCTATCCCGACGAAGAAAGACATCAGAAAAGCGCAGACGCACAGCAGTCTTTTAGCGGTTACACGATGCATTTTGTTTCCTTTCAATGTTCAATAAAATCAATTATCAATTACACATCACTCCCATTCTATCGTTGCCGGCGGCTTCGAGCTGATGTCGTAAACCACGCGGTTCACACCCTTCACACGATTGATGATTTCGTTCGATACCTTGGCCATAAAATCGTACGGCAGATGCGACCAGTCGGCCGTCATACCGTCAACGCTCTCAACGGCACGCAGAGCAACGACGCTCTCATAAGTACGCTCGTCGCCCATCACGCCGACCGACTGCACAGGCAGCAGCATCGCACCGGCCTGCCAAACCTTGTCGTACAGGTCGTTGTCGCGCAAGCCGCGGATGAAGATGTCGTCCACTTCCTGCAGTATGCGCACCTTCTCGGGCGTGACGTCGCTCAGAATGCGGATGGCCAGACCCGGACCCGGGAAGGGGTGGCGGCCAATCAGTTCCTGCTTGATGCCCAGCTGGCGACCCACGCGGCGCACCTCATCCTTGAACAGGCTGCGCAGCGGCTCGACCAGCTTCAGCTTCATATAGTCGGGCAATCCGCCCACGTTGTGGTGGCTCTTGATGGTCTGCGACGGGCCCTTGACCGAGCTCGACTCGATAACATCGGGGTATATCGTACCCTGTGCCAGCCACTTGGCATCAACGACCTCCTTCGACGCATCGTCAAACACATCGATGAAAGTCTTGCCTATCGCCTTGCGTTTCTTCTCGGGGTCGGTCACGCCGGCCAAAACCGAATAGAAACGAGCCTTGGCGTCGACGCCTTTCACGTTGAGACCCATATCTTTATACGACTCCAGCACACTCTCGAACTCGTTTTTGCGCAGCAGACCGTTGTCGACAAAAATGCAATGCAGATTGTGGCCGATAGCCTTGTTCAGCAGCACAGCGGCCACCGACGAATCGACTCCGCCCGAAAGGCCGAGAATAACCTTATCGTCGCCCACCTGCTCACGTATTTGTTTGACGGTCATATCGATGAACGACTCCGGCGTCCAGCTCTGGTCGCATCCGCAGATATCGACCACAAAATTGCGCAGTAGCGTCAGTCCGTCGACCGAATGATGCACCTCGGGATGGAACTGGATGGCGTAAGTCTGTTCGCCTTCAATCTGATAGCCAGCATATTTCACATTATCCGTCGAGCAAATGCAACGGTAGCCTTCCGGCACACGCTCGATGGTATCGCCGTGGCTCATCCACACCTGCGAACCCAGCGGAATGCCCTTCATCAGCGGCGATTCCGTGTCGATCCACTGCAGGTTGGCGCGGCCATATTCGCGTATTTTCGACTGCTGCACGCTTCCGCCACCCCATTTGGCCAAATACTGAGCGCCATAGCACACTGCCAGCAGCGGCAGACGGCCCTTGATGTTGCTCATATCAGGCACCGGTGCATCGGCGGCGTTGCACGAATAGGGACTGCCCGAAAAAATAACGCCCTTGACGTCGCTGCCGAGGGCTGGAATCTTGTTGTAAGGATGGATTTCACAGTAAATATTCAACTCGCGCACCTTGCGTGCTATCAGTTGAGTGTATTGAGAACCAAAGTCTAAGACGATAATTGTGTCCATATTTATTTTTTAAATTAATGTACAAAAATACAAATATTTTTTTATATTTCGCAGTTTTTTTTTCAAACACGCGAAATAGGCAATTCAAACCCGAGGCGATTCCTACAAAAAATGAACCTTTACCCCAAAAACGTCCGAAAACTATCCCTGTTCAACCTTATTTAGGAAATCCAACAAAAAAAACGAAAAAAACAAAAAAAACAGCAAAAAAACGGCAAAAAAACGGCAAAAAAAGCAACAAAAAAAGCAACAAAAAAAGCAACAAAAAAAGGCAAAAATCCGTCCCGAAAATTGAAGAAAAAAATGTGAAACGAACATCAGAAAATTAACATTCATTAACTTAAAATTTAACATTTCAAAGCAAAAAAGAGGCCAAAAATAGAAACAACAAATGGCTGTTTTACAGGGACCAAATTCCTACCAAAGTTCACTCAAACTCTTATCAAAGTCTTACCAAAGTTCGGAAAAGTAAACTTTAAAAGGTTTTAGTTCAAACTTTTATGAGGCCAAAACACATTCCAAAAACAAGCAGTTTCCACCGAACCAATCAAAAGCAATACTGAAAATCAATGCATTGCATTTGTTAAAATTCAAATGTTAAATTATTAAAGATTTTAACATTTCGAATATCTCAAAAAAGAACGCAAAAAGAGACATTTTACGAGTGGATTTTCCGACCACAAAAATGTGCCGACAAAGCGTCACAAAAAACGCCATTCTCGTCGCCAGAATCGACAGGCGAACCGACAGCAATAAAATTATTGTGCAAAACACAATAAAAAGAGGTTCCAAGACGTTAATGAAAAACTTATTTTAAAAAAGACGCAGATTATAAAAAAATGTTCGTAAATTTGCACCCTATGAAAAGACTTACCACAATAGCAATAATACTACTTACTATCAGCACTTTGTGCGGATGCAAGGGCTATGACAAAATGCTCAAAAGCACCGATTATGATGCAAAATACGATGCAGCTCTGCGCTACTATAACGAAGGAAGCATTACAAAGGCCCGCCAGCTGTTCGAAAATCTCACCCTCTACTACCGCGGAAACGAACACGCCGAGGACATAGCCTGGTATTATGGACAAAGCCTCTTGAAATCAGGATATTACTACAACGCTTCGTACCAGTTCAAGGTTTTCACCAAGCGCTACCCCTACAGCAAGAACACCGAAGAGGCCGCTTTCCTGTCGGCATACTGCAAATATATGGAGTCGCCGTCGCACACACTTGACCAAAGCATTACAAAGGACGCCATCACCGAACTGGAACAGTTTGCCGACCGCTACCCGCAAAGCATCCATATCCCAGAAGTGAACAGCTACCTTGACGAGCTACGCAACAAACTGATGCAGAAGGACTATGAAATCGCCATAGGGTACTACAACACCGAGTCGTACCGCGCCGCCGTCGTGGCGCTGAACCAGTTTCTGAACAACTATCCCGACTCGCCTCACCGCGAAGAAGCGATGTACTACATCGTCAAAGCCGGATATGTGTATGCCATCAACAGCCGCGAAGACAAGATGAAAGAGCGTCTTCAGCAGGTTGTAAGCAACTTCGACAAGTTTGCCGTAACGTTCTCAAATTCAAAGCATCTTGCCGAATGCCAGGACATCTATACCAAATGCAAAGCAGAACTGGCACGAATCGAAAACTCCGAAACCAAATTGCAAAATAATTAAAACCAACAACATACAATGGAAGAAAAGAAAAAACGTCCCGTCAACACAACCATCACCCGCGACACCGCAATGTTCAGCGAAGGCACAGGCAATATCTACGAAACCGTAGCAATACTGTCGAAGCGCGCGAACCAGATTGCCACCGAAATGAAGAAGGAGCTTCACAAGAAAATCGAAGAGTTCGCCTCGGGAATCGACACGATGGACGAGATATACGAAAACCGCGAGCAGATCGAGGTGGTGCGTCACTACGAGATGATGCCCAAGCCCACGCTGAAGGCCACGCAGGAATACCTGGACGGCGAGCTCTATTTCCGCAACCCCGCCAAGGAGGACAAGAATATGCAACGCCTTGAGGCTATGGAAAATGAAGCCATCGCCGAAGGTGCCGTGGAGCAAAAAAAGGACTGACGTCCGACCCCCGTCAATAAAAACAGCAAAAGACAACGCATTATGGCTAATGTTCTGAGCGGCAAACGCATCATTGTCGGCGTCACCGGCGGCATAGCGGCCTACAAAGCCCCGCTGCTGGTGCGCCTGCTGGTCAAGGCCGGTGCCGAGGTGACCTGTGCCGTCACCGACCACGCGCTGCAGTTCGTCACCGAGCTGACGCTCGAAACGGTGTCGGGCCACCGCGTCTACAAGGAGCTTTTCGACCGCAGCAACCCCCACTCGACCGAGCATATCTCGCTGAAAGACTGGGGCGATGCAATGATTGTGGCTCCCGCCACGGCCAACATCATCGGCAAGATGGCTTCGGGCATCGCCGACGATGCGCTGTCGACGCTGCTGCTGGCCTTCCGCAAGCCGCTCTTCGTCGCACCCGCGATGAACACCGAAATGCTTGAGAACTATGCCGTTCAACGCAACATCGACTATCTGCGCTCCAACGGTGTCGAGATTATTGAAAGCGCCAGCGGCGAGCTGGCCTGCGGCGCCACGGGCAACGGCCGTATGGAAGAGCCGGAACGCATTGTGGAGATTATGTGCCAGCACCTTACAGCCTCCAAGGAGGGGGCCGGCAAGCAGGTGCTCATCACCGCCGGTCCTACATATGAAAAGATTGACGCTGTGCGTTTTATAGGCAATTATTCGTCCGGCAAGATGGGCTTCGCCCTGGCCGAGGAACTGGCCTCGCGCGGATGGAGGGTACACCTCGTTGCCGGCCCCACGCACCTTAAGGCCCGCCATCCCGGCATCGAGCGCATCGATGTCGAATCGGCCCGCGAGATGTACGACGCTGCAACCAAGCTGTTTCCGTCGTGCCAGGCCGCCATACTCAGCGCCGCCGTGGCCGATTTTCGACCCGAACATCAGGCCGACCACAAGATAAAGAAACAGAGCGACCAGGACGATATGACGCTGCATCTGGTGCAGAACCCCGACATCCTGGCCACGCTGGGACAGATGAAGCGTGACGGGCAGCTGCTGATCGGCTTCGCCCTCGAGACCGACAACGAGCTGGACAACGCGCACAAGAAACTGGAAAAGAAGAACCTCGACTTCATCGTCCTCAACTCGCTGCAGGACAAAGGTGCCGGTTTTGGCCACGACACCAACAAGGTGACCATCATTGACCGCAACGGAGGCGTCGACGCCGGCACGCTGAAAAGCAAACAGGCCGTAGCCAGCGACATCGCCGACAAACTGGCAGCGCTTGTCCGTTCATCGGAAAACAGTTGAAAATCATATAAGATTTTGCTTTTTTAGGACCGCACAGTCAGGGCAAAATAGCATTTGTTCGGTAAAATATTGTTTCGGCCTTGCGTAATACAAAAATAAATCTTATTTTTGTATGCGTATACATTATGGCTTTGCCTCTATTAATATATTGTTATTCAATATTAAAAGAGGCAAAAGAACATATTTTAAACCGACATAAAAATGAGAAATAAGAGCACACTGGCACTGATTCTTTCGGTGGTTTCAATATCGCTGCTGGTTTTCGTATGTGCCGTCGACAAGGACCGCGCCGAAACCAACATTGCCGATTCACAGCGCATTAACGCCAACCCGCGCATTTATTCGCCTACGCTGCCCGACTCGATGACCTTTGCCGGCGAGGCGGTACCGCTGGATGTCTACTACGTCCGAGAAGGCCTGGACCGTGAAATGATTGTCAACACGTTCGGCCACACCAGCACGATGCTCTATTTCAAACGCGCCCACCGTTATTTCCCTGTCATTGAACCCATTCTGAAACGCAACGGCATCCCCGCCGACTTCAAATACCTGTGCGTCATCGAAAGCGGCCTGACCAACGCCACGTCGCCTGCCAAAGCGCAGGGTTTCTGGCAGTTTATGAAAGCGACAGGGCAGAAATACGGCCTCGAAGTCAGCGACGAAATCGATATGCGCAACAACGTCGAAGCCGCCACCGAAGCCGCCTGCAAATACCTGAAGTCGCTGTACAACAGATTCGGCAGCTGGACGGCGGCAGCAGCGGCTTACAACTGCGGCGAGAACGGCCTGCAGCGCAATATGGAGCGCCAGAGCATCGACGCATACTACGACACGCGCCTTAACAACGAGACCACGCGCTACGTCTACCGCATCCTGGCCGTCAAGCAGATAATGCAGCATCCGCAGCAGTACGGCTTCTTCCTGCGCCCGTCGGACCTCTACCCCACCCTGCCGACACGCACGGCAACGCTGAGCGGACAGAACGTCGACCTGTACGATTTTGCCAAAAAGAACGGCACCACATACAAGATGCTGCGTGAGCTGAACCCCTGGCTGACAACCGACAAGTTGACCAACAAGGGCGGCAAAAGCTATACCGTCAAATTGCCAGTCACCAATGGCACAAAGCTCAGCGCCATCCGTACCGACCGCGACAAGGGGACAGAATTCATAACCAAAATGTGAACCGTGATTAGTGAATCGTGAAATGAACAAACTCGAAATACTTGGAGCACGCGAACATAACCTGCAGAATGTCGACATCGACCTGCCTCGCAACCAGTTGGTTGTCTTCACCGGCCTGAGCGGAAGCGGCAAGTCGTCGCTGGCGTTCGACACCATCTATGCCGAAGGCCAGCGCCGCTATATGGAGACCTTCTCGGCCTACGCGCGCCACTTTATCGGCAATATGGAACGGCCCGACGTTGACAGCATCAACGGCCTGAGCCCCGTCATCTCCATCGAACAGAAAACCACCAACAAGAACCCGCGCTCGACGGTGGGCACCGTCACCGAAATCTACGACTTTGTCCGCCTGCTCTTTGCGCGTGTCGCCGACGCCTATTCGAACGTCAGCGGCAAGAAGATGATCAAATACAGCGAAAGCCAGATTATCGACATCATCACATCGGAATTCGCCGACAAGGACATCCTCGTCCTCGCGCCGCTGGTGCGCAGCCGCAAAGGCCACTACCGCGAACTGTTTCAGCAGGTGGCTAAAAAAGGATACCTGCGCGTGCGCGTGGACGGCGAAATCCGCGAGCTGACCTACAATATGCAGGTGGACCGCTACAAGACGCACGACATCGAGCTTGTGGTGGACCGCGTGCGCGTCAACGACAAAAGCCACCGCCGGCTGGAAGAGGCCGTCAAGACCGCCTTCAAGCAGGGCAAAGGGATGCTGATGATACTGGAAAACAGCAGCAATGCGCAGCCGCGCTACTTCAGCCGTATGCTGATGGACCCCGACACGGGCATCTCCTATCCCGAGCCCGAGCCCAACACCTTCTCGTTCAACTCGCCCTACGGAGCCTGCCCCAGATGCAACGGCCTGGGCGAAATTTCGGAAATCGACCTCAAGAAAATCATCCCCGACCCCACAAAGAGCATCCGCGACGGCGGCCTCGACGTGCTGGGCAAATACTCGGCAACGAACTATATGTACCGCCAGCTGGAGAATCTGGCAGCGCGCTACCACTTCACGCTCGACGACCCGCTCGAAAGCCTCAGCGACGAGGCAATGAACGTCATCCTCTACGGCACCAGCGACTATATGGGCATACAGATGGACGCCGAAAGCACCTATCGCGGCGGATTCCCCGGCATAGCCAACTATATCAACGAGATGGCCACCGACGAGCAGTCGGTAGCCATCCAGAAATGGGCCTCGAGCTTTATGAACACCGTGCCCTGCCCCAGCTGCCACGGACACCGCCTGAAGGAGGAGTCGCTCTGCTTCCTCATCGACGGCAAGAACATCGGCCAGGTGGCCGAGATGAACCTGACGGAATTCTTCGACTGGGTCAGCGGGCTGGAAGAAAAACTCGACAAAAACCGCCGCGAGGTGGCACACGAGATACTGCGCGAAATCACCACGCGCACCCGCTTCCTCATCGACGTCGGCGTGGGCTACCTGTCGCTCAACCGCAGCTCCAAGTCGCTCAGCGGCGGCGAAAGCCAGCGCATCCGCCTGGCAACGCAGATCGGTGCCAAGCTGGTCAACGTGCTCTACATCCTCGACGAGCCCTCGATTGGTCTGCACCAGCGTGACAACCGCCGACTGATCGATGCCCTGAAGGAGCTGCGCGACCTCGGCAACTCAGTCATCGTCGTCGAGCACGACCGCGATATGATTCTCAGCGCCGACTATGTCGTCGACATCGGACCCGGCGCCGGCATCCGCGGAGGCAAGGTCGTCGCCGCAGGCCCACAGAAGGATTTCCTGAAAAACAAGACCCTCACCTGCGACTACCTGGCGCGCCGACGCGACATCGAAATCCCAAAGCGGCGCAGCGTCAAAGGGCGCAAGCATATCGTCCTCGAAGGCGCCACGGGCAACAACCTCAAGGATGTCACCTTCGACCTGCCGCTGGGACTGTTCGTCTGCGTCACCGGCGTGAGCGGCAGCGGCAAGTCGTCGCTCATCAACGAGACGCTGCACCCCATACTGAACCAGCATTTCTACCGCTCGCAAAAGCGGCCGCTGCCCTACAAGAAAATCAGCGGCATCGACAACATCGACAAAGTCATCGAGATAGACCAGGCCCCAATCGGACGCACACCACGCTCCAACCCAGCCACATACGTAGGTATCTTCGACGACATACGTCAGCTCTTCGCCCAGCTTCCCAGCGCCAAGATACGCGGCTACAAGCCTGGACGCTTCTCGTTCAACGTTGCCGGCGGACGCTGCGACACCTGCAAGGGCGCCGGCGTGCGGACCATCGAGATGAACTTCCTACCAGACGTGTACATCAACTGCGAGGTGTGCAACGGCAAACGATACAACCGCGAAACGCTCGAAATACGCTACAAAGGCAAGAGCATCGCCGACATACTGGATATGACCATCAACGAAGCCGTGGAATTCTTCGAGCCGCACCCAAAAATAGCCCGCAAGTTGCAGGCTGTCAAGGACGTCGGACTCGGCTACATCACCCTCGGCCAATCGTCGACCACCCTCAGTGGCGGCGAGGCGCAGCGCATCAAGCTCGCCACCGAACTGTCAAAATCCGACACAGGCAACACCCTCTACATCCTCGACGAGCCCACCACCGGACTGCATTTCGAAGACATACGCGTACTGCTCGAAGTACTGCAAAAGCTTGTCGACAAGGGCAATACTGTCCTCGTCATCGAGCACAATATGGATGTCATCAAGGTGGCCGACTGGATTGTCGACATCGGCCCCGACGGCGGCATCAAGGGCGGCGAGGTGGTCTTCAGCGGCACGCCCGAGCAACTGGCCAAACGCGACGACAATTTCACCGGCATCTACCTGAAAGAGGAGCTGGAAGCAAGCAATAAAAAAATAAAACCAATATAAACAAATGAAATTCAAAGCTATCAAATTCCGCAAAGACGGTTTCTACTCCCAGCCTTTTGCCTTTGGCGGCGAAGAAGGCACCGACAAATTCGACAAGAACATTCGCTATCGCGGCAGCCTGCAGAACTACCTGATAGACACTGGCGACGAGGTCATACTCGTCGATACCGGACTGCCGGCAGGCACACCCGAAGAGGTGCCCGACGAGTCTTCGATGGCATTCACCGGCAAAGACATCTGCACCTATATCGAAGCCCTCGACCGTGCCGGCTATCTGCCCACACAGGTCAGCCGAATCCTTCTCACACACCGCCACAGCGACCACAGCGGCTGCCTCAAGCTTTTCCCCAACGCCAAGATTTACGTCAATGCCGACGAACTCGGCGCCGACGAACTACAAGGCATAGACAACATCATTCCCGTCCATTTCACCGACGGTCACTACTACAATTTCCCCGAAAGCCAGACCATTGTCCCTGGAGTCCATTTCATCAAGGCCAAAGGCCACACCCGTGGCAACAGCATCATTGTCGCTGAAGACGAAGGACTTTTCTATATGTTCCACGGCGACATCACCTATGTCGACGAGGCCCTTTACGAGGACAAGCTGTCGGTGGTCTACGACGACCTGCCCGCCACTCGCGAGACCCAGAACCGCATCCGCGAGTTTGTCCGCAACCACCCCACCGTTTATTGCGGCACACATACGCCACAAGGCTACGAAAACCTTGAGGCCAAACGCGTTATGGACCTCGACAATCCTGTACCCACCATTCTTGCCGAGGTGGATTTCTCGAAGATGAAGGCCTCCGGAAAATACGTCTGCAGCATTTGCGGCTACGTCTACGACCCCGCCGAACACGACGGCGTCGCCTTCGAAGACCTGCCCGACGACTGGAAGTGCCCGCGCTGCAAACAGCCAAAAGAACGATTCAATAAAGCTTAATAGTGAATAGTGGTGGGTTCTATTTATTCACTTTTTGGTCATCCAAACAGACAGAACCCGTTAATCTGCCAGACAACCGTGTTTTGACATTCGATTTACGAGTGCAAAGTTACAACTATTTTTTCATT
>JAFROL010000018.1 GCA_017429685.1 Bacteroidales bacterium | reverse complement strand
GTTTTTAGTGCGCGACGATTTCAAATGATCATTTGGGTAGTTATCAATTCTTTACAAAAAAACACACCTCTTTTTTAGGCTATTAGAAATCTGACTTTATTGCATTTTACTTAATATTAACTTTTAATGGACACTAGTGATGCTGAAACCAAAATGACTAATCATCAGCTTAATGAATCCTTTGCAAGAAATGCACTCATCGTCTTCATTGCAATGCTGCGAGGCGAGTGGGCTCAGTTCAACCCAGACATCCAACGAATGGTACAACTCTACAACAGCTGCAACGAGTTTCTTGATGCTCTACAAAACTCAATAATATATCCGCAAGCTTTCGAAAACGAGTTAAACAACTATCGTGACATCATAGAGCGAGAGATCTCAAAGCCAGAATACTACGGAATAGACACTTCTGCCACATTCGATTTAGAACTGTGGCACGAGACTTATTCCCCACACAAAAACATAAATTACGGTTATACAGTATAGTGATGATGTACCCCAAAAAACGTGCTTTTAACCACTTTTTCACGCACTTTTGACCACCTTCTAAAGTCAGTTTTGGTTCTTCGACCTTCCGAGTAAGAACAAATTTTAAGAACAAAAACTGACAGGCAATGAACACAAGCGACACCACCGACAACGGGAAACAGGTATTCCTAAACGTGCGACTAAACTTCAATCTCCGACAGGTGAAAAACGACGTACCGACACCTATCTATGCTGTGTATGTCTTCAATGGCAAGCAGTACAAAGTGCCGACAGGGGTCAAGGTGATACCCTCCCAATGGTGCAAAGAGAGCCAACAGGCTGTAGAGAGCAATGTACTAAACAGGTACGCCAACCGAAACAACGCCATAGCCAACAGGTGCATCAACAACTTTAGGGAGCGTTTCTCTAAAACAATCAACGAGGTGTGCAAAGGCAATAATAATGATGATTTTCCGTTACTATTCCAACAAAGAAACCGCAGCAATATGAGCAAGGAACCGAAAAAACAGCCGTTGATATATACCTTTCAGACACTTGCAGACAAACATCAGCAGGAAACAGGCAAGGACATCAAGAGTTATGTGAACACCATCGCAAACTTTCGCAAATTCATTGGCGAAAATGGAATTGAGGACGATGTAAGAGCGTTAGATTTGCAGACACTAAACCAATATAAAGAATGGCTGTTAAAGTCAGGGAAAGCCATCAAAACAATAAACGACCTGTTGAGGGCTTTCAGGGCATTGGTCGAAATGCTGAACAAGAAGGAACAGCGGACAGGCGACAACTACATTGACCTACGAGCCTTTGAGATGCCGAAGGACAACCGCAGCAAGGAAGAGAAACAGAGCAAAGCCGAACCACTGACGGAAGAAGAGTTGGAAACCCTGTGGAAGTATGAAAAACTGACAGAGAGAGAAACGGAGGCACGAGACATATTTGTGGCACAATGCCTGTGCGGTCAAAGAATATCTGACTTGCCGAAAGTGTTGTCACCCGACTACCCGATAGAACACAACGGCGATATGGAATATATAACATTCCACACCATCAAGACCAACGAGACCGCAGTCATACCTCTGTTTCCGCAGTTGAAAGAGATACGCAAGAAATACACGGACGGTTTCAAGCACTGGAAACTGGAGTATATAGAAGATGAGGAAAAGCAGAAAACAAGGGTGAACCGCCAAAACAACAAGTTGAACGGTGTTATAAAGCGTGTCGCAGAAAAAGCAGGAATAGACCGACCTGTTATGTACACAGAACAAAAAGGCGGTAGAAAAGAGACCAGAACTGCACCGCTACACGAACTAATACACACCCACACTGCACGGCATACGTTTGTCAGCATTATGGCTCGAATGGGAGTGCCAAAGGACACCATCAAGATTGTCACGGCACACACTAACGATGCAATCATTGACCAAGTGTATTTGCACGTCACCGCAGAAGACAAAGGTCGTACCCTTCTCAATTCGCTTCGTGCCAACACCCAGTTACAGGGCAGTAGATTATTTGGAGGACTGAACAGCACGACAGAACAGTCCCATACACCAAACGCGACACTAACACCAACCACAACACCGACAGAGAACATACTGATTGAACGATTGGAGCAAAAAGCAGTCGAAGCGCACAAGACAGAGCAACGGCATATCGAACAGATGGAAGAGAAAGAACGACAAACCGCAGCGAGAGAGGCTTTCATATTGCAAACAGGAATGACACCCGAAGAATATAACCAACAATTCTGTGAAACCAACCACGAACCCACCGCTGAAGAGACATTGTTTCTGCAAGAACTGCATAATAAAACAGACTTATAATCAGTTTGTTATTTCAATTTAACTAAAATAATCATAATGACTTTTTCTTCGTATGAAGAAAAAGTTGTATCTTTGCACTCGTAAACCAACAGCGCGGTTTACCGAGAGAAAGCGCGTTTTCTCTATTCCGCTATCGGTGAAACTTGGACACTTTCACGAAGGAATTAAGTCGGAATAAGGTAAAATGATTTCTCACTTGTGTTGTATACTATTGCTATCGGTATACGCCAAGTGGAGTTCCATCAGCGAAACCTTATCTACTTAATTCCAATTAAAGGGAGTCCAAGCCCTACCGATAGAGATTAGGGAAACGGATGGCTCCACTTTCTTCGTTTTGATTACCCTCACCGAGCCGTGAACAGAAGTTGCGCCCGACACGTATTAGGGATATGATTATGAATGGCACACCGCTCTCACGAGAAATCCTTTTAAAAAAAGGATTTGAAGAAAGAACAAAGTTTGGGCAAGAAGTCTATGCTAAAGGCAATGTTGCCCTTGTAAAATCATTTAAATGGGTTCCTTGCCATTGGGAATCAGGAGAGCCTCTCGCCACAAACGTGTATGTTGATACTTGGGAGGAACTGGAAAAACTTATGCAGGAAGGAGGTGTAAAATGAAAACTGTCAAATCTATTCTTATGCTTATGTGTATAGTGTCTCTAACAGCCCTGACATCATGTAATAAAGATGATGATACCGCTGGAGGCGGTAATGCAAGTATCATCGGCAAATGGAAATGCACCGTAGATAATTGGAATGACAACAATAATGATATGGAACATGATTCCTTTGTTGGTACAATATGGGAGTTTAAAGATGGCGGCGTGCTCAACATGGGAAACGATGTAGTAAACTATACTCTGACTAACAATACCATCGTCATCGCTGGCGGGATATACAATGGCACTGTCACAAAGTTGACAAACTCAACATTAATACTTGACTTACAATATGCTATATCTATTGGTAACAATCCATACCCAACCGACCATTTAGAGTTCACCAAACAGTAAACCAAATGAAAGAGATATGAAAAAGCAAATAATATTAATATGCCTTATTGCATCATTAGGAACTTTCACAACTCCAGTGTGGGCATATAGTGGGTCAGTCGTTGCACCATCAGGCCAATACATCTATTATACTTTCAATAGTTCCAACCAAACGATTAAAATTGTTTCTCCTGAAAATAACGGATGGGGCTATTACACCAAGCCTACTGGTTCTCTTGTGATTCCTGACAGTATTACTCATAATGGTACAGTCTATCCCGTTACGGAAATTCAGCATCATGCATTTTATAATTGTAACGGATTGACCGCCATTACTATCCCAATTACAATTACCACTATTGGCTCATCTGCCTTCCAAGGTTGTTCAAGTCTGAATTCTGTTGAATTCAATGCGGCCAATTGCACGTTTACGGGCACAAGTTCCTCCAAAGCTTTCGAAGGGTGTCCATATATTACAAGTTTTACTTTTGGAAATGATGTTAGCGTAATACCTCAATTGCTCTGTTCAGGAATGTCTCATTTGAGCACTATTACCATTCCTGACAGTGTCACCTCCATTGGTGGTGCGGCATTCTCAGGTTGCACGGGGTTGACAAGCATAATCTTTGGTAATAATATTGCTAATATTGGTCAGGAAGCCTTTCAGCACTGTAGTAGTCTGACCACTATTACTATTCCAGACTGTGTTACTTCTATTGGAAAATATGCATTTAAGGGAGATTCCAGCCTACAGACAGTAACTATTGGCGCAAACGTTACGTCTATTGGCAGAGAGGCTTTTGCTTATTGTAGTCAATTGGACACAGTTTACATGAGGCCATTAATCCCACCTACATTTGTTGACATTCCAACAACCTATTCGACATACTATTTGCCCTTTAGCTATAACGCGTCTGGAAGAGTATTTATCTTGAAAGGATGTTCATATGATACCTATTATGTTGATGTCTGGGAACATCCCCAATGGGAATCTTGGAAATATTATAACGGAAGTATACGCCCACCGTTTTATGATATTACTATCAATGTATTGTCTAATGATACTACACGCGGAAGAGCTAATGTCGTTTTAGGACCATATAATCGAATTGTACGATGTGACTCTACCGTAGTTATTCAAGCTACCGCTAATTCTCCAGATTATCGATTTGACCATTGGGATAACGGTAGTACAGATAATCCTATTACAATTTCACTGGTGGGTGATACTACAATAATGGCCTACTTTGTCCGCAATATATATACACTTACAGCTAATGTGAATGACAGCAACTTTGGATTTGTATCGTTCCCTGCTGGGGACACCGCACTTTTTGGCGACACACTTATAGTTGTAGCTAGTCCAGCTGCACACTACCATGTAGACAATTGGTCGGGAACGGGTATTGTGGCCACCTCGATGGACAAGGATTCTGTATGGGTGGTAATGAATGAGGACATTGCTGTAATATGCAATTTCGGTATTGATAAACATACTGTTAATGTTTCCATTGCGGAAAATGATACAGACTGTGGCAGTGTGACTGGCGATGGATTGTATGACTATGGTACTACTATCTCACTCAACGCTATTGCAAACAACGGCTACCGCTTCGACCACTGGAGCACTGGCAGCACTGACAACCCCTATACGCTGACCGTCACCAGCGACACCACTATTATAGCCTACTTTGTCGTGAATGGTGGCACCGAGGGCATCGACGAGGTCGGAGAAGATGACATCCATATAAGCGTGTTCAATGGGTGTATCAGCGTTGAGGGCTTTGAGCAAAAAGACATACAAGTGTACGATATTACAGGGCGCATCACAAACAACTGTGCCTTGCCATCGGGTGTGTATATCGTCAAAATAGGTCAGTACCCTGCTCGAAAAGTGGTCGTGATTAATTGACCCCAAAGACAGACCAAACAAAAACAACGGGTTTCCAAAAAGGAAGCCCGTTTTGTTTTACGCAAGATGCAGCCATCAAACCATAGAGCATTGTGCGTTTTGATGGTTTCTTCTGCTTCTTGGGCTGTCTTGCTGCGATTGTCTTACATATTCACAGCACATTGGATGAATGTGACCGCAACATAACAACATACTGAAAGATTCGCCCATATTACAAAGGAGCAGGTCAAGTTTTTGGTAAGTGCTGCCAGTACCGCTTCAGTGCTTCGCTAATCCTGTGTTTTGTGGTTGCGGTATGCTTGTGTTTCCACATACCGTTTTTGCTGCCCCTGTGGGCTGCTGACATCTTTTGTCGGGTCGCATCCGATGGATGCCGTGATACTCTTTTTGCCATCGTGTTTGTGTTTTTTGATACTTATTGGACTATATTGATATTTATAAATAGTGGCGACTTTTAATAAGTTCGCAAAAAAGTTGTATATTAATACCATAAAACCATTCAAACGATATGACAGAAACATTAAACATCCCAATATGGGTGGCGGAATCGACAAAACTAACTTGGAATGAAAAAGCATTGTATAGTGTATATCACTATTTTACGTTCATAGCGAAAAACCACGTTTGCAAACTAACCAACGAAACTCTCTCACATAGGCTTGGTATGTGCTTGGGTACGCTCAGGGACACGAAGAGACGTTTGGTCAAAAACGGCTATATCAAAACAAACGGTGGCATATCCGTGACCGCTTTGATTCAGTCGGGAGAAGATGCGGTTGCACCCTGTGAGGGTGTCGAAATCCGACAGGCAGGGTGCCGAAATCCAACAGGGGAGGTGTCGAAATCCAACAAGGAAGATGTCGAAACCCAACACCATAATAAAGAAAGTAAAGAAGATAATAAAGAAAATAAAGAGGCTTATAGTATAAGTACCTGTAAAGAGGAAACTGACATTTGGGATGTTTCCACATCGTCCTATGCCAATATCACTACAGAGGATTTGGTAGTGTACATTTCGGATAGTGCCAAGTGCGAAGATGTAATAGCCAGAGCAAAGTATGTCGGTGAAAAAAACAAAACCGTGTTTGGTCTGCTTTTGTGCGGTTATAGGTGGGAAGATATTGATGCCTTGCCTCTCCTAACGTATTTCAAGGACAATCCAACTGATGAAGTGTATAAAGGGCTTGAGTGGGCTTTGAAGGATGATAGGGATGTCTGTTTATCTTCTTTCTGTAGGAATATCGGCTATACACCAAGGGAGAGAGAATAGAAACGTGTGACACTCTTCATAAAATTACGAGTGTCCGCTTTCAGCCGTTCAAAATTCCATTTGGAATTTTTTCAGGCGGGATATAGCACACGATTGGTTTAATGCAGTTCAATCTACCGTGTTTGGCAAGGAGGGGATACGCGAAGGGCTTATTTGAGCCAAAGAAACGTCTGTTGTCTTTCAAATTGTGGTAGTGCCTTGAGTTAAAGATTGCTAATGTTTTTTGTAGTTGGAAAACAATTCGTATCTTTGTGTCCGAAAGGTAAGAGTAAGAACCAAGGCCAAGAACAGCCAACTAACTGACTGAAAATAAGGTGGGGTAAAGAAGCGTGGTGCATTTTAACACAAAACCCGCAGACCATTCTATTGCCGAAAGGTGTTGAATACAAAAATCGGCAAAAGAAATCTCTATTTCACAATTCGCACAATTTATGTTCGTAGAATCATTTTTTAGACCCATTCTACTCATTATAGATCAACAATATACATATATTAAAAAAAATAAATACAAAAAAATTTTTCCATATCAGGAAATTGTAGTACATTTGTTTTCTCAAATCAAAACAAATTTTTTATATAAATAACTGATTAAAATGAAAGTAAACGAAATTATGGCCAACCTGGAGGCCAAACATCCGGGCGAAAATGAGTACTTGCAGGCCGTTCGCGAGGTCCTGGAGACCATCGAAGAAGAATACAACAAACACCCCGAATTCGAGGCTGCTAAAATCGTCGAGCGCATCGTTGAGCCCGACCGCATCTTCAAATTCCGCGTCGTTTGGGTTGACGACAAAGGTCAGACCCAGGTCAACCTCGGCTACCGTGTCCAGTTCAACGCTGCCCTCGGTGCTTACAAGGGCGGTCTCCGCTTCCACCCGAAGGTGAACGAGTCGATGCTGAAATTCCTCGGTTTCGAGCAGATCTTCAAGAACAGCCTCACCAACCTGCCTCTCGGCGGTGGTAAGGGTGGTGCCGACTTCGATCCTACAGGAAAGAGCGACGCTGAAATTATGCGTTTCTGCCAGGCCTTCGTCTATGAGCTGTGGCGCAACATCGGTCCCGACCAGGACAGCCCTGCTGGCGACGTAGGAGTTGGCGGCCGCGAAATTGGCTATATGTACGGTATGTACAAGAAACTGGCTCGCGAGCACTCGACCGGCGCTCTGACCGGCAAGAGCTACGGCTGGGGTGGTAGCCTGATGCGTCCCGAAGCTACCGGTTTCGGCGCTGTCTACTATGTGAAACATATGGTTGAAGAAAAGGGTGACACCCTGCAGGGCAAGCGCATCGCCCTCTCCGGCTTCGGCAACGTGGCTTGGGGTGCTACTCAGAAGGCCTGCGAGTTCGGCGCAAAGGTTGTCGCTATCAGCGGCCCCGACGGCGTCTGCGAACTGCCCGAAGGCATCAACAAGGAAATGATCGACTATATGCTCGAAATGCGTGCCTCGAACCGCAACAAGGTTCAGGATATGGCCGACAAATTCCCCGGCAAAGCCATCTTCACTCCTGGCAAGAAGGCTTGGACCGTCAAGTGCGACATCGCTATGCCTTGCGCTTTCCAGAACGAGCTTGCTGAAGAAGATGCCAAGATGCTCCTCGCCAACGGCGTGAAGTATGTTGCTGAGGTTTCGAATATGGGTTGCCAGCCCGGCGCCATCGCTGCCATCCAGGCTGCTGGTGTTCCCTTCGGTCCTGGTAAGGCTGTCAACGCCGGTGGTGTTGCCACCAGCGGTCTCGAAATCTGCCAGAACGCAGGCCACATCAACTGGACTGCTCAGGAAGTCGATGAGAAACTGAAGAAAATTATGAGCGACATCTACGACCAGTGCGTCAAGTATGGCAAGCAGGCCGATGGTACCATCAACTACGTTAAGGGTGCCAACATCGCCGGCTTTATGCGCGTTGCTCACGCTATGATGGCTCAGGGTATCATCTAATTAAAGATTCGATATCTGACAATACGAAAGGCCGCCCGTCCGGACGGCCTTTCATTTTAAACCATCGACCAACCCAAGGATATTGCACAATGAAACATATAGAAATCATCGACGGACCAAACCTCAACCTCACCGGCATCCGCGAGCCCGAAACCTACGGCACCACGCGCATCGCCGACTATGTAGAACAACTGCGCCACCGCTTCGCCGACATCGAGATAGGCTATTTCCAGAGCAACATCGAAGGCGAGCTCATCAACCGCATACAGCAGGCCGGCTTTACGGCCGACGGCATCGTCATCAACGCCGGTGGGTACAGTCACACCAGCGTGGCCCTGCACGACGCCCTTGCCGCCGTCACAGCACCCGCCATCGAGGTGCACATCAGCAACATCTTCGCCCGCGAGGACTACCGTCACCATTCGCTCCTCACAAGCGCCTGCCGCGGCATCATCAGCGGCCTCGGCCTTGAAGGCTACGCCCTTGCCATCGAAGCACTCATAGGCCGATAAAACACCCCCGAAACCATCCTTCGGACCGCAATGGCCCACATCCCGATTTTAACATATCAAAAGTCGGAAAATTAATTATTTACCTTATTCTACATCCTTATTTCTTAAAATTTAACATTTTAAGTTAAAAAGCGTTAAATTTTGCCTATTTTTTGCAAAAATTTAATCTGCTGATTTATAACCACAAGAGGGGGACCAAAGTTCTACCAAACTCTTACCAAATTCTTATCAAAGTTTTGTTAAATTTTACGCCAGTAAAGTTTGATTGGATTTTGTAAAAAAATTGTTCGGAATTTAGACCCGAAGGGGTCGTCGTTGGACAAGACGAATCTTCGGTCTTACGAAATGGTAGCAAAAGAAGCGGCGCATTACAGATAGAGCTTGATTTTTAAAAAATTGGAATCTATTCCCCAAATATTTGATTTTTTTGTATTTTTGTAGTGCTCTATAAATCTGTCATTTTTTCACTATAATTCTGAATTCCAACCAACAAACAATACATTTATGAAAAACAACGGATACAAATACAACCGTCTGTCCGCAAGGCAAAGCATTATCGTATCGATGTTTACATCGATGATGTTATTGTCTATCTTCATTCAACCCAGTGATAACAAAAGAAACACGACATTTCAAAACTCTTCGTATTGTCAGTTTTTGCCACATATAGTAAGACCAATAGTAAGACCAATATTATTCGGGGAAAAAGCAATAAGCAGAATGGGCAGACTTCCACATAATGGTTTTCATCCACCAATAATACATACATATACTTATCCTTTGTACACAGGCTTGCCTTCAGGATCAAATGCACTCAACACCGCGAAAAATGATCACCCGATGCCCGTAATAAAAACATCGTCAATACCACACGAAAAATGGCATACGCCCCAAAGACAGTCTTTTCTTGCGCAGCAAATTCGGCTCACAACACAAAACCGAATTACAAATGGAATGATCACCACGAGGCAAACCACAAACCCCATAATGACCAGCCTTGAGGACGTATATTATACCGTTGACAGGAAAAACATAGAAAACCTTCAAGACCTATTGCCAACAATTGACTTGATGCTAAAAGAGAACTACACACAGCTAATGCATTTGCTAAAAATAAAAGTCAAAGGCTTTGACAAAGGGTCCGCTGAAGTGGAAATCGGACTGCAGAAGGGACACATCGAAGCTGAAAGCGTATTGCTGAGCGAATACGATGTCAGCCTTATGCATTCTACGTGTGTCTCTGACGACGAAGCCCTCATAGTGATACCAAGCAAAGTGCGACCCTTAGAGCGTATGCTTGAGCAGAGAATCGAGTTTTTGGTGAAAAGCGAAGCTGCTGACGGAGTCGAACAGGTTATCAAGGAAATGTTCGACGAATACACACATTGGAACAACGATAGATTTCTTGAGAAATTGGAGATGATAGGCATCAGTAGCGACGACATTATAGAAGAGTACCGTTCATTCATTTTTGCAGAAAACAGAACAATAAATTATGATTACCAGCTGGCCTAAACCTGGCATTGCCAAACAGAGAACGGTTGTTTGCATATCCACGCCCGACAACCTTGCACAATTCACACATTTGTACGAGATTAGAACAGATTTCATCAATACCTTGCAGCAACAATATGCCACAACAAGCGCCGAATCTCTATGGCTACGATACCAACCGACCGCCAAAGTGTTGCACGACTGCGCGACGACACTTCGCCAACAGGGCGTGACTGTCATTGAGCAGTTCGACGGCTCGCAATGGTTCAGACTGCGAGGTGCCGACGTTGTTGTGTTCATCGGGCACCGGGACAACGAGTTGTCGAAGATTGAGCTATACGACAAGTCTATAGATGTCGATGAATTCGCCGATAATTTCACAAATCTTTTTCCGAAGGAATACAACGGCACTATAGACCTCCATTCCTGCTATTCGGAAGATATAGTAAACAGGCTCAAGAATTATTTTACCCACCGTCACCTGTTGTTGGGAACAAACGCACCGGTTTCGGTAGCATTGCTTGCAATTCTGCTGCCCGAGATCTTGCGATATATGCGGATAAGAAACACTAGCTACATCGAAGCGTTCAACGCTATTTATCAGAAAGCTATAGAATCAAAACAAAGACAAGAACGCTCACAACACGTTAGTGGACAGCCTACGCTTGGGCGCAAAGCCAACTGTTCGACGGTAGCTGCTCCAACCGAGGCTGTCCGTGGCAACAGTTTCAAGATACAGGTATCTCTACACGCCGAACGCGATGGAGACACAGCAATACAAATGTTTCGCCAACGCGACAGCCAAACTGTCGAGCGCGACCAGACCAAACTGGCTTTCAAACTAAAAAAGAACGACAAGGTTCAAATCAGATTTCAGATAACGAACAATCAGGATAGCGACTTTGGTATCCTCGATAGCGAATCGTCGTCGGACTACACACGCGAAACAGTATACAACGGAAGTATCAGCACTGTTTTCTTCAACGTAAGCGTAAACCGCGATTGCAGGCAGAACAGTTGCCAATGTCGCATATTGCTATATTCAAAGCAACAAGAATTGGGCGAGATGCAATTCACAGTAAGAATAGTAGATTCTGCAACCGGCAGCCAAGACCAGCCCGCGGCCCCAATTCTTGTCAAAAACTTTGACGACTACAAAAACGAATCACGTCAACGGCTACGTCAGGAACTCGAGAGGCTGAAACAAAAGACCCAACTGGACACAGAGTCCGATTTGAGTAACGAGAAAAACAAGCAGTTGCTGAAAATAATAGACAAATGCCTGTATATCATAGACGAATACCAAATAGACAAAATAGCCAACTCCGTATTCATCAGTTCGACTAACGACCTTGGACAAGAGCGGCAAGCTGTCAAAGAGGCATTAAACGTAGTTCACAAGACCCCTATAATGTCGGAGTATTGGAATGCCGAAGATATTACGCCGATTGATGTATGCTGCCGGGAAGTCCTAAAATCGGACTATTTTGTATGCATCATCGGCGAAAGGTATGGTTTTGTGGAACCAAACATCCATCTGTCGATGACAAAAATAGAATACCTTGTAGCAAACTGTTGCAATATGGCGCGGTTCATATTTATACACAAAGACTTGCTTGATAAAATAGAGCATCTTGACAAAGACGATTTGTCTGAACAATTCGAATTTATAAAGGAAATAAAACAGGACAAGTTCATCAATATTTACAGTGACGCAGAATCTTTGAAAAGCGGCACGGCATTGGCCATATTGCAATACGAGCAATAAGGACAAAAAACGAACGACACTCACGATCTGCAAGGTGTTAATAAGTCTTTTGACATCTTTCTGTACTGTCGCCTCAAAGATGATTAAAAAATGTGTATCTTTGTAGTCTGATATTGCCGATATTATAGTATATAATTCGGTGATACATATAATATTGTAAAGAAACGAATGAACACTGACCGTTTTAAAAACTACCAGGACGATGTGAAGCAGCTGGTGCTGGGATTCGAGGCTATGGAGCGTCGGGGCGACAGCCGCTACTACGACGTGGAAGAGCTCGAGACGATAATCGACTTCTATCTTGAAACCTCGGATGGCGAAGGCTTGGAGAAATCGGTGCTTTACGGCGAAAAGCTTTTCCCCTCGTCGAACGAGATAAGGCTGCGACGCGTACACCTGCTGTGCTTCAAAGAACGCTACAAAGAGGCCTACAACCTGCTTAAACAGCTTGAGCGCATCGAGCCCGACGACACCGATGTGCTTTATGCCTTGGGCGTGGTTTACAGCGCTTTGGAGCAGCCCCGCAAAGCCATACAGTACTACCACAAGGCTGCCGCCGACGGCTATGAGTTGGGCATCATCTACAGCAACATAGCCGACGAATACGTCAAGATGGACCAGCGCGAAGAGGCCCGCACCTACTACCGCCGCGCGCTGCGCGTGAAGCCCAGCGACGAGCATTCGCTCTACGAACTGGCCAACTGCTACGAGGACGACGGGATGATGGACAAATGGATACACTTCTACAGCCGCTTTGTCGAGGAGCAACCCTACTCGAAGGTAGGCTGGTTCTGCCTGGGCGAAGGCTACTGTGCCGCAGAGCTTTACGAGAAAGCCATCGACGCCTACCAGTACGCTATTGCCATCGATGCCGATTTCTACTTTGCCTATATGCAACTGGCTGCCTGCCACAGCGCCCTTGGCGACTCGGCCAAAGCGGTGGCCGCGCTGCACGACGCCTGCGACCACACACAGGACAAGGCTTATGTCTACTTCCGCATTGGCGAGGTATACCGTTTTCAGGACAATGCCGTCACCGCCAACATATACTACCGCAAGGCCATCGACGAGGACCCCTACTATGCCGAGGCGTGGCACACGATGTCGACCTGCTATGCCTATATGCGCGAATACGGATTGGCCGTCGACGCCGCCAAACGGGCTCTGAAAATCGAACCCGAATCGCCAATCTACCTCACCACCCTGGCGATGATTTACGCCGACAGCGGCGACTACGAGAACACCGAAAAAATCTTTGAATGCGCAAAACCATACTATCCCGATTTCGAGCAGGGATGGCTGGCTTTGGCCGACTATAAGATTATGATACAGCACTATGACGAAGCCATCGACGCCCTATGCGAAGGGTTGCGCGACTGCGAGATGGTGCTGGAATTCAACAAGCGCCTGGCCCTATGCTACTACTCGACCGGACGCCGCAATATGCTCTACAATGCCGTCCGTGCCTGCCTGATGGAAGGTGAAGCTGGCGTCAAGGCGCTTCTCGAATATTTTCCCGAACTGGCCGAAAACCTGGAAGTTATGAACATCATACACTCCTACCTGAACGACAACGGCAACCACGATTTCGACAAAAAATAAAAACGACTTGCGCAGTTAGGACAACTGATTTCTCATTAATGGACTTACACTTTAATCAAAACATATAAACCACCTATGAAACACAAAAACAAAAAATCCACCAACAGATACAATGCCTGCAAACTCGTATTATTGATTGCACTCATCTCTTTGGGATTCAATGGCAAAGCCCAGGACAGCACCGTCGCTGCCTTCGAACGCGAAGAAGCCGAGTTCATAGCCCAGGACGTCAGCGACAGCGAGGCCGTCGCCTACCAGAATGCCAACGCCACAATGCTGGGCCACAACGCTGCAAGCGTCGACGACGACGGCATCTCGGAAGCCGACACCCACTATCACGGATGGGTGGCCAATGTGGTGCACTGGTATGGCCAGAACGTCAGCTACGGTGCCGTCGGAGCTCTGATGGCCGTCGAAAGCTCGTTCATTCCCTTCCCTTCCGAGATAGTCATTCCGCCGGCAGTGATGGTCGCCGCCGACCCCGCCACGCCCAACGATATGAAAATATGGCTCATAGTTCTTGTCGGCACGCTGGGTGCCCTGTTGGGTGCCTACATCAACTATTTCCTTTCGCGCTGGCTGGGCCGTCCGATCATCTATAAGTTTGTCGACAGCAAAATGGGGCACGCCCTGCGCCTGTCGGGCGAGAAAATGGAGCGCGCCGAGCAGTACTTCAACGACCACGGTGTGGTCAGCACCTTCGTGGGCCGACTCATTCCTGTCATCCGACAGCTCATTTCCATCCCCGCGGGACTGTCGAAAATGAATATCGGCGTCTTCACTTTCTACACATTCCTTGGCGCCGGCATCTGGAACTGCGTGCTTGCCCTGCTTGGCTATCTGGCAGTGAAGGCCGGCGGTATGGATTTCATCTACAAATACAGCAGTATGCTGTCGAAGATCATCATCGTCATATTCGCTGTCTGCGTAGTGTTCTTTATTGTCAGGGCCATAGTTCGCAAACGCAAAAAACAGGCAAACCAATGAGCGAGACAAACAAAAACGGGGAAAACTTCGACTTCAGACGTCTGCTGCTGCGCAAAGAACGTCCCCTGCCAAAACAGGGATGCAGCTGGGCATTCTACGCCGTCCTGCTCCTTATGATTGCATATCTCGTCGTTATGTTTATCAAATACAAGAACCAGGGGGTGTAAGGATTATGAACCTGATTAAAGAAAATAACAAGTAATAATTCAACTGTTTATCATCTTCGCTTAATGAATATCGACAACATACGTTCCCAATTCCCTATCCTTGACCAAACGGTTTATGGCAAGCCGCTTGTCTATCTCGACAACGCCGCGACGACGCAAAAACCGACAAGCGTCATCGAAACGCTGAGCAACTACTACCTTACACTCAACAGCAATATTCACCGCGGCGCACACTATCTGGCGGCACAGGCCACCGAACAATACGAACAGACCCGCCGCAGCGTGCAGAAATTCATCAACGCACGCCACAGCCACGAGATTGTCTTCACTCGCGGGACAACAGAAAGCATCAATCTGGTTGCCAGCTCATTCAGCCAACGGTTTATCGGTAAGGACGACGAGGTGGTCATCTCCGCTATGGAGCACCACAGCAACATAGTACCCTGGCAGCTGGCCTGCGAGCGTCAAGGTGCGCACCTTCGCGTCATACCCTTCAACGACAATGGTGTCCTTGACCTGGAAGCCTTCGAAGGCCTTATGAACGAAAAAACGCGCATCGTGGCCGTCACCAATGTCAGCAACACCCTCGGCACAGTCAATCCCATAGCCGAAATAGTGCGTATGGCCCACAGCCACAACATCCCCGTCCTCATCGACGGAGCCCAGGGCATAGCACACCGCCGCATCGACGTGCAGCAACTGGATTGCGATTTCTATTGCTTTTCGGGACACAAGATGTACGGCCCGATGGGCGTCGGCGTGATGTACGGCCGCGAAGAGCTGCTGGAGCAGATTCCCCCCTATCAAGGCGGCGGCGAAATGATCAAGGACGTCACCTTCGAGCGCACCACCTACAACGAACTGCCATTCAAGTTCGAAGCCGGCACCCCCGCCGTCGGCGACGTGCTGGGTCTCGGCACAGCCATTGATTTCATCAACCAGACGGGTATCGAAAATATTGCCCGCCACGAACACGAACTCACCGAATACGCCACCAGTCAGCTGATGCAGATCGGCGGGATGCGCATCTTCGGCAACGCACCCGAAAAGACGTCGGTCATCTCGTTCCTGATAGGCGACGCGCACCCCTACGATGTCGGCACACTGCTCGACAAGCTCGGCATCGCTGTCCGCACCGGACACCACTGCACACAGCCCATTATGGACCGCTACGGAATCCCCGGCACCGTGCGCGCCTCGTTTGCCGCATACAACACCCGCGAAGAGGTGGACACTCTGATTTCGGCGATAAAACGCATCGCCCCGATGCTTCAATAACAACATCACCTACCGCTATGCTACGCACACTGCACATAGAAAACTACGCCCTCATACGCCAAAGCGACATTGCTTTCGACAGTGGTTTTGTGGCCATCACCGGCGAAACGGGAGCGGGCAAATCCATCCTGCTTGGAGCGCTCAACCTGCTGCTTGGCCAGCGCGCCGACAGCAAGACGCTCTACGACAGCACGCGGAAGTGCGTCGTCGAGGCACAGTTCGACACTGCCGCACTCAAGCTGAACGAACTGTTTGCCGAAAACGATGTCGACTATAGCGACGACACCGTCATCATCCGACGCGAGATTCTGCCCAGCGGCAAGTCGCGCGCCTTCGTCAACGACACACCCGTACAGCTGCCCTTCCTTCGCCAGCTGGGGTCCACTCTTATCGACATCCACTCGCAGCACGCCACCCTACTGCTTGCCGACAGCGGATTCCAGACCTCGCTGCTCGACAGCATTGCCGGCGACCAAGCCGAACTGGATGAATACCGCAGCACATACCGACAATATACCGACCTGAAACGCAAGCTCGAAGAGCTCACTGCTGCCGAACAGCAAAACCGCAAGGACTACGACTACAACAAGTTCCTGTACGACGAGCTGGCACAAGCCGCCCTCGCCGACGGCGAACAAGAGGCATTGGAAGAAGAGGCCACAATCCTCGCCAACGCCGAAAACATCAAGCAGGCGCTGAACCAAACCGTCGAACTCTGCGACGGCGAGGAGGATTCGGCTCTGCAGCGCCTGAACGCTTCGAAATCGCTCATCAGCAAAGTCGCTGACTGCCACAAAGGAATAGGCCAGCTGCGCGAACGCCTTGAATCATCGATAATAGAGCTTCGCGACATCATCGCCACTCTGCAGTCGCTCGACGACGAGATAACCTTCTCGCCAGAACGTCAGGAGCAGGTCGACGAGCGGCTGGACACGATCTACCGCCTTCAGAAAAAACACAACGTCAGCACCGTGGCCGAGCTGCTAACCATTCAGGACAACCTTGACCGGCAGTTGGGCGAAGCCGGCAACGTCGACCAACAAATCAAGCAGGTGATGGAAGCCGTTGACAACGCTTTCAAAACACTTCAGAAGAAAGCCGACGCCCTGTCCAAACGGCGCCGAGAAGCAGCCGCGGAACTTGAAACCCAGATTGTTCCCCTGCTCCACGACCTCGGCCTGGCCAACGCCACACTCAAAGCCGACATCAAGGAACTGCCCGACTACGGCCCGCAGGGCAACAACAGCATACTGCTGCTTTTCAACGCCAACAAAGGCGGGCAGCTGCGAGAACTCTCAAAAGTGGCTTCGGGCGGCGAAATGTCGCGTCTGATGCTGGCAATAAAGGCGCTCACCACACGCACCAAACTGCTGCCGACAATCATCTTCGACGAAATCGACGCCGGCATATCGGGCGACATATCAGTCAAAGTGGGCCGCATTATGCAGCGTATGGCACAAGGAATGCAAGTCGTAGCCATAACCCACCTGCCACAGATTGCCGCACGCGCCGCACAGCACTACAAGGTTTACAAGGAAAACAACGACGAGAAGACAACATCGCGCATCCGCCAGCTCGACGCCGACGAACGCCGACACGAAATAGCCGTGATGCTGTCGTCAGAACCACCTTCGGAAGCCGCACTGCAAACCGCAGCAGAACTGATGGAGAACAACTAACCCTTCCTGCAAATGAAAGAGCAATTCCCTACCAAGTTCGCACTGCTGTTTTTGCAGTTGTTCCTCACAAGCGCCATCTCCGTATGCCAAACGCCGCAGACGTTTCAAGGCAAGCGCATCAACGCTCCGGAATGCTACACCACGCTGCCCCTTCGCCTGCCCGTATCGATGGCCGGAGGCTTTGCCGAGATACGCCCCAACCATTTCCACAGCGGCCTCGACCTACGCACAGACGGCAAGGAGGGCGAATGCGTCTATGCTCCCAACGACGGCTACGTGTCGCGCATCAACATCTCGGCTTGGGGCGGAGGCAAAGTGCTCTACATAACCCACCCCGACGGATACCGCACAGTATATATGCACCTTAGCGAGTTTTGTGGCAAAATCGGACAGTTCGTCCACGACTACCAGTATGCCAACCACCTGTACGCTTTCGACATAGAACTGCCCAAAGACTCGATACGCGTCAGCAAAGGCCAGCTCGTGGCCCTTACTGGCAATACCGGAGGCTCCGCCGGACCTCATCTGCACTACGAAATCCGCCTGGCCGAAAACGACCAGCCAATCAATCCGCTACTTTTTGGCCTGGAATACACCGACTTGATTGCACCGACAATAGCAGGCATCAAAATCTACCCCGCAAGCGACAACGCCACTATCGACGGCAAGAACGGAACATTCACCCTACTTTCAAAGCAGCTACCTCTATATGACACACTTACCGTCTGCGGACGCTTCTACACAGGCATCTATACCTACGACCAGCACGAGCCCGGCTCGCGCAACAAAAACGGCATCCACCGCATCGAACTCTACATCGACGACACGCTTTTCTATGTCTATACCGTTCCCACCTTTGTCTTCGACGAAACACGCGCCGTCAATGCCATCATCGACTATCCTCACTACCAACGCACACACGAATACTACATCATTTCGCGCCACCTGCGCGGCGACCGCAATAATTTCAGCACCGCCTATCGCAACAATGGCTATATCCATTTCGACGACAACAAGATACACCAAATCCGATATCGTGCCATCGACCATAAAGGCAACTACGCGCAGCAAACGCTCTACCTGCGCTCTATTCCCGGCCAACCCACAACAGACCAGGCAAATACGCCAGCAATAGCCGCCACCGGCGAGCCAATAACCTATTTCCGGCGCTTCCGGCTCAACCGCGAAAATTTCTCTGTCGACATACGGCCCTACACAGTCTACGAGAACGACCAACTGTCGTACCACCGCAGCAAAGACCCACTTTCGCTCACCGACCGTCACCACATCAACCTCGTCAAACATCCCTTGCCGCCACACCAAAGCTTCGACGTATGGCTCGACATTCCACAAGGCATTAGCGACGAACAGCTCGGCAAACTTACGATAGTCTGCATCAACGGCAAGAATGTCAGCGCATTGCCAACCACCATTGAAGAAGGCCGACTGCGTGCGCCCACACGCTCGTTTGGCGGCTTCGCCATCCGCCTCGACACCGTAGCCCCAACCATAAAACCGCTCAACTTCACCAACGGCAAGACATTCAGAAAAAACAAAATAACAGTAAAAATCAGCGACAACCTGACCGGCGTGGTCAGCTATAGCTGTTTCATCAACGGCGAATGGCAGCTGGCCGAACACGACGGCAAGACCGCCACCCTCAGCGTCGACGCGCGGCATCTGCGCAAAGGGCATAACAGCGTAAGCTTCCGCCTCACCGACGCCGTGGGCAACACCGTAGAACAAATCTGGAAATTATACTTCTGACACATAACACATTAACAAATTCACACATTAACGAATTCTCGAATTAACAAAGATGCGCATCTACCTCATAGGCTACAGCTATAGTGGCAAGACGACCCTGGGACGCGAAACGGCCAGACGATTGGGCGTGCAGTTTTTCGACACCGACAAGGCTATCGAACTGAAATACCGCACCACCATCTCGACATTCTTCAGCCACTACGGCGAACAGGCCTTCCGCATCATCGAGAGGCAGATTCTGCAAAGCACAGCCGAGATGGACAACGTCATCATATCCACCGGCGGAGGCACCCCCTGCAACGATAGCAATATCCGCTTCATCCTCGACCACGGCACCGCCATTCACCTGCAAATGAGCGTCGACGACATAATGGAGCGCATCGCACACGCACGACGCACACGCCCCCTGCTGAAAAACAAAACGCCCGAACAGGTGCGGCAATACATAACCGAACAACTCCAGCAGCGCCTACCCTACTACAATCAGGCACAACTCACCCTCCCCGCCTTCGGCGCCAACACCGACCAGCTGATAAAGCTAATCACAGATAACGGAATAGCAATCTGAGCGTTCCAATACAAATAAAAGCACGAAAAAAATATTCAAAATAACAATACAAAGAAAACAATACAATAATAAAGCATTACGAAAAACAACAAAAACAAAACAATATTACATTTATTATCAGTTATTTAAAAGAATCTTATCCCAAAAAGACATCAGTATCGAAAAAAATGCGTATTTTTGCATCCGAAATCGACGCGAGTTGTCGTGCGATGCAAAAAGCATTTGTAGTCAGTCCACTTTCTAAATTTCGCCAAAATTTAACCCAAGGACTTATTATACTGATGCCTTTTTCTTTTGCATATGTATTGGTTTATAACTATTACATATTGAAGCATAGGATAAGGTTCACGTTAGTTTTATTTGGGAAAGGCGTTTGGCGATGCCTAGAAAGTATAGAACTAAAGCGACACGAGTTCTATGCTTTTTTATTATGTATAATTGCCACCAACGAGAACTCAGAATGGCAAAAAGAGAAATCAAAATTAAAACAATATAAAGGCAATACCTGCGAAGCCGTAAGAACAGGAAACAAAATATAAAATATGGAAGATAACAAAAAATCAAAGTTTTTAGTAGTCATTTTTTGGTTGGCTGCTATAGGTTGTTTTGTCTTTGGGTATTACAACACAGTGATGGGTTTAAGAATGTTCGATGCATTTGGAAGCAATGCGGGCAGCTGGTTCTTGGCCATTATTCCTCTCGTAATGGTTTTTGGAGGGTATCTCGCTTCTGTCAAAGGTCGTAGAAAAATGATTTACCTCTATCTTACAGGTGAAATTTTATTTTTCGTATTTAATCTCTCCTATCTTTACCCTCATTATTTGGGGCGGACGCTGGTGAACGAAGAAGCCAAAGTTTTAAAGGACAGATTGGACAGAATGCCAAACGAACTTGATGCTATTGCCATTAAAGGCGATTCTCTGGCCTTAGCAAAACTCCAAAGATTGAGAGAGTTTCAAACAAATCTTTTAACCGAAATAAAGGATCGCGATGGATTTGGCCCAGAAGCAAACCTGCAGCTGAGGAACTTTAACGAATTAGCAGGAACAAAATATACCGGAGAGAGAACAGTTACTCATAACAAAGAAGAGAACGAAAGACTTCGCGCAGAATGGAAAAAGAAAACAGACGAAGGCATAAAAAGTTTTATTGTTAAACTCAATGGAGACGACAGAGCTGCCGAAAAAATGGTCAACGCCAAATACGAATTGGACAGCATTGTTGATGAGTACGGTCCTAAAATAGATTTAATTCTTGAAGAAAACTCCAAAGTCAGCATTGCACGTGAAGATGTGAACAATAATCCTCAAATAAAAGTGATGAAGGAACTGACTTCAAAACTAGACAAGGTCGCCAATAATGTCAATTCAGTAAGTAGTACGGTTTCATTTATACCTCTTGTATCAGGAAAAGAAACTATTGCATTTCCCAAGACACAGAAATTAGGCACATTTGAGCACACATTGATTTCCGTAAGAGAAAGATTAGGGAAATTGGACACTTGGGGAGTTATAATAGTATGCTTCTTCTTCGACCTTTTAGGACCATTTCTGTTCTACTTCTACATCAGAGAAGATGAGGAAGACGAATTTGGTTCAGACCCAGGAGTTTTTGATCGCCCTTGGTGGAAACGAATTTTCGGAATTAATTAATTATAAACATATAAATACAATCATTATGTCAATCCAAGCTCCAGAAATAACAAGTTCTACAACGAGTACATCACAAAAGGCTTATAAGCCTACATCTAATGGCAGATACAATATAGTTGGTAATCACTTGCTACAGGAATTCAGTAATGAAGAGATTCTAAAGGATATTGCAAAACGTATAGCAGATGGTCGTCGATTAATTATTCCTATCGGCCTCCCTCAGTCAGGAAAATCAATGTTTATTGCGTCTTTAATTGCATACGCATTTAGACGAGACAACAAAGAAGACAATTCCTGCAATTTTGCTGTAGCAGGTGACAGGAAAGAATCTGGTGTAGATACGATACTAACAGCATTGGATGGAAGCAATGTATTGCCATCTACACGTCCTGACGAAATGACGATAACTGACCTTGATATGGAATCTCGTTATCGTAAGAAAAGAATAAAAATAACACTACTTGACTTTTCGGGTGAAGATATTGAGCGACTGACGGGGAAGCGAACGGATGACGAACAGTCCTCTGCTGAAAAAATTAAACAGATATTGGCGGCCTGTATTGCACAAAGGGCTATTTTTGCAATTCTTTCACCAGTAGACGAACAAATGCTAGAAGTGGGGTATGCATCTGAATTTGACAAGGCTGAGGACACCGAAATGCATTCTTTCATCACATCCTTGAGAACAACTTCACCTCGTCTTTATAATATGACGAAATTTTTGTTGATAATAACCAAATGGGATAAACTGCCAAAGCGAGTTAGTCCGGAAAAATACATCCAACTGCACCGCAATACTCTATATAGCGAATATTCTGGTTTTTCGAGGTCATACGGCTTGATTCCATACTCGGTTGGCGATGTCGTTGGTAATACAATCATAAAAATGGTACTACGATCACCGAGAAACTTTTGGTATACATTGTACCGTTGGTGCACGGGCAAACACGTTTTGCCGTGGTGGAAACGTATTCTCTCTTAAACATATTGGGCAGGTGAGCGATAGATGGTTTCATCTGTCGCTCCTTACCCCACTTTCAATGCATTTTGCCGATAAACACAGTAGGGCAATTGAATGATAACATAAATTGACAACACAAAAGCCAGAGTAGATAGAATGATAAATATAGTTGTATATGGGAAACCCAGGGCATTTGAATCACATGAATATGGTTTTGATGTGGATAAAACTGTAGCCGATGACAATTCTTTTCAAGAACCATTATTGAAGCCCCAAAACTACGATGAACCAGTATTGCATTACTTTTCAAGGAGTGGTTATTCTGGAATGGAATACTATAGCAGAGTGAATGGATTTGAGTCTGAACGTGGTGGCATCGTCTTTGGTATTGCATTAAAAACCAACCACGAATTTGATGCTAAACAATTAGTAAATGATGTGTTATATCAATATCGTACGGAATTTGCCGAATTACTACTTACAAAAGAAGATGATTGGAGATTCAAAACTCCATCAGTACTGGATATTTTAAAAGGTACCAAATGGCCAGATGAAGACATTTCGATTATAAAAAAGCCAATCAGGTCAGGAAGGCCTCAGACCCCAAACAAAAAACTATGCTTGTTGTACGCTCCAGAATTTGATCAAATTTTCGATGTAGAACAACAAATAAAAGAATATGAAGACGTATATATTTCTAGCAATAGTGACATATTTAAAGACCCTATAAATAATGTGGTACTTAAATTGGCAAACAAAAAAATATATAAGATAAAAGACGATAAGATTGTAGATTTCCATAATGAAAACACAACTAGTTCTATCGTGAAACCCCAAAAGCCACTCAAATGGGGAACGGTAAATAAAGGAACTGTAGAACAGGACTCAAACGAAAGTTCAAGCAATGATATAATTTATGATGATAAAGAAGAAGAGAGAAAAGGTATAGGATTAAATAGAAAAACAATGATTTTGTTGGGCATTGTTGTTTCGGCAATTATTCTCCTGCTTGTGTTATTCCTTAAGCCTAAGAATGAAAAAGAGAACGAACAAACTCCATCCAAGACAGAAACAATAGGAGGCTCTGGTGGAAGTACTGCATCCGGCAGGATGGCAACTAATGAAGACTCAGTTTCTGTAACATTCAAGCCCTGGGACCAACCCATAAATGAGTCTTGTGCCATTATCCCCACACTCAATAAATCCCCAAATAGTAGCATCATAAGTAGCGATATTAATTACAGTATAGACCATACTGACATCGTGAAATTGGAAAAAATAGAAAATGAAAACAAATACAAACTAAAAGTCCTGCACAAACCTGATAACGAAACCGTTGTAACGGTGGTGGCTGAATATAAAGGCACTGAAGTTGGTAGACAACAGTATATAATTGCCAGAAAGCCCACAACGGATCACAAAATAGACAAAATGAAAGATGAACAAAGCATAACGATATTATACAACAACGGACAAAACACCTCAGATTATTGGTTTCCTATAGGTGGTAATGTAGAGATTAGTGCTGTGGATAAAAACAAAAAAATCATTAAGAAAGTGCAATGGCATTTCCCTCCAGAAATAAAGTCCGTAAACGAAAATACAAACATTAACCCAATAACTATATCTTTAAAAACAAGCGGAACATATAGCTTTAGTGTTTCTCGCAATGGAACCACGCTTGCATCATCACAAATAAATATTTCAAAATAAAATAGACGTTATGAAAAGATTCATCATTTTTACATTATTGATGTTTTTCTTCTTTTCGACCAATGCTCAGCATTGCGAAATTAGAATGAAGATGGACACGTGTCTATATGACACTGTCTTAAAGGCGGAATACAACATTCTTCATCAATCTGTAGAGGAATTGGAATTCACTAACGGTAAGCTTAATAACGATCTGAAAATTATGCGTGACAGAATGCGTAGCCTTGCTCTTGACGAATTCTTAAACATTCAAGACACGTCAATATTCGGGAGTAAATTTCAATCTGTTGACCCAGCGTCATTATGCGCCCGAAGCCGTGATTTCTATAATCTGATTAGACTGATTCACGATTTGAAGTGTACCCTTGACCCGAAAGTCGAAGGCTCAACTGCAGAGTTCCTGAAAAAGTTAAAAGAAAGTTCAGAAAAGGCATTACACATCATAGACTCAATAAATTCAGATGTCAGCGACAATGTGTTTTCTTGGCTGTCTCAACCTCAAAAGGCATATTATAGAGCCTTAATAGAACAATATAATGACATTATAAACAACGTGAATTAGAGTGCTATGAAGACAATACCTACAATTCTACTTGTAATTCTGGGGTTAGTTGCATCTTCTTGTGCACCAGACTGCAAAGATATTACAATTCAGGTTGCTGACTGGCAGACAAGATATGAAGACTATTGGGTAGAAAAAGATTCTGTAGTGACGGTAAATGAAATGATAGATACCACTGTGTCTTATAAGATCGAGAAATATTACACAAAAAAGAAATATTACACCAATTCCGAAGGGAAAGAAACAGGTTCTACGTGTACTCATTATATTACAATCAGAAACACCAATGAAACCTATTCCAACCGCTTCGCAATAAGGATTGAGGGCAAGGATTACAATGAAACAAAAGGAGTTTGGCAAGATATGGCAAAGTCAACCAATTATGTAACCATTTATCCTAATAATACACATACTTTTAGAATTGACCACTCCGCTTGGTGGCATAACAGAGCTAGCGGATATAGTGAAGACGATGTAACATTGCACATTCTCCAGTATTCTAATTATGTTGAGACCTACACAAAAAAAATAACACATTTAAGACGAAAACAAACTCGCAGAATTGATTATCTGGTCACAAAAGATACAGTGGTAAACAACTGTGATTGTGATATAGATGCACTTAAAGCTAAAAACAAAGCGGTCACAGATGTTTTTGAGTTATTAAAAAGTCAGAACCTTATTCAAACAAATTAGCCGATATGTTTCGTAAAAAATTTCCATTTTTAGTTCTGTTCTCTATAATCTTTCTGTTTTCGTGCGGGAATAATGAGTCTAAAGATATTACATATAAAGGGAAATATCCACAAATAAAAACAGTATCTTATTCGGAGAACGGTAAGACTTACGAAATAACTACAGTTGCTAACCAGTGCATTGTTTTATTCTCCGATTCGGTTTCGCAACATACGGCTAAAAAGATAATCAAATCGGGTGGAGGCAAGATTGTTGAGCAAATTCCTGCATTTAACTATTATCTTGTCAGTGTACGTGATGGTAAAGAAAGTGAATTTCTGTCTTTTTTGAACGGTCGAGACGATGTCGAGTATACATTCTTCAACACCCTTTCTCAGTTCGCATCCGAAATTTATATATATGACGATTTCCTTAATTTAGAAGAGTCAATGCTTACAACGCACGGCAATGGTGTTCGTAAAACTTTTTCAAAATACGCCGTATCTGATAATATTCATAGTGTGGATATGGTATTCTTGACAAATAGCGACTCTGCAAGGCGTTATCACATAATCAGCAACAATGTAATAATGTCAAATCTGCTGAAAGCGGCAAAAAATACTGCAAATGAAGATTTAATATTAATCAATATGTCGTTTGGGACAGCATTGCCAGGTAAGAAAACCGAATATGATAAATACGATGATATTGATACGAACAATCAAAAACTCTATGTAAAACTATATGCTAATGAACTCCAACAATTGGCCGTATGCTTCAACAAAATGAAGAGAAAAGGTATTTCAAACTTTATTGTAACAAGAAGTTCTGGAAACTATCGTATGCATAGTATGCAAGAAGTCTTTGCATTACTGGATAATAAAACATTAAACACTCTGAAAGATAATCTCATTCTTGTTGGTGCATACGATACCAAAAGCGATGTATTATACTCTAATTATCCAACGGACAAACATTCTCTTATGACTACAGTTGACATCACCAAAGAACCGTGGTCAGGTACGTCTTTCGCATCTCCCAAACTTATGGGTTTTATTGATAGGATACATAGTAAATACGAGAACTTAAATGCCCAGCAAATATTGCAGGCTATTCGGAACGCTACTCCCAAAGACCCAAAGAAGCCAATGACTTATGAAATGTTCGAACGTGAAGCAAAAATAATTGCAAGCAGACTTTTAGGTAATAAAAGTTATACATATAGACTTGATTTAACGTCTAATTATTCTGGGGAATGGAATTTGTCTGACGATAATGAGGAAAAGATTGTAAAATATGAAGTTCATAACACTTATACTTACGATTACTTATCTGGAGCTGTTAAGGCAATTTATCTGTACAATAAAACGGATGGCAACTTGAATATTCGGCTGAAAGCAATCGAATCAGAGTATGATATTCGTCCAATGTATTACGCACTTGCTGCTGGCGAAAGCGAAGGTTTCTATGCGTATAAAATTGGCAATATGGAAATTATTAGTGTTAAGAATCTTGAGGTTCAACTATCAACTTGGTAAAGAATGAAAAAAAGAATTGGTATGGGAGAAATACCCTACGATAAATCCAACCATGTAGAGTCAAGTCTCTTTTGGGTACAAGGTAGAATCACGCGTAAAAGTTTCTTTTTTAGAATATTCCTATGCGTTATTTTTTGGTCTATTGTACATCTTTCGTATATCTATCTGGAAACACCTAATTATAATAGATGGGTTGAACGAGGTGGTGGTAAAATACAAGAAGGAGCTGCCCAAATAGAAAATCGACATAACTTAGCACGGAATGCCGACTATTATATCATTCCAGGAATATTATTATTATTTATATTGGTACAAGCTGCCAAGCGAGTACACGATTGTAATCATAGTGCTTGGTTTTTGCTTGTTCCATTTTATAACATTTATCTTCTATTGGCTAATGGCTCACCCGAAGATAATGACTATGGACTTTTACCGAACAGAGAAAAGGAATCGCCTAATTACAAAAAGACAAATAAAGAGATTAAACAATAAACAGTTGAAGATACTGTACGCATAAAAAATAAGGCTCTTTATAATAATATATGCCATATTCCTACGAAGAACTAGATTTCCGTACTCGCTTGAAGATGTATGATTCGTACCTTAAAGTACATTATGGTATTGACAGTAGTAATATCTCGCGCCAAAGTATTCGCGTTCAAAGCCGACGGCGCGATATTACAATCATCCAAATAGACTTCGACTCTTTTTCTGTCTATGTAGATAATGCGACAACAGTATCAGCCTTTAAATCCGTCATCGACTACAAAATGAGCATTAAAGATATTGACTGGGGAATGGATAGTAATCAAATGGTTCAACTATATCCCGATAAATTCATAAAAAGCTCTTTAGACAGTTTAGGAGCGTTCGCTCCTAAAGTCCATTTTGTACGAGATACCAACGAACTGCATAAAGTATTGCTCAACCTATACCATAATAATCAAACAACGTTATGAAGAAATTACGAATTGTATTTCATTTCCAGAAGAAGTACAACAAGATGCAAGAAGAAATTATTGCTCCAATAGTAGCATATAGAAATATAGCATTACCAAACTAAAGTTTTTTAATAATATAACATCAACCGTTGCGCCCGACACGTATTAGGGCCTAATGATATGAAAAAAATAACATTTTATGCTTGGGTGCTCTTTGTATTAGGATCTTTATCTTTAGTATCCTCTTGTGAAAAAAAATGCGAGTGTGGCGACAATCAAAATCCGTGTCCTTGCGAGACTGACCCCGACAATCCTTGCGTACCTACAAAGGGGGTGAAAAGCAGTTTAAATATTATTACAGGTAATGGACCATCATTCAGCGTTGATTTAAGTGGCGATGATTGTGAAGGAATAACTTCAGAAATATCAATACAAAACGGGAGTAATTATGACTCCATTGATGTAATGCTTGACGAGCAAAAAATAGAAAGAGTCTATTCTACTCCGTGGGAAAAGGAATACGACATCACCGGACTGGCTATCGGAACACATATATATAAGGTCACAGGCTACTCGCATTATATGGGAAACATCGTAACAACCAGCAACATCCTTAGATTCGAAGTCCTGGATCTTAATGCTGAACCCTGCACACCAACAAAAGAAACCGATTTTACCGAGGAGGTCGTCGACAACGCCACCACGCACATTGATATTTCCGTCAAGGGCAATGATTGCGAAGGCATTAAGACAAATGTTCGTCTTGATTACAATGCAAACGACTTTGAATATTGGGAGATATTTTTGGACGGCCAACTTCAAGAACGGATAGAAAATGAAATTCAGTATACAACATTTGACAATACGGACCTGTCTATAGGAACCCATTCATTCCGCTTCGACCTGCACCACAGCGGCACAATATCGTCTTTCGAATCCAGTTTTTCTATTACAGCGACCGAATAGCAACTGACTCCACAATAATCCTCAGCATACGCCCCCCTTCATATTTTCAACTCTTGAAGGGGGGCGTATTAATATGGCATAAAATATAATTTAACTTTTCCCGTTATAACGATAGCCTTTTAAATTATGTGCAAGAAGCCAGCTCAAACAAAATGCAGGCTAATGCTTAAGCAACACACTGGAAACAGGAATTTATTATTCAGAAGAAAATGACAACAACCAGACCCACACGCCGGAAACACTTTTGTTTCAATCTGTCGTTAATCACAATCTGCTGTATTGCAGTTCTATCCTGCAAAAACAGTTCCAGTGATTTCGATCCACGCGACACGGTGCAGGTACCGGAAGGTCTTACCGGCGAGGACAGCATCGCGTACATCGAAAACGCGATAACCATAAGTCCTATCTCGGCAGCGGATTTACTCAATCTAACTGAGGTACACACACTTGACTCTTGGTTTGAAGAATGGCGGGATTACGGCGATGGACTGGAGATGACGCACCGCGATTCCTGTGCCTTGCGCCTTGCCAATCGCTTTATGCGGATGCACCATTTGGTGGACATTAACGGCGACGCTATGGACAAACTGCAGTGGGCACAGGCTGTGGGCAGCATCATCGACTCGTTCTGCAGCGAAGTGCCCTGCGCCCGTCGCGACACGACGATTTACGACATACTTCGCCTATTCGACAAATTCTCGGCACAAAAACAGGCAGATATGAACCTGGAGTGCTATGTAATGTCTTCTATCGACTATTATCGGACTATCGACGCATATCGGGAATGGCTCGAAAAAGCGCCAAACGACATAAAAGCCTTGGCAAAAGAGGAATACAAAGCGTGGCACGACCTGAACGAGGCGCGTTTCACCCTGTGGCGCGACGTGTATTTCACGCAGGAATGGTACAGTATGAAACCTCTGGAAATCGAGGGCTATTACCGAAGCCTGTCCGAAAACAGGCGGGCCGAACTCGATATCGAAAAGGACATAATCCTTAAAGGAAGCAAATACGCTCAGCAAGGGAAAACCGTAACGACACCCCAATGGGAACAATGGATCAAAAAGCATTCGCAGCCAATGGATTATAACGCACAAAACAAAGATGACCGCTACGAGAACTACCCGTCCGACAGCACTATTACGGAATGCGTGACTGCTATCAGAAAATGCTTTTCAAGCTGGCTGGCCGCACGGCAGAAACTTGCGGCTGCACTGCCCGACGACCGGGGAACGTCGTACGACAACCTTACCGCCGACATCCATAGCCGCATAGTCGGCAAACTCAAACCGATCATCCCCTACACCAGCGTAAATGGCGATGAATACTATTGATTAGTCCTACCGATTTGGTTTATTTCGTATTCGAGCCACAGCAAACGATTGTTTTTTGCCATATCGGAAAAAGTTCGTAATTTTGCATTCTTTCAAAACCGGAGGCCGCGCTGCCGGAGATATGCGCTGGTTCCCATTGCCGGCTGGGGTGCCTTTTTGCATTCCGTTTTTATGCAGTTCTTATATCGTTCTTATATCGCGGATATAAGAACGATATAAGAACTGACTTCGGACGGTGGGCGAAAAGGGCTGGCAGAGGTCTCGAAGGCGGAGGCTTGCCCCGAGGCTTGCACTGAGTTCAGCAAACGGCTGCAAAACCAGCCATTTGGTGCACTTCGGAACATTTCGGAGGAAATATTATTTTCATTTTACAGTTCGTCGTTTTCGAAAATTTCGCTATCTTTGCACACGAAAAACAGCAGGCCCGACGATGGTCCAAACCGCTGGCTTTCCGCTTGGTAGAGCGGACAACTCCATTCAGTTTACTAACAAAAAAAGACACAAGAAATGAAAAAAAACTTGCGTGGATTGACCTATGCCATCCTCTCTATCAGCCTGCTCACCGTTATGGCTGGCGCCGCTATGGCTCCGGCTTTGGGAGCGATCCAACAACACTTTGCCGGATGCAGCCCGCTAACTATCCAACTCATTGTCAGCCTTCCGGCGCTGCTGATCATTGTCACCACATTCTTTTTCCGTCCGCTTTGCCGACTGATGCGGACTCGCACCCTGGCCTTGACCGGACTGACACTTTATGTCGCCGCCGGTGCCGGCGCCTTCCTCGTCGACGACATCGCCCTGCTGCTCGCTATGCGCGCCCTGCTGGGCATTAGCGTCGGTATGATAATGCCGCTCTCGACAGGCCTCCTCTCCTACTTTTTTCCGCCCGAGGAGCAGGGTCGGCTGATGGGTCTTTCCGCCGCGATGAACCAGATGGGCGGTGTCATTGCCACTTTGCTGGCCGGTCTGCTGGCTACCATCGAGTGGCGGTACGCATTCCTCGTCTATCTGGCGGCACTGCCGGCAATGGTGCTTGTCGCGGCATTGTTGCCCAACGAGCAGCTGGCAGCCAAAGGCTCAAGAATCAGACTGAGCACCCTGACGCGTTTCCATCCATCGGTGACGGCAATGCTGCTGATAATGATACTCTTCTTCGTCTATCCCACCAACTTTGCACTGACTGCGCGCCAGGCTGGCATCGACCCGCTGACGACAACGCTGGTGATGGTGTGGCTTGATGTCGTCGCTTTCGGCGTCGGACTGCTCTTCGGATGGCTGATGCACAAGATGCGCCGCCAGATGAAGTATGCCGCCCCGCTCTTTTTTATTGCCGGATATGGCGTGCTGGCCTTCTTTCCCGGACTGACGGGAATGATTGTCGCATCGACGCTAATCGGCCTCGCCAACGGTGCCGGCGTCCCCTACGTCAACACTATAGCCAGCATTAAAGGCGGACGCGACGCCGCCATTACCGTGATGCCGCTCATTTCGGCAGCGCTCTATCTGGGACAGTTTCTGTCGCCGCTCATCGTAGGACCTTTGTCGGCCATACTCGGCGGACCCTATAAAGTGGCAATGTATATCGGTTTGCTATTCCTGTTGCAAGTCTTCCTGACGCGGCGTCACCACGCCCTGCCGCCGGCTGAAAACGCATAACGCTATAATATGTTAATGCACTGACGGCCAAGTTATTCATATAATTATCCAACATATCAGCACTCAATCGCATAATTCCCTGACGGGGAAATTGAAGTAGGTGTCAGGGTATGGCTCGTTGCGCAACGTGAAGTGCCACCACTCGGTGGCAAGCGGACGGAACCCGTGGCGCAGCATTGCGTTGCGCAGACGCATACGGTTGCTGAACTGTTCGATGCTGAGGGTATCGTTGGGGCGGTAGCGTCCCGTTGCGGGGTCGCCGCCGCAGTCGGGATGGCTTTCGTTGCCAAACCAATCGAAGGTGCCGCCCATATCGACCTCTTTGCCCGTACGCATATCGAACAGCGTCAAATCGACTGTCGACCCGCGCGAATGGCCGCTTTTCGAGGCTATATACCCCAGTTGGAACAGCCTGCGGCGGTCGACATTGGGATAGAAATAGCGCCGCATCAGCGTGTCGCCATAGTCGCGGTTCCAGCGCACAAAGTGGTCTACAGCCATCCGGGGACGGTAGGCGTCGAAAAACTTAAGCCTAAAACCTTGAGCCACAAGCTCGTCGCTGACGGCGCGCAGACTGTCGGCCGCACGGCGCGACAACAGTGCCGTGGGTTGCAGATACCCGTCTATGCGTTGTCCCACAAAATTATATGTCCCAAAATATCGTATCTCAAGTATGGCATCGGGCACAACATCGGTCAAAACGACAAAGCCTCCGATGCCCGTAGTGTCGTACTCGGTCACAGGCATTTCGCAGCTGTCCACAGCCCTGGCAGGCACCGTGTCGACAGGCATTTGCGTCCTGTTTTCGCTGCAGGCGGACGCAAGAACGCAAAGCAGTGCAATCCAAAATTTTCCGGCCTTCATATCGAGCATTTGGTTAAGAATAACACACTAACGAATTTACAAATTAACACACTAACACATTAACGAATTAACGAATTCATTATTGTAACAATTATGTAACAAAATCGAAACAATATCTTAACCGAATCTTAACCGAAACGTAACAGGGTTTTGTAACTTTTGAAGTACTTTTGCAACCAGAAAAAACAAATACACAACGATATGAGTTTTGTAGACATCATTCTTATTATCATCAATTTTGCCGGTGCGCTGGCAGTGTTTCTCTTCGCTATGAAAATGATGAGCGAAGGTCTGCAGAAAGCCGCAGGAAGCAAAATGCGAGCCATCCTGGGACGCATCACGGGAAATCCTGTGAGCGGCATCCTTACCGGCACCGCCGTCACGGCCGTCATCCAGTCGTCGTCGGCAACGACGGTGATGGTCGTTAGTTTCGTCAACGCCGGCCTGCTGTCGCTCAGCGGTGCCGTGGCTGTCATTATGGGTGCCAACATCGGAACCACGGCCACGGCCTGGATCATTGCCCTGCTGGGCCTTGGCGAAGGGTCAGGTGCCTTTTCGCTGCCGATGCTGCTGGCCGCCATCAGCCTTTTCTTCATATTCTCCAAACGCGAGTCGCTGAAGCCTGTCGGCGAGACGGTTATCGGCCTAGCCCTGTTGCTTGTGGGTATGGATCTGCTGCAGAGCGCAATGCCCAATCTGGAGCAGTATCCGGGTCTGCTCGAAGGCATTGCCTCGCTGAGCGGCTTTGGGTTCTGGTCAATATTGCTGTTCATCGCCATCGGAACCGTGCTCACCTGCCTCGTACAGTCGTCGTCGGCTATGATGGCCATCACGCTGCTGATGTGCTACAACGGGATGCTTGGCACGGAAATGGCCATAGCCCTCGTTATGGGCCAGAACATCGGAACCACCATTACGGCCAACATCGCCGCCGCCGTGGCCAACACGGCCGGCAAGCGTGCGGCCCGTGCCCACCTGGTGTTCAACGTCGTCGGCGTACTGGTCACGCTGGTCCTCTTCCGGCCAATCGTCACGCTGGTCCAATCCGTCTACCCTACCGATGTGCCGATGGCCATCACCCTGTTCCACACGCTTTTCAACGTCGGCAACACATTATTGCTGGCCTGGTTCATACCTCAGATCTTGTGGCTTGTGGACCGTATGGTGCCCGAAGCCAAAGAGAGCACGGGCAAAGAGCGTCAGGACGAGTACCATCTGACCTACATCAGCGGTGGTACCGTGTCGACCGCCGAGCTCAACCTGCAGTCGGCCAAGAAAGAGCTGCAACTCTTTTCACAAGAGGTTCTTAAGATGTACCACCTGCTGCCGGGACTGCGGACGGCAAAGAGCGAAAAAGAGTTCGACAGTCTCGTCAATCAGATATCGGAATACGAGGAACTTACCGACCGTATGGACCGCGAAATCACCAACTTCCTCACCGCTGTCGGCAGTGGCGGACTGAGCCAGCACGCATCGCAGCGCGTCGGTTCGATGCTGCGCATCAGTGACAACCTCGAAAGCATCGGCGACACCATCTTCCAAATCGCGCAGACACGCAAAAACAAACGCGAGGATGCCGTCCACTTCAACGACCACCTCAACGCCAACCTGGAGCAGATGACCGCCGCGGTCGAAAAAGCCCTCAAAGTGATGGATACCAACCTGTCCGACTTCGACAACGCCAACCTGCGTGCCGCCAACGACGCCGAATACAACGTCAACTCTTTGCGCGACCGACTCCGTGCCGAGCACATCGAAGCCCTGAAGCAAGGAAAATACAACTATGCCGTCGGCAACGCCTACAGCAGCCTATATGCCCAATACGAGAAACTCGCCGACCACGTCATCAACGTCAGCGAGGCAATAACCGACTGATTGCGACCAAGCGGCACAATTATGGGGACAATGCAAAGCATAGTCCCCGTTTTTTTTTGTAATTTTGCACGTTGTAACGTGTCGATAAAAATGAAAGAAAAAATAGCCAAACTTCTGATTATATTACACATATTCTTATTTGCCGCGTGCAAGAACATAGCTCCGCCCGAGCCTTTCGGAGCCTGTCCGACGCCGCAGCAAGTGGCTTGGCAACGTATGGAAATAATTATGTTCTGCCATTTCGGCCCAAACACGTTCAGCGGCGCCGAATGGGGCGACGGCACCGAAGCCGAAGACCTGTTCAACCCGACGGCACTCGACTGTCGCCAGTGGGCCACAGTGGCGCGCCAGGCAGGTATGGGCGGCATCATCGTCACCGCCAAGCACCACGACGGCTTCTGCCTATGGCCCAATCCGCACAGCACCCACACCGTGGCGCAAAGCAGCTGGCACGACGGCAAGGGCGATGTGCTGCGCGAACTGAGCGATGCCTGCACCGAAGCCGGCATAGCGATGGGCGTTTACGTCTCGCCGTGGGACCGCAACGCGCCGACCTACGGCAGCGAGGCCTACAACGAAACTTTCCGGCTGACGCTCGAAAGTGTCCTGTCGCAATATGGCGCTTCCGACAGCAAAGGGCGACGCCGCATCTTTGAGCAATGGTTCGACGGCGCCAACGGCGAAGGCCCTAACGGCAAACGCCAGACCTACGACTGGCCGCTGTTCAACGCAACAGTGGCACGCCTGCAGCCCGACGCAGTAATTTTCAGCGACGTGGGTCCCGGATGCCGCTGGGTTGGCAACGAAAGTGGCGAGGCTGGCGAGACCTGTTTCTCGACGCTCAACAGCGACGGCTTCACACCCGGCGCCGGATCGCCAGGCACCGTCATTCTGAACAGAGGCGACCGAGACGGACAGCATTGGATTCCTGCCGAAACCGACGTAAGCATCCGCCCCGGCTGGTTCTGGCACGAAAACGAGCGCCCCAAGAGCTTAGACGAGCTGCTCCACATCTACTATACCAGCGTGGGACGCAACTCGCTGCTGCTGCTCAACGTGCCGCCCGACCGCAGAGGACTGATTGCCACCGAAGACTCCATCAGGCTGCTGGAGTTCCGTGGCGCACTGGACAGCATTTTCAGCACTGATCTGGCACAAAAAGGCGTCATCGACGCCAGCAACACTCGAGGCGGATGGCGCGGCAAAGCATTCCGAGCCAGCAATCTGCTCGACAGCGACTTCGACAGCTACTGGACTACCGACGACAGCGTGCTGACACCCGTGCTGACTCTAACCTTCGAACAACCAGCGACTTTCAATCGGGTGATGCTGCAAGAATACATACCACTGGGTCAACGCATCGAGAAATTCTGCATTGCCTATACCGACACCGACGGCAGACGCCACAGGCTGACAGAAGGCACAACCGTGGGCTACAAGCGCATCCTGCTGACGCCGACAGTAACGGCCCGTCAGGTGCAAATCAAAATCGAAAAATCGATGGCTTGTCCGGTCCTGAACCGCATCGGGCTGTTTATGGACGAAATAACCAACACAAAACAATAGTCTTATGCACCAAATCCGACACATAGCGCTATTGATTTTGCTGCTGGCTTCGGCGACTCGCCTACCGGCACAAGAGCGAGCCACCACGGTTCAGGGCATCGTCACCGACGCCGTCAGCGGCGAGGCTTTGCCTTTCGTGCAAATAGGTTTTATTGGTACAAACACTGGCACAACAAGCGATATGGACGGACGGTTCCGCCTGACAAAAAAGGCCTCGGCAGGCCACAGCCAGGACACCATCCGTTTCCAGATGCTCGGCTACGAGCCAGAAATACAAATCATTGCGTCAGGCACGACAAAACGCAACATCAAGGTGGCGATGAAACGGCGGTCGACGGTGATGCAAGAAGTTGTCATCACCGCCTCGCGCAAGGACCGCAAACGCTACCGCCGTCGCAACAACCCAGCCGTTGAGCTGGCACGCACAGTAATAGAGCACAAAGAGCAGAACCGCACACAATCGCTGCCGCGCTACCGACGCGAGGTGTACGAAAAAACAACCCTCGCCCTCGACGACTTCCATCCCGACTTTGAGAACAAACGCATTTGGCGCAAACTCAATTTCTTGGAAAAATACATCGACCAAACGCCATTCGACGCCACACCGATACTTACCATTTCGATGCGCGAGCAGATGATGCAACAGTCGTACCGGCAAAAGCCTCGTCAGAACCGGACCCTGCTCACCGCCAAACGAATGGAAGGCCTTGACCAGATGCTGGGACAGGAAGGCATCGACGCGAGCCTAAGCGGGATGTTCGTCCCCATAGACATCTACGACAACGACATCGAGCTGATGCTCAACCGATTCACCAGTCCGCTAAGCAGCACCATAGGCATCACGTTCTACAAATACTATATAACCGATACCGTCGAAATCAACGGAACCCGATGCGTAGAGCTGTCTTTTGTGCCGGCCAACGACCGCAGTTACGGTTTCACCGGACAGATGTACATTGCCCTCGACAGCAGCTATGCTGTAACGCAGTACAATATGACCGTCTCGCCACACGTCAACCTCAACTTTGTGCGCGACCTCAACATCGTGCAGACATTCAGCCGTTTGGACGACAGCATCGGCAACGCAAATCATCCGATGTACATACCTGACCGCAGCGACACCTACGCCCGTATGTTCATCCACAAAAAGCTGCAGGAAGTCTACGCCCACCAGGTTAGAATCTATCACCACTACAACATTTCCGACACCGCATCGATGCTGCCCGACAGCCTTTTTTCGCCATTGTCGAACAATGCCTCGCTGCCAAAAACAAAAATGCGGCGCAAAGTGTGGAACGAACTGCGCCCCATCGAGTTAACTGTAAAGGAGACTGTTATCGACAGCCTGCGCTACGAACTGGCACGCCTGCCCGAAATGCAGCGCCTGCGACGGATAGCCGAAATCTCCTTTACGGGCTATATACCCACCGCCGCGAAATTCGATTCAAGCCGTGTGTACATAGGTCCCATATACAACTTCGTAAGCCACAATCACACCGAAGGGTGGCGCATTCGCCTGGGTGCAATGACGACGGCAAAACTCAATCCACGCAATTTCGCCGAAGGATACTTAGCCTACGGTTTTGGCGACAAACGAATGAAATTCAACACTTCGCTGATTCATACCTTTGAAGACAAAGAGCTTCACTCGCACGAATCGCCCCAGAACCGCGTCAGCCTCACCGCATCCTATGAGCTGGAAGCCCCCGGACAAAGCTTCGACAACTTTGATCGCGACAACATAATGATGTCCAGCAATGTACCTCAGAAACTGCAATATGTGGCACAAGGCGTACTGCGTTTGCAGAAGCAGTGGCCCAGCCATCTGCGCATCGACACCTGGCTGGCTGCACGCCGCTACGAACCCACCTCACTGCTGCAATACCATCAGTATCAGGACGACGGAACACTTCGCACCGTAGACCATTTTGCCGAAGCCGAATGGATGGGCAAACTGACTTTCAGCCCCAACCGTGACCCCGACAGCCGACGCCCAGGCAGCGCCAACATCACCACGCTCAAAAAAGATGCCCCCACCATAAACCTGACACACCGCATCGGCCTGATGGAAGGCGGATTCCGCTACCAGCGCACCGATTTCAGTGCCGAGAAACGATTCTGGCTCAGCGCATTCGGCCACATCGACGCCAAACTTGTTTCCGGCATCGTCTGGAACCGCGTCCCATACCCACGGCTCTGCTTCCCCAGCGGCAACGACAATATATTCATCTCATCCTCCGCGTTCAACACTATGCGGCCAATGGAATTTGTCACCGACCAGTATGCCGCCTTTTTCGCCACATATCACCTTAAAGGATGGATACTCAACAACATACCGCTCATCAAGCGGCTCCGGCTGCGCGAAGTTGCAGGATTCAACATCCTCTACGGCGGACTCACAACCAAAAACAACCCTGCCGCTGGCGACCCCACAGGCCTCTTCAAGTTGCCCGACGGCACGTCGCCACTTGGCGAAAAGCCCTATATGGAATGGAGCATCGGCATCGAAAACATCCTGAAATTCATTCGCATAGACTACATACGCCGTATCAGCTACAACGAAGGTATGAGTTCCAAAGAAAAGGGATTTATTAAAATAGAATTCAAATTCACACTTTAGCATTATGAGAAAGAACATCTTTACAATCATATCTTTAATCATTCTGATAGCTTCTGCTGACGCTCAAAACGCCGACAGCAGCGACCTCTTCCGGCAATACACAAGCTGGAGCCTCACTGCCGGTCCGAACCTTGGCGGATACCGCTACAACCTGCAATCGACCGACTATGCCCCCGACCATATTCGCCCAGCCCTGGGAGCCGATGCAGGAGCAGCCATCAGCTACCACATCACACGCAACTGGCGACTGCAGATGACCGCTCTTGCCACCATCGAGCGGGCACGCATTGTCACAGACGAACCGACAGCTGTTATCACCACTGGAGGCACCGACATAATGGTACAGGCAGGATACAGTTTCGACCTCAACAACAATTCCCTCCAGTTGCTGGCAGGCCCCTACACCCATTTCATCGTTTTCAGCCACAGCAGCAACCACAGCGTTGCGAACCCCTACAGCCGCACCAGCACCAACAACCCTCGCACCGACAACCCTATTTTTGCCTTGGGCGACCTCTGCGCGGGTGCAGCAATGACATTGGCAGTGCATATCGACAGAAAATGGCAGATGGCAGTCGACCTGAAATGGGGCATCACCGATTTGCTTAACGTCGACTCGCACAAATTACACGTCAGACCATACAAAATAACATTACGAGCATCATACTCATTATAAAACATTTACACCACAAAGCATAATCAATCCTCATTTTTCGTGCCAAAGCGGAATAATGTTTTTTTTGTTAAAATTTACAAAATTTAAATAATATTTCGTATCTTTGCATTTCTGAAATTTGCAAGAATTTCTGCAAAATCATTTCAATAACCATTAAAACTCAACACAATGAAAAAAACATTATTAGTTGCAGCAATGCTCTTGGCCACCCTTGGCCTCAAAGCACAGACCAACATCCAGGAGATGTACGACTTCAACCGCGGTCATTTCACCACGACCCTTGAGATGTTCAAGGCCGACAAGTGGGGATCGACCTTCTTCTTCAACGACATCTACCATCCCAACCTGACAACGCCGACTGGCTACTACACCGAGATTGCCCGCGCCCTCAACTTCTGGCAGGACAGCAAACTCGGAGCCCTGAGCCTGCACGTCGAGTGGAACGGCGGCCAGTTTGCAAGCAACGCCTGGCTTTTTGGTGCCGAATATTTCCTACACAACAGCGACTACACCAACACGTTCACCTTCGAGCTGATGTACAAAGAGATACGCAACCTAAATCAAATCGCCACAGACTACATACCCCTCCAATTCACCTTCGTATGGGGTATGCAGAACCTGTTTGGCGTGAAGGGCCTGACCTTCAGCGGATTCCTCGACATCTGGGGCGAGAAACAGACCTGGAGGGTCGAAGACAATACGGCCCTGCTTGGCTACACTACCGAAGAGACCGACTGGGTAATCCTGACCGAACCGCAAATCTGGTACAACGTAGGCCAGCACTTCGGTTGCGAGAACCTGAACATCGGCGGCGAGGTGGAAATAGCCTACAACTTTGCCGGCGGTTGGAAAGAGTTCGACCCCATTCTGGGCAACGTCAACAAGGGTCTCACCGTCGCCCCCTGCCTTGGCATCAAATGGAACTTCTAAGAATGTGTTAATTCGTTAATGAGTTAATTCGTTAATTTGTTAATTCGTTAATTTGCTAATGTGTTAATGCGTTAGTCTTTGTCGAGTTCATTTCCATAAACCATAAACTTTAAATCCTAAATCCACAAACAATGAAATTCCTGAAATTCTTGGGGTTCGACCCCGAAAAGCATAATGTGCGGACCGAAATCATCGCCGGTCTGACCACATTCCTTACGATGGCCTACATCCTGGCCGTCAACCCAAACATTTTCGACGCCCTGGGCGGCGAGATGTCCAAATCGAACGGTGCCGTCTTCACCGCCACCGCGCTGGCTGCCGTCATCGGCACGCTGGCTATGGCGTTCATCGCCAAAAAGCCCTTCGTGCTGGCTCCCGGTATGGGCCTCAACGCCTTCTTTGTCTACACCGTCTGCCTGCTGATGGGCCACACGTGGCAGTTTGCACTGACGGCCGTCTTCATCGAAGGTGTCATCTTCATCATCCTGACGCTCACCAACGTGCGCAAATGGATTGTCGACGCCATACCTCTTTCGCTGAAATACGCCATCGGCGCCGGTATAGGCCTTTTCATCGCCTTCATCGGCTTCCAGAACGCCGGCATCGTTGTCAACAGCGACGCCACGCTGGTCACCCTCGGCCTTAAGCTGCACGACGCCAGCGGAGCCGCCTTCTTCAACGGCACCGCCCTGCTGGGTATCATCGGCCTTGTGGTGAGCTGCACCCTGGTGATGCTGCACGTGCGCGGAGGCATCCTGTGGGGCATCCTGGCCACCACATTCCTCGGCCTGCTGCCTATCTATAACGTTATGGGCGCCGACGGCGAGGTTGTCCGCGCTGCCCTCACCTCGTTCAGCGGCATCGTCTCGACACCGCCCAGCATCAGCGGCATAGCCTTCCAGTTCACCTGGAGCGAACTGGCCACAAGCAAGGGCATCCTCGATATGATTGTCGTGGTCTTCACCTTCCTCTTCATCGATATGTTCGACACAATGGGGACCCTCATCGGCGTCAGCGAAAAGGCTGGCTATGTGGACGAAGAAGGCAACGTCGACGGCATCAACCAGTGCTTTATGGCCGACAGTATCGGTACCATCTGCGGCGCCGCCCTGGGTACCAGCACAACGACCACCTATGTCGAAAGCGCTGCCGGCGTCGGCGCTGGTGGACGCACGGGTCTCACTGCTTTTTCGGCAGCCGTCTGCTTTGCTCTGGCACTGCTTTTTGCACCTCTCTTTCTGGCCATTCCGCCGGCAGCCACAGCCCCGGCACTCGTCATCGTTGGTATGATGATGATGCAGCCTGTGGTCAAAATCAATTGGCTCGACTATCGCGATAGCATCCCGGCATTCATCACCCTTGTCGTTATGCCCTTCGCCTACAGCATCAGCGACGGCATCCTGATCGGTATGATAAGCTACGTGCTCCTCAACGCCTGCTGCGGCCGCTTCCAGAAAATCACCCCCACAATGTGGGTGCTGGCAATACTCTTCATATTGAGATACATATTCATTTAGCGGCTGGTTAACCGCCAAAGGGCAATATATCAAAAATAAACTGATTGCCAAACCCTTACTACAGGGCCGTGATGCACTCCACAGGAGTGCGCCACGGCCCTGTAAATTTATCAACACAAAAAAAACGATGCAAGTAATATTTTTTGTAAATTTGCAGCGTGAAACGAATACTGTCCATAGCATTGTTTTTACTACTGTCCGGTCTGTCTTTCAGTCAGATAATGACCGACAGCAACTATTGCGCCGACATAAAAACAGTCGTAATCGGCCCCACAGAGCTGCGGCTGGGCGACACTTTCGACAACGAAGGGCCGCAAACCACACTGAGCTTCGACATACTTGGGCCGCAGCCGGCGCACCTGCGCTACCGCATACGCCACTGCAACGCACAATGGATGCCCGACCAGCTCGACGCCGTCGAGTTCATCAACGGCCTTGCCGAAGGCATTATCGACAACTACAAAGCGTCGTTCAACACACGCACCGACTACATCCATTACGAACAGGTTGTTCCGGGCAGGTACAACAGGCTGACCGCCTCGGGCAACTACATCGTCGAGGTATTTCCCGACGACCGGCCCGACAGCATTCTCCTGGTGCGGCGGTTCCGAGTCTACGAAGAGATGGTCGACATCGCGGTCACAATGGGCAAACCGTCGGCAGCCTACGGAAGCTTCGGACGCGACCAGCAGGTGGACGTAACCGTGTCGCCTCGCAACGGCAGCAACCTGACGATGCAGGAAAGCCACTACATCGTCGAGCTGCAGCAAAACCGCCGCGAAGACCTGCGGCGACGTCTGGACTTCAACGGCTACAGCGGCAACGCTATGCGCTACGAATGGGGCACCCGCAACGTCTTTGCCGGCGGCAACCATTTCCGCTATTTCGACCTCAGCAACCTCTGGGCCAGGATGTACCACGTGCAGCGCATCGAGCAATGGGGCGGCGAGATATTCGCTTTCCTGCAGCCCGACGAAGAGCGTTCGCGCAAGGTGTACACGCAATATAACAGCCTGAACGGCGGTATGAAAGTCAACGTACGCGACCATCCGGACCCCGACACCGAAGCCGACTACGTGTGGGTCAATTTCAGCCTCCCGATGCAGCGCCCCTTCCTCGACGGCAGCGTGCATATTGCCGGCGAGCTGACTCAATGGCATCTCGACGACGCCAGCCGAATGGAATGGAACGCCGAATACAAAGCCTACACAAAGCGAATGCTGCTCAAGCAAGGCTACTATTCATACCAGCTGCTATTCCTGCCCACCGGCGAACGCGAAGCACTGACATCGCCCATCGAGGGCGACCATTATGAGATGACCAACAACTATACCGTCCGCGTCTACTACCGCGCACCGGGCTCACGCTACGACCGCCTGGTGGGGACAGTCAGCGAAGTGTTCCATTAGGCTGGCGGGTAAAAGTCCAAAGGCAAGAAACAGCATACCAAAACAAACAGTGGGGACAGTCCTGCGACTATTCCCGCTGTTTCTGTTTTCAGGCAGCACGCCCCTCCCCCATCCCGGACATTTTTGAACCACGACCGGCAGGCCTTTTCCCATAGCCTCGGCATTCAGTTCTTATATCGTTCTTATATTCCAGATATAAGAACGATATAAGAACTGAATAAAAAAAGTATGCAAAAAGGGGACCCTGACCGGGCCTAAAGCGGTGCCGGGTCCAACGGCCGGGAAAAGCCGTCAGGCCGGAAGGCAGGGAACCCTAAGAATTACTGTAAAAACTTAAACTGCAGAATGTTGGTTGTAGCCGCAGAGACCGAAGCCACAGCCGACGAGCGCAGGCCGACGACCCAAAGTATGGCACCGGTGGCATCGCAGAGCAGCCATATGCGCTCCTTGTCGGGCAGACTGAGCTTCAGGTCGCTGAGCAGATCGCTGACCAGGCGGCTTCCCTTCATTCCGAAGGGCACAAAACGGTCGCCAGCGCGCCAGCGGCGCAGGGTCAGCGGGAAAGCGACACGGTCGCTGTCGAACCAGGCCTCGTCGGGGTTTAGTCGTATGTGGCGGCCTGTGTTCGGCGAACGCTGCATCACGAGGCCGACAGGCAACGACAGGCAATCGGCAGCGTCGCCTATCGTGTAGCTTTCGTCAGAGCCGGCCGAAAGGGGTCTGATGAGCAGGCGCGAGCGGTCTTTGACCAGGCGATGTGTGGGCGAAAAGAACTGCTTGCCGCTTTGGCCGTCAAGGGCCTCGGCAATCTCGTCGACAACAGCTGGCGAAAAGCCGAAGGGGCGAAGGAACTCGAACAGCCAGGTGGCGACCGGCGTCAACTGCAGCAGCGAATCGACACTGATGCAAAAGCCGTCGCCGTCAGGTCTGACAAGCGATGCCCGCTGCTGTTCAAGCGCCGAGCGGTAGATGACGTCGGCATCGGCCAGATGGCGCATATTGGACTGCATTGTGCGGTCGAAGGCCGGCGACAGCGAGCGCAGCATCGGCACCAGCTGAAGGCGTATGCGGTTGCGCAGAAAGAGCGTCTGGCTGTTGGTCGAGTCGTCGACATAGGTGAGCCGATTGCGACGCACATAGCTGTCGATCTCGTCGCGCCCGAACGGCAGGAGCGGTCTGACCACGTGCCCGTTGCGCAGCGGTATGCCCTGCAGCCCGGCAAGGCCCGTTCCGCGCAGCAGATTGATAAAAAACGTCTCGATGGCATCGTCGCGATGATGGGCCGTGGCGATGCAGGAATAGCCGTTTTGGCTGCGCACCTGTTCGAAAAAATCATAGCGCAGTCGGCGTGCAGCCTCTTCGACCGACAGATGGCGGTCGGCGGCAAAAGCCAGCGTGTCGAACTGGGCCACGTGGCACTTCGCACCCCAGCGCTGTGCCAGACTGCGCACAAAAGCCTCGTCGCGGTCGCATTCGTCTGGGCGCAGATGGAAATTGCAATGGGCGACGGCAAAAGGGATGCGAGCGTGTCCGACAAGGTCGGTCAGCACCACCGAGTCGCGTCCGCCGCTGACAGCGAGAAGCACCTGCCCCCCATCGGGGAACAGGTGCTCGCTGCGGATAAACTGTTCAAACTTTTGTTGCACTGCCGTCAACGTTTCAGGACCATCTTGCGCATCAGGCGCATACCGTCCTTCTCGATGCCGTAGTAGTAGACACCGGTCGGGAACTCGTCGCCACTGAACGTGACAGTATGGTCGCCGTAGCCATAATAGTTGGTGCTTTGGTGCACAAGGCGTCCCAGTTCGTCCATCACGAAGAAGCGCACATCGCCCGAAGTAGGCAGATAGAACTCGATGCGTGTGGAGTTGTCGAACGGGTTGGGATAGTTCTGGCGCAACAGCATACCGTCGGCTTCGTCGACAAGCGGAACACCCTCGAAGTAGTTGATGACCTCGACATTGGTTGTCGTGTTGTTCGAATGGTTATAGTCACCCTCAAACATTGTCGAATCCCAGACGGTATAGGTTCTGTTCGGATTCTTCGGAATCTTCTTCGAGAACTCGATAGTAGTGTAGCTACCGGGCTGGATTTCGCTAGAGATGCCGTTGGCGCGGATTGTCTGTCCGTTGATGATGGCCTTGTTGGAAATGTCCTGCTCAAGGTGGTTGACGGTGTTGCCGACGTTGGCCACCTCGACACGTACACGACAGGAGTCGGTGCGGTTCTCTTCGATGAGGACGCGCAAAGGACGCAAGTCGACGTAAGGCATTGCAATGACGTCCGTAGTGTCGTTGGTGCGGTCGTTGTCTTCGTCACAATAGACATAGGCAGTGACATAGTTGTAGTATTCCGGATGCTTGGGCAAATCGGGGAATTTGTAGCAGTAGGTTCCAAGAGACGGCAGCATACCACCTTCGTAGACATATTCGGTGCGCGTGCTGGTGTCGTTATAGTACCAGAAACCTACCCTGAAGTGATCGACGCCACGGGCACCGACATTCTCGATAACGAGACTGATCTTGGCGTAGTTGTGGCTCATAGTATCGACAACGACCTCGCGGGCCCTGAGATCGGTGATAGCCGAAAGGCCGGTGATGCGCTTGCTGATAGTGTCGTTGAAGAGATAATCGTCGTTGGGCATCTCGATATAAGCCATCAAATTCATATTACCCATCGAAGCGCGGAATTTCTGACGGAACGAATAGTTGAAATATTCGAACGACTGCAGGTCGCGTCCAAGGATTTCGTTGAAGTTGATTTCCTCTGTCACGGTAAAGTTGCCATTGTAGATATATGTGGCGGTAACGCTCTGGACAGGGGCCTGGCCGTAGTTGCGGATGCGTGCGGTGACGGTGATGGAGTCGCCAGCGACGACACGGTCGCCAGGATCGATAAACGAGACGATACCCATATCATTGTCGAGAGGCGAAAGGTAGAAGTCGCTGCACACAGTGTCGTTATCGGAATAGACGTCCATATTGAGCGTGGTGAAAGCGCAAATCTGGAAGGTGTCGGGGAAATTGTCTCGCACGATGAACGGCGTCGGGAACTCGTAGATGTCGGTAGCTCCCGGGGCAAGACCATCAGAATTATGGTAAGTGCCGATGCGAGGCAGGTTGACACCATAGGGCAGATATGCGAGAGTGACGTCGCGGATTGAGTCAAGACCATAGTTCTTGAGGACGACACGCGGATTGACAATCTGACCGAACTTGGGTTCGGTGGGGTACGTAATGGCGACGACACCGACATCGATATTACGGCGTGCACGTCCTACGACAAAGTCGTCGATAGCGACACCGTCGCACGAAGGCGATTCGGACATAGCCTTATAGACGAGTCGGAATTGGAGCATCTGCTGGAATTCGGCGCCGATACTGTTGAGCGAGAAGCGATGCTTGACGTAGCCATAGCCGGCACTGACGCTGTCCCAGCAGGCACCCTTGTTGTACCACAGCGAATCGTTGCCGCTGCCAAGGGTTGTCCACAAGCCTAGATAGTTACAATACTCGATGCGGGTAAGATGGCCTTCTGCCATATCGCGAGCCACCCAAAGCTCAATCGTGTCGGGACGGATAGTATGGATGTCGAAGATGGGAGTATAAGCATAGCTTACGTTGCCCGTGGAGGCGACATTGACATATCCAGACAGGTTGGTAGCAATCACGTTGGAGTCGCTGACACAAGCCATAATATGCGGTTTCTGTGTACGTCCGATTTGCCACAGGTTCTGCGAGAATGCCGTATATCCACGCGGGATGAACCACTGGCTGAGGTTCTCGAAATTGTCGGTGAAGACAAGTTTCTTCACGTACGGGCGGTAGTACTGGTAGAGCAATGTGTCGTTGCCAAGATTTGTGTCGCCAGGAGTCGAGACGGTGATTCTGACATTGGTCACACCATAGTCGAACACACGTGCCGGCAAAGCGACGGCGACACTTTGACCAGGCTGGATAATGTCGTTGACCTGAAGGGTGCCGCTCTCGGTGCCGTAGCGTGCATTCTGGAAACGGTAGTTGACCGTGGCGCCAGGGACGGCCTGAAGGCCTTTGTTGGCAATCTGGAACGAGACAACGACCGACGAATCGGCATTGGTTGCCGTGTGTCCGCCGATGTGCTGCTCGCGCGGTGCGATGATGCGCGAAGCGCACAGGTCGTAGTCGACAGGACGGTCCTCGACATAGAGCAGATAGTCGTGTACGCAGCCGAACTTGATTTCGTCAAAGTTGTCGACATTCACAGGGCTGGCTGTTCCCTGATGGACAACAACACGCATACGCATATATCCGGTACGTACATCATCGGGCAGCGAGAAGACAAACTTCTTCGGAATGTTGCTGACGATAGTATCCTGATAGAGAATTTCGGTGTAAGGATATGTGTAGTCGGCGCTGTCTTCGCCTAACAAGAGCGGCATATACTCGAAATGTCCGTCGCGGTTGACATCGACCCATATCGAGAGCCAGCCGCTTGTGGTGTTGTCGTTCGACTTGTCGCTGTTCTGGCACTCAACAATCATCGTATCGACGGTACCCTTGACCAGATGCAGTGCGCGCAGGGTGTTGATTGCCTGATAGGAGCTATTGCTCTGGCCACCATAGTCGGGCAAAGTCTCGGCAAGCAAAGTCGGGGTGTTTATGGCCGGAGTCTGGAGCGAGGCATTGACGAAGTTGATGTAGCTGTTGCCTGAAGGCGACACGGTATTGTCGAGCGAGCTGTAGGCCACACGAGTAATGTCGAGACCCTGCTTCTGACCCACATTGACCGGCATATAGACGTCGTCGGGTACAGCATAGAAGTAGGAGAATTCGCGCAGTGTATCGTTCAGACGCACATTTTCATTTTGCATATCGGTCCACACGCGCAGATGGTACTGGGTGGTGCTGGACCAGGAGGGGATGCTGAGGAGTGAGTCGAAACTGAAGACGTATACAGAATCGGGCTGGACGGTAGCCGGGCATACCTCTCTGACTTCCTGCAGCAGGACATTGGAGCTGTTGTAGAGCTGATATACAACCGGGATGTTGGATATAGGCTGGGCGCCATAGTTGATGAGCGAGACCTTGACCGAGTCGTTGGTCATATAGACACGCGTTCCGACAGGCTCGACGACGTTGAGAACAGCCATATCGACCGGCACACGCGGGTTGAGGTACACGTGGACGGGGTTATAATAGCTGGTGCAGGCTACCTGTTTAGAGAAGTTGGTGTGCGTGATAAGAGTACTGAGGTAGTAGACCGAGTCGTGGAAATACTGAGGTGTCTCCCACCAGCAGGAACGAGCGTAGTTATTGGGTTCAAAGTAAGGAGCATCGAGCGAGTCGCGATGCCAACGGATGTTGCGATGGATGGGAGCGGCACCTGCGGGAGGATAGTCGGTCTGGGTGGCGAAGATGGTATCCCAAGTAGCATAAGGAATATGGAGATCGGTTCCGATAGGAGCTCTTGGCGTGTAGTAGGAGTTGACATTCAGGTATGTCGAGGTGTCGTTGAGAGGCTTCTGGTCGTACTGATGCTCTGACCAGGCACGTATGCGTACCACGATATCCTTGTCGTTGCCTGTAGGATATAGGTTTGGTGTCGTGGTGAAGTCGAGGATGACCGACTCGTTGGGCTCGATATCGTAAGGCAGAGCCACATTTTCGGTAAAGGTGATCGGCAGGGTCGGCACCGTCACACCGCTGGTTTGCAGAATAGCCTGGAAACCCAGCGGGATCTGCCATCCGCCCGGGAAGGCCTTACGGCCGACATTCTTCAGCTTGACTCCGACAGGCGTGTTGTAGAGACGGCATCCTATACTGTCGTAGATACGCACCTGCTCGGCCATAAAGTTGTAAGCCGGATCGAGGAAGCAGAGCTTTTCGGCAACGTTGTTTTCGGGAACGGAATCGCCGACCAGCGGGAAGTAGGCGATGACCGTCTGCGTATCGATGATACCGATCGGCATCACAATGTAGTTGGAGTCGGTCACAGTCTCTTGCGGCAGCAGCTCGTCGATGATGTGATCGGTGGAACGCAACGTGGGAGTGACGTCCTTGATTTCGGCCCACCAGCGCAGGTTGCTTTCCGTCGAAGTACCGTCGTTGGTGAAAGTGGCCACAACCCAGAGGGTGTCGCTCTCGATATTGTCGGTGAATCCGGTAATCTGGGCCGAATAGGTCTTGATACCGGGTTTGAGAATTTCCATAATGGCCACGTTGTGGTTCTTGCGGAAGAACTCGTCGGCACCGATTGTCGGGTTAGGAATCTGCGGACGCAGCTGACCGTCGATATCGAGCGGTGTTTCGGTGTTGTACTGGGCACGTTCGCAGAACGAACCGATAGAGAGGTGCAAGTCGGTATTGCCGACAAAGTAGGGTTTGATGTTGAGCGAGTGGTCGTCGCGTCCGTTGGTCTGATGAAGCGTTGCGAAGTCCGCGCATTCCACACCCCAGTATGCGAGGCGTGTCTCGGAGGACGACCAGTAGTCGTTGTAGTCGGTATTGGCAACGTTGGCAGCAAGCTGGACATAAAGTGCATATCCAGCACTGGTGTTGGAGAATATGCTGTTCATAATATAGATGTCGGAGCTCGTCGTACCGACATACATAGCCTTGGTGTTCTGGCCTTGCGAGCCTGTACCGGCATAAACCTGGCAGGTGTTGTAGTAGGCATTGATCCACGTACTACTGTCGATAGAGATACCTGCCGACGAGTTGTTGTTGCCGCCATAGATAGCACACATATTATTATGGATGTGGCTACGTGTTGCGTTCGAGCCATTGACGTCGATGATACGGATTGCTGTCTTGGCACCGGTGAAATTATCGGAAAGGATAATGTTGTTGCGCTCGATAGTTACCGGGCCATTGTGCTGTGCGACGAAGATACCCGTCAGGGCCTTGCCGTTAGAGCTTGCACCCGTGGTGATGCGGTTGCCAACCAGATACACATCGTTGACCTTGCGCATATAGACACCCATAAACATAAAGTTGGTCAGCGTGTCGTTGTTCAGGTATACGCCCTCCGAACCCTCAAGGGTCGGGACCATACTTCGCACCGAATAATAACCGCTGTCGAGTACGCAGTAGTCAAAGTAGAGTGCACTGACACCCTCATTGACAATAACGCAGGAGGCATTGATGTTGTTCAGACCGCCTTTGACACGGATAACGTCGTTGCGGAAACGGACCTGGTGCGAATTGGCAATATTGACAACATTGGAGTAGTTGCCGGTACCGCGGCCAAGGAACGTCATCCATTCAAAGTTGACATATTCGGCACCATCGATATCGATAACGTAGTTGGCGCCGTTGACGGGAGCAAAGCGGAGGACGACGCTCTCTTTGCTCTGCGGCACACCGGAGAAGGTAATGGTGTTGGTAGCCGAAGCGCCGTCGACAGCTCCAATTGTCAACTGTTCCACGTACGTGCCGGGCTCAACGTCAAAGACCACCGGACCGTCGACACCTGCATTGTTGAGGGTATCGATAGCGGTGGTGAAATCAGGATAAAGACCGGTAGCACCTATGGTGTAATGGCCTGCGCAGAAGCGGACATTGATCATACGTGAGATGGTATCGTTCGACTGGACAGTGTCGCCCGGCAACGTGACGGCCATCTTCATAGTGTGACGTCCGGGATTGAAGAGATATTTTACAACAGGAATGGTGGCAGTGGCCTCGCTGGCTATTGCCGTATTGCCATTGTATACGCCGTGCTGGCCGTCGATCCAATAGTCGACAGAATAGCTGTCGAACTGCTGCACACCCATATTTTTGAGGTCGACATAGATTGTCGTACTGTCACAAGAGGTGTATGCCATTGTGTCAGCAGCACTCCAACTCAAAGCGGCATCCGACGCAGGCACATCGGTGACAGTGATGTAAATAGGTTTGGCAGGACCCTCGCAGCCATAGCCAACGAAGCCGAACTGGATGTCGGGGCGGTTGGCACTGCGGGTACCGTTTGCAGAGAAGTTGACGACGCTGTTGTTGTCGTCATATTTAGTAATGACCTTATTGGCGTTTCCTGCGCTGGTGTAACGGGTCTTGGCACCCTGAATGATGGCAGGATCAACAGTACGCGTAATCTGAACAACGATGTTGTCGACACCATTCCAATTGAACGGGACATTGAGGTTGTGGAGCACCCATCCCTTCGTCGAATTGGTAAGTGTGAGGGTATCGATTGTAGAGACCGGCGACACAGCGAGCCAGCCGTTGTTGGAGGTGAAAGTGGACTGTGATGTCGTACCGACAGAAATCACATAGTCAGTAAGAGTCATTGAGCCGGAAGGAGCAAGGATTGTGTCGAGATAGAAGGCGATTGTCTGGATGACACCTGCGCTATGGCCAGCTTCGACAAGTTCTTCAGCAGTGTAGAGGTACTGCTCCTTGACATATTTGCGGCGCGGGTTGTACGGCGAAGGATAGGCCGTTGCAGAATTTGTTCCATACAGCGTTCCAATATGCACGTTGTCGATACGGGCACCAAAGGCGGTAACATAGAATGTGTCGTCGGCATAGATATGGTCGACAGTATAGACATTGCAGGTATCAAGCGGCATCATATTACGGTCGTACCAAGCCAAAGAATCGGTGGGAGGAGTTATGGATTGGAGAACGAGCGTACCGTCGTACACAACAGTGTCGTATTGATTCACATTGGGATAGCCCGGCATAAAGAGCGACGTCAACGACTGGTGTATGGTATCGTTGAAGCCAGTGTTGTCGGTAGTCACCTTGTCGACCCAGACGGTAATGTCGAAGTCGACCGATGCCGAAGCCACGGTGAAGTCGGGAATCTGACTAAAGGTATACGATATGGTGGAAGAAGCGCCGACGCCAGCAGTCAATGTATCCGTGCAAGTCTGCAACGGGATGGCCTGACCGCTGTACTGCGGATGGCCTTCAATACGATAGTGCAGTACAAGCTCGCCACTGGGATAGGCTCCGCGGTTGTGGACAGAGACAGTGACAGGCTCCAAACCCATACCGCAGCCGTCGTCGAGTGTCAGCTCGTCGATAGCCATATCCACATCGGGCAGGTTGATAAGATGGATACGAACAGGAGCCGGATCGCCAAGGCAGCCGTTGTCGTAGTAGCGTACAAGTTTTTTGTTGGGGGTGCCAAGAGTCATTCTATGACTGTCGTCGGCAATCTCCCAAAGCAACGACGAGGTCGTTAGCGACGACGGGTACTGGGGCCAGCCCTTGCGTACAACACCTGCTGTGGCAACAGAGTCAGGAATAATAATACCATTGCCAAACCATACGGTGTGAGGTACGTGCTTGTTGGTCCAGTTGGCATAGGCCGTGTCGTTGATAACAACGGCATCTTCATACGATCCATTATGTTTGTAGAGGATTGCCATCTTGGTGTTGAGGTTCGGGTTGAGAGTTGTTGTTGCTATTGTCTTGGTAGAGTCAACATTGTTGATACCCGAACGGTACTGCAACACAAGACACTGGCCCGGTTGGATTGTCACATTCGGGAAACGGTAATGTTTGTTGTTGAATGTACCGGTGTTGCTGACAATCGTCACGGAATCATTATTCAAGTTGACAGGATAGTCGCCGACATTGGTGAACTCGATGGCAAAAGCGGTCGAAGCGTTCATCCATAACGGCATAGGATACGTGACACCCGGTTGGTTCTGTTTGAGCTGGACCTCTGTGATCTTGACAAGTGGGAAGTCACGTTTCTGGCGGATATAGAACGACGTGTCGGTATAGAGCGGGTCGGTGACAAATGTGTTGCCACGCCATATGGCCGAGTCGCTATCGGGGCTGAGATACCAGTACACTTCCGACTTGTGCTGCGTGCTCTGTGTGTAGACATTGGAATACCACGTCTGCAAGCCGCCCGTGGCAGTCACCGTTGCGGGAACGCCATAGTTGGAGTTGACGACAATGCTGTCGGGAGCCGGAGCGTGATAGTGCGATGTCACCATAAGCGAGCTTGTGTCGTTGGCCGGGTTGGGGTCGATAGGAGCCGTCAGCCAAGCATAGAAGCTATAGGTGCTGTCGTTGAGACCTTGTGTCGGGAACGGAATTGCTGCACCGGCATCGAAAATGATGGTATCGAGTGCAGGGATGACCCTGTTGACAATCACATTGCCAGAAGCACCGGGAACCAGTACTCCCGGAGTGGTGCCTCGCGAATAGGACAGCTGGACGCTGGACGAACTCGTCGCGGGATCGTAGGCATTCACACCGCTGTTCTTGATAACAACACGCAAAGGTGCTGCAGTAGGAGCAACGCAGTATTCGTCTAAAGGCTCAATAAATTCGACGATTTCAAAGTCGTACGGCAGAGCAGAGAACTCGAAAGCACCAACGCAAGGGGTCGTTGCGTTACGCAAGGTGCCGAAGATATCGTCGAGTACCTCGTCGAAATGGACACCGTGGTTTTTGACATTCTGGCTGTATGAGCGCAAGTCGGTCAGAGTGCTGTTAAGGAACGCGGGATTGACATTCTGCGAGTTGCCGTCGGTGGGGCACTGGTTCTGCCAAGTAGTTAACGAAAGGCAGTTGATGCCGTCGTACTTGTTCAGAAGCGGGCCGCGTGAATAATATATATTGTATCCAATATAATTAGTAGCGTCCTCGGTAGGAATATAGTTGAATGCGAAGTTGACCGTATCGAAACAAGCCACGATGTTGTTGTAGAACATACTGTTCTCAAGCACGCCGCCACCGAAAGTAGCCGCAGCGATACCGCTACGCGTCGGAGCTGTCAGCTTCACTGAATTGTGGAGAATCTTGGCATAGTTGGCGGTGATGATATTAAGTGGCGTGGTAAGCATATTGGATGTGCCGTCGTCGTTACTGACAAGCATATTGTTGGCAATGACGGCATAACCTGATGCCGAGCCGTTGAGCTGAGTGGCACCGATACAGGAAGCACCAGAGGTGACATAAACCGTATTGCGGTTCACCTTAGTTGCACCGCTACAGTCTTGTAGCAGGATGGCATAGCTCGAGTTGGCGTAGACCTTGTCGCAAACGTTGCTGTCGACGACGGCATCGATCTGGTTACGGATGACCATACTGTTGGTACCCTGGTTGGTGAAAATATTGCCACGGACAATGCTACCGTGAGCCATATTGTCCTGTGCAGGACCGACGAGGCTAAGACCCATAGTACCACGGTTGAAGGTGTTGTTGCTCACCACCAGCGAGTCGGCACCGCCTGAATACAGCAGGGCCGACGAGGCCATATAGGATTCAGACATCGTACCTCCCTGTATCTCGCTGAACGAGCAACTGTCAAACTGGCAGCCCACACTGTTGGTACCCATACGAACCAGATAAGTGGCAGGGTTGCTGGCCGAGTTTGACAGGAAATTGATTTTCTTGAACCTCACGTGGTGTGTGCGCTGCAGGTTGACCAGCGAATTGACCAGCGCCGTGTCGCCCATTGCCGACACAAAGGTCACCGAGCCGCTGAGAGGCTCGAACTGTACATAATTGTTTTTCGAAATGCCAGGTATGACCGGGAACGTGTGGGGCATATAGTATCCTGGAGCCAGCTTGACAGTCAGCGGACCGTCGACACCGCACTGGCTGAGAGCATATAGCAGTTTCTCGAGCGTGGCATAGTCAGGTGTCGAGCCACCGACAATGCGTGTGCCGTGCATCGGGCCGTCGCAAGTTATGAACTTAGTCCACAACGTGTCGTTGAAAGGCTCGTGGTCGCGATAGCGCATTCCGGAAGTCGTCACCGAGTCGTCGACCCAGGCAAGGAGTTCGTGGTAGCCTGCGGCATACTGCTGTGTGGTGCTGACAGTGACATCGGTCTGCGAACCTCCGGCCAAATTGCCCGTCCAGTCGTAGTACTGATGCGCTCCATTGTCAACAGCATAGTAGATACGCACGGCGTTTATTGGCTCGGTACCGTAGTTCTTCAGGGTCACGATAATATTATCGTTGATATTGGCGGTACCGGGAGTACTGTCGTTGGGATGGATATAGCCACTGATACCGCAGTCATAATACAGCGGTAAGTTGGCGTTGACACGAAGCGTGAAATTGGGGCGTGCATTGGAAATTGTACTATTGGCAGTCCTGAAATACGACGAAGTGAATACGTTGACACCAGTACTGACGCTGTACGACTTGCGCAGAACACCAGTCGAGTTGCTTCCTGCGGCAGAAGGGAACGTCCTCACATTGACGGCAGACGGGTCGGAAGTCGTGTTGTCGGTATAGAAAGTTATCATCAGACCCTTTCCTGCATAGAAGAATGTATCCTGAAGGTCAATGGTTCCAAGTGTTTGGGCATTCTGCGTGATGACCAGCGACGAATCGTAGACCTGTTTCTGGAAGTCTGTCGAGTAGTAGCGGCTGGTAGTGTAGGCAAAACTATTGTCCAGGTTGCGCATTTTGATGACCACTCGGTTACGGACCGAATTGGTGACATTCGAAACTACAGGGTATCGGATCTGCGTGATGGCACCAGGTCCGAAATGCATAGCCATTTCAGCGCTGTCGAATACAATCTCGCTTTTCGAGTCGCCATCGCTCGGGAAGGGAACCAGATTGGTGGTGCCGGGATTGTAATTCCAGTCTGATATAGTGGCGATTGAGGAATATGCTGCCTTGCCGCGTACGGAACAATATTTGTTCCAGCCGTCGGCGTCTGGCGGGAAACTGGTCTCGTTATGGTTTGTGGTGGCATCCTTACCTACAAGGCGCCACTTGACTATGGTGTCGTATCCGCAGAAGGGCAGGTAGGTCTCGTAGGCTCCCGTTTGTCCGGCTATAGGAGTCATAACATTGCGACGGGCAATGCCGTCGTGGCCCAGCTGGTAGTCCACATATATCGAGTCGGCACACATACCCTGGGGCAGCGGAGTCGAGAAACTGGCTGCGATATGTGTTCCACGGCTTGTGGGATACTTGTCCAAATCGGGGAAGTCTATCATTGTCATCACCGGAAGCAGCATCGACACAGGGCTGCACTGCACCTTGACATTGTCAAGATACCATCCCGTGTTGGTGACACCGGCATCGGCTCTTCTGGCTTTCAGCACGTAGCGGATCAGCAGCTTACGGTCGGCCAACGAGGCGGGAAGCAGCTGCTGCGTCAGTTTGAAACGCTCACGCTTCCACCACGTGTTGTTGGGCGTCGTACCGCTCCACGCGATGTAGGACTCACGCGAGAACGAGTTGGTACCGACGAAGTCGCTACTACCTCCGCCCCACGAGTTGTCATAGAAGTCGTTACCATCAAGGCCAGTCCACTCGGTCTCGCCTATCAGACGGATTTCAATGACACCCACGTTCGAAGGGCCAGAAGCACTCGTGGCAGGCACGACATCGCAGATGTGCATAAATTCCAGATAGAAATACTGCAACGATCCGTTGTCGCTGAAATCGATGGTATCGAGCATAACGATAACATCCTGTGTGCCGTGCGTCAGTTTCAGGCTTCGGTTACCTGACGATGCCACGTTGGTCACAGGCGTCGCAGAGCCCTGCGTAACCGTGTAAGAGTGGGTCTCGCCACTCGCTTCAAATCCTTGTTGGTACTTAGTTACTATCTGACCCTGCACACCAAGAGCCGAAATCAGAAAAATCAAGCACAAAAACAATGATACTTTTTTCATATTGATATTATTATATTTTTCTATATTATAATTCTTTAGCCATCATATTTTGCACTACCGCGACAACGTGCGGCAGCACTTTTTAAACGTACAAAGTTACACAAAAAGTTCAACAAATAAGACCTTTTTATAAAATAAATTTATTTTTTATTCAAACATTCGCCATAACCATTTTCATACCAATACATTACAATAATTGTTTTTTAAAAAACAAAAGCGCCGAGCCCCTTTGGCACAAACCTTATGCTAACACACCACCTGCGACACTACAAAAGCCTACTTTACCAAACCCACATACTGGAAGAAAAAAGGTTCCCAACAATACAAGTGTCCATTTTGGCCCCAAAAAGTTTAGCCAGAACAGTTAAAAAATCTTAAATCCGCAAACTTTTTTTTATAGAAAACACACTTACAAGGATTTAGATTCATCACAGTCAAGCATTTCGTTCAAGCCAAAACACAATTACAAATCTGAAATCCTGGCAAAAAAATCGCACGACACTGCTTCACCAACAATCGTCAGCCACGCTAACCACAAAAAAAGACATTCATCCTTCGAATCAAACCACATCAACTCATTTTCAGAGCAGTAAAACTGATTAAAATCATCCTCCGAAATCTGTAGACAAAAGCTTTCCTCAAACTCGACGCTATTCTAAAAAAAAGTGTAAATTTGCATCTTGAAAAAAAAACGCAATGCGACAACAAAAAACTAATAATCAACTATCTTCATTTCTAAAAAGCGGCAGTCTGCTCTCAATAATAATAATCGTATGCACCGCACTGTGGATACTGAGTCTGCTGTTCCCGCTGGCCGACGATCTATATGCCCGGCCTCGCGGATATGCCCGTGAAGGGTGGTACTCGTGGTTCGCCCTCTCGTCGCAATGGGACAGTCTGCTGCACCGGCCGTGGACACTGCTGACCTATATGTTCCTCCACGACGGACTCTTGCACCTGCTTTTCAATATGTTGATGCTCTATTTCGGAGGTCTGATGTGCTGCCGCTACCTCGGCCAGAAACGCTTCGCCTGGATATACTTCCTTTCCGGCATCATAGGAGCCATCTTTTACCTATTGGTTTTCAATCTGTTTCCCATTAGCAGAACCTCCACATCGACACTTGTCGGCGCATCGGCGGCAGTGCTCGGCGTTTTCATTGCCGTCGGCACCTATGTGCCAAACCAGGAAGTCTCCATTTGGCCGTTCAGAAACATACAGTTCAAACTGAAATATGTAGCCATCGCCTTAGTTGTCATCGACTTGCTGTCCATTCCAGCCTCAAACGCCGGAGGCCACATCGCACACTTGGGCGGTGCACTGACAGGATGGCTTTATGTCGTGGCGCTACGTGCCGACATCGGCAAAATGCTTAAAAGCAAACCTTTCCAAAGCAAAAAGAGCAAAAAGAGCAAACAGAAACCTGCCAGCCGACGTCCGATGAGCGACGACGAGTACAACCGGCGCCGCGCAACAAACCAAAAGCGAGTTGACGAAATCCTCGACAAGATTTCGAAATCCGGCTACGAAAACCTCACAAAAGAAGAAAAAGAATTCCTGTTCAAAAACTGAAAACCAGCAAAAAACAATGAAACGATTACTCAAGACAATACTACTCATAATCAACGTCATCGTCATAGCCCTCTTTCTCGCGTCCACGATGTCCGGACACATAGCCCCGTCCCAGTTCGTCGGATTCGCATTGCTCAGCTACGGCTACCTCTACTTCCTCATTGCCAACATAATATTCATCATCATCTGGCTACTGATTGGCAGCAAATGGTTCATCCTTCCGGCAGCGGCGATAATAGTGCGGTGGGCATTCCTGCCACTCTATTTCCAAATCGGCGGCAGCGACCAGCTCGACAAGGAACAGCCCACCGAAAGACTACTGAAAATACTGACATTCAACGCGCACCACTTCCACGGCATCAACCCCGACAGCGGCACGGACGACACCAATATGGCATCTTTCCTTAAAATAGTCGACGAAGAACAACCAGACGTGATGGCCCTGCAAGAATACGTCGGACGCGGCGACACGCTGCACCTGACCGAGCAACTGCAAAATCGCGGCTACAGCCATATGACTTCCGGCTACAGCAACGGCTCAATCACCGGCGAGGTGATTTTCTCCAAGCTGCCCATCGGGCGCGTAGTCCGCATCGAAGGACCGTCGAAGCTCTACGCCGAACTGCTGTGGGACGACGACACTCTGCGCTTCTACTGCCTGCACCTCAATTCCTACGGCCTCGACGAAAGCGACCACCAGCAGATTCACGACATCTCGCACGGCAACGTCGACAGCCTCACGGGACGCAGCACGCTGCACAAATTCCGCGCCACGATATTGGAGCACGAGCACGAATGGCAGGTAATGCAACCCTATTTCGACCGCAAACGCAACCTCTCCATCGTTGCTGGCGACTTCAACGACCCTCCGGCATCATACTTCTATCAGCAGTGCCGCGAATACCTGAAAGACAGCTACTGCGAGGCAGGACAGGGCTTCAGCACCACCTATCACGGCCTCTTCACACGCAGAGGCAGCACGATTTTCCCCGCTTTCCGAATCGATATGGTGCTGCACACCCCCGACCTCGAAGCGCTGACCTACAAGCGCATAAAGTCTGAAATGTCAGACCACTACCCTGTCATAACAACATTGAAACTCAAAACACAGCAATAACGATGCAAATCCAGGAACGATACGACCGACTTGTCGAATATTTTGAACGCGAGCGACCTACAGCACAAAGCGAGCTGAAATACGAAAACCCATTCCAACTGCTGGTGGCCGTAATATTGTCGGCACAATGCACCGACAAGCGGGTCAATATGGTCACCCCGGCCCTCTTTGCCGCTATGCCCGACGCCGCAACGATGGCAGCAGCATCGGTAGAGGAAATCTACAGCTACGTCCGTTCGGTATCGTACCCCAACAGCAAATCGAAACATCTGAAAGAGATGGCCGAAAAGCTCCACGCCGACTTCAACGGCATCGTGCCCGACAGTGTGGAACAGCTGCAGACCCTGCCTGGCGTGGGACGCAAGACGGCAAACGTCATTGCCGCAGTCATCTTCAACCAGTCGGTGATGCCTGTCGACACACACGTGTTCCGCGTCTCAAACCGCATCGGACTGACCACCAACTCAAAGACACCGCTACAAACCGAACTGGCTCTCGAAAAACACTTCCCCGCCGACAAAATCCCCATAGCGCACCACTGGCTGATACTGCACGGACGCTACGTCTGCACCGCCCGCAACCCGCACTGCGCAGAATGCGGCATCAGCGACATCTGCCGTATGTACCAAACCAAAAAACGGAAAGCCAATGGCGCGGAGCGGAAAACAAACGCCAAAACAAAAACAAACACAAGCAATCAGTGACTAAAACTATTGTCCATTCACAATCTTCTGCAAAATGACACTCACTTCGCCGCTGTTTCTGATAGGCCTTGCCGCCATAGCGATACCGATAATAGTCCATCTGTTCAACTTCCGTCGCTACAAAAAAGTGTATTTCAGCAACGTGGACCAGCTCGAACAGATACAGACCGAGACACGCCGCCAATCCACCCTGCGCCAGATACTGATACTGCTGTGCCGCATCCTGGCCATCGTCTTCCTGGTCCTGGCTTTTGCACGTCCCGTCATACCCAGCCGCAACAGCACGCTGCAAAGCGGCTCAAACGACGTCAGCATCTTCATCGACAATTCATTCAGTATGGAAAACAGCGACGGCAACACCACCCTGCTTGAACTGGCCAAAAAGAAAGCCCGCGAAATAGCGTCAGCCTTCAGCCCCACCGACCGTTTCCAACTGATAACCAACGACCTCGAAGGAAAGCAGTTCCACTGGGTCACCAAGGACGAATTCCTGCTGGCCGTCGACGGGCTCGAAGCCAGCAGCGCATCCCCTGCCCTTTCGACAATAGTGCGCCGGCAGTTCGACTTCCTGGCCTCAGGACACAGTCTCAACAAGCAGGCTTTCATCATCTCCGACTTCCAGTCTTCCGCCGTCGATTTCGGCAACCTGCCCACCGACAGCACAGTGGCCTGCACCCTTTTGCCTCTCGAAGCGGCAGCCCTCAACAACGTGTATATCGACTCCGTGGCGCTCAACGCACCGGCATACTATCGCGGCAACAGCGTCAGCGCTGAAGTGTGGCTTCGCAACGAAGGCGACGACGACCTGGACAAAGTGCCGCTGACGCTCTTCGTCAACAACCGGCAACGGGCCCTGGCCACCGTCGACCTGCCGGCACGCAGCAGCGCTGCGGCGACAATGCATTTCACCATCGACGAAGAAGGCATTCTCGACTGCCGCATCGAGACAACAGACTACCCCGTCACCTTCGACGACCGCTACTTTTTCACACTCAACATACGCAACCGCATAAGGATGCTCACCGTCGAAGGGGCAGACAGGAACCCGTACCTCGCACGATTGTTCGACGGCGACTCGTCGGTCAGCCACACATCTCTGAACCTGCGGCAGATGGACTTCAGCCGCATCGACGGCAACGACATCATAGTGCTCGACGAACTGCCGGCACTGTCGACAGGAATGGTCCAGACCCTGCGCACTTTCGTCGACGAAGGTGGCACCCTGGTCATCGTTCCGGCCAACGAAAGCGACGCAGCAAGCTACAACGAAGCCCTGCGCCTCTTCGCCGCACCGCAGCTGGCCGGACGCATCAACGGGCGCGTGGCGGCAGCAAAGGTCGACCTCGCCAACACACTCTACCGCAACGTGTTCGCCTCAAGCCGCGACATCGACAATATGGAGCTGCCCACCGTGACCGGCTACTTCCGCCTGGCGTCCGATGCAGCCACGCTGCGCGAACCCATCATAAGCCTTGCCAACGGCGACGACTACCTCTGCGCCATACCCTGCGGCAAAGGCAAAATCTACCTTTTCGCCGCACCGCTGCGCGACGCCAACACCGACTTCGTCCGGCAGGCACTGTTCGTGCCAACGCTCTACAATATGGCACTCTACAGCATCCGCCCGACCCCGCTGGCGACCACTATCGGCACGACAAAACCGATTCCGCTGGCCGCCAACTACGACAACAGCCAAGGCTCCGTAAAACTGTCGGCGTCAGGACAGGACGGATATGAGGAAATACCCGACATACGACGCACCGGAAGCGTCAGCTCGCTGATGCCGCACGGAACCATAGCCACAGCGGGCAACTACAGCCTGTCGCAAGGCGGAACGCCCACCGAAGGGCTCTCGTTCAACTATTCGCGGCTCGAGTCGAAAATGGACTTCATAGGCCGCGACGCACTCGCCAAAGCACTAAAAGACAACAACCTCGGCAACTATTCCATAGTCCGCAACGCCGACAAGCCCCTCGACAGCTACCTCAAAGAGCAGATGCAGGGGCACCGCCTGTGGCATTGGTGCATAATCCTCGCACTGCTTATGCTCGCCGCCGAAGTGCTGCTCATCCGCCTCCCGAAGCGAAGCTGAACCGGGCACAGGCCACCTTGGCACAAGGACTTTCGCCCGCCAGGGCAAAGCGCCCGAAACAAGGTGATTTTTTTATTTTGCCGATTCAAAACAAATGCATATCTTTGCAACACGTTTGCACAATGCCGGCAACGGCGCAACGTGTGGCGTATGAGCACATTGGTTTAAAAACATCATTCAGGTCTCCGCCCCGAAAACGGGAGGACCAAGAGGGAATCACGTGCAAATCGTGAGCTGTCGCGCAACTGTAAGCCGGCGCAAGACAAAGGGCACAATGCCATTGGCCGCCACTGGCCGAGAAGGCGCCCCGCGGAGTCGGCAAGCCAGGATACCTGCCTCTATGATTGGCAATGCTTTCGCGAAAAAGGCGGTTGTCGACACCCACTCATCCTTCGGAGGGTCCTGCAAGTTTTCCCGCTTTTTTTTGCCGCACGCGTTGCCGCACGACAATGCGCCAAAAGAGCCTTTTACAACTAAAGAACAAAGAAAAAACAACATACACAATGAACTGGAAAGACGACTACAGAAAAAAAGTGTCGACTCCCGACAAAGCGATAAAAGACATCCACGACGGCAACTGCGTGGTGATGGGCCACGCCGCCGCCGTGCCGCGCATAATACCCCACGCTATGGCCGAGCACTGCGAAGACTACAACGACGTGCTCATATTCCATATGACCACCCTTGGCGACAACGAGCTGCTGCACCCGCGCTGCTACGGCCACTTCCGCCACGTCAGCAACTTCCTCAGCGGCAACTCGCGCGAAGCCGTCAACCACCTCGAAGGCGACTTCTTCCCCGCCTACTTCCACGACGTGCCCGAAATGATCGGCGACGAGATACCCTGCGACGTCGCCGTCTTCCAGGCCACACCCCCCAACGACGACGGCTACTGCTCGCTGGGCGTCAGCTGCGACTACGCCCTCGCAGCCATACGCGTGGCCAAAAGCGTCATCATCGAAACCAACGAGATGATGCCCTTCACATACGGCGACACGATGATCCACGTGTCGCAGATAGACCACATCATCCCCTGCGCCTACCACCTGCCCGAACTGCACAGCGACGCACCCTCCGAGGTCGAGATGGCCATAGGACGCAACTGCGCCTCGCTGGTCACCGACGGCTCCACGCTGCAGCTGGGCATCGGCGCCATCCCCAACGCCGTGCTCCAGTCGCTGGGCGACAAAAACGACCTCGGCATCCACAGCGAGATGTTCAGCGACGGCGTGATGCAGCTGATGCAGCAAGGCATCATCAACGGCAGCCGCAAAACCCTCCACAAGGGCAAGGCCGTGGCAACGTTCATTATGGGCAGCCGCGAGCTCTACAACTTCATCGACGGCAACGAAGACATCGAGCTCTACCCCGTCGACTACACCAACGACCCCATCATCATCGCACAGCAATACAGGATGATATCCATCAACTCCTGCCTCGAGGTCGACCTGATGGGACAAGTGGCCAGCGAAAGCATCGGTATGCGCCAGTACAGCGGCATCGGCGGCCAGATCGACTTTGTGCGCGGCGCCTCGATGGCACGCGAAGGCAAAAGCATCATCGCTATGCCCAGCACAGCGGCCGGAGGCACCATATCGCGCATCAAGCCGTTCCTCACACCCGGCGCCGCCGTCAGCACGACGCGCAACGACGTCAACTACCTCGTCACCGAATACGGCATCGCCCGCCTCAAGGGACGCACCCTCAAGCACCGCGCCGAAGACCTCATCAAAATCGCACACCCCGACTTCCGTCCGATGCTGATCGAGGAATACGAACGCCGCTACAAATGCAAGTACGAAGGCTAACCACCTGACCCACAGCAACCGCCGGAACCGGCGACACGCCGCGGCCGCAAGCCGCCAGCTCCGCCCCTTTCCATATCCAAAACAGGCAGTTCTTATATCGTTCTTATATCCGCAATATAAGAACGATATAAGAACTGCATACAAACGATGTCCGAAAAGGCGACGCAGAGACCCCGCCCGTCCGGTCCGGTCACCGTTCTGCCCAAAGCCGCATCCCGTCCGCACATCACACTGATTCTCTTCCGATTAGGAACTCCGCCGCCGCCACGGCACAAATCGCACACGCAGCGGCCGAAAAAAAAGGAAGAAAAAAATTCCCGAAAACGTTGTACATATATAAAAAATGCGTATCTTTGCACGGTGAAATGTTATGCACATTTCTATACAACGTATTATATAACAAGTAAATAAATATTAATCCACAAACTAATTAAAAGGAGTTTACACAATGACAAAAGTTAAATCGCTGGCCGACCTCAAGGCTATGAGAGAAAAGCTTCAGTCGAATCTGGATGTCCGCGAAAAAGCCGAGCATCCCGAGTCGCTTGTGCAAATCAAAGTCGCTATGGCCACCTGCGGTATTGCAGCTGGTGCCAAGCAAGTAATGGAACATATGATGCAGAAGGCTGACGAGCTGGGCATCCCCGCTGTGTTCACCCAGACGGGATGTATGGGCTACTGCCACGCCGAGCCCACCCTCGAGGTGCGCGTGCCGGGCAAGGACCCCATCGTCTTCGGCCACGTCGACAACAACCGTGCCGATGAAATCCTGACCAAATACGTCCAGAACGGCGAACTGGTCGAGGGCATCATCCCCGTCAATTACGAAACAATCGATAAATAAATTGTTCATACGTTGAATGCTGATATCCGTCAGGAATGCTGAAACAATAACTCCGCATCAATATCAACATCTCAACAAAAAAAGAGAATTATGGCAAAATACAAAATGCATATCCTAATCTGCGGCGGTACCGGATGCAAAAGCTCCAACAGCCTCCAGATTATCGAAAACTTCAAGAATATCCTTGCCGAGAAGGGTTTGAGCAACGACGTACAGGTCATCAAGACCGGCTGCTTCGGATTCTGCGAGCGCGGCCCCATCGTCAAGATTATGCCCGACAACACCTTCTACACACAGGTGAAACCCGAGGATGCTGAGCGCATCGTCAACGAGCACATCATCAAAGGCCGTAAGGTGCCCGACCTGCTCTACACCAACCCCGAAAACAAAGAGCACGTCAGCGACTCGAAGCATATGGACTTCTACCGCAAGCAGATCCGTATCGCCCTGCGCAACTGCGGTTTCGTTGATCCCGAGAACATCGAAGAGAGCATCTCGCGCGGCGGTTACGAAGGTCTGGCCAAGTGCCTCACCGAGATGACCCCCGAGCAGGTCATCGCCGAGATGAAGGCCTCTGGCCTCCGCGGCCGTGGCGGCGCCGGCTTCCCCACCGGTCTGAAGTGGGAACTCTGCGCCAAGAACAAAGCCGACCAGAAGTACGTCATCTGCAACGCCGACGAGGGTGACCCCGGTGCCTTTATGGACCGTTCCATCCTTGAGGGCGACCCCAACAGCATCGTCGAGGCTATGGCCATCTGCGGCTACGCCATCGGTGCCAGCAAGGGTCTGGTCTACATCCGTGCCGAGTATCCTCTCGCCATCGAGCGTCTGAAAATCGCCATCACCCAGGCCCGCGAATACGGCCTCCTCGGCGACGACATCCTCGGAACCGGCTTCAATTTCGACATCGAGCTCCGCTACGGTGCCGGCGCTTTCGTCTGCGGTGAAGAGACTGCTCTGATCCACTCGATGGAAGGCCAGCGCGGCGAGCCCACGCTGAAACCCCCGTTCCCCGCTGTCAGCGGCTATATGGGCAAGCCCTCGAACGTCAACAACGTCGAGACCTTTGCCAACGTTCCTATCATCATCACCAAAGGCGCTGCCTGGTTCAGCAGCATCGGAACCGAGAAATCGAAGGGTACCAAGGTGTTCGCTCTGGCAGGCCAGATCAACAACGTGGGTCTTATCGAAGTCCCGATGGGCATCACCCTGCGTGAGATTATCTACGAAATCGGCGGTGGCATCAAGAACGGACGCCAGTTCAAGGCCGTCCAGACCGGCGGTCCTTCCGGCGGCTGCCTCACCGCAAAGCACCTCGACACCGCTATCGACTACGACAGCCTCGTGGCTGCCGGCTCGATGATGGGCTCGGGCGGTATGGTCGTTATGGACGAGACCAGCTGTATGCCCGCCATCGCCAAGTTCTACCTCGAGTTCACCTGCGAGGAGAGCTGCGGCAAGTGCTCGCCCTGCCGTATCGGCAACAAGCGTCTGTGCGAAATCCTCGAGAAGATCACCGACGGTCGCGGTACGATGGAAGACCTTACCGAACTCCGCAACCTGGCCGCCGTTATCAAGGATACCGCTCTTTGCGGCCTTGGCCAGACCTCGCCGAACCCCGTCCTGTCGACCCTCGACAACTTCTGGGACGAGTACGTGGAGCACGTCGTCGACAAGAAGTGCCGTGCAGGTGTCTGCAAGAAACTTATGAGCTATGTCATCGACCGCGAGAAGTGCATCGGCTGCGGCAAGTGCGCCAAGGGATGCCCCGTCGAGGCTATCAGCCGCACGGACTACACCGCTCCCGGCCACAAACTGGCTTCGATGGTAATCGACAGCACCAAGTGCATCAAGTGCGGTGCTTGCATCAACAACTGTAAATTCGGTGCCATCTCTATTCATTAATTATAGTCTAAACTAGTAACACTAGTACGACTAGTACGGCTAGTACGACTAGAAAAAAATTAAAGAAGAAACAATGATTAATCTCACAATAGATAACAAAGCGATTCAAGTTCCCGAAGGCACCACCATCCTCAAGGCTGCCCGTATGAACGGTATCGATATTCCGACCCTCTGCCACTTCGAGCTGGACGGAATGAATTTTGAAAACAAACCCGGCGGATGCCGCGTCTGCGTGGTCGAAGTCAAAGGCCGCCGCAACCTGGCTCCCGCTTGCGCCACCGACGTTATGGAGGGTATGGAAGTCCTGACCCACAGCGCACGCGTCATCAACGCCCGTAAGACCGTCGTCGAGCTGATCCTCAGCGACCACCCGAACGACTGCCTCCAGTGCGAGAAGAACGGCGACTGCGAACTGCAGAGCCTCACCAAACGCCTCGGCATCAAGGAAATCCCCTTCAAGGGCGAAACCTCGACCTACCGCAAGGACTCGACCCTCAGTGTCTATCGCGATATGGACAAGTGCGTTATGTGCCGTCGTTGCGAGACGATGTGCAACAAGTTTATGACCGCCGGTGCCCTGAGCGGTGTCAACCGTGGCTTCCAGGCCGTTGTTGCTCCCGCTTTCGAGCAGAACCTTGGCGACAGCAGCTGCGTCAACTGCGGCCAGTGCGTCCAGGTGTGCCCCGTCGGAGCCCTCACCCTTGTTGACGACATCGCCAAAGTTATGGAAGCTATCGCCGACCCGACCAAGAAGGTCGTCGTCCAGACCGCTCCCGCCGTCCGCGTTGCCCTCGGCGAAGAGTTCGGTATGAAACCCGGCGAAATCGTCACCGGCAAAATGGCTGCCGCTCTCCGTCGTCTTGGTTTCGACCAGGTCTACGACACCGACTGGAGCGCCGACCTCACCATTATGGAGGAAGGCACCGAGCTCCTCGGCCGCCTCAAGAAAGCCCTCGCCGGCGAAGAGGTCAAACTGCCTATGTTCACCTCCTGCTGCCCCGCTTGGGTCACCTTCTACGAGAAGAATTTCCCCGACCTGCTCGAGTACCCCTCGACAGCCAAGTCGCCCCAGGGTATGTTCGGCGCCGTTGCCAAGAACTACCTGGCTCCGAAGCTCGGTGTGAAACGCGAAGACCTCGTCGTCGTCTCCATTATGCCTTGCCTTGCCAAGAAGAGCGAGCGCGCACGTGAGGAACTCAGCGTCAACGGCGACAGCGATGTCAACTACTCGCTCACCACTCGCGAACTTGCCCATATGATCCGCCAGTGCAACCTCGACCTCAACGATATGCCCGAAGAAGACTTCGACAGCCCTCTCGGCCAGTCGTCTGGTGCTGCCGTCATTTTCGGTGCCACCGGTGGTGTTATGGAGGCCGCTCTGCGTACCGCCTACGAGGTCCACACCGGCAAGACCCTGCCGAAGATCGACTTTATGGAGACCCGCGGTTTCGACGGCGTCAAGGAAGCCACCATCGATTTCGACGGTTTCCCGCTGAAGATTGCTGTCGTCTACAGCCTCGGCAACGCACGCAAGATGATGGAACAGGTACGTCAGGGCAACCCCAACGGCTACCACTTCATCGAGGTTATGGCTTGCCCCGGTGGCTGCATCGGCGGTGCCGGCCAGCCCTACCACCACGGCAACAGCGACATCATCCGCAAGCGTATGGAAGCCATCTACCGCGAGGATGCTGGCAAACCCATCCGCAAGAGCCACGAGAACCCCGAGATTTTGGCTATTTACAAGGAGTACTACGGCGAACCCTGCGGCCACCTCAGCCACGAGCAGCTGCACACCCACTACTTCGACAAATCAGACAAACTCGAAGCAACAAAGTAAATTAATCCGTGACAAGTGACCAGTGACCAGTGAAACGCACTCGTTCGTATCACAGGTCACAGGTCACGGGTCACAAAAACAGAAATACAATGGCAAATATCAAATTATCTGAAGATAAAGTCAACATCATCAAAGAGATTGCTAAATCCTTTGGTAACCGTGCCGGCGAGGTCATCAACGTCCTCCACCAGGTGCAGGGCAAGTTCGGCTATCTGCCCGCTGAGGTGCAGGAAGTCGTCGCCCACGAACTGAATATCCCCGTGTCGCGCGTATACGGCATCGTCTCTTTCTACAGCTTCTTCACGATGGAGCCCAAGGGCGAGCATCCTATCGATGTCTGCCTCGGTACGGCTTGCTACGTGCGTGGTGCTGAGAAGGTTCTCGACGCTTTCGCCCGCGAACTGAACGTCCAGATTGGCAAGTGCACCCCCGACGGCAAGTTCTCGCTGAACACGCTGCGCTGCGTCGGTGCCTGCGGTCTCGCCCCCGTCGCTATGATCGGCGAAAAGGTCTACGGTCGTCTGACCCCCGATATGGTTCCCGGCATCCTCGCCGAGTACAAATAAGATGATTTTACGGACCGATAGTCCGAAATCGATAAAAATCGAGTTGTCAATCAATGGCAACTCGATTTTTTTGTTCCTGTGTCAGATTTAAGCCACAATTTGCGTATAAAAATTAAATTGACATTTATGGCAATTCACGGACATTCACGTTCTAAAGAAGAATTGCTGATAATTGCTGTAAAATTGCTGATAATTGCTGTAAAATAAAAAAATAAATTTCTGGTTAATTCCTGGCCAATTTATGGTAATTCCTGTTAAAAGAAAATGAAAGTAATTTTTGACCATTTACTTATATAATATGAACAATTATTCGCCACAGCGATATAATGAATATGAAACATTAATGATGCGGCACCGCCAAACGGTGTGGCTGATATGCTTTCGCTTTGTAAATCAATTGGGAAGCAAACCGAAATCAATCTAAGCCGCCTGCCCCGTGGGTCTACAATTTGCGGATAAACTCACCTGACAGAGTCCACACAAAAAAAGTGACTTTATTTTAAGAACATAAATCACCAGCACTCCTATATCCCTATTTCATCGTATGGCTTCGATCGGCACGCTGCTGTCCATCAAGCCGATGCGGGTGTCCGATGCGTGGCGGTTCACGCCGGTGTAGGCCAGCGAGGCGTCCTCGTATCGTCGGAATTTGAGGATGGCGTCGTTCATCTGGGCGCGGTTGAAGACGCCGATGCGCAGCAGCAGGTCGAAATCGTCGATGGTGAGGCCGGTAACCCTTTCGAATAACGAGGGTTCCAGCTTTCGGATAACGTCTTCGAGGCTCTCCTCGCGGTAGTCGGTGAGGTACATAAAGATGGGTATGCGCGTGGCGAACTTCATCAGTTTCTCTTGCACCTCGCGACGCTTGCTGCGGTATTCCTTCTCCTCGGCGGTCAGCTCCTTTTTCTTCTTGGGGTCGTCGCTGGCCTCGCGCTTCAGTTTCTTGATCCGCTCCGCACGGTTGACGATGTTCTCTATGATGTCGCTGCCCAGTGCGCGGAATCCTTCGATTTTCATAATGGTGGCCATCGCCTCGGGACTGTCGAGCACGCGCTGCAGGGTGGCGTTGTCCACGTTGACCAGCTGGGCGCTGTTCCATCGACGGGCTAGCAGCGTTCCGCTGGTGCCGTTGTCCACAAAGTCGAGTATTTCGGTGGCGTTCACCCGTTTCATCGAGCTGCCGTCGAACTGGAGGATGGGCAGGAAGTTGATGAAGTCGTTCACCTTGTCGGTGATGCGGCGATTGCTATCGATGTCGAGCTGGTTGGCGTAGGTCACCACCTCGCGCAGGGCGCGGTTGGGGGCGAAGTCGAAGACATAGCAGGTGGGCTTCAAGATGGTCTTCTTCGTCGGGTCGTCCTTGTCGGTCGCCGTCCACGGGCTCTGCACGCGGAAAGCCGTCTGGAAGTAGGTCTCCGGGCTCTTGCAGTTGCGCAGCATCAGCAGTCCGCCCAGCGGCCGCAGGGTGACGCCTGTGGTCAGCTTGCCGCAGGTCAGTGTGATGGTGCGCGTCGTCAGCGGGTTGTCGCCCATAGCGTCGCGAACAGGCCCGAGGGCGTCAATGCCGATGCCGGCCTTTGTGCCACTGCAGTTGATGATTTGGTAGGTTTGGTAGAATCCGTTTGCCGGACGGCGCAGCAGGGCTTCCATCGCGTCGCACGAGGCCACATTGGGCAGGAACCACATCGTGTGGGCACAGAGGTCGAGCAGGCGCGTGTCCTCGAAGGGCAGCGGAGGATGTTCGTTTAGGGGCGAGCTGCTGTCGCCATAGATGGGCGTCTTGCCGCGGATGATGTCGAGCCACTTCTGCACCGCCTTCTCGTGGACGAAAGTGGCAACTCCCCTACCCTTGCCCGGTTCGGCCCGGAAGAACTCGTTGAGGTCGAAGCCGTCCATATCCCACTGCTCTATCATCGCGCCGAGGTCCTGCGGCATCTGGTAGGTCATCATCACCATCGTTGGCATCTCCAGGTATGGGCCGCCGACGGCCTCTTTGCGTTTCTGCTCGTCCTGATAGGTCCAGTTGAAAATCTGGTTCTCCATAAACTCGCCCGTGGCGAGGGCGCGGAACGGCGTGCCGCTGAGGTAGAGGAAGTGACGGCCAGAGATGGGAACGTCCTCGTCGTCCCACGCGCGGCCGCTCTCCACGTCGATGCCGCTTTCGCGCATTACTTCGTCCTCTTCCGTCTGTCGGTTCCTCGCCTCGCTGTCGCCAAGGTCTAGCAGACTCTTGGCGTGGTCGTTCCAGGCGCCGAAGTGATATTCGTCGAGCACAATAAGGTCCCAGCTGATGGTATGCACCCACTCGTTCTTGGGCTTGATGTTGCCATACTTGTCGCGGCCGAGGTAGTCCTGGAAGGAGCCGAAGACCACCAGAGGGAATGCGTTATTGTGGGAATGCGTCAATGCGTTAGTGGCATCCGCCTCACGGCTGCTATAGTACCGCCAGCCTTCGAAGTCGCGGTGCCGCAGCAGGTCGTCGCGCCACGAGTCCTCGACAGCGGGTTTGAAAGTGAGCACCAGCACCCGCTTGGCACCCATCCGCTTGGCCAGCTGGTAGGTGGCGAAGGTCTTGCCGAAGCGCATCTTGGCATTCCATAGATAATGGCTGGGGCGGTCGGGCTCTTCCTTGTCCATCTGTGCGAAGTATTCCGCCGTCTGCTTCACGGCCTGTTCCTGTTCCTTGCGCATCTTGTGGTCGAGGTCGCGCACCGTCTCAATATGAGTGTCGCGATGGCGCACCGCCACGTATGCGGCCTTGGCTTCGCGCAGCGAGCAACGGCACCACTCGCCTATCAGTTCCTTGCCCATACGGCGCAACACCTCGTGCAGGTCGTGGTCGCTAAAGCTCTCGCCGCTGCCGTCGGCATAGAAGGCGTTGTCGTGCCACAGCAGGTGGTAGGTCTTGTGCGGCTCCGTGATGGGGTGCTGCTCGTCGATGCGCTGCCGCACATCGGCCCGCGTCGTCTGCCCGATTTTGATCCAACCGGGAAACGACGTGTCGTCATACATATAAATCTGCGGCACCGCACGCCGCATAGTGGGTAGTATCTGTTCGTTGGTCTGCATAATATGTCAGTTTGTCCGTTATCATTTCAAACAGACGCCCTTATGCAGAAATAAAATTGTAATGGATTAGAAGAGGTCGGCGTGTGTGCCTGTATCGAGCATTAGCAATACCAGTTCGTCGTCATACTGCCTCCATACGAGAAGCCAATCAGGTTGGATATGGCATTCCCAAACGTTGTTACCAACAAAACCTGACAGCTTATGAGGACGATACTTTTGTGGTAGTGTGCCCTCCTGCTTCAAAATGGACAATACATCGTGAAGCTTAACCATAGGGAGTCCTCTGCGCTGGCAAAGACGCATAGAACATTCGAACTTCTTGGAGAAACTTATTGTGTACGCCATTCTTTGCCAAGAATATGATCAAACATTTCGTCAACGCCACCTTTCCACTCGGTCACCCGTCCGGCAGCTTCGTCTTCAAGTGCCTGTTCAATACCACTCTTGCGCTTACGTTTGGTAGGTACGATTTCGATGCCATCGATACTCCTCACCAGTCTGCGGAAGCTTGGCAGAAGGCTTTCGTCAGTGATTCTCAATGTCAACTCGGTCATAATAAACTCCTTTTTTTGTCATTATAACGTCGCCAGTTCCATTTTTATTGCCTCACCATTACATTTTTTATTTCAAAGAGCGCTCTGTTATTGTTTTTTGCCGAGTCTTTCCCCTCGGCGTGGGTTCTACGATCCGTCGGCGATGTTGGCCTATTCCATTGGTCGTATCATACTTTCGATAAAGGCAATCTCGTCCTCCGTCAGGCCGTATTTCTTGTACAGCATCTCGTCCGTCCACGGATGGGAGAAGTCTTGGAGAGGAACGCACCCAAACACATAACTCATATTGTGTTGAGCGTTTTTCTTTAGCATTACCATGAAACGAAAAAATCTTGTTGAAATGTAAGAAATTACGTTTTCGCACTCTCTCTTGGTCTCAAAAGGGCCAATAACAAGATATGTTTGGGAACAACAAGAGTCAGGTTCTCCATAAAAAGGCTTGCCCAAAAAGAAATATGGATATTGACCGCGTTCGCCATATGCGGCTGATATATAAACCTTATGACATGGTATCCACCGAACATTCTTTTTAACCTGTTTTAGAGAAACATAACCAACAGAGCCATAAGTATAATACTTTATAGAATTCTTGCTTGGTAAATCTTTATATTCTCTAAAGGAACTAACGAAACCAAAAGGCGTTTGTGGTCCAACTACATTGTCAAATGTAACCTCTTTATAACACTGCACTTTTCTTAAGATGCTAATCGCATTGTTATGTCTTATAAATGTTCCGAGACCTTTTTCCAACAAAGGTCTTTCCATTTGAGATATTTCCTCAGCATTTTTAAATGATCTTACACATATATTTTCGTAAATTTTATTGTTATCTCGCAGAAAAACACATACTCCGCCAGCAAGGTCAACACCAGGGAAACAATCTGTAGAATTAGGGTAATCCAAAATAGTTTTGATATGCTTGTCGTGCAACATTTCGTCTCTAAAGTCGTCGAGGCCACGACCTCCAGCATACCATCGTGCAGGTATAATCATACATAAGTATCGAGGGTTTAGTTTTTTTGCTTGCTGAACAAACTTATGATATATCGCGATTGCATAGTTTTCTTTCTCGACACCCACATTTAGTTGATACGGTGGATTTCCTATGATTACATCGAATTGCATATCTTTATGGAATATTTCTTTGATTGATTTATGGATAAAGGGATAGGCGTAGGTCTCGCGGCTGTCGGTGCGGAGGTACTCGCCTTTGCTGGCGCCGCAGTACTCGCATCGGCCTTGCGCATTCCAAGTGTGTTGGCAGCGGTCGTACAGCAGATTGCCTTGCTGGTCGCGGAAGGAGGTGGTGACGCTGTACTCGCCGTTGGCAAGCTTGGAGCAGTAGAGTGTCCGGCGGCTCATCTCGGCGGTGAGGTCGGTACAGGCGATGCCGAAGACCTGTCGGGTCATAATATGGTCGATGCGTTGTTGTAGGTCAGGGATCTCCGCTTCCAGCCCAGCAAGCAGCCGCTTGGCAATCTCGCGCAAAAAAACGCCACTCTTCGCACAGGGGTCGAGAAAGCGAGTCTTCGGACTGCGGAACAGCTCCTGCGGCAGCAAGTCCAGCATCCTATTAGCCAGCTCCGGCGAGGTGAAAACCTCGTCACTGCTCAGGTTGGCCAGGCAGTTCAATATGTCCGGTGAATAATCTTGTTTCATTATCGATTCTATACTTTTTTAACACGAATTGCCATATAATTGGCCATATAATTAATGGATAATTCGCGATAATTCGTGTTCAACATTAATCTGATTGAGTGTACAGTTGGGTGTAGTGGACTGGAGGGTACGACCGCACAGGCTCATCGAAACTCTGCGCCTCGCCCTGCTCGTCGAAGAGAGAATACTGGTGTGTCTGGTTGACCAAGAAGTCAAACTGAAAGTCGCGCCGCGCAAACTGCATACTCCCCGCGATGGGAGTCCACTCACAGAAAGTAATCGGTTTGCCGTCCGCAGTGCGATAGGTCAGTGCATCCCCGCAGACGATATTCTTCTGCAGCATATACCGCAAGCTCTTCTCATAGTCGCCCAAATCACCTATTCGACGCATCTGACCCACAACCTCGCGATACAACCTGTCCCGACAAGCCTCCGCATTGTCCTCCAATAGTTCAATCCCATAGCACGACCCTACGGCAATAAGACTTTTAAATTCCCATTTCGTTTGAGACTTAATGTTTTCAATTAAGGAAAGCTTGCGACGCAGAATCTCGATAAGAAAATTCCCGTCGCCACAGGCGGGCTCGAGGAAGCGGCTGTCGAGCCGAAACGACTCGTCGCGTACCAAGTCGAGCATAGCATTCACCTCGCGCGGATTGGTGAACACCTCGCCGTGTTGAGCCACCCGCTGGCGGCTCTTTATCTGTTTTATGTTTTCGTTGCTGGGCATAAAAAATCCGTGAATCTTTCCGTCCTACTCCGAGGCTCGCCAAAGCCTGTACTGTAAACGAGAAAGCTCACGGATACCCGTGAGCATTTCTGCTTTCTACTACAGTACTTTGAAATTTGGCGATTTCGGAGTAGCTTGATAAGCAAAAACGCTTTATTTTATGTTATTTATCTTCTATTTTTCTGTTTCTATATGTTATTTTTTTAGTTGTTATTTCGGTTGCAAAGATACGAATTATTTCTGATTGATAGGAATATATTATACGTTTTTTGATAAATGATTCTTACGCAATATGTTTGAATCAACATTTGGAAATATGCGTTATTGGAGTGCTTCTCGAGGTCGCTCCATATTATTGGAGGCGTGATTCCTTTTTGTATTTTTCAAGAAATCGGTAATCTGTAATATATAAATGCCTGTGGGCACGAGTACATGCCACGTATAATTTATTTTTAGATACTGACTTCAAATTCGCAAGTTCTCCTCTCAAGAATAAAGATAGGGTGTTTTTGTTCAATACAACACAAACGTCCATAAATGAGTCTATTCCTTTTGATGCTCCCCAATTCATAGATATACACCTATAGTTGCTGCTTTCACTCAAAAAAAGTTTTGGAATACTATCATCATTTACTATTGCATCCACATCTTGCGCATTATCTAAAACAACAACATTTCCTTGGGATTCTCCAGTAGATTCTATTTCAATTCCCATGTTTCTAACAAAATTACATATTTCATTGCTACATCTGTGTGTTTTTGATAGTGTATTTAAATCAATAGTTACACCCTCATCTTTCCATCGTTTCAAATATTTTCTATAATTCTTATACAGGGATGAATTCACATTGCCGTCATTACTTGTATCAAAAGTGTGCTGAAAATAATCGCCAACAAATATGGTATTGCATGTGTGAGGAATAATAGATAATAATAAGTTGAAATCATGACCTGCAATATCCTGTACTTCGTCTATTAAGAAATAATCATAGTATTTATCGATTCTATCTTTAATATTTTCAACACAATGTTCCCTACAAAAATGAGCTATTCGATTTGAGAATATCCTTCCTGATTGCGTTTTATAAAAAACCTCTTCACCTGGATGGTATCTAGTCCAATCTTGGGGATAATCGAAACAGATACCACGTGTTTTCATTTTAAAACCACAAAACGGTTTGAAACAAAATGAGTATAAGAACTGAAAAAATGTGAGTACCTTTATTTTTTCAGGAATGTATCCGAACTTTTTTATAATAGATCGCCTTAAGTGTTCATGATTATTTCTAGTGTACGTCACAAGTAGGAACCTGTTCTCTGTATTCAACAGGTTGATTAAGAAAGTTGTTTTGCCAGAACCAGCAACAGCCAACATCAAGCATTTATCCATTCCAAAGCTTGCTTTATATATTGTGGAGGAATAATTGTTTCACTTTTTTGTGAAAGCAATTTATATGCAACTTCTGCCTTGTTTGAAAGCATATACTCTTGTACAGTCAATGTCCTTCGATGAGCTAGAAACAGATCATCACAGTCTTCCTTATTATCTTCGTAAACAGCAATTTCAAAAGTACGGCGACGGTCTTCATAATCAGCCCACACACCGATATTATCATATCCATCAATATAGTCAGAGTATGCAGCCGTAATATTCTCAGCATAATTTCCATCATTATCTGTAATAACAGCAACTCGAATATTTAAAACCTTGGCAATTTCGAGATAGCGAGGAAAACATTTGCCATCGACAGATATGACATCGATTCCAAGTTCGGATAGCGATTGCTGCAGAACTTTATGACAAAAAGCGTCCATTAAAATATATTCAGCATCTCCTTCAACTAGTATAACTTTTTTTGCTAGTACAAATTGGAGCATATTGTTGTCAGGTGCTTTCATGAAAAAAGATGCCGTGTTCTCATCAATAAAATCCAATGCCACCGTTTCATTTGGTGTTGCACTATTCATAAGGATGCAATTTCTGAGATTGAGCCGAGTACTAATAAGGTCACTATGTGTTGAGATGAAGATTTGCGCTTGATTATTCTCCTCTATATCATCAATCATTCTCCTCATATTTGTATGGCTTAGATGGTTCTCCGGCTCTTCAATCATTATAACAGGAATATCAGGTGCTCGTTTTAATGCAAGTTTTGTTTTTAACATACATTGTAAACCAGTACCTTTTTCTGAAATAGGAACCCCCTCTAACTCAATGGTTAAATCATTATCCAAACAATTTTTCCCAGTATTCTTTAAGGCAAAAGTATAGCCATCAGGAAGTCTATTATTGAATTGGGTGAGAGCATTAACTTTGAAAGATTCTTTTGTATTACCATAACAATGTTTTGTAGTCAATTGTTCAACATGGGTTAAGGCTGTTTCATATATGGATGAAACATAGTCGTTTAGTGCGTAATCATTTCCGATAGTGCTATTATCCAAGAAAATTGTTTTTACTTTCTTAGTGTAGCCGCTATAGGCTTCACCACTAAAAGTCTGAAACGAGATGTTGTAAAATTCAAATGGGAACGACGCATTCTCTGTTTCTAAAACAGCTAGCGTTTGATGACTTAAAGAATCATTTGGCTCAATAGTCATTCTTATCCCGTATGCTTTGTTACCATTACTATTACATATTCCATCAAGTCCTTCCTCTATAATATCACTAAGATACAACTCTACATACATATTAGGAAGACCATCCAGTTTTCTGTCTCCTGCCATAAAAATCTTAACCTCCTCCACATTAAGAAGAGCTTCTATTCCAATGTCTTCTACTCTATGTCGACTTCCTCTTGCCGTTAAATCAATGGCTTCTAAAATTGAAGACTTGCCCGATTCATTATCCCCAACTAATATGTTTCGACCCTTTTTAAAGGGAACTTCTAAGTCCTTGAAACGTCTGTAGTTGTGTAGCTTTATTTTTTCGATATACATATCTTTAACATTTTTAGTTTTCTATTCCATTTCACTAGTGTCCACTTAAAAAACCGAAATCTCGAATTTGGTAAAATGTCAAAATATACCATATGTGAATCAATTATTTATGCAATTGAAAACAAACATGCATCAAAATGGCGATTTCAAATCCGTTTACTGTAAAAGTCATC